>JBJEAS010000130.1:0-84591 GCA_051869235.1 Prevotella sp.
TTCCGAGATTTTCTTAATGGCATAATAGCTGGCATAATGGCATATTTAATGGCATAACCACACCAATCACCCTACAGAGCTTAGAGGAAATGGTTGTAAATAACATTCATTATTAATCTATCTAAATGAGAAGAAAACAATTCGCAGGCTACTTGCATATATGAAACTATCTTCATTCCTTTTCACCGTAAAAATGAATCAAAGCGCGCTTCAACGTCTCGAACGCATCTCGAAGGAATCTCGAAGGAATGCCGAAGGAATGCCGAAGGAAGCAAAGGGGCGGAAATTAACAAAACGACAACTTGCAGTTTAACATTTTTACGCTTCTGCGCTACAGAGATTACCGACTGAACTTTTTCGACCTGTACGGTTGGGAGTACGGGCTGAACCAACGGCCGCTGACCGAAGGGAAAAGCAAAGCTCAAAGGAAAAGCAAAGCTCAAAGGAAAAGCAAAGTTTAGTTACTGGAAAACAATCATGTCGGCTAATTGCAGGAAATAGTCGTTCGACCAAATGTCCAGTTCGGAGTTGTCTTTCAAATAAGGCAAGACATCTTGCTTCACCATTTCCATATCGGCAGTTGCAAGTCTTTCGCGTAGCCTCTCCATAAACAGTTCGCGTGTCAGGCTTATGCCGTTGAATTCTTTTGCACGTATCTGCAGATGCCTGAAATCAAGTGGCACCTTGTATCTCACATACCATTCAAAGTCATACCAATCGCGCCCTTTTATCCTTGTTTTCCATTGTCTGAACACTAATGCGTGCATCTTACCAGCATATAAATCAGGTAGTGAGAAACAACGTGTGGTGAAGGAGTGTGGCAAGAGCAATATATGCTGTTCGGTGTTGAAATCAAGGGGTGGCATGGTGTCAACTTCAATCTTGATTTTCAGTGATTTCTCGGTTTGAAACGAAAGGTTATATACCTCTGTGTTGTCCTTTAGGAATGCCGATTCAACCTTTCCGAAGTTGCGTTTGTCCTTCTTGGTTATTACCACTTCACGTCCAAGCATCTTACATTCCTCGATTATGGCGGGGAAATAAGTCTCAAGATTGAAGTCGGGGGTCTTCTTGAGAAGGGAAAAGTCCATGTCTTCTGAAAAACGTCTCAATCCGTGGAATATCCTCAGACAAGTGCCACCATAGAAGGCGGCTTCCTTGAAGAAACCTCCACGCTGTAGTCCGCACAACACAATCTGTTGCATCACCTCGTATGTGGCGTTTCGGCGTTCTTGTGGAGTGCTTGTCGGATAAGCTGAAAGCATAGATTCAAATATGTCTGTCATATTTCAGAAATTTTAGAAGTGTTGATAATGTATTTGACTTTCTGCCTGTTTCTACGCATTTGCGGATTATGTCAAGGTTCAAGTCTGGGATTATGTCAGTGTCAAATCTCAGGTCTTCCTCCAAGAAAGTTCCAACTTCCTTCATAAAGCGGAGCGTAACCTTGTGATAACAGATGTAATCGCAAAGGGCTTTCTCGGGTGAGGCTATTAGATAATGAATTGTTCCCTTGCCTTGGGTTGTTATGCCTATTGGGAAATAGTCGTCAGGACAAT
The DNA here is from genome assembly GCA_051869235.1 of Prevotella sp. Taxonomy (GTDB): domain Bacteria; phylum Bacteroidota; class Bacteroidia; order Bacteroidales; family Bacteroidaceae; genus Prevotella. The sequence continues at coordinate 1,560 of JBJEAS010000130.1, forward strand.
TCTGATAATGGAACGTCCCGATGGCATTGCTGAATTTGCGCGAATGTTTGGTTGTCAACGACTGGATGAGATATACCCTTTCGGGAATAAGACCATACCAAGACAGTGCCCAACTCATGGAGACATACGAAGGTCCATAGAGATGGTTTGCCAACAGTTCGTGTGAGAGCGTGCCGTCATCAGTATTCGCTACATACAGTCCTTTCTTCAGACGCACTATTGTGCCTTCTGTTTCAAGTCTTATTGCCTTGTCGGTGATGTGTTTGCAGTCAGGGTAGAACGACTGCAACACGCTTAGGTCGAAAGGCACTGTGCCAATATCTTTTAATGTCTTCATTATGCAAGCAAATATCAATTTTGGCGCAAATATAGTAATAATTCGTACAACAAAACGACTTTTTCTCGTTTTTTTGTACGAATTACGACTATTTAACCGTAATTTCCGAAAATCCTTGCTAAAAATACACAACCTTATGGGAGACGCACATTGACCAAGGGAACACCATATTGGTTAAAGAAATACAAAATCGGGAGAATAATGCCGAATAAATTTTGGCATGTAAAAAAAAAGCAGTATCTTTGTAGTGTTATTCGTGCAAGGTTTCAGCCTATGGGTTGTTTACATTGCATAACTCTAAAAAAGCTAAGAACATGAAGAAATTTATCCTTTCACTGATACTCGCCATCGTGCTGGCACCAATGGCCACAATGGCACAGAAAAGCTACTCGACACTGTGGAAACAGGTGAGCGAGGCGGAACAGAACGACCTGCCGAAGACGGCATTGCAGCTGCTCGAGCAGATTTCAGACCGCGCAAGCCAGGAAAAGGCTTACGGACAACTGCTGAAGGCAGAGGCAATGGCAATGCAGTACTGGTATGAAATATCGTCGGACTCGCTGAAACCCGCCATAGAACGACTCGAAGCCAAAAGGAACGGGACCAGCGACAAGGCGGCAAAGGCAGTGATGACGGCTGTGCTGAGCAAGGTTTATGAATCGTTCAAGGCACAGGCCGACGACGACTGGAAACAGCTGTGCGACACCTATGCGCAAGAAGCCATGGCAGACACTGAGACGCTGGCAGCGACAAAGGCCGACGGCTACAAGCCGCTCGTGGTGGAAGGATACAACGACGCGGTGTTCAACAGCGACCTGCTGAGCGTCATAGCCTACGAGACAAGGCAGTTCGGCAAGGCAGGCAAGCACTACGAGACGTCGGGCAACCGACGTGCAGCGTGCATCATGGCTCTCTACGAGCTGAAGAAGAACTCGGGCGACACTTACAGGCGGGAGAAGACGATAAAGAAGTCGCAACGCATCTATTCGCTCGACTCGCTCATCAACATCTACAAAGACCTCGACGTGGCAGGCGAAGTGGCGATAGAAAGATACTACGCCATGACACAATGCCAGGACGTAAAGGTGGAGGACCGCATAACCTACATACACTACATTCTCGACAACTGGGGAGCATGGCAGAACGCAGGACAGATGCGCAACGAGGAAAGGGCACTGACAAACCCAAGGTTCACAGCCACAATGGCAAGCCCCACAGCCATGCCCGACAAGCCCGTAAAGGTGGCACTGAGAGACGTGGTGAACATGAAGTCGGTGACAGTCAACATCTACAGCACCGACATGCAGGGCAACAGCGGAATAAGCATAACAACGCCCGAACAGTTCAAGAAGCACAAGGCGCACCTGAAGAACGCACAGCAGCCACTCAGCGTGACAAAGCAGTTCGCCTACCATCCCAACTACGAGAAATTCACCGACTCGCTGACCATTGAAGGCCTGCCTACGGGAGTCTATGTAGTGGAAATCACTTCGCTACCCTCGATACAATCGAGGTTTGCAATGCTCTACGTCAGCGACGTCTACCTGATGAAACAAGCGCAGCCGGACAACCAGACAAGATACGTTGTGGTGAGCCGGACAACAGGAAAGCCTCTCTCGGGAGCAAGCATCGACGTGAAGGAGGGCAACGCAAGGAAGACACTGCACTGCGACCGCAACGGTGAGGCTACCTACAAGCACGAGAAGCGATGGCCGCAAAACGAATTTGCCTACACCGCCACCGACAAGGCGGCACCAACACAGAACGTCTATGCCGCCTACTACGAAAACAAGGGCGACGGAAAGAGTTCGACGACGGAAGTGTTCACCGACCGCGCCATCTACCGTCCCGGACAGACAGTCCACGTAGCGGCAGTGTGCTACCGCAACGAGAACTGGATAACGGCAGTGGCTGACGAAGGACGCACGGTGAAGGCGTCGCTCTTCGACACACACAGCGGCAAGACAATAAGCGAAAAGACGCTGACAGCCGACAAATACGGCACAGTGGCAACAGAATTCACACTGCCCGAAGGAGGACTGAACGGAACATACCAAATAGTGGTGGACAACGCCCAGCGTACCATCAGAGTGGAAGAGTATAAACGTCCGACATTCAAGGTGGAATTTCCCAAGGTGAACTCACGCTACCAGAACGGCGACACGCTGCAGCTGCAAGGCAAGGCTCTGTCATACGCCGGAGTGCCTGTGCAAGGGGCAAGGGTGAGCTACAAGGTGACACGAAACAAAGCCGTATGGTGGATGTGGAACAGAGACGGGGGAAACAACGGCGGCGAGGTGATGAAGAGCGGCGAGACAGTGACCGACGGCGAGGGCCGCTTCGACGTTGAGATGCCTATGATACTGCCCGAGGTGTCGCTGCTGACGAGGATGTTCTACAACTTCACAGTGACAGCCGACGTGACCGACATCAGCGGCGAGACACGCATAGGGACAATGACCCTGCCACTGGGCACACGAACCACGGCGATAAGCAGCAGCATAGGCGAGAAGGAACTTGCCGACAGCCTGAAGAGCATAACCATAAGCCTGAAAAACGCTGCCGGCATTGAGGTAAGCACCGACGTAAGGCTTACCGTCGACAACGGCGAATGGCTTACGGGACAGACAATGAAGCCAATAGCCCTCGGCAAGAGGCTGGCTTCGGGCGAGCACACGCTGAAGGCAATATGCGACAGCGACACGCTGACACAGAAGTTCATCGTCTTCGGACTCGACGACAAGGTGCCATGCACCAAGACCGACGAGTGGTTCTACTGCTCCGCAACGGAATTCCCTTCCAACGGCGACGTTACCGTCCAGGCAGGCTCGTCGGACGACATTCACATCGTCTACAGCCTTGTGGCTAACGACAAGGTGATAGAGCAAGGCTCGGTGGACAAGAGCAACGCACTGCTGAACAGAAAGCTGCACTACAAGAAGGAGTACGGCAACGGACTCGCCGTGACCTTCGCATGGGTGAAGGACGGCAGGATGCACCGATACACTACCCAAATCGCACGCCCAGTGCCCGACCGCCGTCTGACGCTGAAGTGGACAACCTTCCGCGACCGTCTGCTGCCTGGGCAGGAAGAGACTTGGCAACTTAACGTCACCAAGCCCGACGGCAAGCCTGCCGACGCACGCATGATGGCAACAATGTACGACAAGTCGCTCGACCAGATTACCGACCACAAGTGGTCGTTGGACGTAAGCCGTTGGCTGCCGATGCCTTATCTGACATGGGAAAGTCCGCGCAGCTACAACCGCTCGGCTTACGCATCGATGAACTACAGCAAGTATGCCACCCATGCCTTCGAGTTCAGCCACTTCTGCGACGGTCTGTTCTTCCCCCACACGCTCTATTCCTTCAACGTCCTCACCTCGGGCAGAATGGGCACGGCAAAACTAATGGCAGCGAAGAGCAGCGGAGTGGAAATTGAGGATGCCTCCACAGAAATGAGGTTAGCAGATGCAAACGATGCAGCCGCAGCACCAATGGCGAAAGAGGATGCCAAGGGCAATGGCAACGAGAAAGCCTACGACGACTCTACGCCACAGGACGAGAACATACGCGAGAACATGAGCGAGACGGCTTTCTTCTACCCACACCTCACTACAGACGCACAGGGCAACATAGGCCTGAAGTTCACACTGCCAGAGACACTGACCTCATGGCGAATGATGGGAGTGGCGAACACAACCGACATGATGACAGGCTACATTGAAGGCGAAACGGTGGCACAGAAGGAGGTAATGGTGCAGCCCAACCTGCCACGCTTCCTCCGCACAGGCGACAAGACACAACTGACGGCAAAGATTTTCAATACGGGCAACCGCGACATCGAGGGAACAGTGCGACTGGACATCATCGACCCTGAAACGGAAAAGACGATAAAGACGCAGAGCATGCCTTTCAGCGTGGCAGTGGACAAGACCACCATGGCTGCCTTCGACTTCACCGCCGACGACCACTATCCTCTACTCATAATACGCATGGTGGCAAACGGCAAGACTTTCAGCGACGGAGAACAGCACTACATCGCCGTGCTGCCCGACAAGGAAATGGTCACAGTGACAAAGACCTTCACGCAGACAAAGCCTGAGACGACAACGGTGAATCTGCAAAAGCTGTTCGACGTGAAGGACGCAACAAGCCGACTGACCGTAGAATACACCAACAACCCCGCATGGCTCGTCGTTCAAGCACTGCCGCAATTGGCACAACCACACGACAACAACGCCATCGACCAGGCGGCATCGCTCTATGCCAACGCCCTGGCACAACATATAGCAAAGCAGAATCCCGACGTGATGAAGACCTTCCGACTCTGGAAGAACGAGAAGACGGGAGAAGGCTCGTTGGCAAGCAACCTCGACAAGAACCTCGAACTGAAGGACATCGTGACCAGCGAGACACCATGGGTGAACGACGCCAACAAGGAGACAGAACAAAAGTATGCACTCGCAATGCTGTTCGACGACAATGCCATGAACGCACGAATGGCAGCGGCTCTCGACAAACTGCAAAAGCTGCAGAACACCGACGGCTCGTGGAGCTGGTGGCAAGGCATGAGGGGAAGCCTCTGGATGACGCAAGGCATAGCCACAATACTGGCACGAATGGAGAAGACAACATCGGCAACGGAAGCAAGAGCCATGCTCGACAAGGCAATGAACTACCTTGACAAGGAGATGGCAAAGATGGTGAAGGACATGAAGCAGGAAGACCCGAAGCATGTCAGCTTCCCCGGCACACACGCCTTGGAGTATCTCTACACCAACGCCCTACTCGACCGCCGACTGACACGACAGGCACAAGCCACGACAGACTATCTGCTGACTCTGCTGAAGAAGGAACAGACCACGATGTCGATGTTTGCAAATGCGATGTCGGCAATAGTGTTCAACCACCAAGGCGACAACCGAACGGCAAAGACCTACCTGAAGAGCATTGTGGAACACACGGTAAGCACCGAAGCCGAAGGACGCTATTTCGACTCTTACAGGGCAAACGCTACATGGCGCGACTACAAGATACCTACACAGACGGCGGCCATAGAGGCACTGTGGAAAGTGGGCGACGCCAAGGACAAGACGGCAATAAGCGAGATGCAACGCTGGCTGCTGCAACAGAAGCGCACTCAGACATGGGACACTCCGGTGAACAGCATCGACGCAATAAATGCCTTCCTGCTCGGCAACAGTGGCGTTCTCGACAAGAGGGAAGAGGCAAGGATTGCCATCGACGACCGCACACTCGAAATGCCAAAGGCAACGGCAGGTATAGGCTACCAAAAAACCTCGATGAACTACGGCAAGGAGAAGAAGCTGACCGTGGAGAAGACTTCGCAAGGCACCTCGTGGGGAACGGTCTACGCACAGTTTATGCAGGAGTCGACAAAGGTGGCTAAGAGCGGCGAAGGACTCTCGGTGAAACGCGAGATAATAGCACCCAAAGAAGGACTGAAGGTCGGCGCTCGCATAAAAGTGAGAATAACCATTGACGCCAACCGCAACATGGACTTCGTGGAGGTTGCCGACCGACGCGCTTCGTGCATGGAGCCAATAGAGCAGCTCAGCGGCTACCGCAACGGCGCCTACTGCATGCCAAAGGACAACGCCACCTACTACTTCTTCGACCGCATGGCAAAGGGTAGACACATCATCGAGACCGAATACTTCATCGGACGAGAGGGAACCTACGACACCGGCACTTGCACTGTACAATGCGCCTACGCTCCGGAGTTTAAGGCAACGACGGGAGGGGAGAAGTTGGAAGTGAGGAGTGAGGAGTGAGGAGTGAGGAGTGTGGAGTGAGGAGTGAGGAGTGAGATTACCACTGCCTATAGGAGCAGGAGGAGGCAATGAAGCGCAATCAGGGGAGAGCATTTCTCTCTCCTCACTTCTCTCTCCTCACTCCCACAAAAATAAAAAAAAGAATATGAACAGAAAAACGATTATAGCACTGATGATTATGCTTGGGGCAACAACATCCTCAGCACAGGAACTTACGGTAAAGGAGGGCGAGATTGACTGTGGAAAGGTGGAATACTTCAAACCAGCCACAGCAGTTTTCAACATAAAGAACAAAGGCTCAAAACGACTGAAGATTGACGACGTAAGAGTGAGCTGCGGATGCCTCAAGGTGGAATATCCCAAAGAGGAGATTGCCGCTGGAGGCGAATTCACCGTTAAGCTGACCTACGACGCCCGACAAATGGGGCACTTCTTCAAGGAGGCCGCCATCTACGCCAACGGTTCGGACAATCCCACCTACCTCTCGATGAAAGGCATCGTGGTGGAGGAAGTGACGGACTTCTCTGGCGAATACCCCTTCAAGATAGGCAGCCTTAGAATAGACAAGCGCGACCTGGAGTTCGACGATGTCAACAAGGGTGACCATCCGATAATAGAGCTGCACATGATAAACGACGGAACAACGGTGCTCGAACCAAACCTCATGCATCTTCCGCCTTATCTCGAAGCAACATCGTCGGTGCAGTATCTGCGTCCCGAACATCAGGGCAAGATAACCATTACGCTCAACTCCGACAAGCTGCACAACTACGGCATAACAGAGACGTCAGTTTATCTTGCCAACAAACTGGGCGAGAAAGTGAGCAGCGACAACGAGATGACAGTCTCGGCAGTGCTATTGCCACAGTTTGCACAGATGTCTGACTACGAGCGACTCAACGCTCCGGTAATCTCACTGTCGAAGAACGAGATTGCCGTCGACTTCAGCCAGAAGGACAAGGTGACGGACAAAGTGGAAATAGTGAACAACGGAAAGACAAAACTGCAGATTTCGTCGCTCCACATGTATTCGAAGGCACTGAAACTGACACTCGGAAAGCGTGAGTTGAAGCCAGGGGAAAGGACAACGCTGAAAGTGACCGTAGAGCGCGAAGCCTATCTCAAAGCCCGCACTCGTCCACGCATACTGATGATTACAAACGACCCCAAGAATCCTAAAATAGAAATTAAAGTGACAAAACTATGATACATCCTGAAAACAGCGAAGAATATAAGGGACTGACAGTAAACAGCGGTGTGGCCCAGCAGTCGATAGTCAATCCTTACCTAAAGCGAATGAGGGCACGCCGCCGTGAGCTTTCTGCCGCAGAAATGGTTGAGGGCATCATAAAGGGCGACGTAACTATCCTCAGTAGGGCAGTGACACTAATAGAGAGCGTCAACCCCGACCACCAGGCAAAGGCTCAGGAAGTGATTGAGAAGTGCCTGCCCCATAGCGGCAACTCAATACGCATAGGCATCAGCGGTGTGCCTGGAGCGGGAAAGTCAACTTCCATCGACGTCTTCGGAACACACGTTTTGGAAGAGCATGGAGGAAAGCTCGCTGTGCTTGCCATCGACCCAAGTTCCGAACGTTCGAAAGGCTCCATACTGGGCGACAAGACCCGCATGGAGAAGCTGTCACAGCATCCAAAGTCGTTCATTCGCCCCAGCCCGTCGGCAGGCTCGCTTGGCGGTGTGGCACGCAAGACCCGTGAGACGATAATACTCTGCGAGGCAGCCGGATTCGACAAGATTTTCGTCGAGACGGTTGGTGTGGGACAGAGCGAGACGGCATGCCACTCCATGGTCGACTTCTTCCTGCTGATTCAGGTGGCTGGAACAGGCGACGAGCTGCAGGGCATCAAGCGTGGCATTATGGAAATAAGCGACGGCATAGTAATCAACAAATGCGACGGCGAGAACGTCGACCGCTGCCAAATGGCGGCAACGAATTTCCGCAACGCACTGCATTTCTTCCCTAAGCCCGAAAGTGGTTGGTTGCCAAAGGTGCTGTGCTACAGTGGTTTCTACGGCACTGGCGTGAAGGAAGTGTGGGACATGATCTACGAATACATGGACTTCGTGAAGCAAAACGGCTATTTCCAGTACAGGCGCAACGAACAAAGCAAATATTGGATGTATGAGACTATCAACGAACAACTCCACCGCAGCTTCTACAACAACCCCGAAATAAAGGCTATGCTGAAGAACTCTGAGGCGCAAGTGCTTGGTGGCGAGAAGACAAGTTTTGCCGCCGCCGGCGACCTGCTCAACCACTACTTCGGGAAACACTAACCGCAACAAGACAATGCTGAAAATAGAAATTGACGATGGCAGTGGCTTCTGCTTCGGAGTGACCACTGCCATCAAAAAGGCGGAGGAGGAACTGGCAAAGGGCTCGAAGCTCTATTGCCTTGGCGACATTGTTCACAACGGTATGGAGTGTGAGCGATTAAGACGCATGGGATTGGTGACGATAAACCACGACGAAATGGCACAGCTGCACGAAGCGAAAGTGCTGCTGCGCGCCCACGGCGAACCTCCACAGACCTACGAACTGGCAGAAAGGAACAACATAGAAATCATTGATGCCACCTGCCCCGTGGTGCTTCAACTGCAGCGACGAATACTAAAGCAATACGAGACTTGTCCTGATGCACAAATAGTTATCTTCGGAAAACCGGGACACGCCGAAGTCCTCGGACTTGTAGGACAGACGAAAGGCAATGCCATTGTTGTAGCACATTTTGAGGATGTCATGTCGCTCGACTTCACCCGCGACATCTATCTATATTCACAAACCACAAAGTCGCTCGACGAGTTTCATCGCATCATCGACTATATACAAAGCCACATCTCGCCCGACGCTACATTCAAGAGCTTCGACACGATATGCCGCCAAGTGGCAAACCGTATGCCCAACGTCAGCTGTTTTGCCGCTCGGCACGACCTTGTGCTCTTCGTCTGCGGACACAAGAGCAGCAACGGCAAAGTGCTTTTCAACGAATGTAGGCGGGTGAATCCAAACAGCCGACAGATAGAAGGTCCGGAAGAGATTGACGCAAGCTGGCTTGAAGGTGTGGAGACGGTGGGCATCTGCGGTGCCACAAGCACACCAAAGTGGCTTATGGAGCAGTGCCGCGACAAGTTATGTTGTCAGAACGAATAGGTGAAGCCTAACGAACAATACTCCTTAAACTGCCAGTAGCCAAGGTCTTCGTCGCGGGAAGTGGAGTCGTCGAAGCGTGGATAAACGAAGATATTGGAACTGATGTATTTGCTCACCTGAAGCGAGAGGGTGTTCTCCCACTCTATCTCGGTTCTTTTATAGGTAGTGTAGGCATAGAGTCGAGTCTTCCACCTCACATATTCCGACAACACCCAAGTGAGGTCGGTGGTAAGCTGCGAACCAAAGTCCTCAAGCGTCTGGTGGTCGCCGCTGATTCCATAGTGCGAGGCAAGGTCCTTTCGTCCCACATAACGGAAGTTGAACGAAAGGGGCGAGAGGTTGACGTTGCCCTTCAGCTTTCCGTTAAGCGCATTGACGGCATAATCCATACCAAGACCGAGATTGATGTTGAGGGGCGACATGAAGTCGGAATACACTTTGCTGTCGTTGCTCTTCAGTCCACGCGTAAACTGCGTGTAGGCAAGCAGTTGCAAGGTGTAATACCAACCTTTCGTAGCCTGAAGACCAAGTTTTCCAGTGTAGCGGATAAGGTCGTTGTTGGTCTTGAACTTATGCAGAGTGTCGGCTTTCGAGGTTTGGAATCCGAGTTTCAGTTCCAGAGTGTTCTCAAACTTCACTCCACTCTTGTTGTTGTAGTTCGCCTTCAATGTCAGTGCGCCAACCATAGAATAGTTGCTCTCTCCACCCTTATACCAGTTGCCTGAAACATAGTTTTGAAGGAACTGCAGGTTGCCGTCGCCGCTATAAGACCAGAAGTTGGGTTTGCGAATCATCACATCTACAGGAATGTCGTCCACGGCATCGGGCATTGGCTTGACATGTTCCGAAAGGTCTACCTTCGGTTTCACCGGCTTGTCGAAGTCTTCCCTTATTCCTCCTGCCTGCTTCAAGTCCTTCTCCGTAACAGCCACAAGGTCGGGGCGCTTCAGATAAACATTCATCAACGCATCCTCGATGGCATCTTCCAGCTTGTCGCCACTTGTCTCGTCAGAATCAATGGCAAGAGCCTTCTTTGCGGTGGAATGATAGAAAGTGAGGGGAGTGAACAGTCGGAAGAACTGCTCGTCGGTAGTGTGTTCCTTTGTGGCGAAGGTCGAGTCTATTTTTGCCTTGCTTTTCACAAGAGAGTCGACGTAGGCAGCAACAACAGGGCTAATGCTCTGCTTTTGTGTTTTCTGGCGTTGTGCCGAAGCTGTCGTTGCAAAGAAGAGGCAGACAGCCATCAGTATGTGTTTTGAAATCATCAGCATATTATTGAGAATTGGGTGCAAAGTTACTAAAATATTCTGAGTTTAAGCCAATTTATTGAAATTTTAACAACGAAAAGAGATAATATGCATTTTACTTTGCTCCATTCGATTTTTTTTTGTAACTTTGCGCCTTGTAATTGGAACACGACACAATATAAACACTTAAATTATAAACAACGTGGCAGACACTAAGTACATCTTCGTCACCGGCGGTGTAGTATCATCGCTTGGAAAAGGCATCATTTCGTCTTCAATAGGCAAATTGCTGCAGGCTCGGGGTTACAACATCACAATCCAGAAGTTTGACCCTTACATCAACATCGACCCAGGCACACTCAACCCTTACGAGCACGGAGAGTGCTATGTGACAGTTGACGGCATGGAAACTGACCTTGACCTCGGTCACTACGAACGCTTCACTGGCATTCAGACCACTAAGGCGAACTCGCTGACCACAGGAAGAATCTACAAAGCGGTAATCGACAAAGAGCGCAGAGGCGACTATCTGGGAAAAACAATACAGGTCGTGCCGCACATCACCAACGAGATAAAGCGCAACATAAAGTTCCTCGGTGAGAAGAACCACTACGACTTCGTCATCACCGAAATAGGCGGAACGATAGGCGACATCGAGAGTGCACCTTTCCTCGAAGCCATAAGACAGATGAAATGGGAACTGGGACGAAACGCCGTTTGCGTACACCTCACATACATTCCTTACCTCAAGGCTGCCGGCGAGCTGAAGACAAAGCCCACACAGCACTCGGTGAAGGAACTGCAAAGCCAGGGAATACAGCCCGACGTCCTTGTACTGAGAACAGAGAAGCACCTCGAAGAAGGAATACTGAAGAAAGTGGCTTCGTTCTGCAACGTCGACATCGACTGCGTAGTACAGAGCGAAGACTTGCCCTCAATCTACGAGGTGCCTGTAAACATGCAGAACCAGGGACTGGACACTGCCCTGCTGCGAAAACTCAACATGCCAGTCGGCGAGACGCCAAGCCTCGGACCATGGCGCAACTTCCTTGAGCGTCGAAACAACGCTACGGAAGAGGTGACGATAGGACTCGTAGGAAAATACGACCTGCAGGATGCCTACAAGAGCATTCGCGAGAGCCTCTCGCAGGCTGGAACATACAACGACCGCAAGACGGTGCTGAAATTCGTCAACTCCGAAAACCTCAACGAGGACAACGTGGCAGAAAAGCTGCAGGGACTCGACGGAGTAGTAATCTGCCCCGGCTTCGGACAACGTGGAATAGAAGGCAAGATAACGGCAATAAAATACACCCGAACGCACGATATTCCAACTTTCGGCATCTGCTTGGGTATGCAGATGATGGTTATCGAATTTGCAAGAAACGTGCTCGGATATGCCGACGCCAACAGTCGCGAAATGGACGAAAAGACCGTCCACAACGTGATTGACATAATGGAGGAGCAGAAGGACATCACCAATATGGGAGGCACAATGCGCCTCGGCGCTTTCGACTGCATGCTGCGCCAAGGGTCGCGAGTGCTCGACATCTACAAGAAAGACCACATACAGGAGCGTCATCGCCACCGCTATGAGTTCAACAACAAATTCATATCAGAGTACGAACGCCACGGTATGCAGTGCGTAGGACGCAACCCAGAGAGCGACCTCGTGGAAATTGTCGAGATACCAGGCATGAAATGGTTCATCGGCACACAGTTCCACCCCGAATACCAGAGCACCGTGCTCCACCCACATCCACTATTCCTCGACTTCATAAAAACAGCCATAGGAAACAAGAAAAAGTAATATAATAAAAAGACATGAACAAGAACACTATTATCGGATTCATCCTAATGGGACTTGTACTCTTCGGATTCTCGTGGTACAACCAGCCCTCGGAAGAACAGATAAACGCTCAGCGAAAGCAAGACTCTATCGAGAATGTGCTGAAGGAGAAGGCAGAACGCGAACAGATGGCTAAAGCCGCAGCCAAGAAGGCTCAGGCGGAAGCCGCACTGACCGATTCTACCCAGCTCTTCTTCTCGGCACTCAAAGGCAAGAACCAGCAGCTCACGCTAAAGAACAAGAAGGTGGAGCTGAAGGTGAACACCAAAGGCGGATATGTGGCAGAGGCAAAGCTGCTCGGCTTTAAGGACAAAAGCGGCGACAACGACCTCACTCTCTTTGCCGACAAGGAGCAGAGCCTCAACTTCCTGCTTGCTGGAAAGCAGACGAACATCATCACTGCCGACCTCTTCTTCGAGCCTACAAACTCCACCGACTCTACCCTCACCCTTACGGCAAAGGCTATAAACGGCGGAGAACTGACACTCAACTACAGTCTGGGCGAGAACTACCTGCTTCACCTCTCAATGCAGGCAAAGGGACTCGACGGCATCTTCGCACCCAACTACCGTCAGGTAGACATCGAGTGGAACGGCAAATGCCGCCAGCAGGAGAAGGGATTCACCTTTGAGAACCGCTACGCTACACTGACCTACAAGGAGAAGGACGACGACTCCGACTATCTCAGCGAAACGGAGAAGGTGGTGGACGAGCCTATGGAAAAGGCACTCGACTGGCTGGCTTTCAAAGACCAGTTCTTCAGTTCTGTTCTCATAACAAAGGACGACATTGCCGCCAACGCACTGCTGACAAGCATTCCTATGGAGAAGGAGTCTGGCTATCTGAAGCAGTATCAGGCAAAGTTCAAGACCGCATTCGACCCGACAGGCACTGCACCAACGGAGCTTGAACTCTATTTTGGTCCCAACGACTTCCAGGTGCTGAAGGACGTTGACAGCGAATGTTCGTTCGACAAAGACCTCGACATGCAGCAGCTTGTCTATCTTGGTTGGCCTATCGTACGCCTCATCAACCGTTGGTTTACCATCTACGTCTTTGACTGGCTCACTTCTTGGGGCTTCAACATGGGCATTGTGCTCATTCTCATCACACTGCTTCTGAAGGTCATAACCTATCCGCTGGTGAAGAAGAGCTATATGAGCTCTGCCAAGATGCGTGTGCTGAAGCCAAAACTCGAAGAGGCAACAAAACAGTACAACAAGCCGGAAGACCAAATGCAGAAACAGCAGGCTATGATGGCACTCTACTCGAAATATGGCGTCAGCCCACTCGGCGGCTGCCTGCCTATGCTCATACAATTCCCTATCTGGGTTGCAATGTTCAACTTCGTGCCAAATGCCATTCAGCTTCGTGGCGAGAGCTTCCTTTGGATTAGCGACCTCTCCACCTACGACCCAATCATCGAATGGGGCACAAACATTTGGCTCATCGGCGACCACCTGAGTCTCACCTGCATACTGTTCTGCGTGTCAAACATCCTCTATTCGATGATGAGCATGCGCCAGCAGAAGGATCAAATGGTGGGTCAGCAGGCTGAACAGATGAAGATGATGCAGTGGATGATGTATCTCATGCCTGTAATGTTCTTCTTCATGTTCAACGACTATGCTGCAGGTCTTAACTTCTACTACTTCATTTCCCTCTTCTTCAGTGCAGCCATAATGTGGATTCTGCGCAAGACAACCAACGACGAGAAACTTCTCGCCATTCTTGAGGCTCGCTACAAGGAGAACAAGGACAACCCCAAAAAGACCAGCGGACTTGCCGCACGCCTCGAAGCCATGCAGAAGCAGGCAGAGGAAATGCGCAAGCAGAGGGAGCAGATGTTGAAGAAATAGTCAAACAACCTCTATAAGAATCCTTATTAATAAAGAAACAATCATGAAAACGATTGCAAAAATCGCCATAGCCGCCACCATGTTGGCGGCTTTTGGCACAATTAACGCACAAGAAGACGTGAAAATTGGTAAGAACAACATCAAGCTGACGAGCGACCTCATGACTCCCGAGGCTCTTTGGGCAATGGGACGAATCGGCGGAGCAGAAGCTGCCCCCGACGGAAAGACCATCGTCTTCCAAGTGGGCTACTACAGCGTGAAGGCAAACAAGGGTCATCAGGTCATCTGCACCATTGACTCGAAGGGCAACAACCGCAGTCAACTGACGACAAGCTCGAAAAACGAAACCGACCCGACATGGATTGAGGGCGGAAAGCGCATCGCATTCCTCACTGGCGGACAAATATGGTCGATGAATCCCGACGGAACAGACCGCCGACAGCTCACCAACGACAAGACAGGCATCGAGGGCTTCAAGTTCTCACCCAACGGAACGAAGGTGATTCTCGTCAAGTCGATGCCATTCAACGAAATAATAAAGAAGAATCCCGACGACCTGCCAAAAGCCACAGGTCGACTCGTCACTGACCTTATGTATCGCCACTGGGACCACTATGTTGAGAACATTCAGCATCCGTTCCTTGCCACAGTGACGGCAAATGGCATCGACGAGGGTGAGGACATTCTGAAAGGAGAGCCATACGAGTGCCCCATGGAGCCTTTTGGTGGCATTGAGCAGCTGGCATGGAGCCCCGACTCAAAGACCATTGCCTATACATGCCGCAAGAAGAAGGGTCTCGACTACGCCATCTCCACCGATTCCGACATATATTTATATAATATAGGTACGCGCGAGACGACAAACCTCTGCAAGCCAGCCGACTACAAGGATGTTGCCGTCGACCCTACACACACCATGCGCGACCAGAAGGTGAATGCCGAGGAAAACCTTAAGAACAATCCCGGCTACGACCAGAATCCACAGTTCTCGCCCGATGGACGCTTCGTAGCTTGGCAGAGCATGGCTCGCGACGGCTATGAGGCAGACCTCAACCGCCTCTGTGTCTATGAACTTGCCACTGGCACAAAGAACTATGTCAGCACATCCTTCGACTCCAACGTCGATGCCTTCTGCTGGAATTACGACTCTAAGTCGCTGTCGTTCATCGGTGTTTGGCATGGTTGCATCAACATGTATCAGGTTGACCTCAAAGGCACTGTTACGCAACTCACCGACGACATTGCCGACTTCGGCAGCATTTCGCTCGCCAACGACGGCAAGAAACTGCTCGCCTCACGCCAGAGCATCTCTGCTCCTACCGACCTCTACATTGTCACTCCAGGCAAGAACATAGAGAAGACGAAAGTAGAACAGCTAACACGCGAGAACGACCACATTCTCAGCCAGTTGTCGTTCGGCAAGGTTGAGAAGCGTTGGGTGAAGACAACCGACGGCAAGGACATGCTCACTTGGATTATCCTTCCCTCAAACTTCGACCCCAACAAGAAATATCCTACCCTACTCTTCTGCGAGGGCGGACCACAAAGCCCTGTAAGCCAGTTCTGGAGCTATCGTTGGAACTTCCAGATTATGGCTGCCAACGGCTACGTCATCGTCGCGCCAAACCGCCGCGGTCTGCCAGGCTTTGGTCATGAGTGGAACGAGGCTGTCAGCAGCGACTGGACAGGTCAGTGCATGCGCGACTATCTCTCTGCCATCGACGATGCCGCTGAGAATCTGCCTTACGTCGACCGCGACCGTCTTGGTGCCGTTGGTGCCAGCTTCGGCGGCTTCAGCGTATACTATCTTGCCGGGCATCACGACAAGCGGTTCAAGTGCTTCATCTCCCACGACGGTGCCTTCAACCTTGAGTCGATGTACACCGACACTGAGGAGGCATGGTTCAGCAATTGGGAGTACGACGATGCCTTCTGGAACAAGAATCAGACTGCCGATGCACGCAAGACTTACGACAACTCGCCCCATAAGGCAGTGGACAAGTGGGACACACCGATACTTTGCATTCATGGCGAGCTCGACTACCGCATCAACTACAACCAGGGTATGGGTGCCTTCAATGCAGCCCGCATGAAGGGAATCCCTGCCGAACTCCTCATCTTCCCTGACGAAAACCACTGGGTGCTGAAACCACAGAACGGTGTCCTTTGGCAACGCACTTTCTTCTCGTGGCTCGACCGTTGGCTGAAGAAGAATTAAATAATAAAAAGCTCAACTTTCACAAGTAGGGGAAATTGTTAGTAGTTAAGGAGTTAAGGAGTTAAGCCAAATGTTATTACGCTTATATCCTATGCTCTTAACTAATGGCTTAACTCCTTAACTCCTTTACTCCTTTACTCCTTAACTACCAAAACGTTGAGTACATGCGAAACTTAAATCAAAAAATAAAAATATGACTGAATCAATCCAAAGAAAAATGAACGACAATGCTGCAATGCGTTGGACAGCACTCGTTCTCGTAGCCTCGATGATGTTCTTCGGCTACATGTTTGTAGACGTAATGTCTCCACTGCAGTCGCTCATCGAACAGGAGCGCGGTTGGAGTCCCGACGTTTTCGGCACCTATGCCGCAGGTGAATACATTCTCAACGTGTTCGGCTTCCTTATCGTTGCCGGCATCATTCTCGACAAGTGCGGAATCCGCTTCACTGGAGAGCTCTCGGCATCGATGATGTTCATCGGAGCATGCATAAAGTACTATGCCATCAGCGACTCCTTCGCCGGAACAGGCCTCGCCCTCTGGCTCGACTCCTGGTGGACTTCCATGCCTGCCAGTGCAAAATTGGCTTCCTTTGGCTTCATGATTTTCGGTTGTGGATGCGAAATGGCAGGAACAACAGTGTCGAAGGCAATAGCAAAGTGGTTCAAGGGCAAGGAAATGGCACTCGCCATGGGTCTTGAAATGGCTATCGCACGAGTTGGTGTGTTCGCTATCTTCTCCATCTCTCCTATCATCGCCGAGAAGATGGGCACCGTTTCAGCTCCAGTAGGCTTCTGCACAGCATTGCTCTTCATAGGTCTCATCACCTTCTCCGTGTTCTGCATCATGGACCGCAAGTTCGACCGCCAGCTCGGCATCGACGGCAAAGGTGGCGACAGCGAAGAGGAGTTCAAGGCATCCGACCTTAAGAACATCCTCACAAGCCGCATCTTCTGGGTTGTTGCCCTCCTCTGCGTGCTTTACTATTCAGCCATCTTCCCATTCCAGCGCTACGGAGCCAACATGCTTCAGTGCAACCTCGACGGCATCTCTCCTTCCGATGCTTCCAACATCTTCCGTTGGTTCCCCATCGGTGCAGCCGTCATCACTCCGTTCCTCGGTTCGTTCCTCGACCACAAGGGTAAGGGAGCAACCATGCTTATGTGGGGCGCCATTCTTCTCATTGCCTGCCACCTCATCTTCGCATTCGTTCTGCCTCAGACCCACAGCTATCTCATAGCCTACTCCACCATCGTGCTTCTCGGCATCTCGTTTGCACTTGTTCCAGCAGCCCTTTGGCCAAGCGTTCCTAAGATCATCGACGAGAAGGTTCTCGGCAGTGCCTACTGCCTCATCTTCTGGGTGCAGAACTTCGGTCTCTGTTTCGTGCCAATGCTCATTGGAAGCGTATTGGCAAGTTCCAATGCCGACAATCCTGCCGTCATTGCAGCAAAGGAGGCTGGAAGCGAGTTCATTCCTTACAACTACACCGTGCCTCTCGTCATCTTCGCTTGCTTCGGCGTTGCGGCACTGCTGCTCGCAGCATACCTGAAGTTCATCGACAAGAAGCATAACTATGGCCTCGAATTGCCGAACATTAAGAAATAAACGTTTTGGATTTAAGACAGAATAATAATGAGACAGCTATTATCAATTCTATTCATATCCATTATCGGCCTCGTCCCTGCCTTCGGAGCCAAGAAGGCGAAGAAAGCCGTTGAGAACGACAGACAATATTGGTGTCGACTTGCCTACACAATGGCGCAGCCAGTGCTTGAAAACATGGCGAAAGGCGAACTGCGAAAGAACATGCAGACGGAGTTCAGCCCTTCGTTCGACTCGCGCGACCGCCGAGTGGTCTATATGGAGACCTTCGGTAGACTTATGGCTGGCATCGCTCCATGGCTTGCACTTCCCGACGACGACACAGCCGAGGGCATTCAGCGAAAGCAGTTGCGCGAATGGGCATTGGCAAGCTACAAGAACAGCGTCGACCCTGAGTCGCCCGACTATCTCTGTTGGGGCGTAGCAGGACAGAACCTTGTCGATGCCGCCTACATTGCCGAGAGTTTCCTCCGCGCCTACGACCAACTGTGGACTCCGCTTGACGACCTGACCAAGCAACGCTACATCGCCGAGTTCCAGAAGATGCGTCACATCGACCCTCCATATACCAACTGGTTCCTCTTCTCATCAGTCATCGAGAGCTTCCTTGCCAAGGCTGGCGCACAATACGACGAGTTCCGTGTCAACACTGCCTGCCGCAAGGTGGAGGAATGGTATGTCGGCGACGGTTGGTATGCCGACGGACCTGTCTTTGCCTTCGACTACTATTCTTCCTACGTTTTCCATGCCATGTATCTTGAGACACTCCAGGCTATGGTTGACGCAAAGGCGAACACTCGTCTTGACTATAAGCGCTACCACGACAGAGCCTTGAAACGTGCACAGAAGTTCTCCATCATTCTCGAACGTTTCATCTCGCCCGAAGGCACATTCCCCGTCATAGGTCGTTCTACGCCCTATCGCCTCGCTGCCCTCCAGCCTTTGGCTCTCGTAGCTTGGTACGACAAGTTGCCGGAGGACATTTCACGCGGACAGGTTCGTGCTGCCCTTACAAAGGTAATGCACCGCATGTTCGACTATCAGCAGAACTACAACGAAGGCGGCTACCTCACCATTGGCTTCTGCGGCTCACAGCCCGAAACAGCCGACTGGTACACCAACAACGGTTCGCTCTACATGACCTCGCTTGCCTTCATGCCTCTCGGTCTTCCATCCACCCACGACTTCTGGACATGCCCCGACGAACCCTGGACCCAAGTGAAGGCATGGAATGGACAAGCCTTCCCCAAGGACCACCGTTGGGCTGACGACATCACTACCAAAGACAAGTGGTGACCCTTTCTTTCAAAACTCACAAGGGACTGGTTTATTGATTCACTTGTGGTGAATCAATGTTCCAGTCCCTTATGATTCCTTTATTCTATATTCCACCAACAAAGGGCTTAACACTAATGGGGGTTACCATTGAAGTGAATAAACTCATTACTTCACTGAACTTTGTTTTTCCCTTCGGCCAGCGACCGTTGGTTCCCACCCTTAAAATGTAGTTGAATATTTAGCGGCAAGGGCTGGGGGTGTGGGCGTCTCGCCCGCACCTTGCGCACCAACAACCGCATAATTCCGAAATATTACCTCATAGGCGAGGTGCGGGCGGGACGCCCACACCCCCAGTAGCCAGCGCACCCAAAGTTCCGTTACTTCATATTTTACCTGTCTATTCCCACTGCAAATACAGTAACTTTTTGAATTTTCAAAATATTCCATCGAAATATTTGCATTTTTCATTCATTTTTCTTTGTAAATTGAAAATTTATGCTTAATTTTGCCACGTCAGAGAGTCGACGCTCAGGTTTTGCAGCACTTGGGCGCATGTATTTTCTGTACGGCAGGGTGAAGGATGCCAATGCCATAGCCTGCCTGAGACAAACTATTGCTGCTGTGTGATTTAAAACAATTTTATTTATTAACATGCGGAATATGTAAGTAGCTTTATATTTATCGACCCGGCAAGGGGGCTAAGCCCCGTTGGCAGGGTCACGACATAATATACATGGACTTTGTCCTTGTTTCTTGCCAATCGAAATCGCCAAATTCAAAACGCAAGAGAACAAGCTGACGAAGGTTCACGTCCTGTATGGGCGTGAACTGTTCGTGCTTTTCTTTGCGTGGGGCGTTTGGCGATGCCTGATTGGCGGAAAGGTCACGAACAGTTCCGCCCAATTTTTTATTCGTATGAAAAAATTATTAGTTACTTTGGTTGCGCTTGTTTGCGCAGTAGTGGGTTATGCTCAACAGAGCACTATGGTTGCTACGCTTACTCACGGGGAAACAATCACTTCGTATTACGGAACTTTCGCTTTTCAGAAGGCTGTTGAAGCTGCTGTTGATGGTGATGTAATAACATTGTCAGGAGCAGCTTTTAGTGCTACGGATATAAGAAAAGCCATAACAGTGAGAGGTGCAGGTATGGATGGTGATAATCCGACAATTATTAGTGGTTACCTTCGTGCATACACACCAGAATCTGAGCACTTGTTGACATTTGAAGGTGTAAAATTTGATAATACTGTTTATGTGTATCAATGTTCTTCACCTATAAATTTTAATAAGTGTGACATAAAATATTTTAGTCAAAATTACAATCTAAATCTTATATCGACAATAACAAATTGCATAGTTCGTGGTGGAAACGTAGACAATGAAGACAAAGTAACAATGATCAACTGTTTAATAGATTTTGAAAGTGGTCGTTGGGAAGGTGGAATATCCATAATTAACTGCGTATTTTATAGTTCTGCTTCTTCTCACTTTTTGCCTGGTTCATTTGTAAATAGTATAATTATTAACGGTACAGACAGTAATTTTTCCACAGAAGAAGTCTATTCTTTTAAGAACTGCGTATGTATTGGAAATGGTGACCTTTTTACAAACCCCGATTTTTGTACAAACTGCTACAGCGGACAGACGATAGATATTTTTGAAGGCTCTGATTGGAAAAAACCTCTTACTGCAACAGCCAAAGCAACATTGAAAGGTGATGACGACTCTGAGGTTGGCATCTACGGCGGTTTCCTTCCCTGGAGTTCCACTCCATCTTATCCTCAAATAACAAAGCTGAACATTTCAAACAGAACGACTTCCGACGGTCAACTTAGCGTGGATGTCGAGGTGAACTCAGTGCAGCAGCAATAAACGACTGATTTATGAGGAAGTATATACTATTATTTGTCCTTGTTTGCCTGCATCTTGCGGCACGAGGGCAAACATCAGACGAAATACAGGAAATCGCCAATGCCATAAAGGCGCAAGCCACCACGGCAAAGACGATGATGTACTGGTTTGATGAGGATTACGATAATGCAAAGACGGTGACAGGAAGCCTTACGGGCAGCCACACAGTCGATGCCTCGTCGCTTGGCGAAGGTTTGCACACCTTGCACTACCTTCTGATTGATTCGAGCGACAAGCCGGCTTCATCTGCTTCTGCATTGTTCTTGGTGCCAGCAAAAGAATGGTCGTTAGGAGGCATAAAGTATTGGTATGATGAAGACTATGCGTCAGCTAAGGCGGCAAGCTCAGGTGTTCAATCATACGATGTTTCGCAACTATCAGACGGACTTCACACTATACACTTTACTGCAGAAGGCACAGACGGACAAACGACTCCAGCCTATTCCTCTCTGTTCTGGAAAATAGGCAAGACAAATGGCAAACTCACTGCCACGAAACTGCGCTATTGGTTTGACGAAGAAACGACTGCGAAGGAGACCGCTACAATGTCGGGAGTTCAGCAGATTGATATTGCAACGTTAAAGCCAGGCTTGCACTTCATTCACTACCAAGCAGTTGACGACCAAAACCATGCTTCAACTGCACGCACCGCAATGTTTTATAAGCAGAACACTGCCGATATTGCCGGCAACGTGACGAAACAACGTTACTGGTTTGACGAAGATAGGGCAAACATGGTGGAAGGCGACTATGCAAGCAATACTCAAACCATCAACTTAAGCGGAATAAAGAAGGGAGTGCATACTATTCACTTTGAGGTGCTTGACGACAAAGGACATGTTTCGGCTGCATATTCGTCGATGTTCATGAAACTGTATGACGAGCCACTGCCGAATGGCATAAACTCGTTGACGAAATACAGGTATTGGATTAACGACAAGTCGGCTGATGGAATTGACGTTACAATAGACGGAAGTAAAACAACTTTCAGCTATACAGGTCTTATTCCTCTCGCACAACAGCCAATACGCTCGGTTAGCTTTGCATTCAAGGAAGACAATGGCGTGCCGACGATGTATGCGAAAAACGACTTCTCCATCCGATTCTATGACGCTGCTGGAAGCTGGAACGACGGAAGGGAATCGTATGTTGATGAGAGGGCAAAGCAAGTGTTGACCGACATTGCAGACCTTTTGCCTACGCAAAGAGTAGCCAAACCTGCAGAAAACGCAGTTACATGGTTTAAGTTCGACGGCGAATATGGCGATTCAATTAGTTTGAAGAGCGACAGGGCTGTCAGTCTGCACATATTTGACAAGGACGGCAACGAACTCTATCAGGCAGAGGGCAACGGCGCGACTCAGATTGGCGGATGCCACCTGATGAGCGACGGAACATTCTATGTGGCTGTTCACGACATGACCGGCTATGGCAGCGACCTGACACTGACAAGCGAACTGATAGACAAGTACGCAGTGTTTGACTTCACACCTGAAAAGATGTCGTCGGTGGGCAAGACTCTGATGTACGTCAAGGGCAACGGCATGAACTATGTGAAATCGGTGACGCTTACCAACGGCACAAAGACCTACACGGCAGACCGAGTGGAGGCAAACACCACCGACTTGGTGGCACGATTCTCAATGCTCGACGCACTTAGCGAGGCGGAGAACTACACCGTAAGCATCCGCTTTGAAGACGCGGAAAAGCCGGAGGACGACAAGACAATCAGCTTTGACAATGCCGTGAAGCTTGAGCCAATAAACAACAACGCGACCGTTGACATTGAGATAGTGACAAAACCGATTGTCGGCGACCCATATCCAATATATGTGACGCTGAAGAACAAGGGCAACGTGCCACTCTACAGCATACCTGTGAACTTGGCATTGGACAACGACGAGATACTCGACGAGTTTGTATTCGTCAACTTCGACCTGCTTGTTTCAGAAAGTCTCCACGGCAGCCGCGACTTCTTCACCTATACCGACAACCTCGTCGGCACAGGCAAGAAGGGAATCTTCATGCCTATGGTAGTGCCTTACCTGGGTCCTTACGAAGAAAAGACATTCATATTCGGAGTGAAGACACAGACTGCACACGCCAAGTTCAACTTCTACGCATGGGCAGGCAAGCCATGGTATGACTCGTTGGAGGAATGGCGAAGCAGCACTGCAAGCGGCTCTTCGCCTGCAATGTTGGCTGCCGCCTACGAAGGCTGCGAGCAGTCGAACATTCACGATGTTTACGACATGCTCGATGCGGCAGACATGGCAGACATTCCTAACATACCAATATCGCCTGCAGCAGTGCTGCGTCCGTTCATGGGAGCAGCCGAGGCTATAGCGGGCATAATACAAAGTGGTACGCGCGTAAGGGACGATGCAGTGCTGCGTGCAGCAGGTCTTGACCCGGACGATTCTGCCAACAACCAGTATCGCATGCGCTACAGATACTGTGCAAGAAGTCCGCGCGAGATATTCCACGACCAGTTGGGCGACTATGCAAGCTCCGACTGTCCGTCGCCGACACCACACCCCGTTGACGTTTATCTGCCAGGCGACCCCAACGAGATTACCGGCTACACGGCACCTTCGGGCAGCCAGTACATGACTCAGGATGTCAAGACCATCGGCTACGACATTGAGTTTGAGAACGACCCTGAGATAGCCAATGCTGCCGCCCACAAGATTGTTGTGACAAACCAGTTGGATGCCAGCAAGTTTGACTTGGATTCATTCACTCCACAAGCCATAACACTCTCGGGCAAGACCACTGCACTGGACGGCAGTCAGAACTTTGTGAAGACCATCGACCTGCGTCCAAACATCAATGCCTTGGCAGAGCTGAAATGCGAGTTCAACGAGGCGACAGGCTTGGCGACATGGACAATGAGGTCGCTCGACCCAATGACGCTGGAAGAGACCGACGACGCAAACCAAGGAGTGCTGCCAGTGAACACCGACGGAACATCGGGCATCGGAAACATTCTCTATACAGTTGACTTGCTCAAAACGTTCGACGACGGCACAAGCATCTCCAACCAAGCGTCCATCGTGTTCGACAACAACGACGCTATAAAGACTCCTGTATGGACAAATACAGTAGATGCTGTATGCCCATCAAGCTCCATCACCTCAACGGCAGAGACGGACGCAACGACAACTACTCTCCGCTTCTCCGGCTCCGACAACCGTTCGGGCATTTGGAAATATGAGCTTTATGCAAAGCTGAATGGCGAAGGCACTGTTTGGGAGAAGATAGCGGAATGTGCATCTGATGTCAACACCTACGACTTCGTCCACCCGGAAGGTGCCGAATATGAGTACAATGTGATAGCCACCGACATGGCTGGCAACATGGAAAAGAAGCTGTGGGCTAATCTGCAGATACAACTTGCAGCAGGCTGGAACTGGATTTCGCACAACCAGGCAAACGACTTGTCGGCAGAGAAGCTGCAGACGGGCGACGTAAACCGCATACTGACAATCGACGGTGAACTATATCGTGACCCAATCATCGGCTTCACAGGAAACATTGGTTCCGTAAAGGCGGAAGAGGCGATAAAGGTGTTCACCAATGCTCCGACGTCGATAGCCGTATCGGGCATTCAAGCGTCTGCCGACGAAGGCATTAGCCTGAAACAGGGCTGGAACTGGATTGGTTGTCCTCTCAGCGACGAGATTGACATCAACACAGCTATTACCAACGCTGAAGAGGGCGACATCATAACAACGCTTGGAGGCTATGCAGAATATTCAGGCAGCAGCTGGACAGGCGACCTGACCTCGCTAAAGCCAGGCGTCGGTTATCTCTACAAGTCTGCATCAGCCAAGTCGATACTTTACTACGATGGCATAGCTACAGTGAAGGCAAAAGCAATGTATGCCAAGCGACGCTATGAAGACGTAGCTCCATGGACTGTTGATGTGCATAAATATCCTAACATGATGTGCATAACGGCAGAACTCTACGACGGAAACATTCTTGTTGGTGAAGGCGACTATTACGTTGCAGCATTCGTTGGAGAAGAGTGCCGAGGCATAGGCAAATTCATCGACGGCAAGATATTCCTGTCTGTATATGGCGAGAAGTCTGAACCAATCCTGTTCAAGGCAGTTGACAAGGAGAGTGGCGAGTCGTTTGACATTGACGACAAGCTCGACTTCAAGGCAGATGCCGTAGGTTCGGTGAAGGCACCTTATCAGCTGCAACTTGGCAATGCCACAGGAATCAGCGGCATCGGCGAAGAGTCGGCTCAAGGAGAGGATGCCTACAATGCCCTTGGACAGAAGGTGAAGGACACTCGCAGGAGCGGCCTCTACATCTATAAAGGAAAGAAAGTATTAATCAAATAACGGAAACGAATGAAGATGTCAAACAAACTAAGATTACTTGTCTGTGCGGCATTATTACTGACCATATCCACTGTCCTCCATGCCGAGGACAGTGGTTGGACGGTAAACCCCAATGCCTATCGGTATGACATGACCTTCTACGGAAAGTTGGTTGTCGACAATAACACAGTAACAGACTATTCCAACTACGAAGTTGGAGCATTCGTTGGAGATGAATGTCGCGGAGTGGCAACGGTCTTCTCGCAGAGCGGCTACACCTGGCTTTACATTCGCGTAAGAAGCAACAGCGAGTCGGGCGAGACGGTGAAGTTCAAGTTGTTCGACAAGACAACCGGCGAGACCTCAATCCTCCAGGAAACTATTGCCTTCACATCGTCGGGACAAGTAGGACAACCAAGCAACCCCACCACGTTGACCTTGGTAAACCATTTGTTGGGTGATGCGAATGGAGATGGTAAAGTTAATGTAAGTGATTTTACTGCAATAGTGAGCTACATATTGGAGGATAAATCGGCATCTTTTGTAGAAGAAGCTGCCGACGTGAATGGTGACGGCAAAATAAATGTAAGTGATTTGACCGCATTGGTAGCATTAATCCTCAACAGTAGTGTTGACTAAACATTTATAAACATAAAAAATTATGAGTAAAAAGATTCTCTTATCAATCATTTTGTTCTGCCTTGGTATAGTGGTTAAGGCAGCGGAAACCGACATCTCTGGCTACGATAATGTCGTGTATGCAAAATCGATGACAGCAATGGCAGGAACCACTATAAAAATGCCGATATTGATGAACAACAAGGCTTCAGTGCCTGCCTATCAGTTTGACTTGGTATTGCCTGAAGGTATCAGTTTCGTTAAGGCGGAATTGAGTTTGGACCGCACAACAGCGGCAAACACCAATACCTTCGAATACAAGGAGCAAGCAAGTGGCGCAGTTCGTGTATTGGCTGCATCTACAAGCAATGCCCTTTTTTCAGACAATCAAGGTGAAGTGGCAATAATAACTCTATCTGTAAACGAAAATCTTGCAGACGGTTCTTACCCTATCAATTTGAAAGAGATTGTTATTAGCAATGAAACTGGCACAAGTGTACAGTCCATTGAAGAAGTGGAATCTACATTGACAATCGGTAAGCCAGAGTATTCTACAGACTTTGGCATTAAGATTGCACCTATAGAATTAACTTCTTCGGATGTTGATGGTGTTACTGCTGGAGTATCGTTCATCATTAACAATGGAGCATATCGAACAATAGAATTTGACATAATATTTCCCGACGGATGGAAAGAAAAGGAATTAATGGATTTTGAAAACGAGATAAGTGGACGTGGCAAAACATGGAACAGTGACAAATGGCATCCATTATGGACTAATACATCAAATTTTTCATCTAATACTAATTTAGGATATTATACATTGTACCCTTCAACTGAAGCAGGTGATTTTTCCATCCCCGCCGGCATTTACCCCATCCTAATTACCAACATAGTAGCCACAGATGCCGACGGCAACAAGTATTATGCGGCACCAACTACAACATACGTTAAGGTGGGAGAACCAACGGAAGGTGAAATTGCGCTTGAAGGTCATGTAACAGAAGACGTTGCTGCGGCTCTTGCTAATGAGACGTCGCTGACAAAGATAGACATAAGCAAGGTGGTAAGCATTGACGGCACTTTGACGCTGAGAGACAGATGCGACCTCATAACTCCGAAATACGACGTAGAGATAGAGAAAATAGTTTATAAAAGAGACATGACAAACAAATGGGGCACCATTTGTCTGCCCTACGCAGTAAAAAGCAACGAAAAAATACAATACTACAAGCTGATGTCTGTAGGAGAATCCATCATGACATTCTCGCCTATTTCTGATGTAGAGGCAGGAACGCCTGCCGTATTCAAACTGTTGGACGGAAGAGAAGCAAACATGGAGACAACCAACGCCACACTGAAAGCGGGAGACAAGACGTGGAGTGGCGAAATGGCAGAATGGGAGATGAAGGGAACATATAACAACATCACTCTCAACCCGTCGACAGTTGCCAACGACATCTTCTACATCGCCAACAACAAGTTCTACTATGCCAACGTGTCATTTGTCGTTGCTTCCTACCGCGGTTGGTTCGAGACTCCCAAAGCCAATGGTACAAAGTCAAGGCTATATTCCATTGGTGTTGGTGACGGAGAAACTACGGATATTGAATACATAGAAAAAGAAAATGGCGAAGTGGACATGATTTTCGACATAAGCGGAAAACAAATTCCACAGCCAAAGAGAGGAATAAACATTATTAACAACAAAAAAATATTAGTAAAATGAAAAAGAAAGAATTTTATGTAACACCAAAAATGACCGTCTACAATGTTGAAACTTGCAAGATTCTTGCAGGAAGTGGAGACAACGACTTACAAGGTGGTGAATATGGAGACGGAACTCCAGGTGAATAAATGCCATCAACAAAAAGTCGATAACTCCGCCTTTCGATGTGAGTGAATCGACTTTACGATTTAACCTGAACGGCAAGTAGATTATGACAAATCGACTTGCCGTTCAAAATTTTATGGCATTTGAACACGGTTAAGTTCGTGGATTCACTTTGGCGGGTCAATGCACTAATCTCTTGTGGTTCTAATCATGTATTTTTTTGTTTTTACCCTCATACCATCACCCTTTCTTTAACCACCTATAAATTAACACGTTATCGATAGTATGTCTACATTTATCAACACGAAAATACGACAAAATTAGTGTGGGCTTCCGCCCGTTTCGACAATGAATAAACGCACCTGTCCCTCCGATTTTTCTGCGCACTCCCGACATTTTACCCGCAGGCAAACCTGCGCATTATTGACATTTTTTAGGATAACAAACTTGCGCATTCCAGATTTATTGAGTAATTTTGCACTGTAAATACATTAAAAAGCAAATGTTATGAGGGTATTCAAGCGCAAGATTTACGAAAAGTTGAAGAACTGGAAAAACGAAGCAAGAGGGGCAAAGGCACTTCTGATAGAGGGAGCACGCCGTATCGGGAAGTCAACCATAGTGGAGGAGTTTGCAAAAAACGAATATCGAAGCTACATACTGATCGACTTCAACTTGGCGAGCGACACCGTCATTTCCGCGTTCAACAATTATCTCAACGACCTGGACACGTTTTTCATGATAATCGAGTCGGAATACAACAAGAAACTATATAGAAGGGAGTCGGTTGTCATATTTGACGAAATACAGCGTTTCCCAAAGGCACGTCAGGCAGTGAAATACCTTGTTGCCGACGGCAGGTTTGACTATATTGAAACAGGCTCACTGATATCCATCAAAGAAAATGTGGATGGCATCACCCTCCCCTCGGAAGAGAGGCACCTGGCTATGTATCCCATGGACTTTGAGGAATTTGCATGGGCATTGGGCGACGAGATGATGGTTGGCTACATCAGGAAATGCTTTGAGAAGCTCATGCCTCTCGAACAGTCGTTGCACGCTAAGGCAATGATGATGTTCAGGCAATACATGATTGTTGGAGGAATGCCCCAAAGCGTTCTTGCATATATTGATAACGACAGGGACTTCAGACAAGCCGACATGGAAAAACGCGACATTCTTGAAATGTACAGGAGCGATATCATGAAGATACATTCTTCATACAAATCAGGCGTAATCGCCCTGTTCGACCAGATTCCCGCATTCCTGTCACACAAGGAACGGCGTGTCGTCATGAACAGACTTGACAAGAACGCCACTTTCCCGAAATATCACGACACATTCTTCTGGCTTGCCGACTCGATGATGGTCAACCAGTGTTTCAACTGTTCCGATCCTAACGTTGGTTTGTCGTTGAACGAAGACCGCACCTACGTGAAATGTTATATGTGCGACTCTGGTCTGCTTATAAGCCATACGTTCAACGAAAACGAGATTACGGACAATGACCTTTACCGCGAACTGCTGTTTGGCAAGATGTCCATAAACGAGGGAATGTTCTATGAGAACGTAATATCCCAGATGCTGGTGGCAAATGGACATCGTCTGTTTTTCTACACAAGATACAACGAGGAGAAGCACAGGAACGATATTGAGATTGACTTCCTGATATCCAATAACAGCAAGTTGAAATACAAGGTATATCCGATTGAGGTGAAGTCAAATGACAGATACACAATAAAATCATTGCAAAGGTTTGAAGAGCGATTCCGCCAGCGGACAGGAGGATGCTACGTCATACATCCCAAGAATCTGAAGGCAGAGGGAAACACTGTCTTCATTCCTGCATACATGACATTCTGCCTTTAGTGCTATCAACAATTATTCACATTGAAAAAATATGAGCAAACAACTTTAATCCCGAAAACTCTCCCACTTGCTACGTCAAAGTATCCCATGACAATTTTTTCAATTGGCAATGAAATAACTAAGCAAGTAGGACACTCACCTGTCCCACTGTCCTATAAAAGATAACCCTAAGATAACAGGCAAGGAACTTGCTGCAAAATGCCACATAACAGAAGACGGTGTCGCTTATCACATTAAGAAGTTGAAGCAGTTAGGCAAAATCAAGAGAAAGGGTGGAACCCGTAATGGTGGTTTCTGGGAGATTCTTCAATAATAAATCCACATTATGAGAAGAGTATGAAAAGTTCGGGAACACAAGCAAAAAGTTCGGGAACACAAGCAAAAAGTTCGGGAACAAGTTCGGAGAAAACAAAGAAAGTTCGGGAACAACTATTCTTAGTTCGGAGAAAACCATAGAAAGTTCGGAGAAAAGTTAGCAGTAAACTATAAAAACATGTCAGTTTTCCACTGAAATTTAACTAAAACACATTATTAACATAAAAAAAATATGCAGTTTTTCTTCAATTATTGCGAGAGTCCGCATTTGTTTTTGTATCTTTGTAGCCAGAAAGTGACAAATCTTATCAAAGACAAGTCGCTCTTAAAAAACATAACCTCTGACTATAGCAGTGGAAGAAAAGGATTTTCAGTCTATCAAGACTGACGCTTCATTGTATAATGGGCAACCGACGACAAACCGAGTGAAGAAGCCAAGTTCACTTGGATTATGCCGAGGTGCGAAGGAGGAAGGCAACAGCCAACCGACTGACACCGGCACAATGTGTCACAGTGCTGAAGTTACATCCAGCACGCCCTCCATCCAAAAAGACAAGGATGGGGTGTCGGTAGGGAATGTCCATAAGCATAGTAAGCAATGGTTTGTATTGAGAGTGTCATACGGCAGGATATTTAAAGCAAAGGAGATTATCGATGCCAGCAACATAGAATGTTATGCCCCGATGCGTTATAAACAAATTACGAAGCATGGCAAGAAGCACATTATCACCGAGCCTCTTATCCCGTCCTTCATTTTCGTCCACTCGTCACAAGAAGAAGTCGATGCAATTCTCCACGACAAAAACGTGAATTCCACCGAGTCGCGTCCCCTGTTGAGTTATTACTACGACCACACGTCTTATCGCCAAGACAATCCCGATCGTAATCCTCCCCTCGTCATCAGCAATGAAGCCATGAACAACTTCATCAAGTTGACATCAATAAAGAACCCTCACATCATACCCGTCACGTCGCAGAACATCCAATACAAATTAGGAGACCATGTCATCGTAACAGAAGGTGATTTCGAAGGCATACAAGGCCGAGTGGCCCGCATAGCCGGACAGCAGAGAGTGATAGTAGAGCTCTTCAGCGGGTGTTTAGTGGCTACGGCGTATATACCGAAGGAGGCGATGGAGAAAATTATGATATAATTATTATTTCAAACTCCACAATAATGATAACAACAGATATACAAAAATACATATTTATATATGTCAAAGTTAAACGTTGATCAAAAAACAATTAAGAATCTGCTATGCGATAATAAAGCAGACTTTCTGATTCCCGATTATCAGCGTCCATACGCATGGGACGCAGAAAAGGAATGTAGCACGCTATGGGAGGACGTGTTTGCATTTGCCATTCCTGAAGGGGATGCAGACAAATTCGACCGCAATACTGAAGAGTATTACCTTGGTCCTATAGTCTCTTTCAAAAACGAAAAAGGTCAAATGGAAATTATTGATGGTCAGCAGCGTCTGACCACAATTATGCTTCTATTAAGGGCTTTTTTTTACTCGTTTTGAGAAGATGAAAGACAAGCAGAGTCAATTGTTAAGGGAAATGATTGGCAAATGTATATGGAAAACAGATGAATTTGACCAACCTGATATGAATATGTTGAAAATTAATTCAGATGTTGCCACTGATAATGACAAGGAAGAGTTTCTGGCTATACTCAAAGATGGAGTGGTAAATGACAATATGAAGAGTCGTTATGCTGAAAATTTTCGTTTTTTCCAAGTAAAAATTGACGAGTTCGTGGCTGATTACCCTGCTTATTTCCCTTATTTGCCAAGCAGGATACTTAACAACTGCATACTTCTCCCAATTGAAGCTGATATACAAGACACCGCTCTTCGCATTTTCTCTACGCTCAACAATCGTGGTAAAGCCCTATCAGATGCAGATATCTTCAAAGCAGAGTTCTACAAGTACTACTCGAAGCTTGGCAAGAAGGACGAGTTTATCAAACGTTGGCGTAAACTTGAGGAGATTTGCGAGAAGCATCTGCACTCCAATAGCGGCACACCAATGGATGAACTTTTCTCTCGTTACATGTATTACGAGCGAGCTAAGAAAGGCATCAAGCGTTCTACAACAGAGGCTTTGCGTTCATTTTACGGAACGAACAACTACGCATTGCTGCAAAGCGATGAGACTCTCTGTAATATGGAACTGCTTGCCGATTTCTGGAATGATGTTTATTCTATGTCGGACGATCGTTTTTCGCAAAGAGTCTTACGCCAGCTCTTCGTTCTCAATTATGCGCCAAATAGCATGTGGACTTTCTTCGTCAGCGTGTATTTCCTTTGCAACAAGGACGCAAATAACCAATTGGATGATGAGAAGTTCTACAACTTCCTGACACGCAGCATTGCCTTCATTTGGGCATACGCTATAACAAATCCTGGTGTGAATGCTTTGCGTACACCTGTCTATGCTGAGATGGTGAACCTCATTAATGGCAAAGAAGCAGATTTTGCCGATTTCCAATTCCCTCAGCAGCAAACGGCTAATCAGTTTGACAACTATAACTTCTACAATGGTCGTCCTATCACGAAGTCAATGCTCGTATGGTGGTGCATGCAGAATGAGAAACAGGAACGCCCTACGCTTGACACAGTCTTTGAAATTGAACACATCTATGCTCGCAATCGCTATGATTTAGAGAAATCGCTTAGTTCCAAGGACGTTGTAGAGATGCTTGGCAATAAATCCATACTCGAAAAAAGAATTAACATTCGTGCATCTGATTTCCGTTTTGGTGACAAGATGAAGTATTTTAATGGATACACGACGTCTAAGGGTGACGAGAAGAAAGCAACTTCCGTAGAAGAACTCAAGCAGTTGGCAAAGACAAAGATTGATTTTACAGAAGCGGACATTAAGGAAAGAACAAACACCATCCTTGAAGCTTTCGGACGGTTCCTGGATGAACAAGGGTTGATTAAATAGCAATTCTTAAAAATCGGTTTAATTTAAATAACTCTGTAAATTATACAAAATAAGATGAATATAAACAAGGATTTGAAAAATAACAAGGCTGGGTTATTAGCCTACTTTCGAAGTCGTGCTAATGAAATATTGAGTGAGTTGGCTCTTCAGTATTCGGCAGCAGACTATAAAAAGAAAGCTTCTGCTCTAAACAAAGCAATCATCCAAAGCAGAGACAACCTATTGGAGATTCTTAATGAGATCGCAAGGACTGAACATTGGACAAATGCAGAGATATTGGAGTGTGTGTTGATGATAACTTACACAAACGATGTCGTTATGTTAGAATCCCGGAATTCAGTTTGGGAATACGATTACATGGCTTTTTCGCGTAGAGTTGGAGAACTATGGGAACCATTTTGTAGACTATGCTTTAAGTATCCTTCTGCCAGGATTTCTGCCTTTGTTCCGCCATTGTTCTCGGAAGTAAAGGAAAGCCTGAGTACAGAAATTACGACATACATTGATGCGCTGAAGATTAAAATTAGTGAGAAAGAACAATTAAAACGCTACTATGACAAGGTGTGGAATCTCGTCACCTCAGGCGAAATTCAATTGGAATGCGATTTACATTTTACTGATGGCCAGACAAAGTACATTGTTGATTTTAAAAGTGGTTTCGGTTCTAACGAGAAAGGTAATACAAACAGATTGCTGCTTATAGGCAGCATTTACCAAAATATAGAAACAGAGAATTACAAATGCTTGATATTTGTACGTTCTACGGATAATAACCATTACCTGAATACTCTTCAAAATTCAGGGGTATGGGAAACTTCATGCGGTGCTTATACTTATTCAAAAATTCACCATTTTACTGGTTTTGACATTCATAATTGGATTGATCAAAATATAGATTGGATGAATGATTTCGCACCACAGATGAGAGATGCTGTGACAAGAAATGAACTTCAAAATTATCTTATCTGGTAATCGCATGAACGAAGCATTAGTATATCAAGCACATTATACAAAATCAGATCCCATCCTAAACTACATGACGGGGATGCTCGATTTTCATCCACATGATTCTATTTTGGAGCCATGTGGAGGTGATGGAGTATTTGTCGATAAGATTTTAGAGAAAGATCCTAAGGCAAATATCTGTGTATTCGAATTAAACCCGAAAGCTGTACTAGGGTTAAAAGAGAAATATCGTGGAGAGGAAAATATCCAGATAAAAGAAACTGATACCCTGTTAGATGAGAGCATAACATCTTGCAGTATCAGATTTGATAAGATTATTGGCAATCCGCCATACGGAGCTCGTAACGACGAGAAAAAGAAAGGTCTCCTGAATAAACTATACGCAGATTTGTACACCAAAGAAAGTTACACCCTTTTTCTTTATGCCTGCACACGTTGTCTTAACGAAAATGGGGAACTAAGTTTTATCATACCAGATACCTTTTTATCGCTTCATAGGCATCTTGCCATTCGCAAATATTTGCTAACGAACACAAAAATCAAAGAACTTGCATTATTCCCATCTTCGTTCTTCCCAGGAATAAATTTTGGTTACGCAAATCTGTGCATCATTACACTGAAAAAATCTTCAAATGTAGCACAAAACTTACGTAACAAAATCTCTATAAGAACAAATTTTAAAACGGTAGATGAATTAGAAATTGATGAATGCGGTACAAAAAAAACTGTCTCCCAGAAAGAAGTCATAGAAAGTGTTGGTTCAGCATTCATTTTTAATTCTACCGATAAAATTGCGGAGTTAATCAACGACGATTCTATTCAGAAGATAGGTGACATTGCAAATTGTGTGACGGGATTTTATTCAGGTAACGACAAAGATTATCTGCATCCAATAAGCCCGGAGATAAAGAATGCAAAGAAGTACATTTGTGCGAATTCCGAAAGTATTCATACTTCTTCTTTGACAGACAAAGAGAAAGTTTGTGGTATTACTGCGGCTGATTGTTTGGTTCCTGTGGTAAAAGGTGGTAACATTGAGTATATCAAGCCTAACCATTGGTTTATGGATTGGTCAACAAAAGCTATTGAGGAATATAAGTCAAGCAAGAAATGTAGGTTCCAAAATTCCGACTATTACTTTAAGAACGGCATTGGAATTCCAATGATACGTTCGTCTAAGCTTACAGGATCATTAATTGAAGGTAGGCTATTTGACCAATCCATAGTGGGCGTTTTCCCAAAAGATGACAGGTGGATTCTTTACCTTCTTGGATTTTTCAACTCGGCTGTTTGCACAGAGTTAATTAATGCTATCAATCCATCAACAAATAATTCGGCTAATTACATAAAAAAGATTCCTTTCATTGTACCAAGTGATGAAACAAAGAGCCATGTTGAAGAATTAGTAGGCGAGATAGTGTCACGATTAAAAGCTGGAGACGAACAAATAGAACGCCCAAAAACAGAGTTAGACGAAGTTTTTGCAAACTTGTATTTTCTGAGAGCAGGTGCGAGTCATAAAACCTCTAAAATAATACCTAAGCAGCTTAATTTCCTCGACCTCTTCGACCAATATTCAGATAATCCCATCTTGGAAAACTGCATGGTTCACGAGGATATTGACATCGAATATGGAAACATCCCAACCCATCGTCAATTGCCTATCGACTCTTCAAAGAACGTACTCATCTGTAATGTAAAGAAGGACAACTGGGAACAGTATCTGGACGGTTCGGCAAAGATATACTATACAGGAAAGAAGTTTCCGACAACTGTTGCACTCAACAAGCTATACTACTTTATGCCATACATTTCAGGTAAGGGTATACGTGACTTGTATTACATCAAGATAGCCCGTCTTGGATATCGCAAAGAAGGTCAGGAAAACGAGGACAAGAGCGACCTTAGACTTGTGTTCGAGATAGAATATGTAGGGCAACTCTTCGATGATTACAAGAAGGTAAAACTGGAAATATGGAGGACTTTTACGGACACCTCCTTGAATACAATTCTTGAAGAATGAACATGCTAAACGTACAACACCATATTAACGACCTCACATCCTTTATGCGAACAGAGGTATATGTCTCGTTAGACGAGACAACCAAGACTGCACTTGTCCGCAAAAAGGTTGAGCTGTGCGGCAATTATTTTTTGGAGATAGCCAGCAACTTGAACCGCAACAAATATAGAGGCTGCTATGCACCTCACAAGGCTGTGATGATTATGGCTGTCATGGAATTGGTAAAGTCACGACATATTACCTCAAATGTCATCTTTTTAGACAAGGAATTAATGGGTATGTTCAAAGAAATATGGCATAGGGTTGTTCCTGCTGGAAGTCCGTTCAAATGTGAATACCGCAATCCTTTTACGTATCTGGATAGTGAGCCGTTTTGGGATTTGTCAAACGACAAGGACAAGGCTTTCATCTCATGGGAGGCCTTTTATGCGTTCTCGCATGAGGAATCGCGTTCGGCAATTAGAGATTTTTTGATTCGTTCCATTTATAAAGATACCATCAGTGAAGAATTTCGCAATAGACATCCTGATATAAATTGGATGGTGGCTGAAGATATGACTGCTTTCGCTCCTTTCATAGGTTTGGTTATCGCGATCTAACATGAAGTTCAATTGAAACATGAAGCTGAAATACTATAAATATTAACAAGAATATAGACAAAGCATAATGATTGGTAACATTGACATACTTGTAAAGGAACTCTGCAAACTTCCGAAGGAAGTGGGATGGGTTGAGTTTAAGCATTAAGTGTTTAAAATAAACAATGACGCATGAATACAGATATACTAAAACTCATAGGTGAAACGACAACCTATGACAAGAAACAAATGCTTGAGACCAAGCGTCCTAAAAGTTGGCTCAAGAGTGTATCAGCTTTTGCTAATGGCGAGGGCGGCACGTTGATATTTGGTATCAGTGATGATGACCATATCGTCGGACTCGATGACGCAAAAGGAGATGCGGAGAGAATCAGCGAAGAGATAAAAAGTAAACTGGATCCAGTTCCAGCAGTTAACCTTGAACTAAAGGATACAGATGGTAAAGCCCTTGTATTATTGCATGTATATCCAGGACAGGAAACGCCATATTATTACATAGGAGACAAACAGCGTATCGCTTTTATACGCATAGGTAATGAGTCTGTTGCAGCAGACCGCACTCAACTGAAAGCTCTTGTATTGAAAGGTTCAGGGCGTACTTACGACAGTTTGCCCTCCAACTATAGATTTGAGGATATGGCATTCTCCAAACTCAAGTCTGTCCACTATAAACGCCTACTGCGTTCATATGAAGACAATGAGTTTGTTTCTTGGGGCATCATTGACGAGAACGGCAAGCTTACAAATGCAGGTGCATTATTGGCTGACGAATCTCCTGTTCGGCAGTCACGTATATTCTGTACACGCTGGAATGGTCTGGATATGACGAGCGGTTTGGGCGAAGCGATTGATGATGTGGAATTGGAAGGTTGCGTAATCGGTCAGTTGCAGGATGCCGTTTCTTTTGTCAGGAACAATTCCCGGAAGAAATGGTGGAAGGAAAATAACTATCGTGAAGAACTACCCGACTACCCTGAACGTGCTGTAACAGAAGCGATAGCAAATCTCCATACATAGGGACTATATGCAGATGGGAAGTGAAATACACATAGATATGTATGACGACCGTTTGGAAATATACTCACCAGGAGGAATGATGGACGGCAGACTTATCCAGCAGTTAAACCCACTTACAGTGCCATCCAAAAGAAGGAATCCCTTATTGGCTGATTTCTTCAGTAGATTGGGGCTTATGGAGAGACGGGGCAGCGGAATGAAAAAGATCATAAACACATATAGGCGTTATGAGCATCTTTCAGACTACCACACACCAGAATTCACCTCCAATGCTTCTGAGTTTCATGTGACTCTATGGAATCTGAATTACAATGGTAGTGACAATAATACGACCACAGACAGGGCATCTCAAGAAATGGAGTTCATAAAAGAACCTGTTGAGTTCACAAAAGAGTTCATAAAAGAACCGATAGAGTTCACAAAAGAGTTCACAAAAGAGTTCATAAAAGAACCGATAGAGTTCACAAAAGAGTTCATAAAAGCAAGTCGTCAGATATATAAGCTGATATCTATGAATCCTAAAGTCAGCACTGCTCAAATGGCTGATTCAATGGGATTATCGACACGTCAAGTTCTGAAGTATCTGAAACGTCTTCAAGACTTAGGAAAGATAGCTCGTGTAGGTGGGCGAAAAATGGGAGAATGGAAAATTATCGATGAAGAATACGAGGGATTCTTTGATAGAATATAAAGGACGAGGTTTTAGCCAATCTGTTCTAACTTATATGTGCAAGTTTTATCTTGCTTTCTCAAAATTTGCGACAGTGTCATACAAATTGACGTGGAGTCATTACATTGAAAAAGAACTTTATAAAGGTATTTGACCCTAATACAGATCCTCGTTATATGAAGTACATTCCTGTCTGGGCGTGAATTTAATTTGCCGGTAATTTGCTGGTAATTTGCCAGAAGAACGGAAGCACAGTCAGACAAGAAGCTTAACACGCTGATATTCAGCGCACAAATAATTTTAATTTAATTTGCCAGTAACTTGTCAAGCTACAAAAAAGACAAAAATACATGACCGAACTTGAACTACAACAATATCTCCTCCGCGAGTACCCACAGGAGAATGCTCGGTGTGAGTGGAAGGAATTTAAGAATCTGAAGAACTCGTTCTGTGGGGACGAGAAGGATGATGTGATTTCCTACGTGTCGGCTATAGCCAACATGGAGGGAGGGCATCTTGTGATAGGTGTACATTATCGAATTAACAAATGGCAAGAAGTGGGTTTTAGTCAAAGTTTAGTCCAACTTTAGTCGAAATATTAGTCGAAGTGTACACACTTGAATTTATAATATTCTGATAATCAGCAATAATGCATCTTTTATGCGTTAGTAGAACAAAATTTATTTAGTCGAACCTAAAGAAAACAAGAGATATGTTATTTGGAGACAAAATCAGAGAACTCAGAGACGAGCAAGGTTTGTTGCAACGCCAGCTGGCAGCTGCGTTAGAGATTGATAGCCCCATGTTCAGCAAGATTGAGTGTGGAGACAGGCGAGCCAAACGAGAGCAAGTAGTCAAGCTTGCAGAATTGCTGCATCAGGATGAAAACGAGATGCTGAAACTATGGCTTGCTGACAAAGTGATAGATGCAGTAGGCGATGAAAATGACTTGGTTCTGAGACGCGATGCCATAGAAGTGGCGCAAAAGACAATCTTGTAAGACTACAATTATGGATGCAGACACCCTTATGAAAAGATTGCACGAACTGGAAGAGGAAAATAAACGGCTGAAGTCTCTTCTTGCCGAGCATGGCATACCTTTGGGAGCGTTTGCACACGATGGTGGCATTGCTGCATCCCAGTCTTCAAAGCCAATGGCTTCAACCATCCACCTTTCTTTGCAAGAAAAGGTTGAGCTGTTCCAAAGCCTATTCAAAGGGCGGAAGGATGTCTTTGCCAAAAGATGGTATAGCGATACGACTAAGAAGTCAGGCTATCAGCCTGTATGTGAACGGGAATGGAACAGGGAGTTCTGCGATAAGCGGAAATACAAATGTTCAGAATGTCCTAACCGGAAGTTCGCTCCATTATTATACGAACATATCTTCAACCACCTTGCGGGTAAGGATGCCTATGGCCGTGATGTTGTCGGCTTATATCCGATATTGAATGATAACACCTGCTATTTCCTCTGCACCGATTTTGACGACAAAAGTTGTGAGCATGGCTATCAGAATGATGTTCTTGCCTTTGCTGGTGTATGTAAGGAATGGGGCGTCCCTTGTTACGTTGAGCGGTCACGCTCCGGCAATGGAGCACATGTATGGGTGTTCTTTGACACAGCCATAACAGCCATTAAGGCAAGACAGCTGGGAAAGTCTATTCTGTCAGAGGCAATGAATAAGGAGGTACATCTATCCTTTAAATCGTACGACAGGTTTTTCCCAAACCAAGACACCTTGCCCGATGGTGGATTGGGAAATCTCGTGGCACTACCTTTACAAGGTCAGGCACGAAGGAATGGCAACAGCGTATTTGTAGATGAAAACTTCAAGCCATATCCCGACCAATGGCGTTTCCTGCTCAGTATTCAAAAACTGTCAGAGGCAACCGTTGATGTCATTCTACAGAAACACGCTTCGACATTGGGCGAATTGACTAAAAGCAGCGAGGGAAAACCTTGGGAAACACCTAAGTCAGAGACTATTGACCAATCGGACTTCCCACCAAATATCATGTTGATAAAGGCGAATATGCTGTACATTCCTTTGACTTGTCTGTCTGCAAAGGCCGTCAACTATTTCAAGAGAATGGCGGCTTTCCATAATCCCGAGTTTTATGCAAAGCAAGGCATGCGGCTGTCAACCTATGATGTTCCGCGTATCATATCATGCTCAGAATTGACGGACAACTATATAGCCCTGCCTCGCGGATGCGAAGATGACGTGGTAGATCTCCTTGAAGCAAACAATGTTGAATACTTCATAGATGATAAGACCTGTCACGGACGAGCCATCAATGTGTCATTCAAAGGAGAACTCCGTAAAGAGCAACAGCAAGCCACGTCCTCTATGTCTCTTCATCCTGTAGGCACACTGTCTGCCACAACGGCTTTTGGGAAAACCGTGTTTGCTATTGCGATGATTGCCCAAAGGAAAGTGAACACGTTGATATTGGTGCACAGGAAGTCATTGCTCGACCAGTGGAAGAAGCAATTGAAAGACTTCTTGGAAATAAGAGAAGTCGTAGATGACAAATCAAAACGACGGAAGAGATATCTTTCTCCCATAGGGGAACTATGCTCGGGAAAGGATACCTTGCATGGAGTGATAGATATTGCCTTGATACAATCATGCTTGGGAAACAACGAGGTCAAATCTTTCGTTAGAGATTACGGCATGGTGATTGTTGACGAATGTCACCATGTTTCATCAGTGAGCTTTGAGCAAGTACTGAAACAGGTAAACGCTCATTACGTTTATGGGCTTACGGCTACTCCAATACGCAAGGACGGGCATCAACCAATTATTTTCATGCAATGTGGTAAGATACGATATACTGCGGATGCAAAAAGTCAAATGGACAGACAGAACTTCGTCCGCACCCTTGTTCCGCGTTTCACGTCTTTCCGTAATGTCTTGCCTGATACCAAAACATATACTCAAACCATAGAGGCTTTATCAACAGACAAAATGAGAAACAACCTCATCATTGAGGATGTGAAAACTGTAATTGAAGAAGGACGAACTCCAATCATCCTTACCAACTTGACATCCCATGTGAGAATCCTGACGGAATTGTTACAACCTCATGCAATGCATGTAGTAAGTCTTGTCGGTGCAGACTCTGCGAAAGAGAAGAGGATGGCAATGGAAAAATTGGAGAACATTCCCGCATCCGATACTTTGGTCATAGTTGCCACAGGCAAATACATCGGCGAAGGTTTCGACTATCCCAGACTTGACACACTATTTCTTGCGCTACCCATTTCATGGAAAGGGAATATAGCCCAATATGCAGGCAGATTGCATCGGGATTATGATGGAAAGAATGAAGTGCGAATCTATGACTATGTTGACATACGCATTCCCCTCTGCGATTCCATGTATCGAAAGCGATTGAGAGGGTACGCATCTGTGGGTTATGGTGTCCCGAAACCAACAGATGGAAACAGCGCGCCAAAGCCAGAATTGATTTATGATGGCCATACTTTTTCCGGACCATTCCATCAAGACCTGCTTGCTGCCAAACAAAGCATAGTCATATCCTGTCAGAAGATAAAGTTCAAATACGCACCTCGATTATTATATCTTTTACGGGAACTTATGGCCAATGGTATTGAAATTGTTGTTCGGGTCAAGGAACAAGGTTATAGCGATCAAGAATTAGTGGCGTATGGCATAGAAGTCCGGTACGATGAAAACCTGTCAGTGCAAGGTACGATAATAGACAAATCCACAGTATGGTATGGCAGCATCAACTTCTTTGGATACAACACAGAAGATAACAACGTGATACGAATCGTTGATTCATCTATAGCCAATGAACTGCTGGATGTTATATATGGGCGGTGTTAATGAATGTAAACTACAAATAGTGGAGGTATAATACACACAATTATCGATTTCAATTCGTACAAAGGGGAAACAATGACCTAAACAATAGATGGGAAATATATGGTATCAAAACAGCCATTTCGCTATATATAAACACTGACACACAGATAGTTAAGTACAACATTTAGGTTCAAGCGTGGGAATCTTGCCTGTTGCCCATCCCATTGTTCGAGGCTCTCGCATTGCCCTAATTGTAAGGATAGGACAACGCAGAAGCCCACGCATGAGGTATATAATAATCCACTGCGTGTTATTGTCTTACAAATATCAATGATATACGTACGACAAAACACGACTGGGTATAATATACCAACCGTGGACATTCATACCCCCCAATTTTTATGAAGATACCTT
This sequence comes from Prevotella sp., assembly GCA_051869235.1. Classification (GTDB taxonomy): domain Bacteria; phylum Bacteroidota; class Bacteroidia; order Bacteroidales; family Bacteroidaceae; genus Prevotella. The sequence goes on from JBJEAS010000130.1 coordinate 44,297, forward strand.
CATTAGCCATCGCAGATACCTTCATTAGCCATCGCAGATACCTTCATTAGCTATCGCAGATACCTTCAATAGCCTATGAAGATGCCTGTGATAGGAGTGTGTCCCATCAATAGTATCACTCATACCATTTTTCTGTAAGTGAATTTGCCCAATTTGCTTTTGCCCAATTTGCCCAGTAAAAATTTTTAACTCCTATAACCTATTGTTTTTCAATGCGTTGCAAAATAAACATGCCCTTACTGGGCAAAATGGGCAAAAGCAAATTGGGCAAATTGCCTTTTTAAAGGCGAAAAAAGGGTCATGCTTTGACTTTGACACTTTGACACCATAAGGCTTTTGTGGATGGTCATGAGAGAATGAATATGTAAAAATTGTTCATCGTTAGACTATCTTAATGGTTAGAGAACATTTCTATGTCTACTTGCATATTTGAAACTATCTTTCTTCCTTTTCACCATAAAAATAAATCAAAGCTCGCTTCATCGTCTCGAACGCATCTCGAAGGCATCTCGAACACATGCCGAAGGAAGCGGTGGGGAGAACATTTAACAAAGCAATAGTTAATGTTAAATGAACAAACAGGGTCAGACCCATTCATTGTTGTTAGGTTTATACATTATGACTAAGCGTAAAGATGTATTGGGAATGAAGCGAAAATTACCTTGCGATGCTGTACATACTCCCTCCCCCCTCGAGGTACTCCCCCTAAATTAGGGGCGATTGCGTCTTAACGGAGCAATCTTCAAGCAAGTTACTGAACTCGACAGATTTAGCCTTGATACATACATATTGGAAGGAGATTATTAAGGGGTGGAAAAAGTTCAGTTAACAGATTCATTGACATTAACTATTACTTCAGCTTTATAGTAACGGGGTCATATATAGAGGTAAATATACAATGCCGTTCTCCACTTTCAGGTCTTTGGCATGAAGCACGTAGGGAGTGGACAATTGATTGGAATACTTTATTATGAACTTGTTGAGAGAGGTGGTGGTGTATTGTTTGCCTGATTTCACTTCAATGGCAGAAATGTTATGCCGGCTCGTTAGCCGTGATTTTGACAGGAGGAAATCTATCTCCATCCGATCACTTGCCGACTCAGCAGAATACTTGCTGAAAAAGAACAGGCGATGTCCTGCCGCACGCAGCATCTGGGCTACGATGTTCTCAACTATCATGCCCTCGTTTATCTCCAGTTTGTCAGTCATCAACTTTTGATATAGCTCATTTTTCGCAATCGCGCGGTCGTCAAATGCGTGACTTATCAGAAGTCCCGTGTCTCCCATATAGCATTTCAGCGTAGTGCGTTCCTCATTGAGCCGTAGTCCCACACTGGGTTCTGAGGAGTTGTAGCAACAATTGACTATCCTTGCATCCTCCAACCAGAAGAAGGCTTCTGAATAGTCACGCATACGGGCTTCAGATTTCAAGTCTGCCAAACGGAACTTCTTCTCGTGTTTCTGCAACTGTCCCGGAATCTCCTCGAATATGGCAGACACTTTAGTCTCTTGATTGTCTGCATATTTTCTGATGTCGTTTCTGTATATAGACAGGATGTCGCGCTTAATCTCATCTACTTCATAAAGGTCTCTTTTATTGACGTATGCCTCGACAGCCTGTGGCATTCCGCCTACAATCATATATTGGCGAAAATAGTCCATAGCCTTCCGATGAAGACCGTTCATAGGTTCAAGCCGTTCAAACTGCCGTGAAATAAATGGCATAAGCATCTCGTTGCCAAGTGCCCACATGAATTCTTCAAAGTCCATAGGGAACATTTCGATTGAATGTTCTTCTGATGGGAGCAGTATGTCCTTCACATTTTTCTTGATAGAGATGAGCGACCCCGTTTCGACGTAGTCGTATCTACCATCTGCAACAAGATACTTAATTGCCGAGCGGGCGCGCGGACAAAACTGTACTTCGTCAAATATTATCAGTGAACGGGCCTCTGCGTTTTTGTCAGGTCTTCTCATTAGTCTCTTCTGCCCGTACATTTCAAGTCGTGATAACAAAGTGTCGATATCGTCAAGATAGTGGTCGAACAACTCGGTCACATTCTTACTTGCGCGAGCGAAATCAATAAGCAGATAAGACTCGTATTCCTCTTTTGCAAATTGTTCCACGACGAAACTCTTGCCGATACGTCTTGCACCCTCGATGAGGATAGCAACCTCACCATGTCTATTTCGCTTCCAATCAAGGAGTTGCTGATAAATCTTTCTTTTCATTATCATAATACTTACACCTTTCTGAGAAATTCAAATGCTTGTTTTTACACCTTTCTGAGAAATTCAAATGCTTGTTTTTACACCTTTCTGAGAAATTCAACAGTGCAAATTTACACCTTTCTGAGAAATGCAGCAAGAAATGCAGCAATGATTTATTGATTATTAACTCTTTTCAATAAGCCAAAACTATTTGATACCGTTCTCAACTCTCAGGTCTATGAATACCTTGCCATCAGTACAGGGGATGTCCACTGTTCACAGCTATTGTCCCTTTTTCGACAAAAAACACTCATACCACCACCCTTATTTTCGATATTAATACATTGATATACAGTTATTTAAATAAAGGGTGATGGTATGAGGGTAAAAATAAAAAACTTTATGAATAAGGGAGGGGCACGGAAGATTGGCTTATGACTACTGATGTTCTTTTGGCTTCTTATGAGTCAAACGGCGTATCCACAGATAGTAGCCGGTAAGCGGCAGAGTGAAACCAATCATGGCGGCAAGGAAGTTGAGAATGCGGGTGAGGATGCCAGCCCAACTTCCTGTGTGAACCATATATACAGCACTGCGAACTTTCGTCGACTTGTCCTGACTGTCGTATGGTTGAAACGAAGTGAACTCGCCACTGCGACGACTGAACTCATATTTGTCTGTTGCACGCAGGCTTGTGCGACCCGCTGGCACTACTCCTGCCTCCTCGTTCTTAACGGTTATAAGACGGTAGCCAGGATTGTTTTGCTGCAGTTCCTCAAGGACATCCTGCCAACGGGAATAGGGCGAACGGCGATGAGAGCCATGACCGCCATGATAGCCACCTTCGCCACCACGACCGCCATGATAACCACCTTCGCCACCATAACCATGATAACCACGGTCGCCATGTGCATTTCTCACTCCTCTCTCCTCACTCCTCTCTCCTCTCTGTTCACTCCTCACTCCTCTATCATGATTCTGAGCCTCTACACCAAAGAGGGAATAGAAACCATCACGATACCAGTTGAACGACCATGTCAAGCCTGTCAGTGCCATGGCAAGGAGGAAAATGGTAGCGTAGATTCCGCCTGCTACATGAAGGTCGTGCCAAAAGCGGGGCCAACCCTGTGTAACGTGGATGGCAAGACTCTTCTTAAGAGGTTTCTTCTTGTTTGTCAACCACATAAGTATTCCCGTCAAGACAATGATGACGAGGCAAAGGGTGCAGATGCCAGTAAGCAGCTTGCCCCACGCAATGCCTTCACCACCCGAAGAGCCAAGAAGCCAACGATGGAGGCGGAACATGGTGTCGAAGAACGGCAGTCGCTCGTTGCGCCCCTTCACCTCGCCGGTGTATTGGTCTACGTAAATGGAAGCGCGACGTGGTTTCGACAGGCTAACCTGATAGGCTCGTTCCTTTTCCGGATAAACCGTAACACCTGTGATGCTGACCGAATCGGGCAGCGACTTTTCCACCTTCTGCATCAATTCGTCGAGAGGCAGAGGCTTTTCCGCTGACGCCTTCACGATGTAGAGGTCGGGGTTGACAGCTTCTGCCAATTCCTTTTCAAAAACCAACATTGCTCCTGAAAAGCAAATGAGGGCAATGACGATTCCCGTTGGCACAGAAAGCCAAAGGTGAATCTCTCTAAAAACTCTTTTGATACTCATAACTATTCTTGTTTCATTAGTCCTACTGCTGTCACTGTGTTAACCTCTACGGTCAAGCCTTTTGTGGCAACAGCTGTTGAAGTGTTGATTTTATAGATGGCAGGATAAGATGTAGAGGTCATAACCGGCATATAGATGCAGTCGCCATCAACGTATGGCATCTTGCCGAAGTCAGTGATGGTGTCGGTGGACGGCAGACCTGTTACGAATGTCAGCTTTCCCGTATCGCCGTCGAAGATGGCAAGTTCTGTAGCCACATAGCCTGTCTGCGAGAACGGACGGTCGAACATTCGGAGCAGGAAACGGTTGCCGCCAGCATGCCAGCAGCGGAGGAACGACTTGCCGCCGCTCTGTGCCTCAATACTATAATAATATGTTGGGTCGAAATCGGTTGCGCCAGCCTTTATGCGCACCACTCCAGCGTCGAGCTTGGTCTGCTGACGAGGGTCGGTGAGTGTCTTGGCGTAACTTGGCGAGAACACATAGATGTCGCCATTGTCGGCAGCCCACACCGACTGGTAATACTGCGAGCGATAACGTCCGCAGGCATAACTGATTTTATCGGTCTTGATGAAACGGCGGTTGTCGAGTTTCTCGTTGTCGAAGATTGCCACCCAGCATTCGTCGGGATATTGCGTTCCGCTGAGTTCACCCTTGACGTATGCGCCGCCACCAGTGCCGCCGCTCTCCTGCTTCACAAGGTCCTCGAAACCAGGGCGAATATATTTTCCACCGTCAACGGCAGAACCGTAGGCACTGAGTCCCATGCCAATGGCAGCACTGTAGAGTTTGCCTCCACTCTCAAGGAAACCGGAGAGCATGGCATACTCGCCGTTGCCGCAATAGTTCTCCGACATGAAGTTTTCCTTCTGTTTCGAATCGCTTTGGGTCGCCGTCTCGCCTTCCACATCGAGATAGGTCAAGAGGAACATTCGTGGAAGATTGCCGTTGGCATCGGCATAGTCGGTAAGTCCGTCGCCCGTAGAAGCCGAGAGAATATACTTTCCAAACTTGCCGAAGGAAGTGAATCGCGTCACCTTATACTCAGCCGAACGGGCTTTCATCTGTGCATTCTCGTCGAGCACATAGGAACGTGTGGTTCCTGCGTTGCCTTGGTTGTAGGTGAGGGCATAAAGATACTTGTCGCCGTAATAGACCCATTCTGTTGCGCCGTCGTTGACGAGACCGTTGTTGACAGGCGAGACAGAGCCATTGTCGAGCGACGATGCCGTGAGCAGCACGTTGGCTGTCTTGTCGCCATCCACCACCGATGTGGCGAGGGCGAATGCCTCAGCACCAGCGGTAACTTCTGAATCATCCGGATTATCCGGCGTCACGTCCCCAACTGTGTCATCACTATCCGAACAAGCCGCAAGGCTTACCGCAATTAAGGCTGCGGACACCATCTTAATGTACTTTCTCATATCTTATTCTTTAATTTTTAATTCTCAAAAGTGTACCCTTACTTTGCCATAGAAGGCGCGGCCGGCTTTCTGCAACGAGAAGTTGTCGTAGAGTTTCTCGTTGGTGAAGTTGCGACACTCGGCAGACAGACTGTAGCGACCATGGCTGAGACTGTAGGTGAGTGTGAGGTTGTGTGAGAACTGATTCGGCACGACATAGTCGTCCTTGTTTGCTCCGATGTTCGACGAATAGTAGGTGAAACTGTGGAGATACTGGTTGTCGTAGGTCAGCGAGAGCGTGTTGCCCTTGCGTCCGCAGTCGCGCCAGTAGAGATTCACGTCGGAGTCGGCGAAGAGATAAGGCAGGTTTGAGATGCGCTGTTTGTAGTTGATGTTTGGCGACGACGAACCCATTGCCGTCTCCATGTTGTCGCAAACGTTCATCTTCGTAAAGTTGCCTCCTATGCTCAGCCATCTGCCCAGTCCGTAGCGCAGCGAGAAGTTGTAGCCCTTGGTCAACACGTTGCCGTAGTTGATGTATGTGGCGGCATACTTGCCTCCACTGAGGCTCATGATGTTGCGCTGGATATAGTCCTTGGTGTCACGATAAATCAAACCACCCTCAACGAACACCGAATGTTGTCCGAAGCGCTTGGCATAGCTGAGGTTGAGGTTGATGTTGTCACTTCGCTCCGGCTTTATGCTGATGTCGCCCGTCTCAAGGTCTTCATCGCCAAACATCTCTTCTATGGTAGGCAGTCGGCAAGCCTTCTCATACGACAGTTTTGCCTGTAATCCGTCGACGATGAACAGCGAGGCTGCAGCACCATAGCCCCAGAAGTCGATGGTGCGTGTGGAACGTTCGTAGGCATCCATTGCCTCTGTCACTGCCACAGGGCCAGCGACATAAAGATTATAGTATTTTCCGAACACCGACAGGTTCCATCGCGACGACGGCATATAGCGGTAAGACAAGCCTGCAATGTTCTTCCTCGTACGCTTGTCGATGGCATCGGTCAGCGTCTCTACTGTGAGCAGCGAGGCATTGCGGCGGCGGAAGTCGGTCAGCACGTCGTTGAAAGTGAAGAGATGGGCACGCCCAAGGCTATAGGAGGCAGTGACGGTGCCGTTCCAGTTGTGGTTCGTAGCACGCGAATGCAGATAAGACTGCTCACCAGGTGAATTGAGCGGTGCCTTCTCTCCACGCCAATTATATTTATAGGATGCAGTATCAATGTTTGTCGTCACATCACGGTTGTAGCTTCCCGTCACGGTGAGGTCGAGACCACGAGTAAGCAGATTGTGCTTCACATACTCCAAGGTAGGCTGGAGCGAATGGCTGCGGCGATGCTTTTGTCCATAGACAATCTCCTGCCGTACACCAGTCTGAATCTCCTTATACATCTGCGAATAGGTCAATCCAAAGAGCAGGCGGTCAGCCCATGGCTTGCCCACGACACCAAACTTGCCAATGACAGCCTCGTTGTGATAGGTATCGTTGAATCGCTTCACACTCTCCTTCTTGTCGCGGTCGATGCGTCCTGTCTCGAAGTCCTCAACAGGGGCGTCAACCTTATAGTCGTTGTCAGAATAATTCTGAAAGGCGGTAATCTCGTAGGTCAGTCCGTTCTTGAACGTCTGACCGAAGCTGACGTTTGACTTGTGGGTGTTGAACGAACCATAGGAATAGGAAGCGTCGAGAAACCAACCGTGGTGACGCTTGTTGGTGACGACATTGATTACTCCACCTATGGCATCGGTGCCGAATCCCACAGGCACTACACCCTTATAGACCTCTATGCGGTTGGCGAAGCTGACTGGGATGTTGTTCAGTCCGAACGAAGCCCCAACACCTTCTTGAGGCACTCCGTCGATGAACACCTTGACATGGTTGCCGCTGAAGCCGTCGAGCATTAGCGACATGTCCGACCCCACTCCACCCGACTCACGCAGCTTCACTCCCGGAGCCTTCGACAGTGCATCGCTAAGGCTCTTCGTGGTGTTCTGCATCTCGCGTGTGTCGACGGCAATGGTGTTGTAAGCCGACTTGCGCACACGCCCCACTCCATTAGCCATTACCACCACCTCGTCGAGCTGCACTTCCTTCTGCATCTTGCTCTTATGGTGATGCTTTGCGGCTTTACCGTGATGTTGAACTTTTTTGTCAACTCCTGTTGTATCCTGCTGTGCTGAAGCAGGTATAGTCGCTACGAGCGAAAGGCAAGCTATTGCCATTATATAATTGATATTTCTCATATTCTTATTTGGCTGTGGGCATAAAAAAAGCCCAATCGCATAAATTCAACTGGATTTACGTGGTCAGACACTACTCGTTGTTTTTCGGGTGCAAAGTTACTATAAATATCAATATGGTGCAATACCTAAAACGAATGATTTTAAAATATGACACATAATGTTAAATCACAATAAATTGCTATACCTATGGATTAAACCTTTTCGCACGGTATACGTCAATAGATTGTTACACAACAAAATATAAAAAATTAAACTATGAAAAAAATCGTATTAATAGCTGCCTTAGCACTGTTTACGTTCGGCAGCATGTCAGCCCAGCGTGGCGGCAGACAGAGAATGACTCCAGAGGAGCAAGTTGCAAGACTCACAAAGGAACTTAACCTCACCAGTGACCAACAGAAAAAGATTACCGCCCTCTACACCGACTTCCAAAAGAAGCGTGAGGCAGCAGGTCAGGAATCACGCGAACAGATGCGTGCCGAGCGTGAGAAACTAAACAAAAACGTCAAGGTCCTGCTTACAGAAGAACAGCAGAAGAAATTTGACAGTATGAACCAAAGAAGACATTAAAGGTTGAAAATTGAACATTGAAAATTGAATAGCTGCGCCTGATAGCCAAGCGCAGCAATTCAACCTTCAATGTTCAATGTTCATCCTTCAATGTTCAATGTTCAATGTTCAATGTTCAACCTTCAACCTTCTTAATTTTTCCTCCAACCTCTGCATTATCACAAACAGCGAAGGCACTACAAAAAGGAGGGCTACGGTGCCGAGCAACATTCCACCCACAGTACTTACACCAACAGAAATGTTTCCATTGGCACCAACACCAGAGGCGAACATCATGGGAAGCATACCGAAGACCATGGTCAGCGACGTCATGAGGATTGGTCGTGTTCTGGCTTTGGCGGCTGCCATAGCAGCGGCGGCTATCGTCATTCCCTCACGGCGGCGTGTGGATGCATACTCGGTAAGCAGGATTGCCGTCTTCGACAACAAGCCGATGAGCATAATCAGTCCTGTCTGCATGTAGATGTTGTTCTCCAGTCCCCAAAACTGGGCGAAGATGAAACTGCCCACAAGACCGAACGGAACGGAGAGAATGACGGCAAACGGAATGAACAGACTCTCGTAGAGGGCGCAAAGGATAAGATAGATGAACACGATGCAGATAACGAAGACTATTGTCGTAGTATTTCCTGTCGACGACTCCTCACGAGCCATGCCACCAAACTCATAGCCATAGCCAGCAGGCAACGTTTGCGCCGCCACTTCCTCGACAGCCTTTATCGCCTGACCAGAGCTGTAGCCCTCGGCTGACGCACCATAGACGGAGATGGCAGAAAAGAGATTGAAACGTGAAAGGCTCTCGCTGCCATAGACTCGCGTAAGCGTGAGATACTGGCTTATCGGCGACATCTCACCACTGCTGTTCCTTACAAAGATGTTGTTCAGAGCCTCAGTGTCAAGACGATACTCTGGCGATGCCTGCACCATGACACGATAGAGTTTGGTGAAGCGGTTGAGGTTGGACGAATAGTTGCCGCCAACATAGCCGGCAAGCGTTGAGAGAACATCGGTGGGCGAAACGCCGTTGCGCTTGCACAAGGCGGCATCCACCTCTACGAGGAACTGCGGATATTTTGTGTCGAATGTGGTATAGGCACGCGAAACCTCAGGTCGTTTGTTAAGAGCATTGATGAAGTTGTTGGTATATTTCAACAAATCGTCGACCGAACCGCCTTTCTTGTCCTGAACGTAAAGTTCAAAGCCGTCGCTCGTTCCGTAGCCCGAAATCATAGGGTTGGTAGAAACACGGATTGTGGCTGCCTTGATGCTGTCGGTGCGACGATATATTTCGTTCATCACCGACTGAATGTCATCGCCCTCGTCCTTTCTCTCGTCCCATGGTTTCAGACGAATGGTGTACGAGCCTGCCGAAGCCGACTGGTTGTGACGGGCATCCTTGCCAGTGACACGCGAATAGATTTTTATCTGCGGAATGTCGCTTATGGCTCTCTCTATTTGGTCCATTACCCGTTCTGTCTCAGCGAGATTGCTGCCAGGCGAGGTCTGCACATTCACGTTTATAGTTCCCATATCCTCCTGCGGCACAAGCCCCGTCTTCGTGACATTCATCAACACCACGAGCAAGACAACAGCCCCGACAACAGTTGCCACGGCAAGCCACGGACGGCGCACAACCTTTGAAGCCACGAAAGCCGTCCCCGAAGCATATCTCACTCCTTGGCTATTCCCCCTCCCCAGGGAGGGGATAGGGGTGGGCCTCCTCTTCATTATCAACGCACAAAGTGCAGGACTGAACGTAAGGGCATTGAGCAGCGATATTGCCACAGCGACAGCCATGGTGAGACCGAACTGAGTGTAGAACGTTCCTGTTGTTCCACTTATAAAGCAGACAGGAATGAACACTGCCATGAATACTATTGTGGTGGTGACGAGTGCCGAAGTCAGTCCCTTCAGAGCATCAACCGTTGCCTTGTAGGCAGAAGTGTAGCCTTGATCGAACTTTGCCTGAACAGCCTCAACCACCACGATGGCATTGTCGACCACCGTACCTATTACCAGCACTATGGCAAAGAGGGTCAGCAAGTTGAGCGAGAAGCCAGCGGCATAGATGAAGGCGAAAGTACCTATCACCGAGACAATTATGGCAAGCGAGGGAATGAGTGTGGCACGGAAGTCGTGAAGGAAAAGATATACCACCACTACGACAAGTATGATGGCAAGCACGAGGGTCTCTACGACGTTCTCTATAGATGCGTCGAGGAAGTCCTTTGTGCTCATGATGTCAGCCAAGATCATTCCCTTTGGCAATCCTTCAGAAATCTCGCTTGCCACACGGTCTATTTCGTTTATTATCTCATTGGCATTCGAGCCAGATGTCTGCGCGATCATGCAGTTTGCCCCTGGGTGACCGTCGGTCTGGCTGAGCAATGCGTAGTTCTCGGCACCAAGTTCCACACGAGCCACGTCCTTGAGTCGGAGGACATCGCCGTTGGGCATCGACTTTATGACCATGTTCTCGTAGTCCTTCTCCTGCTCGTAGCGTCCACGATATTTCAATACATACTGGAAGGTGTTGACGCTCTCCGAACCCAATGTTCCCGTTGGCGACTCCACATTCTGCTCTGCCAGCACCGTAGTGATGTCCTGTGGCGTAAGCTGATACTGTGCCATGCGCAGCGGGTCGAGCCAGATGCGCATCGAATAGCTTGCTCCCCAGATGTTCACCTCGCCTACTCCGGCGATGCGCGACATCTGGGGCTCTATGTTGATTTTCATGTAGTTTGTCAGAAAGTTGGCATCGTAGGAGTCGTCGGGCGAATAGAGCGAGAGCGACTTCAGTGTAGAGTTCTGTCGCTTGCGTACCGTCACTCCCGACTTTGTCACCTCGGCAGGCAGCAGACCTTGTGCCGATGCTACACGGTTCTGTACGTTCACCACCGACATGTCGGGGTCAGTTCCCTGTCGGAAATACACGCTGATGGAAGCCGAACCGGTGTTTGTTGCAGTAGAAGTCATGTACATCATGTTCTCCACGCCATTGAGTTGCTCCTCCAACGGCGTGATGACACTCTTCATCACCGTTTCGGCATTGGCTCCAGTGTAAGTTGCCGTCACTCGCACCGTAGGCGGCGCAATGTCGGGAAACTGCTCCACTGGCAACTGAGAGAGTCCTATCAGTCCTATAATCACTATCACGACCGAAATAACTCCCGACAAAATCGGGCGGTCAATAAAAGTCTTTACTGTCATTGTTGTCAATTTTGAATTTTGAATTTGGAATTATTCTCGCTTTGCTGCGATTTGAGAATTTATAATTAAATAATTGTAAATTGCTCATAGAGCAACAATTCATAATTCCTAATTCAAAATTCCTAATTCATTCTCACCAGTCCCGCTCCCTCGGAAATTATCACATCACCTGCCTTCAGGCCTTTTTCCACTACAAACTCAGTGCCGTTGTTCAGTCGAAAGACATCAACGGGAGTCGACTGCGGTTTTCCGTTCACCATTTTGTAGGCGAAAGTCTTGTTCTGCAGTTCGTAGGTTGCTCCCTGCGGCACTACGATGGCATTTTTCCGTAGCGTAGGTATCACCACCGTAGCACTGCCTCCACCAATGAGCATCCCTCTCGAATTGTCGAAGTCGGCACGAAGAGTCACGGCTCCAATTCCCTGACTTACTATGCGACTGACGGCTGCAATGCGGCCCTTTTCAGAGTATTCCTTGCCCCCAGCCATCAACAAGCCCACTTCTGGCATCTGCTTCAAGAAGTTGTCTATCGAGCCATATTGAGCAATGAGTTCAGTCACCTGTTTCTCGGTCATTGAGAAGTAGGCAAACATTCGAGATGCGTTCGAGATGGTTACGAGAGGTTCGGCAATGGAACTCGACACCAACGAGCCTACCCTATAAGGTATCATACCGGCCACTCCGTCGGCAGGACTTTTCACCTCAGAGTGCAGCAGGTCTTGCGCCGCTGCCAGGACCTTTGCCTTTGCCTGCTGCAAGGCAGCCTTCGACGAAGCTACGGCATTGCGGGCCGTCTTCAGCTCATAGTCGCCAACCACACGCCCTTGATGAAGTTGCTCGGTGCTTTCGAGCGTTAGCTGTGCTGTAGCCAACTGTGCCGCTGCATTTGCCTCGCTTGCCTTTGCCTCGTCGTAAGCCGCTTGGTAGGGCACACGGTCGATTACGAACAGAGTCTGTCCACGCCTGACCTTGTCGCCCTCCTGAATACGAATTTCTACAATCTTTCCACCCACTTCCGGTCGCACCTCCACGGTCTGCTGCCCTTCAAGGCGCGCAGAATACTCGGACAACAAGATGACATCGGTGGTCTCAACGGTCATTGTCTTATATGCCGCAGCCTCTTCCTTCGTCGTCTTTTTTCCTGTGCAAGAGCCAAGCAGCACCGCCACAGAGAGACCGATAATTATTGCTTTAGTTTTCATGTTTATCGTCGTTTTTCGCTGCAAAATTATAGCAACTCTTTGAGCTGACCAAACAAAAAACGGCTTATGGTGGCACAAACAAAATAAATGGGGACGAATAAATTCAAACCATTTTTGCCACTTGACGTTTTTTTTGTAATTTTGCAGCGGATATGAGAAACGTACCGCTATTCATCGACCTTGCCTTCTGCATTGTGTTCCTGCCGCTGATGATATGGCTTATGCCGAAGGAGAACTGGATGCTGGAGAAATACCCCAGTTTCCTGTACTTGACCGTGGCTTGGCTCTACGTCATCTACATTGCCAACCGCCACATCACCGTGCCACTGCTCTTCCGTGGAAAGCGGAAAGTCGTTTGGGCATTGGCACTGCTCGTAGTGTCGGCGTGCGTCACCTATTTGCTTACACACATCGAGATGTTCGCCCCACTCTACGGCGAACATTCCTACTATGAGCGCTACCCTCAACGCATCATCAAGCTGCGCCTCTACCGACAGACCGTATGGCTACAGTTCATCATTGCCCAAACGTTCAGCTTCGCCGTCGGCATTCTGACCGAGTTCAACCGACAGCGACAACAGCGCGAGGCTATGGAACACGAACGGAACAGGGCAGAACTCGCACTCTACAAGGCACAGATAAACCCACACTTCCTATTCAACACACTGAACACGCTCTACGGACTGCTCATAACGCAGTCGGGCAAGACCATAAAGGCTATGGAACAGTTCATCAGCCTTACAAAATACCTCTACAACAACGCCAACTGCAACCTGGTGCCACTATGCGAGGAAATAGAATATCTGCAACAGTACATAGAACTGCAAAAACTGCGGCTCAACGAGATGGCTGACGTTAGGTTCACCTACGACATCACTCATCCCGAAAGCCTTCTGCCGCCAATGCTGCTGACAACCTTCGTGGAGAATGCCTTCAAATACGGCATCTCGGCAAACGAGAAATGTTTCATACACATAAGGCTCTGTCAGCACGATGGAGGCATCACCTTCGAGGCACGAAACTCGGTCTTCGCAAACATGACGAAGACATCGAAGAAGATGGGACTGGAAAACTGCCGCCGGCGACTGGAGTTGCTCTATCCCGACCGCCACAAACTGACAGCCGAACGTAAAGAGGACGGAACCTTCTACGTTTACTTATGGATAAAATTCGAGGAGTTAAGGAGTTGAATGAGTTAAGTAGTTAAGACAATAGTCATTGCGCTTAATCCAAATGAGATTTCAAGGCTCTAACATACGTCTTAACTCCTTTAACTCCTTAACTCCTTTAACTCCTTAACTCCTTAAAAAAATAGAACTATGATAAGATGTATAGCCATTGATGACGAGCCAATAGCATTGAGCATCATCAAACAGTATTGCGAAATAAGAGGTGGTATAGAACTGGAAACCTATAGCACCCCAAAGAACGGTATGACGAGAGTCTTGGAAACAAAGCCCGACGTAGTGTTTCTCGACATTGAGCTTAACGGCATGTCGGGCATAGAGTTTGCGCGACAACTGCCCGACAACTGTTGCCTCATCTTTACCACCGCCTACGCCCACTATGCGCTTGAGGGATTTGAGGTCAATGCCGTCGACTTCCTCCACAAGCCCTTCTTCTACGAACGCTTCGCCAGGGCTATGGACAAAGCAGAGATGTGGCTTACGGGACGCAACCTCATCAGCTCCATCAACTCTGACAACCGTCGCCTCATAGTAAAGCAAGACTACAAGAACGTGAGCATAGCCGTAGACACCATCTCATATATTGAGGCTTTGGAGAATTATGTGAGAATCCACAAGGTCGACGGCACTAAAGTCACCACAAAAATGCCACTCCATGCCGTAGAGCAAATGTTGCCCGACGACATGTTTCTGCGCATTCACCGATCGTTCATTGTCAGCCGCAAGCGAATAGCCGAATACACGAAGACCGAAATGACACTCGTAGGTGAACCACGGCCACTGCCCATAGGCAAGAAATATGCCAAGAGCAACTACTGAACAAAAGCATCATCTACCATCCACCCACCACATACTCCTTCATCGTGTTCTGATACAAGTTGCCATACTTCTCGGCATTGTATATAGTGACGTGAGAACCCAACGTTCCGGTGAAGGCGACGTTGTAGAGGTCGCGAACCGATGTTGACGGATTTTCCTTCAGACTGCTGATGATCGACGACGTGAAACGGTTGGTCAGATAGACACGGTATGGACTGTACCATAGGTCAGCCTTCGACGACTCGTAGGCATTCGCCGCCGTCATTACGAGCAGCCCTGGAATTCCAACGCACTCTTCTGCCACTCCGCCCGAATAGCACGCCTCTACAAACCACATCATCTTGCGGAAACGGTGTTCGTCGCTCATGCGCTGCAATATCTGCGCCATCTGATAGCCAGTCACCACGCCTTCGTCGCCCCATGCCAGCCCCATTCCCGAGCCGTGGCTGCTCCAGAAGAACAGCACGTTGTCGCCACTGTTGCTGTCGAGCACCTCTGGATGCCTCTCGTCCGCCTTGCCGGAGAATATTATGGCAAGGTCGTCGGGCGAGATTTCCGAAAGGCGGTAGTCGACCACTACATCATGATAGAGGTTGTCGCCGTCGGCAGCGCGGCGCACCACACCCTTCTCGGGGTTGTTGGCGTTCTGCGCCAGGTCGTCGGCCATGATGAGAATGATGTCCTTGTCGTCGTAGCCCGCACGGCGCAGCATCTGGTAGTATTCCAGTGCGTCGGCCTGAAAACGGTAGTTGTCCCAACCTCCCGATGCGGCAATGACGACCGCCTTATTGCCTGTGAGCTGAGGGTAGCCAATGTCCGACATTTGCTCGTCGAACTGCTGCTGGTAAGTCTTGTTCCACTCCCAGCTTACTATTGGCGAGGAAGAATGCTCGCCCTCGGAACGTTTCAGATAGTTGAGCGAGAGGAAGCGTCCCTCGTAAACCATCCAGTATTCATAGGTGGAATGCCTTATCAGGGTATAGTTCTTGGGGGCGAAGTCAAGCTTGCCAACCGCTCCGCTCACATCCGGCATGCCGCCCTCAGCAATGGTCTGAAAAGCCTGTCTCATGTTGCCCGACATCCATCCGCCTTGACTGTCAGAGTGGTAGTAGAGCAGTGTGCCTATGGCGAGGTTGAGGTTGGCGAGGGCGTTCACCTCGTCATAGCGCGAGGCGAGGCAGGTGAGCATTATGGCGTCGTAAAGCTCCGCATCGCCGTGGATAGGCTCCTCGCCGAAGCGTGTCCTATAAACCACGCCGAAGCCCGACGCTGGGTCTGCCACGAGGTTGAGTCCCATGAGCCCCTCGTTCTCCAGCATCGCAGGCTCGTAGGCTCTGTCGGTGAAGTAAGGCATCGACCAGTAGGCGAAGTTGTCCATCTTGGTGCTCTCGTATATTATCGATGCCTCCTCGGCATTATTTGGAACGCAGAGTGTCAGCAAAGGGTGATTGACGCAAGCCTGGCGGTAAGCATCGGGAATCTCCGACTTGTCCTTGTAGGTGGCAATGCCCACGGGGGTGAGTCCCATTTCGGCAGCCTGAAAGGCAAACCAGTCGACGAAGGTCTGCCCGTAGTCGTTGTCGCAGGCAAGCAGTGCCACGTCAAACGTTCCTCCCTGTGCCATTAGCGAAAGTAGAATCTCGCTCTGCGTGATGTCGCTTTCGGAAAGTCCCCAGTAGTTGCCATGCTGACCGAAGATGTGTGCCAGCTCCTGCGATGTACTGAAGCTGAACAGCGGTTTGTCGGTCTTTGCGCACTCATAGGCGAGTGTCATGGTGTGGTTGTCGGCATTGCAACCCACCACGGCAGCAATGTCGTCGCGCGAGGCAAGCTCTATTGCAAGTGATTCCAATGCAGTGGTGTCCTCGTCGTAGTATTCGTAGGATGGCACAACACCGCCCCGAGCCAAAGTGATGTTCTCGCGTGCCATGTCGAGAATACGCCTTACCCTCGCCTCGCGGTCACCCTTCCTCAGCACCAAGGCAATCTTAACCTCGCGGTTGGAGATGGCATCGGGGCTGTCGGCGGCGATATTGTTGTCGTCGGTGCAGGAGAAGAGGAGGAACATTGTTATTAGGAAGATAAAGAAGTTAAAGGAGTTAAAGGAGTTAAAGACAATAGTTTTGTTGACTCTGTCAAGCGAGCCGTTCCTGTCAAGCGAGTTATCAACGTAAGAACATACGTCTTTAACTTCCTTAACTTCTTTAACTTCCTTAACTTCTTTAACTTCCCCAAAATTACTTGCCGTTTTCATATTCAGCCTCCTTTCCTATAATGTTGTTCTTGAAAGTGTCTATTCCCTCAGCATCGGTTTCCTTCCAGTCGTGACAGTATTCCACACGCACATAGCCCGACTGCCAGAGGAAGTCCTGATGTTCGGGAATGTCGTCCTTGGCAATCCACTGTGCAATGAAGTCTTCCGTAGCCTTGCCTATCTCCTTTATGAGCGAGCAGTTCATCAATCCCGAATAAGCCGACATGTCGCCGTCTATGCCTGCCGTTCCCACCAGCCAGTTGCGCGAGAACTGATAGACGCCCTTGTTGCTTCCGCCCGCCACGGGGAAGAAGAAGCCGTAGCCCTCGTCGTGAAGCGAGGTGCAGAGCGAATAGGCCTCAGTTGGAAGGTTGTAGCCAGCACCCTGGTCGGCAGAGAGATAGCGAATGGCAACGTCGGCTCCACCAGCATCGGCAAAGCCGTCGCGAAATCCAACGACCGCCCCATCCACATTGCTGTCGTAGGGATTTGCAGCCATCGCCGCCGCCTTGCGGTTCTCGCCCGCATAGTTGGTCAGCGCCGTATAGGCACCGATAAGATATGCTGCGCCATACATTCCAATGCGGAAGGTGTAGACGCCCGCCATTGGAATGCCGGTCTCGAAGAGCAGCACATCGCTCTCAGCCGCCGTAGGCAGCACGCCCAAGCTACGCAACGCCGCCTCATACTGGTTGCTTGCGAATACGAAGAGCCTACGCTCGCCGCAGCCCTTCTTCTCAGCCCACTTGCGGTAGATGGCAATTCCCTCGTCGACAGATGCAGGAACATGCATCACCAGGTCGAAGCCGAGCCGTTGGCGCGACTCTTCCAGTCCGGCGAGTATGATGTCATTGTAGCCGAGGTCGCCAAAGCCAGAAGGCGTCACCACCACCTCAACGACATTCCTCGTTGCCGTAGTGTCAACATCGTCGTTGTCGGAGCACGCCGTCAAGCCCACTGCGGCAACGACCAACAGCATAAATCCCAATATTCTTTTGCGCATATCTTAAACATTAAATATACAAAGACATAAAGTTGTTATTATAACAGCTGCAAAATTAATAAAAAAATGGCAGAACAGGAAAACAATATGTTAAAAATGTCAGCAGGAAAGTGGAATAGGATAAAAATGACGATAAATAATTATACATTTAGTGCTACATTTGAAAAAACAGTTGGATAAATTTGGAAAAACAAAGAAAAAGACGTATTTTTGCAGAGAATTTATTAATGTTAAAAATATTAATGTTATGATAAAACAACTACCCCTATTAATTCTTATGGCACTCTGCTGTACAACGACAGCCAGTGCCGGCGAGACAAGCGTGATAGCAGAAAAGGACACCGTATGGGCCTTTACACTAAAAGGCATCACACTCGTCAAACGCGATGTACACAGAATAGACATCGCCTACGACTCCACACGCCCCGACGGCTCACCCGTAAGGCTCAGCGGCAGTATTGCAATACCTATGGATGTGTACAACGGCGAACAGCCCTGCGACGGCACTGTGCTCTACAATCACTTCACTCTTACCTCAGATGAAGGAATCCCCACGAGCGGTTCTGCCTTGGGTCCCGACATGATCCTCGCCCTTCCACTGCAGCTTAACTACATCTTTGTGGCAAGCGATTTTGCAGGCTTTGGCATCGACAAAGACACACCGCAGTATTACCTCTACGACACCGTCAACGCCCAGGCAAGCATCGACTGTCTTCTGGCAGCAAGAGAGCTTCTGGCAGCTATGGACATCCCTCTGGGTAAACACCTTTTCAACACAGGCTATTCTGCAGGCGGCTACGATGCCATGGCTGTGCAGAAGCTGCGCGACAACAAATACAGAGACCAAATCTCGTTCGACATGACAATAGCCGGCGGTGCGCCATACGATCTCAGCACCGCCTACGACGAGTTCGTTGCCATGAAGGACTCCGTTGCCATTTATCCTATAGGACTTGTTCTCATCATGGAGAGCTACAACAAACACGACAACCTTGGCTTCACATTCGCCGATTATCTAAAGGAGCCATACGCCTCGAAGATGGAAAAGCTGATCAACAGCCATCAGTACAACTCCGCACAGATACTCGACTCGATTGGTTCTGGCCGAAAGTTCTCAGAGATTTTCACCGAGGATTTCCTTAATCCCGAGTCGGAAATGGCAACAAAGCTAAGGGCGGCAATTGAGCAGCACTACATTGGCAAGGACTGGAACTTCGACCCTACACAGAACATCTTCATGATGCATCTGAGAGATGACAACTATGTGCCTGTACAGTCGGCGCGCGAGCTGTTGAAACTGCTGAAAGAGAACGGTTACACGGCCAACATAGTGCCATACAAGACAAATCTTCAGACCAACTTCATAATAAAGAGCAGCAGCCACGCCTATGTAGGAGGAGTCCTTTGGGGCCTACACACAGCATCGGCAATGTTCGCCAACCCAATACTCTACTACGACGACGAATTGAACCCATACGTTGCCCGACTGCTCGAAGAGGCCACACTGCTGGGAATAGTAAAGCGTCTTGAAGCTGCCGGCATCAATGTGCGGAAACTTGTACAATCACTGGTCAGCGGAGGCATAGGAGGAGAAGAAGGAGGCGGCTCCA
This sequence comes from Prevotella sp., assembly GCA_051869235.1. Taxonomy (GTDB): domain Bacteria; phylum Bacteroidota; class Bacteroidia; order Bacteroidales; family Bacteroidaceae; genus Prevotella. The sequence continues at coordinate 63,693 of JBJEAS010000130.1, forward strand.
ACATCTTTGAAATTCTCAATATGCTCGACGAAAAGCTGCAGAGAATGGGCTCAAGCATGGAAGAAGTGTTTGAAATGTTAGACGACTCTGGCGTAACGATTGAGGACATTTTGGCACTCTATCAATATCTCACACAGAACGAAGAGGAAACAGAAAATGGCGATGCCCCCCTCGCCAAGAGAATGCCAATGATGAACGAAGACTCCATGCCCGACGTGTTCAACACCGTAAGTTACCTCACTGACTGGATGAAGAGCAAGGGAGTGGATATAAATAATTAGTTGACAAGTTGACAAGTTGACAATTTTATCTATGGACTTAAAAACAAAAAGGATATGAAAAAGGATATAATAAGAAATATTTTCCGGTCATCGTTGCTCATGTCTGCAGCAATGCTATTGAACGTTTCTGCCAATGCAACGACGACAGACACCGACAACACCTTCAAGATAATGACAATCAACGTAGACGGCCTGCCAGGCAAGATTCTGCTGTTCAACGTCAACGCCGATGGTCCCCAAATGGGAGGAAGCATAAAGATAAGCGACTACATAGAAAGACAAGGATGCGACATCGTATGCATGCAGGAGAACTTCAACTACGCCGAAGCCGTGGGAGCACTGCTCGACCGAGGCTACGACCACGACGAATGGTCGGGAGGCCTGTTCTTGGACAACAACACCATCGACTGGTTTCATCTTCAGAACCTTAAGTTCCCTTGCGACGGTCTGACAACATACTGGAAAAAGGGTGTCTTATGCAACACTCCAGAACGTGTGGCATGGGATGTGAACTTCGGAAAGTTCAGCCACTGCTTCGACGACATCATAACAAAGGGATTCCGTCGCTATGAGATAACCATTCGCGAGGGAATTGACATCGTTGTATATGACATGCACATGGATGCGACAGACGACACCGATGCGGAGAATGGCAACGACACACGCGACAGCCTCGCACGAAAGGCACAATGGGAGCAGCTGCGCGAACACATCCTCGCAAACCTCGACTCTCGCCCCGTTGTTGTGGTGGGAGACATGAACAGCTACTACGGTCGTGACAACATCAAGACAGTATTCTTCGATGCCATAGAGGCAACAGAACGTGCCACCGTAGGCGACGCATGGGTAGAGAAAGCCAACGGAGGTGAGTTTGCCGGCGACGGTTTGGACAAGATAATATACATCAATCCAAAGGGCGGCAACAAAGTGACACCGCTGTCATGCTCACTCGACACGGAAGGCTACAAAAACGAAGACAAGCCTCTTGGCGACCACTTCCCCGTGATTGCCACCTTCGCTTATTCCGACGGTACGGCGACAGGAATAGCCGCAATGGATAAAGCGACACAATCAACACAATATTACGACCTTGGAGGTCGCCGACAGTCTTCACTGAAGAAGGGGATGAACATCATTCGCGAAAGCAATGGAGAGACAACCAAACTTAATGTCGGCAATTGATTAGTTTATTAGAGTTTTTTCACAAAAACGCCTGCCTCACGGCAGGCGTTTTTCATTGTTGTCCTTATCACTTCAATTTATAAATTTCCTTCCTTTACCAACAGACAACGATTTTGTGCCGACCTTTGTCCTGCGTCCACCTAGGTCATAGAGTTTTTCGGTTGCTACATTGTCCTTCTCTGAACTGCGGATTGAGGTTGTTGTATTGCTGATGTTGATGGTGAAGTCGTTGTCGCCCTTTTCCACGGCTATGCGAAGCATGGCGGTGGCTGGGTCGTAGCACCATGTGCCCGCATCGGAAAGACTTTCGCACGAAGACACCTGGGTAAGTGCGACAACATCTCCATCACTACTCGTCTGGCTCACGCTCTTCACTTCCGTCGTCATCCTTGGAATCTCGAACTCAAAGAAACGCTTTTCGGGTTTTTCATCATAATTGCCGACATAAGTGTGAAGTTCAATTTTGTAGCCATCTGCGACCTTATTGCCCAAAAAGATGTTGAGTCCGTAATTGTCAGGGTATATGCTCGTCGACTTCATATCGTCCTCGTATAATGTGCCATAGTTCTCCTGACTGTCGTCGACAAGCCACAGCACAGAATACTGCGAACGGTCGATGTCGCGAGTGTTTGTGAATGTTGTTTGCCGGTAGCGTGGAATGAAATTACCGAGTTTCCCGAAGTAAGGCAGCACGTCGAGCGGAGCATCATATTCAATTTTGTCTCCCTCCTTGTATGCCTTCGAATAGTCGTTCATGTCAACCCATGTACCTTTTGGGAATACAACATTGCGTTTCGTGGCACTCTCCACCACAGGAGCCACGAGAATGTTAAAGCCGAAGAGATACTCGTCGTCGCAGTCTGTCAGTTCCTTGTCGTTGGAGTAGCTCTCGAATATGAGGGGACGCATCAGCGGAGCTCCGGTAAAATGACACTCGCCACAAACGAAGGTGTAGGTGTAGGGCAGATAGCGGTAGTGGAGATTGATATAGCGGCGCACTTGGTCAAGCACGTCGGTGTAGCATTCATTTGTTGGCTCTGGCATTGTGGCACTGTGGGTGCGGATGTTTGGCGAGAAGGTGGCGAGCTGCACCCAACGCAGGTATAGTTCTGGATCGGTGGGTTTACTGTCGAGGGCAACGAAACCGCCGACATCACTTGTCAACAGCGGAATGCCCGACATACCTGCGTTTATTGCTGCAGGAATCTGAAGTTGCAGTCCGCTCCACGAACGCTCTATGTCGCCTGTCCATGGCATTGCACCATAACGCTGCATACCCGCCGTACCAGAGCGGGTGAGAATGAAATGGCGTTTGTTTGGATAATTATCGCAGAGTCGTGAATAGACATCGTTCAGCCAGATGTTGTTGTACTCGTTGTGCATCTCATCGCGGTTGCCGTCGACAAAAATGGAGTTCTCACTGTCCTTCTCCAGTTCGCCGAGGTCAAACCACCATGCGCCCACTCCCATATCGGCAAGTTTCTTGTATGCTGTCTGCCACATCCAGTCGGCGGCTTCCTTCTTTGTGTAGTCAATAAGTCCTACATATTTGTTCTGCAGCCACTCCATTCCAGGAACATCTGCATCGGCAAGCCAACCTTTATCTTTCAGTAAGCTGTAGTTGGCTGTCTGCGAAGTGAAATAAGGTTCGGTGATGACAATGCTGTTCACACCCTTTTCCTTCAGTCCCTCAATCATGCCCTCGGGATCAGGCCAGTTGGGGGCGTACCAGTCGAGCGTTCCCATCCATGCACAGGAAGGTCCCTGCCACTGTATGTCAAAAACAATGCCATCGATTGGAATGTTTGCCTTCTGTATGTCGTCCACCACCTTCTCTGCCTGTGCCTGTGTCTCGTAGCCGTAGCGCGAGGTAAAATAGCCCAAAGCCCACATTGGCGGCAATGGCTGACGACCAGTCAGTTCTGTGAAATGTTCCATCACCATCCATGGCATATTCTCTTGAGTTGCAATATAATAGTAAGCAACCGGCGACGGACTGTGTGTCGTGTACGACGTTCCCTTTGTAGAAGATGGAGTAAGTACTGCACCACGGTAGTGGTTGTCGAAATATAGCCCATAGCCATTTATGGAGTAAACAAACGGCACGCAGATGTTTCCCTCGATGAACGAGCTGGAGTTCCACGAGAAGTGTGGTTTGTTGTCCATGGTAATGGGCTGGTTGTCGATGTTCACCTTCTTACTGTTGTATCCTCCGCCATAGTATGCCACGTCAAGGCAGTTCGGCTTGAAATGGACTGTCTTCTCTTCGGAAGCGTTGTCCATAGGCATCGTCTCTTCCAGCATGTTTGTTCCGTCGGGCCTGCGGAACAGCAGGTGGCAGTCAGCCTTGCTCACTTCCACGGCAAGTTCAACGGTGCTGAATGTCATTTGGGCGTCGTTGTCGTCAGTTACGGCAAACTCACCTTTTGGCTCCATCACCACACTGACCGAGCGGCGCTCCTGTCCTACAGTACCGTCGGGCAACGAGAGCACCTTGACGATGGCATCGCTGTAGGCTGTTATTTCCACACGTCCTGTCTCACCTATGACGGTTATCTTGCTTCCGTCGACTTTATATTCCTTGAATTTGCCAACATGAGCCTGTGCAAAGGCGACAGAAGCCGCAGAAAACAGCATTGTCAGCAACAATGCCATAAAAAACTGACAGTATTTTCCCATAATGTTAAGATAGATGGAGAGAGAAGCCCATGCTCCTCTCTCCATTCCGTTAATCTATTTATCCTCCAAAGTTATCATACATTATCGACTCCGACTCTACGCCAAGTCCGTCGAGCATATTCACGACAGCCTTTGACATTGGGCCAGGACCACACATGTAGTACTCTATGTCCTCTGGAGCCTCGTGGTTCTTCAGATATGTCTCGTACATCACGTTGTGTACAAAACCTGGAGTATACTTCACACCGGCTGCATCGGCTGCAGGGTCGGGACGGTCGAGGGCAAGATGGAAGTGGAAGTTTGGATATTCCTTCTCCAAGCCGAGGAAGTCGTCAAGATAGAACACCTCGTTCAACGCACGAGCACCATAGAAATAGTGCATCTCACGGTCGGTGGTGTGGAGCGTCTTTGTCATGTGCATTATCTGCGCACGCAGAGGAGCCATACCGGCACCACCACCAACCCAAATCATCTCCTTCTTCGAGTCGAAGTGTGGGTGGAAGTCACCATAAGGGCCACTCATAACCACCTTGTCGCCTGGCTTCAGAGTGAAGATGTATGAAGAGGCGATACCCGGATTGACATCCATAAAGCCGCTGCGGTCGGGCTTGAATGGAGGTGTTGCGATGCGGACTGTGAGCATGAACACATCGCCCTCGGCAGGATAGTTTGCCATTGAGTAGGCGCGGATTGTCGGTTCGGTATTGACGCATTTCAGTGGGAACAGCCCGAACTTCTGCCATGCTGGCAGGTATTCGTCGCCAATGAGCGACTTGTCGATGTCCTTGTCGTAGTCTATCGAGAAGGCAGGAATCTTTATCTGTGCGTATGAGCCTGGCAGGAAGTCCATGTGTGCACCCTTAGGCAGCTGCACCTTGAACTCCTTGATGAATGTTGCCACGTTCTTGTTGGAGATGACAGTACACTCATACTCCTTCACTCCAAGCACGCTTTCTGGTACACGGATGTTCATGTCGCTCTTCACCTTGCACTGGCATCCCAATCGCCAGTTGTCCTTGATTTCCTTACGCGTGAAATGTGGCTTCTCCGAATCGAGAATTTCGCCACCACCTTCGAGCACCTGAACCTTGCACTGTCCGCAAGATGCCTTTCCGCCACAGGCCGAAGGCAGGAAGATGCCGTTCTCGTTGAGTGTGGTCATTAGGATGCTGCCCTGACCTACAGATATTGTACGGTCGCCATTGATTGTGATGTTGACATTTCCGCTTGGCGAGAGATATTTCTTTGCCACAAGCAGAACGATGACTATGAGCAGAATCAATGTGAGAAACGCTCCGATGCTTACTAATATAAACATGATGCTTGTCCTCCTAACTTTTAGATTTTAAGACCTGAGAAGCACATCATGGCCATTGCCATGAGTCCTACTGTAATGAAAGTGATGCCGAGACCCTGCAGTGGCTTTGGCACATCGCTGTACTCCATCTTTTCACGAATGGCACCCATAGAGATGATGGCAAGAATCCAACCGAGACCTGAGCCGAAGGCATAAACCAATGCGTCCCAAAGGGTGCCGATGTACTGCGAGTTGGAAGGGTCGAGATTGATTCGCTGCTGCATGAAGAGCGAAGCACCCATGATGGCACAGTTCACTGCTATGAGGGGCAGGAAGATGCCGAGGGCAGCATAGAGCGAAGGAGAGAAACGCTCTACAATCATCTCTACGAGTTGTACAATACCGGCGATAACGGCAATGAAGAGGATGAAACTCAAATACGAGAGGTCGACTCCCTCTACGAGACAGTCAGGACCAAGCACCTTCGTCTGCAGCAGATAGTCGACCGGAACGGTCACCATAAGTACGAAAGTGACGGCAAGACCCAGTCCGAGCGAAGTCTTCACATTCTTAGAAACGGCAAGGAACGAACACATGCCGAGGAAGAAGGCGAATATCATGTTGTCCACGAAAATGGACCTGAAGAATAGACTAATTGTATGTTCCATAATTATTTCTCCTTATAAAAATATGCACGGTGAACCCAAATGACGCAGCCAAGCAGAATGAGAGCCATGGCAGGCATGGTCATCATGCCGTTGTTGACATAGCCCAAGTCGTAGACCGACTGCGGGAGAATCTGAAAGCCGAGCAGAGAGCCGCGGCCGAAGAACTCGCGCACACCACCTACGATGACAAGAATCATGGCGTAGCCAAGACCATTGCTTACTCCGTCGATGAAGCTCGGCCAAGGCTTGTTCATCATGGCAAACGCCTCCAGACGCCCCATAAGGATACAGTTGGTGATGATCAGACCGACATAAACCGACAGCTGTACGCTGACATCGTAGGCAAAAGCCTTCAATATTTGGCTGACGATAGTAACGAGAGCCGCAACAACGACAAGCTGCACAACAATGCGGATTCGCATTGGAATGGTCTTGCGGATGAGCGAGATGATGACATTGGCAAATGCCGTGATGACAGTAACCGCCAATCCCATTACTATGGCTGGCTTGAGCTGAGAAGTCACGGCGAGGGCAGAACAGATGCCGAGCACCTGCACCAATATTGGATGGTCGAGATTCAGCGGTTTGCTGAACACTTCCTTATTTTCCTTCGAAAACAAACTCATAATAAATATTCTTTTTTAGGGAGTTAAAGGAGTTAAGGGAGTTGAAGGAGTTAAAGACATTACCTTTCTTCCATTACATTCCATTGCTCCGATTCCACTATTTTTTAAGAAAACTCTTGTATTTCGCAAACGATTCCTGAAGCATGAGGCTCACACCGTCGGAAGTAAGCGTCGCTCCTGTCACGGCATCACATTCCGACTCTGGATTCCTCACGTCGGCCTTCTTCTTCACGGCAATGGCAACGCTCTGTCCGTCGGTAGAGAAGACTTTCTTGCCCTTGAACTGGTCCTGCCATGCCTGGCTATCCTTTATCTCCGCACCAAGTCCTGCCGTCTCGCTGTCGTGGTTGAAATATGCGCCATAGACCGTATTCTTGTCGTCGTCGAGAGCGATGTAGCCCCATATTGGTCCCCAAAGTCCCATTCCGTAAACCGGCACTACATACTTCTTCTTTCCGTCCACCTCACACTCATAGACAGCGAGGCGACCTTCCTTGTAGTCGGCACTGTTGAGCTTGAAGCCGGCATTCTCGCCGCCCTGCTCACCAGCCTCAACCTCGTTTGCCTCGGCATCGACAATCTTGTCTGCCTTCACCACCTCCTTATATTTGTCGGCAGAGGCGGCATCGTCGAGTCCGCGAATGTTGAGTGCTGCCAGTATCTGCTTCTTCTTGTCGAGTGCTACGTTGACGTCCTGCATTGGCTTCAAAGCCTGGAAGATGAAGGCGAGGAGGAAGGCAACGATGATTACCAGCACCGCACTATATACAATAATGTAGGAATTCTTATTCGTATTCATAACTTTTCACTCTTTACTTTTAACTCTTAATTCCTAACTCTCTTCATCCTCTTCTTGATGTTGGCGTCAACGACATAGTAGTCGATGAGCGGAGCCATCATGTTGCCAAACAGTATGGCAAGCATCATACCCTCGGGGAAACCAGGGTTCATCACACGGATGATTACTGCCAAGGCACCGATGATGATACCATAGATGTACTTGCCGCAGTTAGTGCGGGCACTGGTAACGGGGTCGGTAGCCATGAACACGGCACCAAAAGCAAAGCCGCCATATACGAGGTGCTCATACCAAACGATTGACTGGCCTGTCTTGTCGAAGATGAAAGCCATAAGGCTGCCACCCACGATGACGCTCAGCATCGTGCGCCATGAAGCGATGCCTGTCCAGAGCAGTATCACGGCTCCGATGGCTATTGCTACAACGCTTGTCTCGCCGATGCTGCCAGGAATGAATCCCAAGACCGCATCTGACAACGATGCCTTTACTGTGCCGCCTGCTGCAAGTTCGCCGAGTGGAGTAGCACACGTGAAGGCATCCTGCAACTGGTTGCCCAGTCCGAGGATGGTGTCCTGCGCCACCCATACGGTGTCGCCACTCATCTTTGTAGGATAGGAGAAGAAGAGGAACGCACGAGCCACAAGGGCAACATTGAATATGTTCATTCCCGTACCGCCGAAAATCTCCTTGCCGATGACCACTGCAAAGGCAACGGCAATGGCAATCATCCAAAGCGGACAGCCCACGGGAACAATCATAGGAATGATGATACCAGAGACGAGGTAGCCCTCCTGAATCTCTTCACCCTTCCACTGTGCCCAGGCAAACTCAATGCCCAGACCAACGATGTAACTGACAAGAATCTTTGGCAGCACAGCAAGCAGACCAAAGAAGAACACTTCGCAGAACGATGCCGAAGCCAGTGTGCCTGCAGCAAGATAGTTCTGGTAACCTACATTATACATGCCAAAGAGCAAGGCTGGCAGCAAGGCTATCACCACCATGCTCATGATGCGCTTCGAGTCGATGGCATCATGGATGTTCACTCCGCTCTTCGCCGTGTCGTTAGGAACGTAGAGGAACGTCTCAAAACCGTCAAAAACACTGCGGAAGGCATGTAGCTTGCCGTCCTTCTCGAAGTTTGGCTTTATCTTATTGAGATATTGTCTTAAAAAACTCATTTGTCTATTTTTTTAGGGAGTTATGAAGGGAGTTATGAAAGGGAGTTATGAAAGGGAGTTATGAAAGGGAGTTATGTTGAGCCAAATGTCTCTGCGCAGAAGCTATTGGCTAATTTAAACTTCTCATTTTAACTTCCCATTATAAATTCCCATTATAAATTCCCATTTTAACTTCCCATTATTCTTTAACTGTTTTCCTTTCTCAGCATATCCAGTCCCTCGCGAACGATGCGCTGGAGTTCGAGCTTTGAACTGTCTACGAATTCCGCCAAGGCGAAGTCTTCAGGACTCACCTCGTAGATGCCGAGCTGCTCCATGCGGTCGATATTTCCGGCTATGATTGCCCTTACCAGATACTCGGGATAGATGTCCATAGGCATCACGCTGTCATACTCGCCGCTCATTATCATGTGGCGCTGTCCGCCCTTTATTCGTGCGTCGAGCTTGAAGCGTTTGCCACCGAAGAGCCAAGAGAAATAGCTGCGGTTCTGAGAATACTGATTTAGTCGAGGCATTATCCAACCCGCAAACTCGTCGGCGTCGTTGCCTTCAGGAATGATGGTTATCTCCGATGTGTGTGCACCGAGATACCCTTCAGCCGTGGTAGGCTTGCCGGTGAGCACATTGCCATTGATGATGCGTACAGACTTCTGCTTGTCGTAGCTGTTGCTGACAAGAGTCTGAATTTCCTCACCCACAAGCATGTCGACATACTGTGGTGCCTTCACCTCGCTGCCCACGAGGGCTACGGTGCGGCGGAGGTCAACCTTTCCGGTAGCGAACAGTCGTCCGATGAAAAGCACCACTGTAGGCTCAACGGTCCAAACCACCTCACCCTTGTTCACCGGGTCGATGTTGTTCACCTGTACGCCAACATTTCCTGCAGGGCAAGGCCCGTCGAAGGCGGTCACCTCCACGTCCTTGGCAGCCGTCAGTGCTGCTGAGGTCTGCTTGGCTCCAATGCCGAGATGCGTCTTTGCGATTCGCGACAATGCCGTGAGGCCTGTCTGCCACTCCCTTTCCTGTCCTTTCAGCTCAAACTCGAAGTCGGCAGCGAGAGGCATGTCCCTCAGTGCCGAAACGAAAATGGCTTTCGGTTTCTCTGTTGGAATGGTTGAAACGGCGTATGGCAACTGGTTGATGTAACCAAAGATGCCGGCATCCAGTAATGAGTTTATTACTTCGTCGCCACTCATCTGGCTGACGTCCTTCTTGCCAAAATCGACAAACTCCTGCTTGCCGTCGGCTTCTACTACAATGCCCAGCACTTTTCTGCGCTCGCCTCGCTCCACGGCTTTCACCGTTCCGCTGACAGGTGAGGCGAACTTCACCTCCGGGCAATTCTTGTTGATGAATAGTGCGTCACCGGCTTTTACCTTGTCGCCTTCCTTCACCACCACCTTCGGAGTAACACCCACGAAATCGGCAGGAGCAAGGCTGTACTTGCCGTTCGACTTCAGCTGAATCTTCTTCTTCTCTGCTTCGCCGGCAAGTTTTATGTCCAAACCTTTACGCAATTTGATAATATTGACCATATTAATATTTGGGTTTTTAATAAGTTCCTAAATAAAAACGCTGCAAATTTACACATTTTTAAGTATATTTGAAAGAAAAAGTCAGCAAAAATGCGTGTCGTTGCGCATTTTTTCGTAATTTTGCCGCAAAAAGTAATAACGTGTAATCGTTTTGCAAACTCAATCTTACAGAATTGAAACTATTTAAGCACATTTTCAACATAGCATTCTGGACTACAGTGTGCCTGTATGTGGCCATTGCGACTCTACTTCATGTGCCTTTCGTGCAGCAAGGCATTGGCGGAGCCGTGGCTTCTGTCATGGCCGACAAGTTGGGCACATCAGTCGCAGTGGGAAGGGTGGACTTGGGACTCTTCAACCGCATCATCATCGACGACGTGAAAATCCTCGACCAAAAGGGAAAGGACATGCTACTGTCGACAAGACTGGCGGCAAAGATAGACATCCTCGACCTGCTGAGGGGAAGGATAAACGTAACGTCGGCGCAACTCTTCAGCCCAAAGCTGCAACTCTATCAGGCTTCGGCAAACGCAAAGCCAAACTTCCAGTTCGTGCTCGACTCTCTCGCCTCGAAAGACTCTACCGCCAAAAAGCCTCTCAACGTCCGCATCTCTTCGTTAATAATGCGCCACGGACAGATAGTCTACGACCGCCACGACCAGCCACGAACGCCGGGACGGTTCAACCTCAACCACCTCAACGTGGGCGACGTCAACATGTATGCCTCACTCCCTACCCTAACCGACGACACCCTGAACGTGTCGCTCCGAAAGTTCTCGCTCACCGACCATTCGGGCCTCGAACTCCGACGGCTCTCGTTCCGCCTGCATGCCACACCTAAAGGGGCTGAGCTGAAGGAATTTGTGCTTGAGCTGCCAAAATCGCAACTGCTCATACCTACGATAAGCGCAACCTACAGGAAAGGCAACGGCAAGATAATTCCGGCAACGGTGAAATTCCAGGGCGTCATAGGCGAATCGTCCATCACTCCTGCCGACATTGCCTTTCTAATGCCTTCGCTGCGCACTTTTCGGAGCGGGCTGAACTGCAACGCATCGTTCAGCGGCACAAGCACCAGTCTCAACATCGCAACATTCAAGGTGGAATCGACATCGGGCGACCTCAACATCGACGTCTCCGGATGGATGAAGCGTCAAGGAGCACAGACAGTGTGGTTTGCCGACGTCAAGCAGCTCGGACTGTCGGCGCAGACGGTGGAGTTCCTGTCGGAAAACCTCAAGGGCGAAAAGACGGAAGTTCCCACTATACTTAAAAGACTTGGCGACATTAAGGCAAGCGGAACGGCTGGTGCAACACGCGACGGTGGAATAACGGCTAAGGGAAACATACACACCGACGTAGGCAGCATAGACCTGCGCTTCGCCATGGGTGCGGGGCACGACTTCAAAGGCCATGTCAAGACCGACGGTGTCGACCTCTCCACACTGACAGCCAACGACCGCCTTGGCATCGCCGTGCTCGACCTCGACCTGAAAGGCAACCTCAAGCCCGCTCCAACCTCGCCACTGGTCAGCTTTCAAGGTGAAATAAGCCGATTCAGCTACGACGGCTACGAGTTCAGCAACATAAATATCGACGGCGACTATGCCGCCAACAGCATCGGCGGCAAGGTAAGCATCGACGACCCCAACGTGAAGTTCGATGCCGAAGGACGGCTCTCAAAGCAAGGTCAACGCAAAGGCATAGCACTGAACATCAACATCAGCGACATCTGCCCCAAGGCGATACACCTCACCGACAAATGGAACGACGCACGCTTCACTGCCAGCGTCAACGCCGACTTCAAGGCATCGGCAATAAACGACTCGCAAGGCGAGGTGAACATCAGCAACTTCTCCATGACATCGGGAACCGACACCTGCCACATCGACAACATCGCAATCGATGCAGGCTTCACCAACGGCACACACAGGATAAGACTCAACAGCGACTTCGGGCAGATAGAGGTGTTCGGACAGTTCGAATATTCCACTTTGGGAAAGAGCTTCGCAAACGTAATAGCCCGACGACTGCCCACACTGCCGGGACTGCCGCAAATCAACCGCCCATTGGGCAACAACTTCACATTTGCAGCCGATATAACATCAACATCGTGGATGAAACCCCTGCTCGGCATTCCATTCGACATTCATACGCCACTGAAAATTAACGTCAACCTCGACGACCGCATGAAAAACATGACCATGAATGCCAGCATCGACGAGTTTGCCTACGACGACAACATCTACCGCTGGGCATCGATAGCCATGACATCGCCACTCGACACACTACACATCAACGCCAACGTGGAAAAGGAAATGGGCAACGGCGACCTTATGACGCTCAACGCCTCGTGTGCCGCTGCCGACAACCGTCTGAACACGTCGCTGCGCTGGGACAACGGCAACACGGAGAAAAAGACATCGGGAGAGATTAACGCCGTGGCTTCGTTCTTCACCGACATCAACAACAAGAAGTCGGCAACAATTTCCATCGTGCCCTCTCACATCAACATCGGCAACAAACAATGGAACGTAGTGGCTTCAAACATACTGTATGCACCAAAGAACATCGCTGTGAATCAATTCAAGATAGAACACGACCAACAGCACATCATCATAAACGGAAAAGCATCAGACAGCACTACCGACTCGCTGCGCATCGACCTTCAGGCCGTCGACGTCGACTATGTGCTCAACCTCGTCAATTTCCATGCCGTAGACTTCAGCGGCGAGGCTTCGGGCAGAGCCTTCGTTGTGGCTCCCTTCGGCGACTTCGCCGCCCATGCCAACCTTAAGGTCGACAAGTTCCTCTTCCAGGAAGGCAGAATGGGCATTCTCGACGCTCGGGTCGACTGGAACAAGGAAGAGAAGCAGATTGACATTCATGCCGTGGCTGACGACGGCCCTACGGCAAAGACACACATCGACGGCTATGTGTCACCGTCGCGCAACCACATCGACCTCGGATTCCATGCCGACGGCACACACATCGACTTCCTCCACTCGTTCACCAAGAGCTTCCTCAGCGAGGTGAACGGACAGGCCCACGGCGACCTGCGCCTTGCAGGACCGTTGAACAACATCAACCTGACAGGCAAGATAGCCGTAACGGGCGACGCATTTGTACAACCGCTCAACTGCCGATACTATCTGAAGAACGACACGGTGACACTCGTCCCCGACGAGATAAAGCTTGACGGCGTCACCCTCTACGACCAATACGGCAACAAAGGGCATGTCATGGGCAGCCTGTTCCATAAGCATCTGACGCGTCTGAGCTACGACCTTAACGTGAAGGCGGAGAACCTCCTCGCCTACGATTTCCGCGACTTCGGCTCCAACACCTTCTACGGCACTGTGTTCGGCACCGGCGACGTGGCAATACGCGGTCGCAGCGGCCTCTTCGTCATGGACATCGACATCACCCCCCAACCCAACTCATCCTTCACCTACAACGTATCGTCTCCCGACGCACTGTCGTCGCAGGAGTTTATTGAGTGGAGTGGCGTGAATGAGGAGTGTGGAGGGAGGAGTGAGGAGAGAGAATACTGCAATGCCTCTAATCCAGGTTCAAGCACATCTCACTCCTCACTCCCCACTCCTCACTCCCCATTAAGAACCCTATCTTCCGACATGTATCTCAACTTCACCGTCAACTGCACGCCCGACGCAACGATACGTCTGCTTATGGACGAACGGACGGGAGACTACATAACGCTTAACGGCAACGGAGTGATTCGAGCCACATACTACGACAAAGGTTCGTTCAATATGTTTGGAACATACACCGTCGACCACGGCACATACGGCATAACGATACAGAACATACTGAAAAAGAACTTCACGTTCAACCAAGGCAGCACACTCGTCTTCGGCGGCAACCCCTTCGACGCCACCCTCAACCTGCAGGCTGTACACACCGTGAACGGAGTGTCGCTCTCCGACCTCAACGTCGGCAACAGCTTCTCAAACAACACCATTCGCGTCAACTGCCTTATGAACATCGGAGGCGTGGCACGCTCGCCACAGGTCAGCTTCGACATCGACATGCCTACCGTCAGCACCGACGAGAAACAGCTTATCCGCAACATTCTCAACAGCGAAGAGGAAATGAACCAACAGGTGGTATACCTGCTCGGCATCGGCAAGTTCTATCCGCAGACCAACAACAACGCATCGACACAAGGAGGACAATACAGCCAGACGTCACTCGCCATGCAGAGCCTGCTGTCGGGAACAATAAGCGGACAAATAAACTCCATTCTCGGCTCGGTGATAAAGAGCAACAACTGGAACTTCGGAGCCAACATCTCCACGGGCGACGAGGGTTGGAACAACGCAGAATACGAAGGACTGCTGAGCGGCCGTCTGCTCAACAACCGACTGCTCATCAACGGACAGTTCGGCTATCGCGACAATGCCGCCACTGCCAGCACATCGTTCATCGGCGACTTCGACGTACGCTATCTGCTCACTCCAAACGGCAACCTCGCACTGAAAGTGTACAACGAGACCAACGACCGCTACTTCACCAAGTCGAGCCTCAACACCCAAGGCGTAGGCCTGATAATGAAAAAAGACTTCACCAACCTCCGCGACCTCTTTGGAATAAAGAAGAAGAAAAAGAAGAAATAATTCTATATTTGCAGTATAAAAAGAACAAACGACATTATGAAGAAAATTCTGTTTTTACTACTCACCTTCCTTTCATTTGGAACAATGAAGGCAATGGACCACGACATGGATGCACACACATGGTGCAAAAGCGTGGTAATGGGCTGGAACCTCGGCAACGCACTTGAAAGTGCCGGAGCAGACTGGGACGAAAAAGCATACGGCTGGAAAAACATTTGGGAAAAGAACTATGCCAACTGGGAAACGGCATGGGGAAACCCAAAGACAACAAAGACAATGATACAAAAGGTGAAGGCAGAGGGCTTCAACGCCATCAGAGTGCCTGTAAGATGGGTGCCGCACGCCGACATCAACACAATGGAAATCGACGCCGCATGGCTCGCAAGAGTGAAGGAAGTGGTGGACTGGTGCATCGAGGAAGACCTCATGGTGATTCTCAACACACACCACGACCTCTGGCTCGAACACTACCCTACCTTCGCCCGAAAGGCGGAGCTGAATGAGAAGCTGAAGAAGCTGTGGACAAACATTGCCACAGCGTTCAAGGACTACGACGGACGACTGGCTTTCTCAGGCACCAACGAGGTTAACCCCAACGGTGACTGGGGCATATCCCCAACTGAAGAGCACTACGAGGTCCAGAACTCGTTCAACCAGACTTTTGTCGATGCCGTGAGAGCCACCGGCGGCAACAACCTAAGGCGCAACCTCATAGTACAGACCATGCGCTGCGACCCTAATCTCGGGCTGAGCCACTTCACAGTGCCGACAGCCCCCACGGCAGACCGCCTTTCAGTAGAGTTCCACTACTATAGTCCTTATTCGTATTGCAGTGGTGCTGAAGGCACCTATTATTATTGGGGCGCAGCATTCGCCGACAAGGGGACGACAACTCCCGACGGCAACGAACATTCGCTCGCCACATTCTTCGCCAAGCTCCGCAACGAGTGGTGGGACAAGGGGCTGGGAGTGGTGATGGGCGAATACGGTTGCTCACACCACTACACCACAGCCGACCGTGAGACACAGGAGGCAAACCAGCAGTACTTCCTGAAATGCCTCGTTGGCGAAGCTCGCCACATGGGCTTTGCAGCCTTCGTGTGGGACAACAGCGCCTTTGGCAACGGCAGCGAGAAGTTCGGCATTTTCAACCGCAACAGCAGCATGACGGTTGATGCCCCCTTCTTCCTCAACGGAATAAAAGAAGGATCGAAGGAAGAATACATCGACGAGGTGGACAGCGAGAAAGGCGACCCTGACGTTGGCGTGGGTGGAACGGTCATTTGGGAAGGCAACGAGGCACTGAACTGGGGTAATGGACTGCAAGTGAGAATCGACAAGTCGACGTTTGCACCTTACGAGGAAAGCGCAACCATAGTAGTCTACTATACTCAGGACGCTTCTGCCGATTACGAAAAGATCCAGCTCAGCTATCTTGACGATTGGAAGCAGTTTGAGTGTAAGGTGGACGGCGTTACCATCGACGGCAACTTCAACCCACGCTCATTCTACGGCACTACAGGAACCACGCACATCACCCCATTCACCATCGGCAGCAGTGTGCTGACACGGTTGAAGTCAGTAGGTGCAGTCATTCAGGGCTATGGCGCAACCCTGACGAAGGTTGTCCTCATCGACAAGCCGTCAACAGGCATCGAAAACGTAACCACCGACAAGGATACGAACAAGGCGATTTACGACCTGAACGGCAGAAAAGTGACTTCTCCTAAGAAAAACAATGTCTACATTGTAGGAGGCAAGCAACGAGTGCTGTAACGACATTTTTCTATTGCTTGGTTTGCCAAAAATTATTTTTATAAATAGAAAAGAAATAAACAAAATGACAATGGAAAAACATAATCAGAAAGAGAATGAACTGAACAAGCGGCTGAACCGCTGGGCAAGCATAGGCTGGTGGGAAGCTGATTTCACCGAAAAGATTTTGACGTGCTCAGAGAGTTTAAGCGAAAAGTTAGGCATATTGGACAAGGGATGCGTAATGTCGTTCGAAGAATGGGGAGAACTGGTACACCCCGACTGCTGCGAAAGGGTAATGCGCGAGTTTGAAGTTCTGCGAGAGCGCGACTCCTACGACGTGGAATACCGACTGCGTATGCCTAATGGCGAATATGAGTGGGGACACTCACGTTGCGCACTGCGCGAGGTTCATCCCGACGGACGCATCGTGGTGTTCGGCACATGGCAGAAGATTGACGCACCAAAAAGCGAGGAACTGATGGTGGCACAGACAAGGATAAACTCGCTACTCTACCATCAGTTCACCGTAACCGACACACTGGCACATTACACAAAGACCGGCAATTTGGAACAAAGCATCAACGAGGCGCTAAAGGACGTGATGGGATATTTCAAGGCATGTCGCGTATATGCAGTAAGACTTGACGCCACTCACCGAGCCATTCAAGGCATCTGCGAACAAACGGCAGATGGCGAGACTCCATTCTCCGACGTATCGATGGCTTACGACAACTTACACCCCTGGTGGTTGGGCAAGCTGCTTAAGGGCGAGAACGTGATAATCAACTCGCTGGACAACCTGCCTACGGAAGCAGAGGATTTGCGGGAGCGGTTCGCATCGTTTGGCGTGAAGTCAAACCTTACCGTTCCAATCATTTCTGGAGGAGACAAGATAATAGGATTCATTGGCGTTGACATGAGCGAGACCCAGCGCCGCTGGGCAGGCGAGGACATTCAGTGGCTCATGTCGCTCGGAAACATCATAAACATCTTCGCCATGCTCGACCGCTCGCGAGAGGAGGCAGAAAACGAGCGCAAGCTGCTGGCAAAAATGCTCCACAACCTGCCTGTGGGCTTGGAGATATACGACAAGAACCACATCTGCGTAGAGTCGAACAAGAAATGCCTTGAACTGTTTGGGGCAGAATATCCCGACGAGTTCGTAGGACTTGACCTTATGGAAGAACCCAACCTAACGCCAGAACTGAAGCAACGCATACTGAACGAGCCAGTTGTGGACATCCACCTCAACTACGACCTGGAAAAGGCAAACGACTACTACGGGCACACGAAGAAAGGCATCATAAACCTGGTGATGAAATATTGCCACATCTACGACCGCCACGGCAACTTCAACGGTCACATGGTGATATACTACGACATTACCGACCAGCTGAACACCGAACTGCGACTGAAGGAGTTCAGCAACATCTTCTCGCTCATTGCCGACTACTCGAAGGTGGGATATGTAAAGGTGAACATTCTCTCAGGCGACAGATATGCCATCGACCAGTGGTACAAAAACCTTGGCATCGACCCGAATAGCAAGCCACGCAACATATTGGAAAGCTATGCCAACGTCCACCACGACGACCGTGAAGAAGTGCTCGACTTCGTTGAGGATGCCATCAACGGCAAGGCACACCGCATCAGCAAGGTACTGCGCGTGAAGGACAACCGCGTACTGGGTGGTTGGCGTTATCTCCAGTGCAATATCATCGTGAGTAAGTTTGCACCAAAGCAACAGGTGGTGGAGCTTATCTCCATCAACTACGACATCACGGAAATGAAGAACATGGAGCGCGAGCTGAAGGTGGCAAAGGAGAAGGCCGAGAACTCTGAGAAGCTGAAGAGCATCTTCCTTTCCAACATGAGCCAGGAGATACGCACTCCGCTGAACCTTATAGTAGGATTCTCGGAGGTGCTTGCCACAGGCGACACCAACCCAGAGATGCGCCAACAATGTGCCGAGATAATAAAGGCAAACAACGACCAGTTGCAACAGCTTTTTGCCGACATTCTCGACTTGGCAAAGATAGAAGCGGGAACAATGGACTTCCACTACGACAGCGTATCAGCCAACGACCTCTGCCGTCAGGTGACCATAGGACAGAGAATGAAGGTGAAAGAGGGTGTCATGATGCTCTTCGACGAGGTTGCGCCCGACTGCGTATTCGAGAGCGACCGAAACCGTTTATTGCAGGTATTGAACAACTTTACCAAAAATGCGGTGAAGTTCACGTCGGATGGACACATAAAGATAGGTTGGGAACGTCGAGGCAATTATCTGCTTCGATTCTACGTTGAAGACACTGGCATCGGCATAGCTAAAGACAAGCAGGAGAAGGTGTTCAACCGCTTCGTAAAACTCAATTCCGAACAGAAGGGCAATGGACTTGGCTTGATTATTTCAAAGGAAATCATTAAACACCTGAGTGGAAGAATCGGAGTGGACAGTCAGTTGGGCGAAGGATCTACTTTCTGGTTCGACATTCCAATAAAAGATTTGTAAAAATGAAAAAGACATTATTATTGGCTTGCATAGCCGCAGCTGTGGCTTTCATAGCCTGCAAGGAAACGAAAAAGAGCACAGACATCATTGTAAAGAAGGAGGTGAAGAAGGAACCTTCTGCACCTATAAGAATGCAGGACTACAACCAAATGACAGAAGCCGACCTCGGCGACAGCCACCTCACCTGCTCCATTCACCGCACACCTGACGACAGCCTTCAAATGGTGAAGGACGAGACGGGACAGATGTATGTTGACAACAACATCTCGCTTGTAATCACACGCGGCGACGGCTCCACCTTCTTCAAACGCACGTTTACGAAAGCCTCGTTCGACTCATGCCTTGACGACGACTACCGCAAGACGGGAATACTCGAAGGACTGGTGTTCGACCGTATCGATGGAAACGCCCTGCGTTTTGCAGCCAGCGTGAGCCACCCTGGAACCGACGAATACATCCCCATAGTGCTCGTAATCGACCGCTTTGCAAACGTTAGCATCAAGCGCGACACACAGCTTGACACCAATGCGGAGGAAGAAGAGGAGGAATGAGGAGAAGGTAAAGAAGTAATTAATTTTCGGGGAGTTAAGGAGTTAAGAAGTTAAGGAGTTAAGGAGTTAAGCCATTAGTTAAGAGCCGAGTTTCAGCGCATAGACATTTGGCTTAACTTCTTAACTTCTTAACTCCTTAACTTCTTAACTCCTTAACTCCTTTAACTCCTTAATTCCCAAAATCACTACATCCTCCACAGGTCGGTCGTTGCGTCCAGTGGCAACATTCTGTATCTGCTCCACCACGTCGAGTCCCTCCTCCACTTCACCGAACACAGTGTATTGGTTGTCGAGGAATGGTGTGCCGCCAACGGTGGTATAAGCCTTCACCTGCTCTTCGGTGAACTTCGGCGCACCCTGTTCGCTGCATAAAGCATGAGTCTGTGCGATGAGGTCGTCCTGCAATTCCTGCAGAGCCGCACGGTCGCGGTTGCGTCGCAGCTCCATAATCTTCGCCTTGTTCTCAGCCACGAGTCGGTTGAACACCGCCTGCTCCTGCTGCATTGCCATCTGTCGCTCCATCTGCTTCAGTTCAGCCGCTTTGTAGGTCTTTCCCCAAACGATATAGAACTGGCTGCCGCTGCTCTCCTTGTTGGGGTTCACCTCGTCGCCCGTACGAGCCGCACTCAGTGCTCCGCGCTTGTGGAAGAGCTGCGGATAGACGAACTCTGCCGGAATGGTGTACGACGGTCCACCCGTACCAAGGTTCTTGCCGGCTGGAGCACCCTTCGAGTCAGGGTCGCCGCCCTGAATCATGAAGTCCTTGATGACACGGTGGAACAGTGTTCCGTCGAAATATCCCTCCTGCGCGAGTTTCACGAAGTTGTCACGATGACGAGGTGTCTCGTCATAAAGGCGCACGATGATGTCGCCAAATGATGTCTGAATCTTTACTTTCATGTTCATATTTGCCTTTGTTGCAGAGTAGTACATCAATAGAATTCAGGATATGTTCGAGTCTTCCTTTGTCCTTAATCTTTTCTCTCATATATAAGCTGTTTGTCCTTTTCAACACTCATTTTTGCAAATGGAAGGAGACATCCTTCCTCTACCAAGTCAATCTTGCGATTGAGTTGTTTGCTCAATGATGTTTTAATTCTTGATATGGTCATCAGTGATATGGAATCGGAATCATTATATTCGACAAGTATGTCAATGTCACTATCCGCCCTTTCCTCGCCTCTTGAGCAAGA
>JBJEAS010000131.1:0-30387 GCA_051869235.1 Prevotella sp.
CCCCAATCCGCTCGCCTTCATTGGCCCATACGGTGCGTGCGCCTTTATAAAAACGGGGTTTACTGGAATTAGCGTGAATTAACACACATTTCCGCAGTTATTTGGAAAGTCTTTGTACCTTTGGATAATGAAAAGTACATAAGACATATTAAATTAAAGAACTTGTTACTTCAGAACAATAATGACTGATGTATAGCCAAAGTCACTTGTGATGATGTAAGTGAAGAGATACATGTAACCCTCAAGTACCTTAGGGAATCTGTCCTTGTTGATGGTACAGAGTACCCTATACTGTGTTTTCGTCATGAACGGAACTGGAGACATTTGGATTTATGGCAATACAAGACGCTTCTCGAAGCTCGTATACCAAGATACCGTATAGGTAAGGAGGTCAAGGGTGTTGAGGTTCCTTGGGCTCTTCCAACCTCCCGGTTGTCCTGGCTTATGGAAAAAACAGAAACTCTTTTATCCACAAGAATGTCAGGTGATTGGATGGCGGATGCACTATCATATAACATAGATGAAATAAATGCTGTTGTATTCATGTTCAAGAGACATTTGAAAGGTATAGTGAGAGCATTGGTTACTCGTGCCAATAACGGCAAAGCCGAAAGGACAAATGGCTCCATACAAGAGATTGAAACCATAGGCAGAGGATATGGTACTGCTGAACGCTACAGAATCGCAATCCTATTCTTTTACGGTGGTCTCGATATAACTGTTAATTCACACTAATTCCGGTAGAACCGTTTAAATTGGGTTGCGACAGTGGCTCAGTCCTCTTGGCACGTTAAGTGATAATAAAAGGTGGCGTTTTCGGACGGTCAGTGAGAGGGAGTAGGAGCAGACGGCATGGTCTGCCCCTACGGGATAGTATTGTTTATTGCGGGAGATTAATCGATAATCTTTTCGAGAGTTGAAGTGTTGTCTCGGATTTCTTTATCGGTGAGGGTGTAGTTCTGGAGGTCGCCATTTATGTATCTGTCGTATGACGCCATATCGATGAGACCATGTCCAGAGAGGTTGAAGAGAATGGTTTTCTGTTCTCCTGCTTCCTTGCATCGATTGGCTTCACGTATAGTGGCGGCAATAGCATGGCAGCTTTCAGGTGCAGGAATGATGCCTTCTGTGCGAGCGAAAAGCATACCTGCCTGGAACGACTCTAATTGTGGAATGTCAACCCCATGCATCATTTTGTCTCGGATTAGCTGACTGACGATGCTACCAGCGCCATGATAACGAAGACCGCCGGCGTGAATATTGGCAGGCTTGAAGTTGTGTCCAAGTGTGAACATAGGTATGAGAGGTGTGTATCCGGCTTCATCGCCGAAATCGTATTGGAAGACACCCCTTGTGAGCTTTGGACAAGAATTTGGCTCAGCAGCAATGAATTCAGTGCTACGTCCGTCAATGATATTGTGGCGCATGAAAGGAAAAGCCAATCCTCCGAAATTGGAGCCTCCACCAAAACAAGCGATTACGATATCAGGATATTCTCCTGCCATCTCCATTTGCTTTTCAGCCTCAAGCCCGATAACCGTTTGATGGAGAGTGACATGACTAAGAACAGAACCAAGAGTGTATTTGCAGTGAGGTGTAGTTGTTGCGAGTTCTACCGCCTCGGAGATGGCAGTGCCAAGAGAACCAGGGTGAGTAGGGTCATGAGTGAGAATGTCTTTTCCAGCCCTCGTAGACATGGAAGGCGAACCAGTTACTGCTGCACCAAATGTACGCATGATAGAGCTGCGATAAGGCTTTTGTTCCATTGATATTTTTACCTGATAGACAGCAGCTTCAAGCCCAAAAACTTTTGCAGCATAAGACAAAGCAGCCCCCCATTGTCCTGCACCAGTTTCTGTAGTGACATTTGTTGTCCCCTCTTGTTTGCAATAATAGCATTGCGGAAGAGCGGAATTGATTTTGTGGCTACCGAGAGGGTTGACCGATTCGTTTTTGAAATAGATGTGGGCAGGAGTGCCAAGAGCCTCTTCGAGAGCGTAAGCGCGCACGAGAGGTGTGGAACGGTAGTACTTATACTTATCAAGTACGGGTTCGGGAATGTCAATCCATGCGTTAGTGACATCAAGTTCCTGGCGTGCACATTCAGCTGCAAAGACATGACTTAGGTCATCTGCAGTGAGTGGTTGGTGGTTTACCGGATTTAGCGGTGGCAGTGGTTTGTTGGGCATGTCAGCCTGTATGTTATACCACTGAGTTGGAATCTGGTTCTCGTCGAGAATGAATTTTTTTTGTTTATACATAGTTTTGTTATTAGAGTGCAGGTTGAACACCTGCAGAATGGTGATTATCTTCGTGGGCGCAGGTTGGAAATCTGCGGAACAATGTTTCTTTTGGCGTGGACACGCGGGGGAGGGGGCGTTGGAACGCGGGGAATTATTTGTTGAAATTAGATGCTATTTGGCATATTTTTATTATGACATTCATAGCTTTTTCCATAGATTGAATGCTTATGAATTCGTATGGTCCATGGAAGTTCACTCCACCGGCAAAGATGTTCGGGCAAGGAAGACCTCGGAAACTGAGCTGAGCTCCGTCAGTACCTCCGCGTATAGGTTGTACCTTTGGCGTTACTCCACATTCCTGCATAGCTTTCAACACGATGTCGATGACATGCATCTCAGGTTCAATTTTTTCCTTCATATTGTAATATTGATCCTTGAGTTCAACAGAGACGGTGTCCTCACCATATTTCTCATTCATATGAGCAGCGCAATCTGCAATCTGTCGTTTTCGAGCCTCGAAGCGGCTACGTTCGTGGTCGCGTATTATATAACTGAGTTGTGCCGATTCGGAATTGGTATTCATACCGACAAGATGGAAGAAACCTTCATAGCCTTCTGTGGTTTCTGGAGTCTCGTTTGGAGGAAGCATAGAAGCGAACTCGACAGCAAGTCGATTGGCATTTATCATCTTTCCCTTAGCATAACCAGGATGTACACTAACACCACGTATGATGATTTTTGCAGAGGCGGCGTTAAAGTTTTCGTATTCCAACTCGCCGACATCGCCACCGTCCATAGTATAAGCCCACTGACATCCGAAACGCTCTACATCGAAATGGTGTGCTCCCATTCCAATTTCCTCATCGGGATTGAAGGCGACGCGAATGTCACCATGCTCAATCTCCTTGTGGTCGCGCAAATAGCACATTGCTTGTATGATTTCAGCGATTCCAGCCTTATCGTCAGCACCGAGCAGAGTGTGCCCATCAGTCACTATCAGGTCTTCGCCAATGTGTTTGAGCAATTCTGGGAAGCGTTTTGGCGACGATATGATGCCTTCAGAAAGAAGGATGTCGCTGCCGTCATAGTTGTTGACGATATGTGCCTTGACATTAGCGCCGCAGCAGTCTGGGCTAGTGTCGTAATGGCTTATGAAGCCAATGGTAGGAGCACTGGAACGCTTGACGTTCGCTTTTAGGGTGGCATAGATATAGCCTTTGTCATCAAGATAAACATCGTCGAGTCCCTCGCGCTGAAGTTCTTTTTTAAGATATTCTGCAAAAACGAGTTGCTTGCTTGTGCTTGGTACAGTGTTGCTGTCTTCCGAAGATTGAGTGTCGAATTTTGTGTATTCGAGAAATCGTTCAAAGAGTTCCATAAATATGTTGTTATTTGTTTTTGGGAACAAAGGTAGTGAATAAAACGGAAATAACAAAAGAAAATGGGATTTTTTTTTGTTTATCCCACATTGCAGCATGGTGTGCCTTCATATTTTATATGATTTCCAAGAAAGAGGTTCGTTTTGTTCGTGAGAGCCATATTTTTCCATATTATCGGATAACGATGATTAAAACCTGACAGTGTTCCTTCCCCCCCCCCCAGGCTGTCCGAAAACGCCACTTTTTACACGTGTCACAGAGGACAGAGCCACTATCGTGACCCAATCTAAGCCCTTCTGAGGGCATGTTATTTTTCATCATAAATTTTGATTTATTTCTAAAAAACTCGTCATACAGGCTTAAATCACCCCGTATGAGCATCATATCTGCGTGTCTTTGATGATATATGCCCCCCTTAGCTTTTATCGGAGGGCGGCAAGAAGTGCAGGCACACCTTTAAGGCTAATTGCACGGCGAAGGTTGTAAGAAAGGCAAAAGAGACTCATCTCTGCCTTTACCTTGGCAAAGCCTTTCAATAGAAAATAATATTGTCCAAGTGCTCTCTTGATAGTTCCGAACGGGTGTTCAGAAAGGCATTTCCGATTGTCCATCTTCTTTTGGTCAAGATGAAGCTTGTAGCGCACAACCTTTCTAACTTTCAAAGTCCTTTGAGGTTTAGGATTATCCTTGTTTTCCTCCTTTGCCTTCTGCTTCATTCTCGGATTCATACCTTTTATCAGGCGGTCCTTACTAAAGTCGATTTCCATATACTTACTATTCGTACACTTGCATTTGCAATGCTTGCACGCCAGCCTGTTGCAGTATCGTATCATGCCGCTGCGCTTTATTGACTTTTGCCTTAATGTCTCACCTTGCGGGCAATATACCAGGTTGCGTTCTGCATCCCTCACAAAGTAGCCCTCGAGAGCTTTTGAGAGCATTTGTTCCTGTGTCATGCTCAGGACTGCGGAGTCGGACTCATTCGTCACGTATTCCCTGACTTCCGCTATCTCCACATCTGTAAGGATACCCTTGTATGCATCCGGTATGACACCTGCGCCAAGGCACGCACTAAGATCTTCAGGATTCGTACTTGCCTTCTGCTCGTCTGTTATTTCGGCTTCCTTGTATTCATACTGTACCTGCTCCGTGCAACCTCCGTCACGCTGTATTACATTGGGAACTATCCCGTTTGCCAGTGCCTCGGCATGGTCCTCAGGACTCTCGTAGCCCTTGTCTGCCGTAGTCTCCAAAATAGGCACTTCGTAATCTGCCTTCACCTCGGATGCAACGCTTGTTATCTGACCATGGTCGGTAGGGCTGTTGGTCACCTGAAAGCCTGCTATCAGATGGCTTCCAGCATCAACGCCTGTCTGCACGTTATAGCCTACGAGGAAACCCTCGTTGGCCTTCATAAGCTTGGCGTCGGGGTCGGTCAGGGACATTTGGCTTTCACCGCTTTCCTCAAGCTGGTCGCGATAGCCCTCGTAAAGCTGCTTGCGTTCCTGGCAAACATCAAGTTTCTGTTTAATTTCCTCCTTCGACAGCTTGCGGCTTTCGGCGTTATCGCACTCGTCAAGTGCGTCCATATATATAGATATGTGCTCATCAAGGCGCTTTATGCGGTCGTCAAGCTTGCTCAGGGTAAAGTTGTTGTCCTTGGCATTGACCGCCTTGAACTTACTGCCGTCTATTGATATATAGGACTTGGAGAACAGACGCAAACGGTAGCAGAAACGGTTAAACTCCTTAAACACCTTCTCTATCGCTTCCTTGTTGTCCTTGCGGTAATCTGAGATTGTGCGGAAGTCGGGGGTCAGCTTGCACAGAAGCCACATCACCTCCACGTTACACTTGCATTCACGGGCAAGTTTGCGCGAGGAACGCACCTGATAGAAATATCCGTATATGTATAACTTGAGCAAGTCGCGGGGATCATATCCTGGTGTTCCTGTCTCCTTTGGAGTGCTGCGGATAAATCCCAGCTCTTCTATTTTCAGGCTGTCAACGAATGCATCGAACAAGCGAACGGGGGCGTCTGCCTCCACATACTCGTCAATGCAGTCGGGGAATATCACCCGTTCTCTTCTGTCTTTACCTTTCTTGTATGCCATATATTATATGATTTTATAGGTGCAAAGTTAATACAAATATTTGACAATCAAGAATTTAAAGAGTTAAATAGATATAACAAACAGCATTTTCCTACTAAATGTTGCAATGATGCTCATTTAGGCGTTTTCGGACAGCCTCCCCCAGACCGTCCGAAAACGCCACTTCTTATCATCACTTAACGTGCCAAGAGGACTGAGCCACTGTCGCAAACCAAATTAAGTCCTTCTGAAGCCATTTCCCATTTTCTTCAGTAATTTTTAGGCCTTGAAAACAGTCAACGTACTGTGTTTCATGCAATGTGTCCCCGTGACATGAATTATAGTAAGCGAAAGTCTCGCGAAAAATTCGTATATGCCTTCAGACCATCCGTAAGCTTGGCATAGACGATTTTTTGGAGCATTAACCCAAGTTTGATGCCTTATAAGCTATTCCCTTTGCTGCTCAGCGTCTTGTGATTTTCATTTGCGCCGCTGTGTACTACAAACTTTTTTGGATTTTGATTTTTCTGAATGGCATTTTCTTGTACTTCAATAGTTCGTAAATATTGTTGGCTGCCTCTGTCGGTTCACTGCACATCCTCATATGCACCTTCTCTCCAAGAGCGTTCGTGGCTTCCGTCGTGACGGCTTTCTGTGTTGACATCCGTCTGACTATTTCTGTCCAGTAGCAGTTCTCACCCGCCTGCTTGAGTCTGTATCTGATTGTGTTGACTATCCAGTATGAGAGCAGTCCGAGGAAGAGGTGGGCATCCGAGCGGTCATCCTTCTTGTGGTGTATCGGCCGCAGGTTGAGGTCGGTCTTCAGCTGCCTGTTGGTACATTCTATTTCACGCGTAAGGTTGTAATAGTCCCATGTGGTCTTCTCGTCAAACGTCGCGACATTCGTCCTGAGGAAATACACTCCGCTGTCCTTGTCCACGTTATCCGGCACGGCGATGCGCCACTGTATGTCTGCCATGTTCTTGGGATTCTTAGGATTGTCAGCGATGTAGTCAATGACATAGTATTTCGATATGGACGGGTATTTCTGCCTGGCCCTTCCCACACGCTCGATGACCTTCTCGTATGCTTTCGTCCCGTTCTTCTTCGTGAGCGATTCCCTCGCCTTCTGGAGTTCCTCCTCGAAGCGCTCCTTGAACTTTCGGTTCATTGAGGTCTCCTTGAGTTCCTTGGCAAATGACTTTATCTCCAGGTAGTAGTCGCCGCCATCCTCATGTCTTACCTGCGTGAGACTGATAGGCTGCCGCTTGCAGTCAAGCACGGTGACGGTCTTTGCATCAGGCGCAAGCTCGTAGTCGGCAAGTCTTCTGCGACTGACGCACAGGTAGTTATAACCCTTGTCCTTTATTCTCTGGAGGTTTTCTTCTGTGGCTATGCCTGCATCAAGGCAGACAAGCACCTTGTCCTTAGGATCGTTCGGGACGCGCGTCTTGGAGTTGAGCGTGTCCACCATGTCGGGAAGAGAGTTCGGGTCTGCCGTGTTGCCGGCAAGTATTGACGAGTAGCGTATGAAGCCCTCCCTGTTTATGCACAGTGCCAACACAAGCAGCTTGCAGTCGGACCGCTTCTCCTTGGAACGGCCGAACCTGGCCTTGACGCTGCGCTCTTTCCTGCCCTCGAAGTAGAAATTGGTGAGGTCGAAGATGGCAATCCTGTTGGTTATGTTGAACAGCTCGTCTGTCCTTCGGCACAGATGGTCCTCGAGTTTGTCTTTCAGTGCGTAGAGTGACGGCGCCACCTTGTATATGGACTGGAATCCAGGACGCCAGTCCTGACTGCCGCTTATGAGCTCGCATACGGCAGAGTTCTCGTCCATTATACGCAAGCTCTTCAGCTCCGATGGGGAATACACGGTACGGGTGATGAGGTGGGCAAGCGCGGTGTTTATGCGTATCTCGCTCCAGCCTTCATTCTCCAGGAACTTGTCTATCCCAAGCTCGCGGATGGCCTGGAGGCATATCCACTCCGCACCGACATCCCTCGCGTCTGTATGCCTGACGGTGTTCACGTCAACAAGGCGCTCCGCCTGTCCGCGGGACTCCTCAAGGGCTGCATTGACGGCATCTATGCTGCCGTTGTTCACCATCTCGCGCCAGAACTCCTCCGACTTGCGGCGCACGAACTCGTTGTATCGGGACAACGGACTTGAGAACAAATCCTGCTGACCCTGCTGCTTATAAAGATATGTGAGGCACTTGCCTATGTCACGGATGTCCTCGGGGCGGTGAGGCTCGTCGATGAATCCAACGTTCAGCATGACACGGCAGCGCACGCGGCCTGACAGGTCACGGAAAGACTCCTTGATGCGGTAGTACCAGTCATCACACTGGGTCCTCGGATTATATCTTGGTTGAGACATAAAATGCATAGCGGGTGCAAAGGTACAAATTTTCCGCGAGACTTCTGTGTACTACAATTCATTCCACAGGAACACTTTGCTTGAAACACAGCAGGTTGACTGGTTTTAATGCCCCCAAAAAGGCCGAAAAAAAATTATGAGCCATCAAACTTGGGTTAAGTGACCGCTCTTGCTCTTGATGCCCCTTGTTGTCAGTATTCTCCTCGATGTTCTGACTTGTCACCTCAAGCTTGCGGTCACCTGCGGATAGCACGGTGATGTAGTAGAAACCGTTGTCCGTGAGCCACTTGAAAATTATAGTTGTGCGCACAGGCGAGTCTCTGGTATTCACCACGGCTATAAGCACTACGATTTTGCAATCGTTCCTCTTTTCCTTGAATTGTCCGTATTGGCACAGTTTGCTGTCCTCCAGCCTTCCTTCGAAATAGGCGTTGGTGATTTTATCAACTTGGGTCAACCCATGCTGCAATGTGGGTTAAAGGAAGGTTGTGTGGGGACTCGAAGCTGATGCTTCGAGCACGGGGCTGTTGTTGGTGGGGCGAGGTACGGGGTGAATTTTGTTGGAAAGAAATAAATTGAAAAAGGCTTCCGTATTGGAAGCCTTTTGTTTATGTGGGCGCTGAGGGATTCGAACCCCCGACCCTCTGCTTGTAAGGCAGATGCTCTAAACCAGCTGAGCTAAGCGCCCTTTTGTGATTGCGTGTGCAAAGGTAGTGATTTTTTTTTGTTTGACCAAATTTTTTAGAGTTTTTTTAGTTTTGATGGGGAAAAGTTGCATTTTTTTGTGTTTTATGAGGCAGAAGGGACTCGAAGCTGACGCTTCGAGCACGGGGACTGACAGGAAAGACTATTCAGATGTGTTGAGCTGATTGCGTAGATTTTCGTTTTCTTGTTGTTCATCCTGCAACTGTGCGTTGATAGCATCGATTTCCATCTGATACATCTCATGTATGGCCTCAACATCTGGTGTCTTTTCCCATTTAGAATTGCCTATGTTATATGTTATGGACACCTCGCAATTATAGGATTTGTAGGGTGAGAGTTGCGCGGCAAGCGTTCTGTTCTGCCTGTTGAAGTTTATGTCAACATTTAGTGAAATACGTTTACTGACGCGGAATGAGTTCAGTAGTCCAATGGAGAAGCCGAGAGCGTTTAGGTTGTGGGAAATGTTGCGATTGAGCCCAAATCCGATATAAGGAATGAAGCTATAAAGGCGCGAGGAATCATATCCATAAAACATGTTGTTAAGATTGAAAAGGATTTGCTCGTGCAGAGCGAGAAACTTATAAGATGACGATTCAAAAGCAAGAAAGTTCTCCTTGCCCCAAAATCCATTGAGTTTTGTGCGAAGTCCCAATCCTGGCGTAAACCACTTGCCTACAGACAACGACATGCCGAAACTGTTGCGTAGCGACTTGAAAGGACTTTTGGAGATGCCATCATGCTCATAATCGGCATAAAAAGCAGTACCGACCAAGCCTGCGGACACGAACCAGTTACTGAAGAACGAATTGGTAACCACGTTATGCTGGCGTGTGGAGGTTGTGTTCCATCCAGATTGAGTCTCCGCTTCAGATATTTTTGATTCGTCGTTGGCGAGAGTTGTTATGTCGATGTCTTCCTGTGCGGAGGAATTTGCAATGGCCAGTGAGAGGAGAATTGTAACGATAATATTTTTTTTCATTCTTTATATGTTTATAAACCTAACCCATAAGTTGTTCTATTTCACGTTGTGGCAAAATGCAGAGAATTGCCTTTCCGTCAGGGGTGTAGTTGACATTGGAACAGGCGAAGAGTTCATTGACGAGAGACTCCATTTCAACATTAGAAAGGAGTTGACCTACAGGAATGGCAGCAGCACGCGCCATGGTAAGAGCCAGTGAACGACGTACAGCATCTATGGACGAAGAAGTACATTCTGCAGCTTCAACAATCATAGAAGTAATTAATGACTTAAAGTCGAGTCCCTCGAGTCCGGCTGGAACGCCATTAATAGAGAAACTGTTCTGGCCGAGATCGATGAGTTCAAATCCCAATTTCGCCAATTCCGGCAATACTTTGTTTAGAACAACAGCCGACGACGAAGGGAATTGGATTACCTCAGGGAAAAGGACTTGCTGAACATGAGCCGTCTCTGTTTGTAGATGCCTTAGGCTGCGCTCATAGCGAATGCGTATGTCGGCACGTTGTTGGTCGATTATCATCAATCCCGACTTTACAGCGGTCATTATATAGTGCCCCTTAAATTGATAATGTGCAGGAGAACGCTCTGTCAGCGACTCTTCAGCATAAACCATCGAACTGTTTGCATCGTTTTGAACGTTTGGCAGACTGTCTGTTTTTGATTGGAAGCCTAAAGAATCAGTGAACAAATCCTGTTCAGTAGGCTCGGGAGTGACATCGTCCAAATTCTTGTACAATTCCTCCCAGCTTTTAGGAACTTCGGGCTGTCGTTGTTCATGTGTTGACTTAAAAGGGTTGTATGAAGAATTGTATTTTGGCTGTGGAACAGCAACTTTTTGTTTTGGGTCGAAAAGGGGAATGTCAGGTTTGCCCTCTGTGTCGAAATCAATGCTTGGAATTTCGCAAAATTTTCCAATTGCATCATTGATTGCTGCAGTAAGGATTTGCCAGATAGGCTGTTCGTTTTCAAATTTTATCTCTGTTTTAGTAGGGTGAATATTTACATCGATATCGGCAGGAGTAATATCGAAATAGATGAAATATGGCACCTGCATTCCGATGGGCACCATACGTTCAAAAGCATTCATTACCGCCTTGTGGAAATAAGGGTGCTTCATATATCTTCCATTGACGAAGAAGAACTGATGTGCTCCCTTTTTCTTTGCAGATTCAGGCTTTCCTACAAAACCAGAAATGTGGCACATCGCAGTGTCCACCTCAACAGGCAATAAATCCTGATTGAGGCGTTTGCCAAATACATCGACAATTCTTTGACGTAGACTTCCAGTACGCAGATTTACCAATTCTGTGCCATTACTATGGAGTGTAAAAGCAATATCTGGGTATACAAGGACAATGCGTTCAAAGGCGGTAAGTATATTGTTCAGTTCTGTAGTATTTGTCTTAAGGAACTTGCGTCGCGCAGGGACATTGTAGAAAATATTTTCAACCATAAAATTACTGCCTACTGGACATGATACCGGTTGCTGTGAGACCACCTTTGACGCAGACAATTCAATCATGGTGCCGATTTCTTTTTCGGCAGCCCTTGTTTTCAGTTTTACTTGTGCCACAGCGGCAATAGAAGCCAAAGCCTCTCCCCGAAATCCCATAGTGGAAAGAGCAAACAAATCGTCGGCATTCCTGATCTTAGAAGTGGCATGTCTCTCAAAAGCCAGACGAGCATCAGTTTCCGACATGCCTTTTCCGTCGTCGATGACCTGTATAGAGGTGCGACCTGCATCGATTACTATCACATTGATTCGTTTTGCACCAGCGTCAACAGCATTCTCGACGAGTTCCTTGATGACAGAAGCCGGTCGTTGAATTACCTCACCGGCGGCGATTTGGTTTGCCACCGAATCAGGAAGTAGTTGTATTATGTCGGACATATTATATTTCTTTAGATTGTTGTTGATTACCAGAGGCGTTATCTGTTTTATCCTCCTCATTTTCCAACTGCTTAATGGGTTCTAAAATATCTTCAGCTCCGGTTCTTTTCAAATGCTGCAAAGGAGCCTCTCTTCGTTTTTCTGGTTTTAGCTCCTGTCCGCCCTTTTTGGGACGCCAATCGAAAATGTCGTCCTTGTTTAAAGGACGAATATAATCGAACCATGCATAGTTCTTCAAGAAATATTTGTCTGGTGGCACCTGCGAAAGAGGATAAAGCGTCCCCTCAGCTTTAGGCATCCATATTTTCTTCATCTTACGATTCTCGAGAAACATTTTCATCTGTGTCGTCTCAGTGTAGTTCAGACCAATGATAGTGCTATCGCTATCATCGATGGGATAATAGATTATCTGCACATTGTCATTAGACTGAGCTTCGGAAATCTCCCCGTTGGTAAAAAAAGCGAACATTTCCTTGGAAGAGATTTGGTTGAAATGAATCGAATCAGGGAGTTGCTCAATTGAAAGAGCCTGACCAATGACATGGGCCTTATTGATTGTAGAATCCTTCATGAACACCTGAATTTCCTCTCCCAGCAACTGCTGATTTACATTCCAAACGATAGGGTCATGGTACATTGTCATGCAAGAATCCTTAGAGTTGTAGACAAGCGAATCGCATACAGCCTGAACGTCGATTCTATAGGCACGCACATGATTGTATGCATGAATTTTTCGATAGACTGAATCAGTATTGATGTTGAATGTAAAAATCTTGAAAGTGTCGGCATGCATATAGAGAGAATCCTTCTGAGAGAAATCAATGGCTACGGCACGTTTTGTAGCCATGGCATAACCAATGTTCTCGTCATACCAACAATAGTTGCCTGTGAGCATGTTCTTGTTGATTGAGTCTGTGAAAATCACGTTGCCAAACGCTTCAGAGGTGCCGTTTTTGCCGTCGTAATAGACGCTGTCGCCGATGACAGTCTTCCCATTGTCGTTCATAACAGAACGTCCATAGAGTTCAGAGCAGTCCTTGTTGGTGTTGTAATATGCGTCTTCTGTATAAATACGGCTATTACCTGACGTAATGTTCGAAGGTCCAACGATATGCGCTAACGACTTGCTTGTGTCATAGTAAAGTGTATCTGACGTAAGATAGAATTTCTTATTGCGCAAACGGACATCATAATTGAAAACTGCCATTCGCGTCTTTGTATCATACTCTCCCCAGTCGGAAGTCAATACACTGCCATTGTCAATAAGTTTACCTCCTTCGAAGAAATACCCGATATTGTAAAGGCGGTCGAAGTTAAGGCTGTCGGTATACAGTTTTGACTTGCGGTGATTAAGGACAACATTAAATCGTGCCATAGCCATCTGGTCGTTGCCGTCATAATAGGCATAATCGGAGAAGAGGGAAAGAGTATCGCCTTGATACATCTTTACATGTCCAAAGGCCTCGAAAGAGTTGGAAACCTCGTAGAAATGCGCACTGTCACAGAATAGTTTTGCTCCATTGTGCCTAAACT
This sequence comes from Prevotella sp., assembly GCA_051869235.1. Lineage (GTDB taxonomy): Bacteria > Bacteroidota > Bacteroidia > Bacteroidales > Bacteroidaceae > Prevotella. The sequence goes on from JBJEAS010000131.1 coordinate 13,204, forward strand.
GCACATGTCCATTAAGGATTTGTGCATCAGGATTCTTATATTGGTCATAAGAAAGGACATCAGCATGAATGAGGTAGACCCGATTGTCTTCGGTCTTTGCCGTACGTCGTGTCAACCTCTTTTTTTTCTGCGGTGGCGTCATTGCGAACGATATTCCGACAATCAATGCCACTATGATAAATAACGTGTTCCTTTTCTGCATAAATTTATTTGACGAGTTAACGAGTCTCATCCCCTCACCTTATCCAGCCATCGTATTCAAATTTGCAATCACGATAACGCGGATTGATGCGCACGTATGTTGCCTTTATCTTGTCAACGACCCACTTGTGCAACTTCTCCTCGCGCCGCTTGTCTTCAACGACCGCCTTCATCACCTGGAAGTCCTCTGTTATCTTTGCCTTATGTCCGTCGACGCGATTCTTGAGTTTAACTATAGCACAAACCTGTTTGCCTCTATTGTTGATGAGATTGAAAGGAGCCGAGATTTGTCCAACCTGCATTGTGTCAACAACAATGGCAATCTCAGAAGGCAGATCCTGCATGCGGAACTTTGATGTGCGCGACATCTCCGTAGCATTCGACATAAGCCCCTTATTGTTTCGGGTGTCTTTGTCGTCGGAAATATATGACGCAGCATCTTCGAATGAGAACTTGGCGGCAACGATGTCGTTGCGGATAGAGTCAAGGCGAGCAAGACAAGCCGTTATGGCCTCGTCAGACACCTGTGGTTTAAGAAGAATATGGCGAACTTTTATCTTGTCACCACGTTTGTCGACGAGTTGAATGATATGATATCCAAATTCTGACTCAACAATCTTGGACACTTTTTTCGGATCGGTCAAGTTAAAAGCGACGTTAGCGAAGGCAGGGTCGAGCATGCCACGTCCCGTGTAGTCAAGTTCACCACCTTGACGTGCCGTTCCCGGATCTTCAGAATAGAGACGCGCAAGAGTAGAAAACGATGATTCTCCCTTAGTTATACGGTCGGTAAACTCACGCAATGTCTCCTTCACGCGATTAATTTCCTCTTGCTCAATCTTTGGAGTCTGGGTGATAATCTGAACTTCCACCTCGGTTGGAACATAAGGGATGCTGTCTTCTGGCAGATTGCTGAAATAGCGCCTTACCTCGGCAGGAGTTACAGAGATGTCCTCAACAAGCTGCTTCTGCATTTTCTGTGCCATCATACGGTCGCGTACTACATCGTTAAGCTCGTTACGCATTTGAGTCACAGTCTGTTTCTTATATTCCTCAAGTTTCTCCTTAGAACCAATCATCTGTATCCAACCATTTATCTGCTGGTCAACCATCTGTGTAATTTCAGACTGTGAAACCTCGATGCTGTCGATGGCAGCCTGATGGAGATAAAGCTTTTGAACGGCAATCTGCTCAGGTATGATGCAGTCAGGATCTCCATTCCATTTTACACCTTCTTGAGCCGACTGCAGGCGCATTGCCTCCACGTCGCTCTTTAGAATGGCCTCGTCGCCCACGACCCATATCACCTCGTCGACAATTGCCGATTCGGGAATTGCCTGTACAGTATCCACAGCCATTGTGTCGGCAGCAGTATTATCATCGTCATTTGTCATCTGTCCCTTTGCCATCGACACCAATCCTACTATGGTGAGCAGGGTCAAGACGTAAAGCCTAATATTCGTAGTCTTTATCATTATAATATATTATTGATTTATTGTTTTAAGAACTTCCTTGTTGATAGAGACAGGATAGCGTCGGCGTAAATCAGCCACCCATTCTTTTTCCAGTTGTTCCTGATAGTCAGAGACAACCCTACCGCGGACATCGGTGTAGGCCTGTGGAGCTTTTAATTTCTTGCCGTAGACAGCCGCCTCTACAAACCCTTCAGGAATGTTAAAGGTTGTGTCGCTTTTAAAGACGAGGCGGTCAACCACGACATTGTCTCCACGTCGGAAAATGCCCTTTTCCGCACTTATTCGTTTCAGTGAATCGCTGTTGAAAGTGTTTTTCAGCAATTCATTCCACTTTACGAAATCGACGTTCTTTAGGCATTTCCTTACTGCCTTTACATCGTCGGCATTTCTCACGAAATATGCAATTCCTTTATATCTCGGCTCCTTCCATGTGTATCTTTTTTTATTTGCCTTAAAATAACGAGCAAGGGCGTCTTCGTCCTTTGCCGCCTTGTCCCAAATCAAGCGGTTGCTTATCTCATACAACAAAAGCCCATCATGGTATTCTTTGAAAAGCCATTTCTTGTCACTGTCCAATGCCCCTATTGAGTCAGCAAGACAATCCATGGCATTGGACTTGGTCATACAACCATTTGAATTCTTCACCATTTCGTCTACCTTATGCAAGGCTATGGCTTCACGCACCTTACGCTGCTCGACGAACTTTACGATTTCGTCGCGTAGAGAGTCGAAAGGCTCAAGCTGTTTCCGTCCTTTCATTAATACAATATGGTAGCCAGCAGGAGAGAGGAAGGGCTTGCTCATCTGCCCGACTTCCAAAGAGAAAGCCTCATCTTCAAACTCTTTCAGCGTCTGCCCATTAGCAATCCATGGCAACACGCCACCATTGCGGGCAGAACCAGGATCCTGAGAGAAGTGCCTTGCCATGTCGGCGAAGTCAGCCCCACTCTGCAATACTCTGTATATGGAGTCAATGCGCATCTTCGCTTTGTCGTTGTCTTCGTCAGAAGCCTTCTGTGCAAGGCGAATTAGTATATGGGCAGGTTGTATGAGACCTTTCTCGCCAATCTTACGTTTTCTGTTGTCGTACATTTTTTTTGCCTCTGTCAAGACATCCTCTTCGGTAACTATTGCTGGAAGCACCTGGCGATCGCGATACATCAAGTATTCCCTTCGGAAGGAAGACAATGTGTCGAGTCCTGCGTCAATGGCAGCGGCAACCTTGAGACGATAATTGACATAAAGATCAGCATACTCCTCTACAGTCTTTCGGTCGATTACGTCATCGCCGTTGTTCTTACTGTAGGAATATACAAACTCCGAGCGCGTCACTGGCGTGCCGTTGACTGTCATGACGATATCGTCGTCAGCAGATTGGGCGAAAACCGTTGATGCGCTCAGCAGCATTATGGCGAAAAATAGTTTTCGAATCATATTTAGACCAAAGCGGGCGACCACAAGGATCGCCCTATAGTTGGAAACAATTTATTAATCGTTTGGACGAGAATAGTTAGGAGCCTCGCTTGTTATGGATATGTCATGCGGATGGCTCTCAAGCACACCTGCGTTTGTGATGCGTGTGAATTTGGCATTGTGCAGAGCCTCTATGCATCCTGCACCGCAGTAGCCCATGCCAGAACGCAAACCACCAACGAGTTGATATATTACCTCCTGCACCGTTCCCTTGTAAGGAACACGTCCTGCGATTCCCTCTGGAACGAGTTTCTTCACATCCTTTGTGTCGCTCTGGAAATAGCGGTCTTTTGAGCCATTCTTCTGCTCCATTGCCTCAAGCGAGCCCATACCGCGATAACTCTTGAACTTACGGCCATTGAAGATGATGGTCTCGCCAGGACTTTCCTCCGTTCCTGCGACAAGCGACCCAATCATCACGCAGCTACCACCTGCGGCAAGAGCCTTGACAATGTCGCCCGAATAACGCAAACCGCCATCTGCGATGAGGGGAATTCCAGTACCCTTCAGTGCGCTATACACATCGTATACGGCTGAGAGTTGAGGAACGCCCACACCGGCAACGACACGTGTGGTACAGATAGAACCCGGACCAATGCCAACCTTTATTGCATCGGCACCATTCTCTACCAACAGACGCGCTGCTTCTCCAGTTGCAACATTTCCAACAACGATATCCACCTTTGGGAAAGCCTTCTTCGCCTCTACAAGTTTTTCGATTACATACTTAGAGTGTCCATGGGCAGTGTCAATTATTATGGCATCTGCGCCGGCATCGACAAGAGCCTGCATACGGTCAAGAGTGTCACTTGTAACACCTACGCCGGCAGCCACTCTAAGCCGTCCCTTCTCATCCTTACATGCCATCGGCTTATCCTTGGCCTTGGTGATGTCCTTGTAGGTGATGAGTCCAACAAGACGATTGTCCTTGTCGACAACTGGAAGCTTTTCAATTTTGTTCTCCTGAAGAATCTGGGCGGCTGCCGTGAGGTCGGTCTGCTGATGTGTGGTGACGAGATTTTCCTTAGACATCACCTCGTCAACCTTCTTGTCAAGGTGACGCTCGAAACGCAAGTCACGATTAGTGACAATGCCAACGAGATGATTGTCGTCGTCAACCACAGGAATGCCGCCAATGTGATATTCGGCCATCATGTCCAAAGCGTCCTTTACAGTAGAACCGCGACGAATAGTCACAGGGTCGTAAATCATTCCATTCTCTGCACGCTTGACAATAGCCACCTGACGTGCCTGCTCCTCTGTCGACATGTTCTTGTGAATAACGCCGATACCACCTTCGCGTGCAATGGCAATAGCCATCTGCGACTCTGTCACGGTGTCCATGGCAGCTGTCACGAAAGGTACGTTCAACTCGATGTTACGAGAGAACCTGGTTTTCAACTCCACCGATTTTGGCAGCACTTCAGAGTATGCTGGAATGAGGAGGACGTCGTCAAAAGTAAGACCGTCCATCACAATTTTATCTGCAATAAATGATGACATATAAATTACTTTATTTTTTATTGCGTGCAAATTTAGCACAATTTTCTCACATAAGGAGCGATATTCGACATTTATTTATAAGTTTAACGTTATTTAATTAGCCATCTCCGAAATGAACTTTATGCGCACCAACCGTATCTCCTCCTCAGAATAGTCGTCACCAAGTTCCTCAAGGGCGATTTCGAGGTCGTCAGTCTCCGATTCGAGGAAATAGTCATAGATGTCGTCGATATGGTCTTCGTCCATAACTTCTTCAAGGAAATAGTCTATGTTGAGCTTTGTTCCCGAATAGACGATGGCCTCCACCTCGTTCAACATATCGTCAAAGTCGATGCCTTTGGCATTGGCTATGTCGTCGAGGGCAATCTGTCTGTCAACACCCTGAATGATGCTCACTTTAAGCATCGACTTCTTTGCAACTGTGCGCACACGAAGGTCTGCCTGGCGAACGATGTCGTTCTCCTCGCAATACTGCTTTATGAGGTTGACAAACTCCTTAGCGTATGGCTGCCGTACCTTTCCTTCACCCACACCTTGGATGTTTTTCAACTCTTCGAGCGATACAGGATAGTCTGTGGCCATCTGCTCAAGTGACACGTCCTGAAAGATGACGTATGGAGGACGTTCCATCTGCTTCGACACTTTCTTGCGAAGGTCACGAAGCATGGCATGCAAGGTTGGGTCAAGGGCACTCGTCGTCTCTGCTCCTTCCTCAACATAGTCGTCGTCAAACTCCTTGTCCTCGACAATCTCAAATGATTTCGGCTTCTTGATGAATTTCTTCCCCTCTGGAGTCAGTTTCAATAGACCATAGTTCTCCACCTCCTTCTTCAAATAGCCTGCAATGAGAGCTTGACGAAGCAGCGGATTCCATATTTTCTCATCATCGTCCTCGCCTGAGCCAAACTCTTCGAGTTCTTGATGCTTATGGGCGACTATCTCGTCGGTCTCCTTACCTGTAATGAAGTCGATGACATAGTCGGAGCGGAAGTTCTCCTTTATGGCAAGGATGGCTTTCAGGGCAATCACCATTTGGTTCATCACCTCAATCTTCTTGCGTGGGTGCAGGCAGTTGTCGCAGTTGCCGCAGTTGTCCTTGGTATACTGCTCACCGAAATAGTGCAGCAACATCTTGCGTCGGCAGACCGAAGTCTCGGCATAAGCTGCCGTTTCCTGCAAAAGTTGGCGACCAATGTCTTGTTCCGCCACAGGCTTACCCTCCATGAACTTATCGAGTTTCTGAAGGTCCTTGTAGCTGTAGAAAGCAATGCACATTCCTTCGCCGCCATCCCTTCCTGCTCGTCCAGTCTCCTGATAGTAGCCTTCGAGGCTCTTGGGGATGTCATAATGGATTACAAAGCGTACGTCAGGCTTGTCAATGCCCATGCCAAAGGCTATTGTAGCCACTATGACGTCGATGCGTTCCATCAGGAAATCGTCTTGAGTCTCAGAACGCGTATTGGAGTCAAGGCCTGCGTGATATGCCGCCGCCTTTATTTCATTGGCTTTCAGCACGGCAGCAAGTTCTTCCACTTTTTTCCTCGACAGGCAATAGATAATGCCGCTCTTGCCAGGATGCTGACGAATAAACTTTATGATGTCCTTGTCTACATCTTTAGTCTTAGCCCTCACCTCATAGTAAAGGTTAGGACGATTAAATGAACTCTTGAACTCTGCAGCGTCAACAATGCCCAAATTTTTCTTTATGTCTGTACGAACTTTGTCTGTAGCCGTAGCTGTCAGGGCGATGACCGGAGCACTGCCTATCTCGTTGACGATAGGTCTAATGCGACGATATTCTGGACGGAAGTCATGCCCCCATTCCGATATACAGTGTGCTTCGTCAACAGCGTAGAATGAAATCTTAACCGATTTGAGGAATTCGACATTGTCTTCCTTCGTCAACGACTCAGGAGCCACATATAGCAGCTTTGTGCGTCCACTGACAATATCCTTCTTGACGCGGTCGATGGCAGCTTTGTTGAGCGACGAATTAAGATAATGTGCAATGCCTTCCTCGTCACTTAGCCCATTCATGAAATCAACCTGGTTCTTCATCAGGGCAATGAGTGGTGAAATGACTATGGCAGTGCCTTCCATCAACAAGGAAGGAAGCTGATAACAAAGCGATTTCCCGCCTCCCGTCGGCATAAGGACGAACGTGTCCTTTCCATCAAGAACGTTCTGTACTATCGCTTCCTGATCACCTTTAAATTTGTCAAAGCCAAAATATTTCTTCAGTTCTGCGGTTAGATTCATATACAATGATATATTTAATTCTATAGTAGTAAATTATGTTGACTTGAGTTTTGTCAACTCATCTCCCTCACCTTATGGAGAGGGGGAAAGGTTTTTATACTGCTTTTTGGAAATGTGACCTCTCAAGCTGTTTCTTGGCATAGTCGATAGTCACCTCGAATTTCTTGACTCTCTTCGATGGCAATTCAAACATGGCGTCGTTCATGATGCTCTCTACAATTGAGCGAAGACCACGTGCCCCTAGCTTATATTCCACGGCCTTGTCAACTATGAGCCCAAGAGCCTCCTCACTGAATGTCAACTCGATTCCGTCCATCTCAAACAGCTTCTTATATTGCTTCACGATGGAGTTCTTCGGTTCTGTGAGTATTCGCGTAAGGGCGGCCTTGTCCAATGGGTTCAAGTATGTAAGGACAGGCATGCGACCTATTATTTCTGGAATGAGTCCAAACGACTTCAAGTCTTGCGGAAGGACATATTTCATTATGTCGTTCTTGTCAATTTTCCTGACGTTTTGGACGGAATTGTAGCCTACGGTATGAGTATTCATGCGTTGGGCTATCTTAACCTCTATACCGTCGAAGGCACCACCGCAAATGAACAGAATGTTGCGTGTGTCGACATGTATGTAGTCCTGGTCTGGATGCTTGCGTCCACCCTTTGGCGGCACATTGACCATCGTTCCCTCCAAGAGTTTCAGCAGGCCCTGCTGTACACCCTCGCCGCTGACATCGCGTGTGATTGATGGGTTGTCACCCTTACGGGCTATCTTGTCTATCTCGTCGATGAACACGATGCCTTGCTGCGCCGACTCCAAATCGTAGTCTGCCACCTGAAGCAGTCGGGAGAGAATGCTCTCAACGTCCTCACCCACATAGCCAGCCTCGGTAAACACAGTGGCATCGACTATGGTGAATGGCACGTCGAGCATCTTTGCAATGGTGCGAGCTAACAGAGTCTTTCCCGTTCCAGTGCTGCCGACCATGATGATGTTGCTCTTTTCTATCTCTACGCCACTGTCGTCGGCAGGTTGCTGTAGGCGTTTGTAGTGGTTGTAGACGGCAACGGCAAGGCAACGTTTAGCTTCGTCCTGACCTATTATATATTCGTCCAGGTACTCCTTGATTTTCATTGGTTTAGGTACATGCTTTGCCTTTGCTCCCTTTCCTGTCGCCTTGTTCTTGTCTTCTGCAAACATGTTCGACGACTGAAGTATGGTGTGAGCCTGCTCGATGCAAGACTCACAGATACAACCGTTGAGCCCGGTCACAAGTAGCCGCACTTGACTTTCTGGCTTTCCACAGAAACTACATTTCTTCATTATTTGTCTTCCTCCTTATCCTGTGGTTTCCTTTTCAGCACGGCATCTATCATGCCGTATTCCTTCGCCTCATCGGCAGTCATCCAATAGTTGCGGTCAGAATCTTTCCACACCTTATCGTATGGAGTATGCGAATGTTCAGAGATGATGGTGTAAAGCTCTTTCTTGAACTTCATTATCTCCTTTGCCTCAATCTCGATGTCTGAAGCCTGTCCCTGTACACCTCCGAGTGGCTGATGTATCATCACACGACTATGGGTTAATGCCGAACGCTTGCCTTCCTCGCCTGCAACAAGAAGTACTGCAGCCATCGATGCTGCCATGCCCGTGCATATCGTTGCAACATCGCTCGAGATGAACTGCATCGTGTCGTAGATGCCAAGTCCTGCAGTCACGCTGCCGCCAGGTGAGTTGATGTATATTGAGATGTCCTTGCCGGGATCAACCGAATCGAGATACAGCAGCTGCGCCTGCAAGGTGTTTGCCGTATAGTCGTCTATTTGCGTTCCCAAAAAGATGATGCGGTCCATCATCAAGCGGGAGAACACGTCCATCTGAGTCACGTTCAGCTGACGTTCCTCAAGGATGTATGGGTTGAGATACTGAGCCTGGGAGCTCACCACTTCGTCAAGCACCAGCCCATTAATGCCAAGATGCTTGGTTGCATACTTTCTAAAATCGTTCATATCTAATAACTATATTTTCTATGCTTTAAAGTAAAAAAATAGAGGTTATCGACCCTCTTATACTTGTTCGTGGAACAAAGTTAATAAAAAAAGTCGATAACCTCAATATATTAGAGGCTTTTTTTTCAAAAAAATCTTATTTTTCTTGCATTAGCTTGTTGAAATCGTCCAACGACACTGTTTTTTTGTTCAATTTAACAACATTCTTCAGTGATTTGGTCAGTTTCACGTCGATGGCGCGATCTACCAAATTGTCGATATACTTGTTGTCCTTCAACATGTCGTTGGCGTATTTCTCGAGGTATTCCTCTGGTACGTTAGTCATACCGTACTGGGCGAATTGAACGCGGGCGGTCTCCTTGGCGACAGTCTTCACGTCGGCATCCTCAATCTTTATCTCGGCAGCCTTGACAAGCTGGTTCTTCATGAGGCTCCATTTCAGTTCCTTAACACTTGCGTCGTAGTGCTCATTGACGAACTCTTCGCCCTTGTCCTTATTGTTGTTGAGCATGATGCGCTTCAGCAGCGCGTCTGGGAAGGTCAGCTCGCCAACCTTGTTTTCTGCGTAAGCACGTGCGTCGAGCAGGAACTTGTAGTCTGTGTCGTTTGACAACTGGGCCTTGATGCCTTCCTGAATCTTCTGACGGAAGTCTGCCTCGTCCTTAACGTTGCCCTCACCATAAATCTGGTCGAACAATTCCTGATTCACCTCAGCTTTGATATAACGGGAAATCTCGGTGATTTGGAATGTGAAATCTGAAGTGAGTTCAGCGACCTTTGCATCGTCAACCTTCAGCAGCGACTTGATTTCAGCATTGCTCTCTGGATATGCTTTCTTTGGATTGAATGTGATGATGTCACCCAATTTTGCTCCATCGAAAAGCTTGCGCTGGTCTTCCACCTTGATGTATTCCGGCATAAGCACGGCAGCTTCAACTACAATACCATCCACCTTGGCGTTGCCATCTGCGTCGAGCTCACGAATGTCGCCCTTCAGCATGTCGTTCTGTGCGCCATCATATTCCTCCACCTTGTCATAGTGACCTGCACGCGACTGGAACATCTCAACCTGCTGGTCAACGAGTTTGTCGTCAACGTCGATGTCATAGTAGTCGATGGTATCATCGGCTGTCAGTTCTATCTTGAATTCTGGAGCGACGGCAATGTCGAAGATGAAGGTGAATGGACCATCGGTCTCAAGATCCTGCGGCTCCTGCTTCTCGTTTGGCATGGGCTCGCCCAGCATCTCAATCTTGTTCTCTGTGATATAACCGTTCAGTTGGTTGCCAATTATCTTGTTGATGGCGTCGGCCTTAACAGAAGCACCGAATTGGCGCTTGATGAGACCTATAGGTGCCTGGCCTGGACGGAATCCTGGTACGTTTGCCTTCTTGCGATAATCCTTCAGGGCCTTGTCTACGTCACCCTGGTAGTCTTCCTTCTCTATCGTCAGTGTCAATACACCACTGACTTTGTCGGGGTTTTCGAATGAAATATTCATTTTGTTCTATCTTTTATTTTGATTATAATCCAAATTCGGGCTGCAAAGTTACATATAAAAGGTGTAACAACCAACCTTTTTTGTTTTTTTAACTATAAACAGGGCATTGTCACATCATTTCTTCTCTTTCTTTAGCCTTCCGTTCTTCCTTCATAAGTTGGAAATCCTTCTTGCGCAGCACGAAACTATTACTTAGATACTTTTCGCGAACAATCTTGTTCTCTGCCAACTCTTCAGGACTGCCTTGGAACAATATTTTTCCCTCAAACAGGAGGTATGCCCTATCGGTGATGCTCAGCGTCTCCTGAACATTGTGGTCGGTAATCAGAATGCCGATGTTCTTGTATTTCAGCTTCCATACTATTTGCTGAATATCTTCAACAGCAATGGGGTCCACACCGGCAAAAGGCTCGTCGAGCATGATGAACTTTGGATCTATGGCCAAACACCTTGCTATCTCGGTTCTTCGGCGCTCTCCACCCGACAATTGGTCGCCCTTGTTCTTGCGCACTTTTGTCAAGCGAAATTCTCTTATAAGTTCTTCCAGCTTCCTCCTTTGCTCATCGCGTGGTTTGTCTGTCATTTCAAGCACTGACATGATGTTGTCTTCCACACTCATCTTGCGGAAAACGCTCGCCTCCTGTGCCAAATATCCTATTCCCGCACGGGCACGCTTGTAGACGGGGAATTTTGTAATGTCGAGGTCGTCAAGATATATATGACCTGCGTTGGGCACTATCAGCCCCGTCGTCATATAGAACGACGTCGTCTTGCCTGCTCCGTTGGGACCTAACAATCCCACTATCTCTCCCTGTTTGACGTCTATCGAAACGTCGTTGACAACAGTTCGTTTGCCGTATCTTTTCACCAAACCCTCTGTGCGAAGCACCATATGGGTCTCATTGTTTATGTTCTCGTCCATGTCGTTTCTTGAAATTTTCCGCAAAGTTACTGCTTTTTTTCAATCTACAACGCCTTTAACTCCAATTTTATATATTATTTTCAATAATAAAACTAAAAACTTCTACAATAATGCCAGTTTCTCACATCTTTTATATAATTTTGCACCCAAGATGACAAGGTAAAGGCAAATCTCTCGCCCCTCACCTTTCATCCATGACTAAATAAAGAATTTATGCTGATAGAGAAATGGCTTAATACACTTGGGCGTTACCTGATTCTTATGGGACGCACCTTCCAGCGCCCTGAGCGCATGAGAATGTTCATGAAGGAATACGTTAAGGAAATGGCACAGCTTGGTGTCAATTCCATTGGCATTGTTCTGCTTATATCGTTCTTCATCGGGGCGGTAATCTGCATCCAGATGAAGCTGAACATTCAGAGTCCCTGGATGCCGCGGTGGGTTACGGGATATACCACACGCGAGATCATGCTACTCGAGTTCTCCTCGTCCATCATGTGTCTTATACTTGCAGGCAAGGTAGGGTCGAACATCGCTTCTGAGATTGGCACCATGCGTGTCACTCAACAGATTGATGCTCTTGACATTATGGGAGTGAACTCTGCCTGCTACCTCATTTTGCCAAAGGTGCTCGGATTAATCACAATCATGCCTTTCCTCGTAATTTTCAGTTCGGCGACAGGTATTCTTGGCGCTTATGCAACAGCCTATATTGGACATGTGTTGTCACCCGACGACCTTACGGAAGGACTTCAGCATGCCTTTAATTCATGGTTTGTGTGGATGAGCATCATCAAGAGTCTGTTCTTCGCTTTCATAATATCAAGCGTACCGTCATTCTTCGGATATACGGTGGAAGGAGGCTCGGTGAACGTGGGAAAGGCAAGTACCGATGCCGTTGTATGCTCTTCTGTACTGATCCTTTGCAGCGACGTGTTCCTCACACAGTTGCTCAGCATTTAGCAATACAAAACATTCGCAATTATGATAGAAATAAAAAACCTATATAAAGCTTTCGAAGACAAGGAGGTGCTGAAGAACATCTCGGCAACCTTCGAGAATGGAAAGACAAATCTTATAATAGGTCAGAGCGGATCGGGAAAGACCGTGCTGATGAAAAATCTTGTGGGGCTTCTGGACCCTACCTCAGGGGAAGTGCTTTACGACGGACGAGACTTCGTAGCAATGTCTAAACACGAGAAAATTCTATTGCGTCGCGAAATGGGAATGATTTTCCAGTCGGCTGCCCTCTTCGACTCGATGACGGTGCTTGAGAATGTCATGTTCCCGCTCGACATGTTTTCTTCCATGACCTACCGCGAACGTGTTCGGCGAGCACAGTCATGCCTCGACCGAGTCAATCTTGTCGATGCCGACACAAAGTTCCCTGGCGAGATTTCTGGAGGTATGCAGAAGCGTGTGGCTATTGCAAGAGCCATTGCCCTCAACCCGAAATACCTCTTTTGCGACGAGCCGAACTCAGGGCTCGACCCTAAAACGTCGCTTGTCATTGACCAGCTCCTGCATAGCATAACTCATGAATACAACATAACGACAATAATAAACACCCACGACATGAACTCCGTCATGGGCATTGGCGAGTCAATAATCTTCATACATCAGGGAAATCTCGAATGGCGGGGCGAAAGCAAGGACATTATGACGTCCGACAATCAACTCCTGACCGACTTCATCTTCGCCAGCGACCTCTTGAAACAAATGAGAAGAAGTGTCATTAACAAATAAGCTGTTTGTCATTGACTAAACACAATAAAGCCTCTCCTGCCGAGAGGCTTTATTTCATATACCAGGTACCGTCCTTTTCAACCATCGGCACCACTATTTCTTCATTCACACTGTCTCCAAAACATAACATCAGAAACACATCTGTCTTCTTTGTTAAGGAATCCACTTTCGATGTCACTATCCTGACATCGTTGACTCCATGGTGAACCTTCTTTATCTGGTATGCATATTGCTTGGCATTCACCAGAAGCTGCTCTCTATACGAGGGCGGAATACTGTCGGCATCTACAAAGCCGTCGACATAATAACCATAGCCGCCAGCCATCAGGCTGTCGTAATAGGTCTTGGCGGCTTCTGCCGCATAGTCCTTCTCGTCTTTGTCAGAGCAGCCCATGGCAAACAAGCCAAAGACTGCCCCCGTAAGCATTATTTTTCTCAATGCGCCTCCCTTATTTTTGCCTTACAAATATGTTGATTGGCGTACCGCTCAAGTTCCAGTTCTCCCTAATCTTGTTTTCAAGGAAACGCTTGTAAGGCTCCTTCACATATTGTGGCAGATTGGCATAGAACACAAACGACGGAATCTGGGTATTAGGCACCTGAGAACAATACTTTATCTTTATGTATTTGCCCTTAATCGAAGGTGGCGGATATGCCTCTATCAAAGGAAGCATGGTCTCGTTGAGCTTCGTGGTGCCAATCTTTGCCGTACGGTGCAGATAAACGTCCTTCGCCGTTTCAAGCACCTTGAAGATTCTCTGCTTGGTCAGCGCTGATGCAAAAATTATCGGGAAATCAACAAACGGAGCCATACGCTGACGTATGGCGGTCTCAAACGTGTCGATAACCTTTTGGGTCTTGTCTTCCACCAAGTCCCATTTGTTCACCACAACCACAAGGCTCTTGTTGTTCTTCTGTATCAGTTGGAAGATGTTCATGTCCTGCGATTCAATGCCGCGGGTTGCATCAAGCATAAGTATACATACATCGCTGTTCTCAATGGCACGAATGGAGCGCATGACAGAATAGAACTCCAAATCCTCAGTCACCTTGTTCTTACGTCTAATTCCTGCTGTATCAACAAGATAGAAGTCGAAGCCAAACTTGTCATATCGGGTGTAGATGCTGTCGCGAGTCGTACCGGCTATCTCCGTCACAATGTTCCTGTCTTCACCAATGAAGGCGTTTATTATGCTGCTCTTGCCGGCATTTGGGCGACCTACAACGGCAAACCTTGGTATGCCTTCTTCCAATGTCTCAACCGAATCCTTCTTCAGTCGATTAAGCACCTCGTCAAGCAAGTCGCCGGTGCCGCTGCCCGTTGCAGCACTAATGCAGTATGGGTCACCCAACCCCAATCTGTAAAACTCAGCAGCATAGTACTGCTGATTGTTGTTGTCGGTCTTGTTGGCAACAAGAATTACAGGCAGCTTCGAACGCCTGAGAATCTGAGCCACGTCTTCATCCCAGTCGGTCAAGCCGTTCATCACGTCCACAAGGAAAAGCACCAAGTCTGCCTCCTCCGTGGCTATTATCACCTGCTTCCTTATTTCCTCCTCAAATATGTCGTCCGAGTTCACAACCCAACCTCCAGTGTCTACCACGGAAAATTCACGACCGTTCCACTCGCACTTGCCATACTGTCTGTCGCGAGTCGTTCCTGCCTCATCGCTGACTATCGCCTGACGCGATTTCGTCAACCTATTGAACAGTGTAGACTTGCCAACGTTGGGACGACCAACTATTGCTACTAAATTTGCCATATTTCGTCAATCTCTATTCAAAAAAAATCTAAGCTAAAAACCTTTTGTTAATTACACCTCCGGACACTATTTCTCGATATAGCCAAAGTTGTCCAATTCCTTTGTCGAGTTCCTCCAGTCTTTGTCCACCTTCACAAACACCTCAAGGAATACCGACTTGCAAAAAAATCTCTCCAAGGCCTTCCTGCTCTCCGTCGACACCTTTTTCAACGCATAGCCCTGATGACCAATGATAATGCCTTTCTGTGAATCACGCTCAACATAAATCACAGCACGAATCTTAATCACCTTCGCCTCTTCCTTGAAACTCTCTACACGCACCTCAACCGAATACGGTATCTCCTTGTCATAATAAAGCAGAATCTTCTCCCTGACAATCTCGCTGACAAAAAAACGAGCAGGCTTGTCCGTCAGCTGATCCTTGTCAAAATACGGAGGACATTCAGGCAGCAGTTCGTAAATGCGCTTTAACAACATGTCTATTCCAAACTTGTTCTTTGCCGAAATCGGAAGAATCTCAGCCTTGGGAAGCAGACCATGCCATTTCTCCACAATGTCGCCAAGCTGCCTCTGATCGCTCTCGTCTATCTTATTTATCAACAACAACACTGGCACCGTCATACGTCCAACCTTCTCGAGAAAATCAAGATTCTTCTCCGGATTCTCCACCACATCGGTCACGTACAACAGCACATCAGCATCAGTCAATGCCGACTCCGAAAAAGCCAACATCGATTCCTGCAACTTATAGTTTGGTTTGAGCACACCCGGAGTATCCGAGAAGACAATCTGCATATCGTCCCGATTTACGATACCCATTATCCTGTGACGTGTTGTCTGAGCCTTAAAGGTAGCAATGCTTATACGCTCGCCTACCAGCTGATTCATCAGCGTCGACTTACCGACATTCGGGTTGCCCACAATATTCACAAATCCCGCTTTATGCATACAGAGTATATTTTGAGAGACTGCAAATATACACATTATATTATTAACAACCAAAAATAACTCCCCAAACCACCGTGTATTTAATCTTTATTAACAGTCCTGCGGGAATTAGTGTGAATTAACAGTTATATCGAGGCCACCGTAGAAGAATAGGATTGCGATTCTGTAGCGTTCAGCAGTACCATATCCTCTGCCTATGGTTTCAATCTCTTGTATGGAGCCATTTGTCCTTTCGGCTTTGCCGTTATTGGCACGAGTAACCAATGCTCTCACTATACCTTTCAAATGTCTCTTGAACATGAATACAACAGCATTTATTTCATCTATGTTATATGATAGTGCATCCGCCATCCAATCACCTGACATTCTTGTGGATAAAAGAGTTTCTGTTTTTTCCATAAGCCAGGACAACCGGGAGGTTGGAAGAGCCCAAGGAACCTCAACACCCTTGACCTCCTTACCTATACGGTATCTTGGTATACGAGCTTCGAGAAGCGTCTTGTATTGCCATAAATCCAAATGTCTCCAGTTCCGTTCATGACGAAAACACAGTATAGGGTACTCTGTACCATCAACAAGGACAGATTCCCTAAGGTACTTGAGGGTTACATGTATCTCTTCACTTACATCATCACAAGTGACTTTGGCTATACATCAGTCATTATTGTTCTGAAGTAACAAGTTCTTTAATTTAATATGTCTTATGTACTTTTCATTATCCAAAGGTACAAAGACTTTCCAAATAACTGCGGAAATGTGTGTTAATTCACGCTAATTCCAGTAAATCCTTATTAACTATCGCCCCGCCCTTCCCCAGCAGCCCCCGCATGCCCCCGCCATCCCCCAGCCCTCCCCCAGCAGCCTCCTCATGTCTCAGCCTTCCCCCAGCAGCCCCCGTGCTCGAAGCATCAGCTTCGAGTCCCTCATCCCTCTAAACCCCCTTCCAGCCCCACTGCCTTTCCATCACCAGCCATAATAACATTAAAAAAAACAAACAAAAATCGGGGCACACAAATAAAAGTTCCATCAATATAAAATTAATCATAACAAACCTACAAAACTAAGTTAAACTAAATTAAATGTCAAAAAGATTTATTTTATATATGCAAAAATTATTTATTTGCACAATATTGTTAACATTTATTATGCCTCTCTAATCCACGATTAGCCAAAATTCAAACTTCACTAAAATCAATAATCTGTATCAATTTTCTTATCTGTTAAATTTTAATTAACAAACGTAAAATTCCCTCCACAAAAACAAACTACTTCCCTATTACTCAATAAATTAGCGTCTTTATGTTTTTTTAATAACTACGTCAACATTAGTTAATTCTGTATCTCACCGCAAGAGATACAGACGTGCATTTGAGAGAATATTTAGCG
>JBJEAS010000132.1:0-30148 GCA_051869235.1 Prevotella sp.
TTGAGGTTTATCTTAAATGTTAATGAATTTAACTATATTCTTACCGAACTATTGATATTACTTTACAGAGAAAAAATACGATTATGATCGATGGCACCCTTCCCCATCACTATTCTTTTATCCTTTTTATGAAATAAGGTTACGGGCGAGGATGTTTTCGGTTGCAAGGAAATGCCGGCAAGTTTTGCACACATGCTTATTTACCTTTCAAGAGTTCTGAGGGCAACATGCCATACTCTTCCTTGAAATACTTGGCAAACTGTTTGGGCGACAGACCAATCTGGTAGGCTACTTGCGAGACGTTTTCACCGCCTTGTTCCAGGAGCTGACGACCGCGTTTTATGCGTAGGGTACGCATGAACTGCAGTGGAGAAAGACTGGTGATGGCCATCAGTTTGTTGTATAGGCTGCTGTAGCTGATGCCCATGTCTTCGCTGAATTTCTCCACTGAGTATTCAGAGTCGTAGATATTCTTCTCGACAAGGGCGATGGCGCGTTTGATAAGCTCTTCATCGACGTGGCTGACGGTGATTTCCGAAGGCTTTACGTCCATATTGTGGAAACGCTCTCCTGCCTCTCGCGACCACTTCAACATACGATCGATGCGCAGCAGCAGAATGTCGAGGTTGAAAGGCTTCGTCAGGTAGTCGTCAGCTCCTTCCTGCAGACCCTCCAGCTGATGCTCCTCTGCGGTACGTGCCGTGAGCATCATGAAAGGAATATGGGAGAAGCGCAGGTCGGTCTTCACTTTCTGACACAGCGTGATGCCGTCCATCACGGGCATCATCACGTCGCTGATGATAAGCGACACCTCGTGCTGCTCCAACTGTTGCAGAGCCTCTTGACCGTTGGCTGCCATCACCACGTTGTAATGGTCTATCAGGCAGCTTTGCAGGAAGGAACGGAAGTCGTTGTTGTCTTCGACTATGAGCAGTGTGTTCGACTGTTGAGAGTTTGCTGCCTTACCTACAGCAGATGTTGCATCGGCAGGCAACTTTTCACTTTTCTCTTTTGTCTCTTCATTTTCCATTGGCAGTCTCACGGTAAACACCGTTCCCTGCGGCTTGTTGTCGCTGACCACAATGGTGCCGCCGTGCATATTGACATATTGCTTTACCAGATGCAGACCTATGCCGCTTCCCTTGTAGGTTGTCTCGTTGTGCTGCTCCTGAAAGAAGCGTTCGAAGATGCGCTCACGATTCTCGCGGCTGACACCGATGCCGGTGTCGGCTACCTCAATGATGGCAACATCGTGTCCCTCGCCATCCTTCTCGCGTCGTGTGCTTACGGTGACGGTTCCTCCGGGACGGTTGTATTTGATGGCGTTCGACACCAGATTAAGCACCACGCGCCGCATTTTCTTCGCATCGAGGCGCATGTGCAGCGGTTCGTCGGACAGATGGAGTGATAGACTTACGCCACCAGGCAGTTCCATGCCCCTGTAGTTGTCGCATACCTTGCTCACCACGTCGTTGAGCGTCCCAACCTGCAGCAACGGCATGTCGATGGTTTCGTCCAGTTTGCGGAAGTCGAGCAACTGCGTAATCTCGTCCTTCAGCGTCTCGGCACTGCGGTAGATAAGCTCCAATTGCATACGCATGCCGTTATCGAGCTGTCCCTTCAGCAGTCGCTGCAGCGGCGTGACGATTAGCGACAACGGCGTACGCATGTCGTGGCTCACATTGGTGAAGAAACGCATCTTTGCCTCGTCCATCTCGTGTTGCTGCTGCCGTTCCTTCTCACGTTGCTGTTTCTCCATCTCGCGCTGTTGCCGTTCCATGCGGTGCATGTATTGCAGACGATAGTGCTGGATGACAAAAGCCAACACAGCCAGTAGCAGGAGCACATAGCCTACGTATGCCCACCATGACCGCCACCATGGCGGTGTCACGGTGATGTGAAGCTGTGCAGCAGGGTTTGTGGTGCCGGGAATGGTTTCGGCAATTTTCACCTCTAATGTATAGCTGCCTGGTGAAAGAGTGTTGAACGTGATGATGTTACCCGATACTACAGTCCATTCTCTCGCACCATTCAGACGCCACACATACCGTTGCTTGTTCAGGTTGGCATAGTCGGCAGATGTCACGCTGATGGAGATATTCACGTCGTTGTAGCGTAGCGTGATGTCTTTCGACAGGGGGATGCTTACATTGCCCACCGACAGTGCAGTGAACTGTGGCATCTTCGCCGTAGTAATTGTATTGTTCTCCGTAGGCGTTATGCGCACTATGCTGCCCAATGTCCCTATCAGTATGTCGCCGCCAGGCAGACAGGTGATGGCGTGCAGGTTGAAGGGTGCGCTGCCTATGCCGTCGTAGCTTTTGTAGGTGATACATTGATATTGTCCGTCGCACCTGATGATTTTAGTCACACCGTCCATCGTGCTCACCCAAAGGTGTCCCATACGGTCTTGTATGATACCGCAGATGCAGTTGTGGGCAAGTCCCTCTGTTGTGGTTATCTTCGTCCTCCGTGCAGTATCTTCCCTCTTGCCATCGTTGCGAATGTCGAGAGCCAGCAAACCTGTCTGCAGTCCCACCCACAGCGTTCCGTCACGGTCCATAAACAGCGTCCTGATGTCTTCCTTCATCATACAGGTCATCACCTTCGTCTCGGTGTCCAACGCGTAGAGTCCTGTACTCGTACCTATATATAATGTATTGCCGCTTCCCAAGCAGAGGTCTGTCAAGGAGTTTGTGTTCAGTATGCTGTTCTCAGTAGTGAATGCCTCCACCTGCATTGTCTCAAGGTTGATGGCGTACAGCCCTTCGAAAAATGTTGCCACCCATATCCGTCCGTGCCGGTCTTCTGCTATGCTGATAACGAAGTCCAGGCGCCGGTCTTCTATGCGGTGCATGGTCTTGCAGTCCGTCGTATGGCAGAGTGCACCGCCATATGAGCCCCACCATTGGTGTCCCTTGCTGTCGATGAACGTACAGATGATTTGGTTGCTGGGCAACAGTTTCATGGTCTCGCTGGTAAAGTGCTTAATGTCCTGGTAACCGAAGGCTGCGTCGCCACGGCTGACAACGCCTATTCCCTGACTGTCGAAGCCCATCCATAGTTCGCCTTTGCTGTTAGCCAGCAGACATCTCACGTCCTCCATTCCCTGCATGGGTATGATGCGGACTGGTGGTTGGCGCAGGTTAGCGTATGCCACGCCCTGCTTGCTCGTGCCTACCCACATCACAGCGTCCTCATTGTCGTGGTAGAAGCAGGCTATATGGTTGTCTATCAGTGTGAAGGGATCGTTCCATCCGGGTTGCAGGAAACTTGTCTCGTCTTGCTGGCTCATTACGCAGACGCCATGGTTGGCAGTTCCAATCCACACTTGTCCGTTGCCGTCGTCACCGAAGCACACGAACATCTTGCCCTGCAGACCTGCCAGCCTCACGACATCGTCCCATTGCTGTCGCTCGTCGCTCCATCGCCACAGGTATTCCTCGTTGATGGTGAACAGCCACAGTCTTCCCTGCGGGTCAATATAGAGGTGGCTGCGGTCGTTGCCCCTTACGGGAGCCTGCGCCATTCGGATGACCGCTTTTGTCTTCACGTCAATCTTCCACACGCTGGTGCTGCCGCCCTGTGCCGTGGTGAGCATTCTTACCTTATGGTCGCGGCATGTCATGTCCCACACCTTTTCTCCCTCTGGTATTTTTATTTTGGTCAGTGTGCGGCGACTGTAGTCGTAGTAGTAGAGTGTCGCCGACGTGGCCGACATGCACCACAGGTTACGCTGGTCGTCGGCATACATCAGAGCCACGCTGTCGCTGATGCCGTACTTTCTCAACTGTGCGCCCACATGCGAGTCGAAATAGTCTTCGCGGCTGTGATAGATATAGTTGTGCGAGCCTCCCGTTATCCACAACGTACTGTCAGCCGTCTCAAACACCTCGTGCAGCCCATCTTTCCAGTTGGGGTCACGCTCAAGGTCGTAGTGGCGGAATCTGTAGCCGTCGTACCGGTCCACGCTGTTCATGGTCAGCATCCACATCAGTCCGTAGCTGTCGCGCTGCATACTGCGCACGAAGTTGTCGCTCATGCCGTCCGACATATTCAAATTACGGAACACCAGATGTGGCGCCGTTGCAGCCTGCACTGCCAATAGTGCCAGACTTCCTATGATTGCAAACAAGGTTCTTCTCATCGTAGTTCTATTTTTGTATGCAAAGATACTCATTTTATTTTATTTTCGTCCACCCGTTTCTACAAAAAGCATTCCCAAATCTTCAAATGCAGATTTGGGAGCATGCAAAAAAGAAAAAAGACCATCTGTTTCACAATCTTTCAATTACTTTGCGGCAAAATTCTACCATTAATTAAATGAAAAAGAGTATGAAAAGAAAACGACTAATCTTATTTGTCGGGATATGCGTCAGCTTCTGCTGTAGCAGTCCGCAGACAGTACTTGCCGGTGAAGCGCCAGCTATGGCGCAACAGCAGATTAAGAAGGTTAAAGGAACGGTGAGCGACGCGATGGGAGGCGTTGTCGGAGCCACCGTCCGAATAAAGGGAACGTCGAAAGATGTAATCACCGACATCGACGGCAACTTCTCGATAGATGTCGCGAAGGGAGCAACCCTGCAGATTTCTTACATCGGCTACAAGACTTACAACTTGGTGGTGGGCGACAAGAACGTGTATAACATCACACTACAGGAGGACAACAGCACACTGGACGAAGTGGTTGTGGTGGGTTACGGTACGATGAAGCGCTCTGACTTGACCGGTGCCGTGTCGAGTATCAACGAGAAAGCCATCAAGGAAGGAGTCAACACCTCTATCGAACAGGCTCTGCAGGGCCGTATAGCTGGTGTGCAAGTGACACAGAACAGCGGTGCCCCCGGCGGCGGTATCTCCGTGCAGATTCGAGGTATCAACTCACTCAACGGCAACGAGCCGCTCTACATCATCGACGGCATTGCCATGAGCGGCGACGCATCGGGTGAACAGTCGGCACTGGCATCGCTCAACCCCAGCGACATCGTCAGCATGGAGGTGTTAAAGGATGCTTCGGCAACGGCTATCTATGGTTCGCGTGCGTCGAACGGCGTAGTGCTCATCACTACCAAACGCGGACAGGAAGGCAAGCCGACGATACAATATGAAGGTTATGTGGGCTGGCAGATGATGCCCAAGAAGCTCGATATGCTGGGACTGAAGGAATATGCACAGTTCTGTAACGAGCGCTCCGCCATTCAAGGCTACGGTGAGCGTTTGGAATTCTCGCGTCCGGAGCTGCTCACCGACGGCACCGACTGGCAGAGCGAACTTTTCTCGACAGCCTTCATGCACAACCACAGCCTGAACGTCAACGGCGGCAACAAGGACATGCACTACTCGTTCTCCGACGGCTATCTCGATCAGGACGGTATTTCACTGGGCTCTGGCTTTAAGCGCGTTTCGCTGCGCACCAACTTCGACACAAATATTACCGAATGGATGCAGGTGGGAGTGAACCTCTACTATGCACAGACCGAACAGAACACCTCGTTCTCCGAGGGTAGCGTCATCTCCACCGCCCTGAACCAGTTTCCCGACGTGGCTCCACGCAATCCTGACGGTAGCTACGGTTTCCCTGCCGAGAACAACTTTTCCACCTATTACAGTAATCCCATCTTCGAGGCCAACATGCGCGAAAACCTCGATAAGAACCAGAGCCTCGACTACAACGTCTTTACAAATATCAAACCCGTCAAGGGGCTGAACCTTCGCGTGGAATACGGCGGCTCGAACGGCTGGTACAACAAATACTACTTCCAGCCGGAATATACCTACGGCACTTTCATCAACCGCTCCAAAAGCGAGCGCGGCAAGAACCAAAGTCGCTACAGCATGTTCAAGCAGTATGCCACCTACGACCTCGACTTCCTGAAGACACAGCATCTGCAGGTGATGGCTGGTCACGAGGCACAGTGGGGTTCATGGGAGAGCCTGTCGGCTGCCCGCTACGACTTCGTGTCCAACGAGCTGCACTCGCTGAACGTGGGCGACCAGAGGACATCCACCAACTCGGGCAGCGATGCCTCACAGTGGAGCATTGAGTCTTGGTTCGGTCGATTGAACTACAATTTTGACAACCGCTATCTGCTCACTGCCACCGTGCGTGCCGACGGCAGCAGCAGCTTCGGAAAGAACAACCGCTGGGGCTACTTTCCCTCGATGGCATTGGCATGGCGAGCCTCGAACGAGAAGTTCCTCAAGAACGTACAGTGGCTGAAGAACCTTAAGCTGCGTCTCGGATGGGGACTCGTGGGAAACCAGGGCGCAGGCACCTACGCCTACGGTGCAACGATGGCAAACATAGCCACCGCCTGGGGCACAGGCTATTATACCAACAACTATGGTAACGAAAACCTGAAATGGGAGACTACCAGGGCTTGGAACGTAGGTCTCGACATAGCCGCTTTCAACAATCGCTTGGAGCTGATTGTCGATTGGTACTACAAGAACACCGACGACCTGCTGATGCAGGCAGCCCTGCCTGCCTATGTCATCGACAATGAAGGCATGGGAATGTCGGCACCGTGGGTCAACACCGGCTCCATACGCAACGTTGGTATCGAGTTCACACTGAACACGGTGAACATCGCCAAGAAAAACTTCGAATGGCGCACAGGAGCCACCCTCTCCATCAACCGCAATAAGCTGACGAAGCTGAACAGTCAGAACTCGCAGATTTTCTATACCTGGGGTTCACACCTCTTCACTATGTCGGAGGTGGACAGTCCCGTGGGCCGCTTCTACGGCTATAACGTCATCGGCATGTTCACTTGTGAGGACGACTTCTACCAGAAGAACGACCAAGGGGAGTTCTTGATAGACGGTCAGGGCAACCGCATTCCCGTTGCTCGTCCTGTTGACACCAACGGCAACCTGCTGCCCATCGCAAAGAACTCCGTGTGGGTGGGTGACTACATCTACGAAGATGTCAACAACGACGGAAAGATAGACGAGTCGGACCGTAAATTCATCGGCAATCCCAACCCTAAGTTCACCTTCGGTCTCAACAACACGTTCAGATACAAAAATCTGGAACTGACCATGTTCATCAACGGCAGCGTGGGCAACGACATTTACAATTACGTAGCACAGGTACACAGCAACACCGAGGGATATGGCAACAAACTGGCATACGTGTTCGACTATGCCCGCATCGGACTACGTGATGCCGACGGCAGCAGCAACGACATATCAAATGTCTATATCACCAATCCCGAAACAACTGTTCCACGCATCACGGCAGCAGGTACATCGCGCAATGACAACAACCGCGTCAGCAACCGCTTCGTCGAGAACGGCAGCTATCTGCGTCTGAAGTCGCTGTCGCTGGCATACAACCTACCGAATAAATGGCTCGCACCGCTGAAGCTCGACTGGGTGCAGGTGTATGCCAATGCCACCAATCTGCTGACCATCACGGGCTACGACGGCTACGACCCCGAGGTGGGTGCCAACGGACAGAGTGTCATTGCCCAAGGCATCGACAACTACCGTTATCCCTCGCCACGTATCTACACCTTCGGACTGAAAATAAAATACTAAAAAATGACAAGCATTATGAAAAAGACAAGTCTAAATATCCTGACGGCCTTTGCCGCTGCCGTACTGATGACGGGTTGCTCTGACGACTTCCTCGACCAGACACCGAAGGACCAGTACACCGTAGAGACCTTCTATACCTCCGATGCCGCTGTGCGAAAAGGTACTGAGCCATTGTACAACCGCGCCTGGTTCAGCTTCAACCGCAACGCACTGATTGGCATGGGCAGCTATCGCGCCAACGATGCCTGGAGTCCCTACCTGAATCCTGAATTTGCACGCTTCACGGTGACGGGACTGACACCCGAGTTGGTTAGTTCATGGTCGTCAATCTACAATGTCGTCACACTGAGCAATGCCACGATGAAGAACATCAAAGAACACTGTTCCGGCGTTACCGAAAGCGTGAAGCGTGCCGCCATCGGAGAGTGCTACCTTATGCGTGGTTGGGCTTATTTCTACCTGTTGCGCGGATGGGGAGCAAATGTGCTTATTGCCGACAACCAGACACTGGTGGACAACCCTGTGCAGCCGCTCAATACAGAGGCAAGTGTGCTGGAGTTCATCATACGCGACTTCCGTCAGGCTGCTGAATACCTGCCCGACGAGGGTACCGATCATCATCCCAGCAAATATGCCGCCAAGGCAGCTCTTGCCAAAGCTCTGCTCGCCAAGAGCGGATGGGACGCTACCTCTGCCATCGACCACCAGCGCGACACGGAAATCCTGAAGGAGGTGGTCAGCCTCTGCGACGAAGTCATCGAGAAGAGCGAATACCGTCTGATGGACAACTACGAGGAGCTGTTCCGGGCACAGAACAACGACAACAGCGAGACAATCCTCGCCATGCGCTGGGCAGACCCTAACACACAGGCTTGGGGTGCATGCAACTACACCTACGCCACACTCTGCTTCTCGGAGATAACCGACGTCACCGTATGGGGCGGTTCCATTGCAGCCTCAACCGACATGCTCGACTTCTACAACGAAGAACCTGGCGACAGCATCCGTCGCCGTGCTTCGTTCTTCACGCAGAACACCTACTACAGTTACCTGCATACCGACGTTGGCGGCTATACCTATAAGAACAAGTACGCACCGGTGAAGAAAGGTGTCTTAGGCAAGAAATGCGACGTGTCGCCCTACGGTCTCGATGCCAACTCGCCACTCTACACCTACATTCAGCGTCTTGCTGATGTCTATCTCATAAAGGCAGAAGCCATCTTGGGCAACAATGCATCTACAAGCGATCCCGAAGCTCTTGCCGCCATCAATGCCGTGCGGCTGCGTGCCGGTGCAAAAGCACTCACCTCGTTCACGCTGGAGCAGCTCATACGCGAACGCCGCATAGAGTTCTGCATGGAGTACACCAACTGGTGGGACATGGTGACATGGTATCGCTGGAAGCCCAACTACATGCTCAACTACTTCAACAACAAGCAGCACCGTGCCTGTCAGCTGGGAGGCGACGATGTCATCAAGAACGCCGACGGCACACTGAGCTACCGCTGTCGTCCACCGGGGCTGTGGTACTTGCGCAACTCGCAAGGCAATGTCTATTGGAACGACTTCCTTGCCAAGTCGGAGGATGACAACACGCCAGTGGCAGGACGAGGCACCAATGTGCCCTATACCTACAATTACAATGCACTCGTGGCTGAACAGAGCGACTATTTGCCTGTCGAGCTGACAGACGTCAACATCTTCATGCCTTATCCCGAAACAGATGTCCTTCAGAACGCCCTCTTTAACGAGGCTCCCGTGGACTATGACTTCGGTCAGTATCAGTGATGTCTCACAGTAAAACATAAAAGAAAAACAATATGACTACCAAAAATATCATCCGCACCCTTGTCGGCTGTCTGCTATGTTGCAGTCTTACGGCAGTACTCTCTGCCTGTTCCGACAATACTACGGCAGGAACGCCAGAAATCACCAGTGTCCGCATACTGAGCGATGACGACGAGGAATACGCCGTCGAGCGCACCACCGCAACCCCAGGCACCACGCTTGTCGTCATGGGTCGCAACCTCAGCGGTGCCACCCAGTTGCTTATCAATGGTCAGGATGTTGGCTTCAATTCCACCTTCAATACCGACAACAGCATCATTGCCACGGTTCCCACCGAGGAGAAGGGCTTCAAGCTCTCTGCCTTCTACGATGACATTCCCGACGAGATACGCGTCACGACGAGTGGCGGTGTTGCCGTCTATTCGTTCAAGATTACGGCTCCATATCCGCAGCTCACACGCATGCAGGCCACCTATCCCCGCGAGACAGGCGACACCATAGAGCTTTATGGAATGAACCTGGTTGACATCAAGAGCATCTACGTTACCAACATCACTGCCGCACGTCTCGACTCTACCGAATGGAGCGAGATTCCAGGCACACGTGTGGAAATGAAGAAGGTGTTCGACATCATGCAAGACCACCGTCTGAACACCAAGACCAATGCCTTCGAGACAGAGTCGGTGGTGGGTGCCGTCCTTCCTGAAGCTCTGCCCGACAGTGGTGCCGTGGTGGTCGAGACAGCCGCCGCCACCGTCTATCTGCCATTCTCCGTGTTGCCCGGCAAGCCTGCCATCTATGGCATCTCCTCCGACATGCCTCAGATTGGCGAAGAGCTCGTCATCACAGGACGCGACTTTGTGAGTGTGAGCAGCGTCAATTTCGGCGACGTCACTTGGAACGCCAGCGAACTGAAGGTGTCGGAGAGTCAGGACACCATTTACATGACGTTCAAGAACCGTCCTGCCGTCATCGGCAATGCCAAACTGTCGGTAACCACCATTGGCGGCACGTCGGCAGCCGAACACTTCTACGACCTTTCCACCCTCGTCACCGACTTCGACGGCCGTGGCAAGGAGGATGGCTACAGCGGTGGCGCCTCATATCCTGATTCCGGCACCAACGACGGCAAGTATGCTTACTTCTTCAATGAAAATCAACCCGCAGGAACGGGCTGGGGACCGCTCATGGCATGGCAGTTGAACCGTCCGTTCACGATGCCCGACTACGTACCGGCATCGGCAACAGCCGACGAACTCTACATAGCATACGAGGTGTATGATGCAGGCGACTTCAATCTCGATGACTATAAGGGCTACCTGCGCATCGCCACCACGACGGTGAACAGCGACGGCTGGGACTCCTACCACGACGGCAACCTCGACGATGGCGTTCCCGTAAATGCCGACATCAACGGGCAGTTCCACAAGAACAAGTGGTATCGCGCCGTTATCCCTCTGAGCAGTTTCAACAACTACCGTGGACTCACCCTGACGCAGATTCAGGAGAAGGGGCTCTTCATGATTCTCTTCCAGGCCAACAGCTTCGGCAGCAAATCGGGACGTCTCGACATGAAGATGGATAACCTGCGCGTCATTTACATTGCGAAATAAAGTATAGAGTTTTAACTATTTTAGATTAGAGATATGCATATCAAGATAAATAAACGACATCTGACAGGTTGGTCATTAATCATTTGCTGTTTAGCATTTAGCATAACGCTGACCTCTTGCAGCAGCGACGACAACAGTTCTTCGGCTACCGGTCTCACCGTCACACTCGACGGACAGGCCATCACAAGCCTGAGTTTCAACACCGTGACTGCGCATAAGATTCTCGGTGTCAGCACCGACGGCGACTGGACCGTCAGCGTGCCCGAGGCTGATGCCTCGTGGCTCAACGTGTCGCCCCACAGTGGCTACGGCTGGCAGTACACCGATGCAGATGCAGAGAACAAGAGCAGCTACTTCCGTGTGGAAGTGACTGCCAACCCTGCTGCCGACCGACAGTCAACAATCACCGTCAAGGCGGGCAGCCACACACAGGACATCACCGTCACTCAGCACGGCGGCAACTTTGTCTTCGACATAGCCAAGGCTCCCGTCATGCCCAACGCTACGGAGCAGACGGTGAACGCATATCACTTTCTGTGCGACAACTTCGGCAAGCGTGTCGTCACGGGTGTGGTATCCGATGGTGTTATGACTATCGGCAATGCGGAGTTCATCCACGGCATCACGGGCAAGTACCCCGTCATCCACTGCTTCGACTTCATGCAGCACATCTGGAGCGCACCGCTGAACCCCACCAACTGGGCTGCCGACTATACGGACATGTCCGTTCCAATACAGTGGTGGAAAGACGGAGGTCTGGTGTCGTTCCACTGGCACTGGAGCGTACCCAAGAGCGAGGCTGTAAAAGACAACTTCAGCGAGTATGCCTTCTACTCTTCCGACATTGAGAACTTCAATGCCGGTCATGCCTCTGTCGAGGGTACGTGGGAGAACGACATAGTGAAGCGTGACCTCGACGTCATAGGAGGCTATCTGATGGATTTGCAGGAACACGGTGTTCCCGTGTTGTGGCGACCGCTCCACGAGGCTGACGGCGCTTGGTTCTGGTGGGGCAACTCCGGAGCAGAGAACTTCAAGAAGCTATGGCAGTATATGTTCAACTACTTTGCCGATATGGGGCTGCGCAACCTCATCTGGGTTTGGACGGGCGAAGATGCCGACTGGTATCCTGGCGACAACTATGTCGATGTCATCGGCATCGACAGCTACGAAGATGATGTGGAGAAATACCATACTTCGAATCCCGACAAGATGAAGCTCCTGCAGCAGATTACCAACCACAAAATGTTTGCCATCACCGAGTGCGGTGCAATACCATCTGTGGAAAGCATGATAGAGAACGGTGACATCTGGAGTTGGGCAACACCCTGGACGGGCGATTCTACCTGCGACGGCTTCCAGAACTCTGCTGATTTCTACCGCTCGCAGTACGGCTCTGAGTATGTCATCACTCGCGACAAAATGCCGGATTTGAAGTAAATACGAAATAAACCATCAACACGACAAATATATGTATAAAAAGGTAATCCTGACAACCCTGCTGCTCGGTCTGATGGCAGGTAATGTGACAGCACAGAAAGTGATTCAAATCAGTGGTCAATCGGCAGGCAAGGAATTTGACGGCATCGGCATAGTGGATGGCGGTGGTGCCACATCGGTTCTGCTGAAGGACTATCCGGAACAGCAGCGCGGCGAGATACTCGACATGCTGTACAAACCGAAATTCGGCGGTTCGGTGAGCACGCTGCTGGTGGAGATTCCCGGCGACGGCAACTCAACACAGGGTTCTATGCCCACGCACAGCCACTTCCGTGGCGACCACAACTACCAGAGGGGCTACACATGGTGGGTGCTGAAGGAGGCGAAGCGACGCAACCCGCTGCTCTCCTTGGACGCTACGGGATGGAGTGCTCCGGCATGGGTGAGCCATTACTGGTCGCAAGACATGGCAGACTATTACGTCAGTTGGCTGCACGGCCTACGCATGGTGCACGGCATTGAGATGGATGCCATCGGGTGTCACAACGAAAAGGGTGTGAGCTACGACTTTGCCAAAGCGCTGCGCCGCACCATGGACGCACAGGGATTCCCGAACGTGAAGCTGCACGGCTTTGACAACTGGGGCGACCAAAAGATGGACTTTCTGAAGGATATGCAGAACGACCCTGAACTGCGCGATGCCCTCTATGCCGTCAGTGCCCATACGTTCAGCGAGATACAGCTGACACCTGAGCAACGCCGCATGGCGGAGAACCTTGGCAAACCCATTTGGAACTCCGAAGACCACAATTACCTGCTGGGCTTCGACGCACTGATAACCATCGTGAAGTGCTTCAATGAGAACTACATCATCAGTGGTGCCACGAAAGTCATCAACTGGTACGGCATTGCGGGAGTCTATCCCTTGGAGCCCTACAGCTGTGACCCCGCTATGGTGCTGGCGCGCGAGCCGTGGAGCGGCAACTACCAGGTTAGAGAGGCTCTGTGGGGATATGCCCACTATGGACAGTTCACCGAGGTGGGATGGAAATATGTTGACGATGGCTGCGGCTACCTGCCCAAGGGTGGCACTGTGGTTACCCTGCGCAATCCCAAGACGGGAGACTACAGTATGATCTTCGAGACGAAGGGTGCAACGGAGCGGCAGACAGTGAAGGTGAAAGTGGGCAAAGGCCTGAGCAAGGAAAAGCTCTGCGTATGGCGCAGTACTGCCGACGAGCAGTTTGTGCAGCAACCAGACCTAAAGGGAGGCTCGTTCACCATCACGCTGGAGCCTGATGCCGTCTATTCCATATCAACGACGAGAGGCCAGCAGCACGGCGCGTATGCAAACATCCCAGCTCCAAAACCGTTCCCCATCCCATACGGCGATGACTTCGAACAGTATGGGAATCCTGCCGAATGGGGCTATCTGCCGCACTATCTGGCAGACCTCATAGGAGCGTTTGAACTGGTGGAGCGTCCCGACCACAAGGGTATGTGCATTCGTCAGACGGTGGGTGAGCACACGTTGAGTTGGGCTCCTGAATGGCACCATTACACCATTCTGGGCGACTCCGCCTGGACGGACTATGAGGTGAGTGCCGACGTCTATCTGAATCCACAGGACGAAGCCGCCGTGATGGGCCGTCTCTGCGATGTAGGCACGGGCTACGGCATCTGGGCGAAGGGCTACTATCTGAAGCTCGACTATATAGGCAACTGCAAGCTGGTCATCACCCGTGGCAAGCTGGATCAGAAGGAACTCATCGGTGACAAAGAGCAACAGGACGCCATACTCGCCCGTAAAGATGTGGAGGTCGGCGGCGAATATACTCTGAGCGAGGCTAAGGTGGAGGGCATCACTGCACTGCAATGGCACAACCTGCGTCTGCGCTTCGAAGGCGACCAACTGACGGGCTATGTGGACGGCAAGGAGGTGGTGAATGCCAAAAGCGACCACTACCGCAAGGGAATGGTTGGACTGATGGCATCTATGCAGGAGCACCGTATCAGCACTCCATACTTCGACAACCTGAAGATAACCCCCGTGGGGCGCACTCGCGCCAACGGCACTTCGCTGCCACACGACATCCATCCGTTATATACAAGCAAATAATTGGAAATGATAAAAAGACAACTATAATACATTATTATTCACATTTAAGCAACAATGCGTATGAAAAAAACAATCTTATCATTAGTCGCCGCTCTTGCAATGGCAACAGCGGCACAGGCTGATGAGTATGTATTCTACCAGCCAAAGACTCCTGTCAAAGTCTATAAGACAAGTGACAGTGACAACAACGAACCGTCTATTAAGTTCACGGGACTTTCTGCAGGTGATGTCATCAAGTTCCATGTTACCAATGTTAATTCGTCTGGCGATGAAGTCATCTTCCGTGGCTCATCGCAAGTGAACAATGGAAATTGGGCGTGGGGGAAAATTGCTAAAATTGAAGATGGAATTGCCACATATACTATACCTAATATCAACACGACAATTGACAACACAGAATATACACCAGAACAAATCTTATACAGTCTGCGTGAAAGAGGTCTTACACTTTGTGCTGGCGATAACAAATCGTTCAATCTGCTTGCAATCACAGTTGAGGACAACAGCGGCAAGATAAAAGATGCCTCACAGACACTGCGTAGTGAATCTCTCGATGCTACCAGCGGCTGGACATCATTCTCACTTACCCTAACTGGTGACTATAGCCTTGCCCAACTGAAAGCTGGTGATATCATCCGTGTCAATTACAAAACAGACAGTAGTGTAGATGACAGTAATAAGGCTTGTCTGACTTTAGAGTATAAGGATGGTAACAATGAAACAAAATATATCTTCGAGAAACGTGACCTCACCAAAGCCGGCGAGACGGGCGATTACGAATATACGCTGACGGCTGACGATGTCACTGCCCTGCAAAGCGGAAATTACTTGATGTATGGCTACAAGTTGACCATTAACAAAGTGGAAGTAGTATCGACAAACAAAATTCTCGAAAAGGATCTTTCCAAAAACCTTCCCTTTAATTTCGGCAGTTGGCAAAACTATGATATAACTAAAGAGGATTACATAGGCATTAATGTGGGTGACGTTCTGAATATCTCTTATGAAGTCCCCGATGATTACAACAATGGAGAGATTTATTTAAGAAACACTTCGGAAAGCAATTGGGTTAACATCAAGGAGATTAAAGATTTATCTGGAACAGGAACGGCTCATTTCTATATCGACGCAGATTTACTTGCACTCCTACAAACAGGCAATCTAAAAATCAGCGGTTCTGGAGGTGGTGGAACAGACAACACTAACGGAGTAAAACTCACCAAGTTGAGCGTCACACACTTTATCACTGAGGCAGGCTACCGTCCTGTTTATATCCCAGCTTCTCAGTATGCCACCTTCTACGGTGCCAGCACACTGGCTCTGCCTGACGGTGTGGAGGCATACTATGTGTCGTCAACCACTGATGATTCAGCAACGCTGACGAACATCAGCAACATTCCTGCCAATCAGGGAGTTATCCTGAAAGGAAACGAGGGAATCTATCAGCTCTACACCACCACCGACGACGGTGCTGTCAGCGTAAGCGGCAATCTCCTTTGTGGTTCCACCACCCGCACACAGATTACTGATACTAATAACAAGTATGTGCTCTATAGCGACGATAATGGTGACCCGGAGTTCCGCAAGATTAAGACCGAAACCTATCTGGACGCCTACAAGTGCTATCTGAACACCCAAAATACCACTAATGCAGCCCGCCTGTGCTTCTTTTTCGGTGACGGCGAAACGACTAACGTCAATATCGTTCAGGGTGAAAAGGCAATGATGGATGGTTCCGTCTTCTATGACATGCAAGGCCGCCGTGTAGCCACCCCAACGAAGGGACTCTATATTGTTAATGGAAAGAAAGTATTAATTAAATAAACATAGGAGAAATAGTTATGAAAAAGCAATATATTAAACCAGATATGACAATTATACCTTTTGATTGCCACCAGACACTTCTTGCGGGTTCTGTGTATACTCTCTCCATCAATGATGATGAAGATATTGATGCATATGAGGGATATTAAAAGAAAGTACCAAATGAAAGAAATTGCATCCATACTTTTCTGCGCATTCTGACTGATCCACACGGTTCAGACAGGAAACATTGTCGTTTCCACTCCGAAAACTGCATTCGTGATTCATACGCAAGAATGGCGATGACAGAGGTACTCGATTTCGGAGTACGGCAATCGGCTGCTGACGAGGTACAGCCCGACGCGATGTCGGGCTACCTCAAGTCAGTCCATCATGAATATGGACTAAAAGTAGATAAAGAAAGTAAATATACTTGTTTCACATAAAAAAAAGAACATTATGAAAAAGATTATTACGATTATCGCAGTGGCTATGATGTCCATTGCAGTGAACGCCCAAACCGTCTGGGAAGGTCCCAAGACTTTCTATTGGGGTGACGAGACACAGTACCAAGAGTTGACCTACGACTGGACTACCGTCAGTGAAGACATGTATCTGAATGTAGATATTGCGGCCTTCACTGGTGCCGACAACAGCTGGATAGGTTTGGTTAATGTGACTGGTGACTACCAAGAGTATTACAACAGCTCAAATGATGGACTTGCGGTGGGTGCCACTACCTTCAACATCAAACTGACTGACGACATACTTTCTGCCATCAGGGAGAAGGGTATCCGTATCTTTGCCGGCGGCAACGGTGACGACGGTTTCACGGTAAACAAAATCTATCTGACCAAAGTTGTTGAGACTGTTACCACGCTATGGGAAGGCATCGACGACGGCTCGGACATCTGTATCGCCAAGGAGGAACTGACGGCAGAAGCCACCATTACGCTTGAGTTCAACTGGCTCGGCACAGACGGTGCCCAGTTCAGCTGCTTCTACTGGGACCCCGCAAAGGGCGATGGCGGCGACTGGGAAACACTCTACAACTGGCAGTGGGTGAACAACGGTGAAACGTATTCTTTCTCGCTGACACAGGAGCAGATTGATGCCATACCAGAGCATCTCGACTTCAAGACAAACGTAGTTGACAAGATGACCATCAAGAAGATTACCTCTACAGTCAAATCAGTTGATACAGGCATCACTACGGTTCTGGGTGAGGGAGTCGGGGATAATGAATCAGCTGTTTACAACCTCTCTGGCCAGCGTGTCGGTAATTCCTTCAAGGGCATCATCATTCGTGGCGGCAAGAAGTACATCGTAAAATAACGTGAGTTCGACGAAATTCACTGACTTGTATAACCCAGCAGTAGGCACTGGGAGTGTGGGCATCTCGCCCACACTCCCAGTCGTTGGCTCAGATATGAAGAGAATTTTATTTCCTCAGTTGGCCGATTTTTATTTTCTCAGTTGGCTGAATTCTTCATATTTCCCCTTTGTTTGCATTAGATGAAACTTAATAAAAAATTAGAAACATAATTCATGGGCTTATCATAATATTTAATGTAACCCCCCAAAGTAAGATTACGGAATGAATTAATAATCCGAGTTGTCCCGATTTTGTCATTGGCAACAGATAAAGAATGATAGTCTAATCCAAAAAACAAGCCAATATTTTGGAATATAATCCAAAATTTAGGGCGATATTTTGGATTAGGCGTATTATTTTGAAAAATCTCTTGGTTGTTTGGATTGTTTTTCATAACTTTGCAGCAGTAGTAATACATATTATAATAATAAGGCAAATATGATAACAAGAGAACTGCAGAATGTTATAGAGGACAGATGTCATAAAGGTAAGGCTATCATCCTCATCGGAGCAAGACAAGTGGGTAAGAGCACCCTATTCTCTGAAATAAGTAAGGGGATGGAGGGTGGAGTATTGTCGCTCAACTGCGATGACCCTGAGACCAGGGCTTTGCTTGCCAATGCCAATCTTTCTGAGATAAGACTTCTGATAGGGAATAACAAGACGGTGATCGTTGATGAGGCTCAGCGAGTGCCAGGTATCGGTTTGACGATGAAAATCATTACCGACAATTTCAAGGATGTTCAAATGCTTGTTACAGGCTCTTCGTCTTTTGAACTTCACAACAGATTGGAGGAAACACTTACAGGAAGAAAATACGAATACCATCTTTATCCTGTTTCTACAGGAGAATTGCTGAAAACTGGAGGATTGCTTATGGTAAGACAGACACTTGAGCAGCGTCTTGTTTATGGTTCATATCCCGAAATAGTGAGTAATCCAGGAGATGCCAAGGAATTGCTGATGGGTATTGCGGGCAGTTACCTGTATAAGGACATTCTGTCGATGGAGGGCATCCGTAAACCGGCATTGCTTGAGAAACTACTTGTTGCACTTGCCTTGCAGGTAGGGAGCGAAGTGTCGTATAATGAGATTGGACAGACAATTGGTTCAGACTCCAAGACCGTGGAGAAATACATCGACCTTTTGGAGAAATGCTTTATTGTCTTTCGCTTGCCGGCTCTTAGCCGCAATATGCGTACGGAATTGAAGAAGAGCCGCAAGGTGTTCTTCTTCGACAATGGCATACGTAATGCCGTATTGCAGAATTTCGCTCCATTGTCATTACGTAACGATATGGGTGCGTTGTGGGAGAACTTTGTCATCTCAGAGAGAATGAAGAAGAACCATTATGAAGGCCGCTATCCTAAATATTACTTTTGGCGAACCACGTCCCAACAGGAGATAGACTTCATCGAGGAGGAAGACGGCATATTCAATGCCTTTGAGATGAAATGGAATCCCAGGCGCAGAAACACATCTCTGCCGCCGTCATTCACAAACAACTATAATGTAGGCAGCATTAATGTAGTAACTCCCGAGAATTATCTTGATGTTTTGGGATTTTAGATTCCATATTTACCCCTTGTTTGCATTAGATGAAACATAATTAAAACAATTAGATACATAATTCATGGGCTTATAATAATATTTAATGTAACTTTGCATCCCAAAAACAATAAAATCAATCAAGCAAATGAAAAAATGTATTATCTCATGCCTCGCCCTTGTGGCAATGTCCGCAGCGGCACAGAAGGCGACAGTGACAATTGATATTAACAAACCTACACACAAGGTGTCTCCAACGCTTTTCGGTATATTCCTTGAGGACATCAACCTCTCGGTGGATGGCGGACTTTATCCTGAGTTGGTACGCAACCGCTCGTTCGAGGATGCCGACTCGCTATGTTTCTGGCAATATTCGGCGGCTAAGGGAAATGCCGTGGTGTCTAAGGCCGACCTTGGCAATATGAAGAAACCTATGCCGCCACTCAATCATAACAACCGTCAGTTCCTAAGCGTTACTGCCGATGGTTCTTTCTCGCTTGCCAACAGTGGCTTTTGGGGAATGAATATTGTGCAGGGAGAAAAGTATGATTTCTCTATCGCACTGCGCACTCCAGATTCCTACAAGGGCAGTCTGAAGGCGAAGATTGTAGATAAATATAATAAGGTATTGGCAGATACGGAGATAAAGAGCGTGACGGGCGAATGGAAATACACCAAAGCCACATTGTCGGCAAAAGGCTCGGCAACTGATGCCCGACTTATTATCGAAGGCAACGGCAAGGGTGAACTGTGCATGGACATGATAAGCCTTATGCCACAAAAACGATGGGGAAAGAGTGGGGTGCGAACCGACCTCGGCGAGGCTCTCAAGGCACTCCGTCCCACCTTCTTCCGCTTCCCCGGAGGCTGTTGGGTAGAGGGCGAGGAGATAGCCCAACGCTATCAGTGGAAGAACACCGTGGGGCCGATTGAAAGTCGCATTCCATTGTGGAATATCTGGGGATATAATGCCACTCATGGCATTGGCTATCACGAATATCTGCAGTTGGCAGAAGACCTCGGTGCAGAGCCTCTGTTCTGTATCAATGCCGGTGTGTCGCACAAGGAAGTCATCCCTTCTGACCAGATTGACCAATGGATTCAGGATGCCCTCGACGCTATCGAATATGCCAACGGCCCTGTGACGAGCGTATGGGGAGCGGCAAGAGCGCGCAACGGACATCCCGAACCATTCAATATGAAGTATATCGAAGTGGGAAATGAGAATTTCGGCAGTGTGTATTTCCGTAATTTCGAACTTATCTCAAATGCCATCAAGGCTCGCTATCCCGAGATGCAGATTATCAGTAACGACTGGAGTGGAGCACATCCTACGAAGCCTGCTCATGCCATGGTTGACGAACACTACTACAACAATCCCGACTGGTTCATTCTCAACGCCAACAAATACGACAACCGAAAGCGTGGTGATGAACAGGTGTTCATCGGCGAGTATGCCGTGACGAGCAAGTGCGGCAAGGGCAATCTGCGTGGTGCCGTTGGCGAAGCAGCCTTTATGACAGGTCTGGAACGCAACTCCGATGTAGTGGCAATGGCAGCCTATGCACCGTTGTTCTGCAACGTGAAGCACCAGCGTTGGCCCATCAATCTCATCAATTATGACAACCATCGTTGGTATGGACTGCCGAGTTACTATGTCCAGCAGATGTTTGCCGAGAATCAGGGCACTCTTAATCTTCCTGTTAGCGTCGAGGGCTGTCCATTGATGGATATCCCTTATACCTCAGGTGGTATTGGTCTTGGAACATGGAAAAACAGTGCGGAGTTCAAGGACTTGAAGGTCACAACGCCCAAGGGCAAGGTACTGTATCAGACCGACTTCTCTTCAAATATCGACAGTTGGGAGAAGATCGGCGACGGCGAATGGAGTGTCAATGACGGAGTACTGAGGCAGTCGTCGTTTGCCACTGGTGTAACGGCTTTCACAGGCAACAACGCTTGGAAAGAATATGTCATTACATTGAAGGCACGCAAACTCTCAGGTGAGAATGGTTTCCAGATATATTTCCATCATCAGAATGGAATCAACAACCGCACCCGTTGGGACATAGGAGGTTATGGCAACTCCATCAATGAGATAAAGACTGCGATGGATTCCGAGAGCATCAACTATTCCATTGAGGAAGGCCGATGGTATGACATTCGCCTTGAGGTGTCGCCTCTGACTATCAAGGGATATATCGACGGAAAACTGGTGCAGCAGGCCTCCCTTTCTGACAAGAACCGCAAGACCATTTGTGCCAGTGCGCAGAAGGACGAGAAGACTGGCGACATTATCGTGAAGATAGTGAATGCCGCCAACAAGGACATCGCTACCACCATTTTGCTCAATGGTGCCGAAGGACTTGCACAACAGGCTGAGGCAACAGTCCTCTCATCAGCAAGCAGTCTCGACGAGAACAGTCTTGACAATCCCACCAAGGTAGTGCCTCACAAGGAACAAGTGAGCCTCAATGGCAACCGCATCATCCGCAAGTTCTCCGCAAACTCAGTGACTGTGTTGAGGATTGCGCAACAATAACCACTTTCAAACAATATTTCGTATAATTTATTGCTTTTGTATATGGCTTTTTTGCAGAAATATGGCACCACGCTTTTGGTGTCGGCTTTCATGGCAATGTCCAGATAAAAACTGGGTTGCTTAGGGACATATCGATTGCTGTGTCCCTAAGCACCCCTTTGTCGTACAAACTTTTATTCTGCAACAAAAAGTACATTAAGTTTAACTTTACTTTGACAGATACCACTGATTCACAACTAACGAACCAAAGTTCCTATCCATCTGAACCATCTGAACCTTTAAGATTTTTCTTGATTGTGTTTGGCAGTAGAGAAAAAAGTGTTACCTTTGCAGAGGTGAAACTATTATTGTATAACAAAGATGAAAACAAACAAGAAAATCCCCTTGATGATTATGGCTATCCTGATGGCCATATTACCTGTGGCACTGATGTCGTCATGCAGCTCAGACAACAACCAGGAGGAAAAGGCTGACGCAATAATGCGCGACGGAACATGGGAAGGAACGGGCGAGGGGCGCGGAGGCACTATTCTCGTACGAATAACGGTGGAGAACAACGTGATAACCAGCGCAAAGGCAATAAGCCAGTCGGAATCGTCGTTCGCCCAAGAGGCACTCAACGAGGTGCTCGACAAAGCAATCGGCCGATCAGACTACCTGTCGATGGAAACAGATGGCGTGACGGGAGCGACACTCACGTCTACGGGAGTGATAGACGCGCTGAACATGGCCATCGACGCAGCAAAGGGAATAAGCACCGACAACGACAAGACATATACCGACAGCGAATGTGACATCGTGATTGTCGGCGCTGGTGGAGCAGGACTTTGTGCCGCCGTAGAAGCAGCATCGCTCTCGCGCAGCGTAATAGTACTGGAAAAGGAAGGCATCATCGGAGGAAATACGAACTACTCTACAGGAGGAATAAACGCTGCCGAGACATCGGTGCAGAAAGGCTTGGGCATAGAAGACTCGAAGGACTTGTTCTTCGACGACACGATGAAAGGCGGTCACTATCTCAACGACCCAACATTAGTAAGGAGCTTCGTCGACAACGGTCCACTGACCATTGACTGGCTCATAGGACTTGGTACCGACCTGAGCGACGTGGGACTTATGGGC
Organism: Prevotella sp.; assembly: GCA_051869235.1. GTDB lineage: Bacteria > Bacteroidota > Bacteroidia > Bacteroidales > Bacteroidaceae > Prevotella. The sequence goes on from JBJEAS010000132.1 coordinate 22,896, forward strand.
GGTAGCAGCGTGAAGCGCACTCATAGACCAAAGGGAGGAACGGCAATAGGTCCGCACCTGATGAAAGTTCTCAAAGAGGCATCGACATCGAAGAACGTGGAAATCCGCACCAACAACAAAGTCACAGGACTTTTGACCGAAGGCGAAAGTGTGTGTGGAGTAAAGGTGGAGAACAAGGATGGAAGCACATATAAGATAAGGTCAAAGGCTGTAGTAATTGCAACAGGAGGCTTTGGCGCCAACCTTGACATGGTGACCAGATACTGTCCCGACCTAAAGGGTTTCCCGACGCTGAACCACAAAGGTGCCACGGGAGATGCCTTCACATGGGTGGAAGCAGTAGGAGGAAGCACCATACAGCTCGAACAGATTCAGATACATCCCACATCGGAATACGTCAACCATATTCTGATTACCGAGGCTGTAAGAGGCAACGGTGCAATACTCGTGAATCAGGAGGGTAGACGTTTCATTGACGAAATGCAGACACGAGACGTGGTGTCAGACGCCATTCTAAGCCAGACAGAAGGCATGGCATACCTTGTGTTTGACGAACAGGTGAGAAAGTCGCTGGCATCGATAGAGACTTATTATAATCAGGGTGTCCTAAAGACGGCAACAAGCATTGAGGGACTCGCTGCCGAGATAAGCATGTCGCCGACAAGCCTCTCTGAGACAATGGCACGATATACGCAGATGCAGCAAAACGGTTGCGACGAGGATTTCGGACGTGCTGCATCGGCAATGACCGCACCGCTCAACGTGGCTCCCTACTATGCCGTGGGAGTGACCCCAGCCATTCACCACACTATGGGCGGCATAAAGGTTGACAAGGACATGCACGTATTGCGAAGCGACGGGACGGCTGTGGCGGGACTTTATGCAGCAGGGGAGGTAACAGGCGGACTTCATGGCGGCAACCGACTTGGAGGCAATGGCGTTGGCGACATCGTCGTAAACGGCAAGATAGCGGGACACAATGCGGCAACGGAATAGCCGAGAGCATGTTTCGTAAAGGTTTACGGGCTTTTTTACGTTAATATGTGTTTACGAATATGCACAATTCGAACAAAAATGTGTAATTTTGCAGTCGTTATTTCATTATAGTATTATGACGCATAATTTATTAGCAGGAAAGCGTGGCATTATCTTCGGCGCATTGAACGAAGATTCCATCGCATGGAAAGTGGCCGTGAAGGCCGTAGAAGAAGGTGCAAAAATCACATTGAGCAACACCCCAATGGCTCTGCGCATGGGACAGCTCGACGAACTGAGCAAGCAGCTCGACGCACCAGTAATCCCAGCCGACGCTACAAGCGTCGAGGATTTAGAGAAAGTATTCAGCGAATCGGTAGAGAAGCTCGGCGGTCCCGTCGACTTCGTTCTCCACTCTATTGGAATGAGTCCCAACGTGCGCAAGCACCGCACTTACGACGACCTCGACTACAACTATCTGCAGAAGACGCTCGACATCTCTGCAATCTCGTTCCACAAGATGCTTCAGGTGGCAAAGAAGCAGGATGCCATTGCCGAATATGGCTCTGTGGTGGCACTCACCTATGTGGCTTCGCAGCGCACATTCTTCGGCTACAACGACATGGCTGACGCAAAGAGCATGCTTGAGAGCATTGCCCGCAGCTTCGGCTACATCTATGGTCGTGAGAAGAACGTACGCATAAACACCATATCACAGTCGCCAACGCCAACAACGGCAGGCAAGGGCATCAAGGATATGGAAAACCTCATGGACTTCTCCAACAAAATGTCGCCTTTAGGCAACGCCTCTGCCGACGATTGCGCAAACTACTGCGTGATGATGTTCTCCGACTTCACCCGTAAGGTGACGATGCAGAACCTCTTCCACGACGGCGGCTTCTCGTCGATGGGCATGAGCCTCCGCGCCATGAACCAGTACTCTAAGGACCTCGCTCCTTACGAGGACGAGAACGGAAAGATTATTTACGGATAAGAGAGAAGGTAGAGGGTTGAGATTACCACAGCGGCTCTCACATATCTCTACCTTCTACCTTCTACCTTCCAAAATCACCTTTAAAAATCCCCTATGAAACACCTAATATTAGCCACTATAACTATCTTGTCCGCACTTTCTGCAAAAGCGGAAGACTACTCAAAGCACTACCAGAACTTACCTGTGGAACTTAAGCAGGTGGTAGAGTTCACTATTCCAAAATATACAGTTTCCATTGCCGACTTTGGCGGAGTGGGCGACGGTGCGACACTCAACACCGAGGCTTTCCGCAAGGCTATCTCCGCACTAACGAAGAAAGGTGGCGGACGACTCGTCGTGCCTCAGGGAGTATGGCTTACAGGACCTATTGCACTGAAGGACAACATCGAACTGCATGTTGAACGCAACGCCATTGTTCTCTTCTCACCCGACAAAAGTCTTTTCCTTGATGCCGAAGGGAAGTCGTCGCGCTGCGAACCAGGCATAAAAGCATTAAAGAAAAAAAACATTGCAATAACCGGCGAGGGTATAATCGACGGCAATGGCGCACAGTGGCGACCAGTGAAACGATCCAAGGTGAGCGACGTGGAATGGAAGCGATTTGCCGCCATCGGTGGTGTGGAACGTCAAAACGGACAACTTTGGTATCCCTGGAACGTGAAGGCGGGCTACAAGAACATCGGCGAAACGCCTGATGCACAGGAAAAGCGCCGCCAAGACCTCGTAAGACTTACCGACTGCGAGAACATTCTCATAAAGGGAGTAACATTTCAGAACTCACCCCGATTCCACGTTCACCCATGCAATTCAAGGAACATCATCATCGACGGCATTACGGTGCGCTGTCCGTGGAACGCACAGAACGGCGACGCCATCGACCTCAGCGACTGCCAACAGGCACTAATCGTAAACTCCACCGTTGATGCCGGCGACGACGGCATCTGCATGAAAAGCGGCAAGGCAAAGCCTGCGGCTCTCGTAAACGGATGCGAGGACATTCTCATCGAGGACAACACCGTATTCCATGCCCATGGCGGATTCGTCATTGGCAGTGAGGACATCACCGGCATGAAGCGCATCGTGGTTCGCCGTTGTCGCTTCTCAGGCACCGACACGGGATTGCGCTTCAAGAGCGGTATGGGACGTGGAGGAAAGACGGAGGACATCTACATCTCCGACATAGTGATGAACGACATCACCGACGAGGCAATCGTCTTCCAGTGCGACTATGTCGACCGTCCAGCAGGATCAGAAGGAAAGACGGCAAAGAAGGCAGGCTGTGAGTTTGTTCCAGAGTTCACCGACATACACATATCCAACGTTGTTTGCCGTGGTGCGAAGACAGCCATAAAGGCAAAAGGCATCGAGGGGCTTGACTGCATTCATGACATCAACATCTCAAGCTCTACCATTGTCTACACATCTACAGGAAAAGACATCGACGAGAATACGGCAAAAGTAAACCTCGTCAACGTAAACTTCGTTGAGGACAAGGCGGAATAGCCAACGCTCCTTCCTACAATCAACTCATTACGACAATCGGCATGTTGGCAGACTTCTATACATCCACCATAAGGAGACACATGGGCTTCCTGCCCACAGCAGAGCAGTCGGCAGCAATCTGTCGATTCTCCGATTTCATGCTCGACCGCAACGACCGCGTGGCGATGATACTGCGCGGCTCGGCAGGAACGGGCAAGACCACCCTTGCCGCTGCCATGGTGAAGGCACTGGTGGAAATGAAACAGAAGATTATGCTCATGGCTCCAACAGGCAGGGCGGCAAAGGTTTTCGCCCTCAACGCCTCCATGCCAGCCTACACCATCCACCGCCGCATCTATAGGCAGAAGACCATGACCGACATGGCATCGCCATTCTCTCTCAACGTCAATCTTGCCACCGACACACTCTTCATTGTCGACGAGGCTTCGATGATTGCCAATATGGGCAATGGCGACTCGACCTTCGGCACAGGATGCCTGCTTGATGACCTAATACAGTTTGTATACACTGGCCGCAACTGTCGACTGATGCTCATTGGTGATACGGCACAGTTGCCACCGGTAGGCGAAGAGGAAAGTCCGGCACTGATGACTGAGGTGGTGCAAGGCTATGGACTCGACGTTTATGAATCCAACCTCAACGAGGTGCTAAGACAAAGCCAAGACTCTGGCATTCTCTACAACGCTACCATGGTGCGCAAGATGATAACGCACGACAATCTTACCCAACTGCCCAAAATAAGATTCAAAAGTTTCGACGACATCGTCAACCTGCGTGGCGACGAACTTATTGAACAACTTGCATCGTCGTATAGCCATGCAGGGCTCGACGACACAATAGTGGTGACTCGAAGCAACAAACGTGCCATAATATATAACAATGGCATACGCAACATGGTGCTCGGACGCGAAGAACTCGTGACGCAAGGCGACATGCTTATGGTGGTGAAAAACAACTACTACTGGGCAGAGAAACTGAAGCTGAACATTCCCTTCATTGCAAACGGCGACAGCGCACGGGTAGTAAGAATAAGGAACATTAGGGAACTATATGGTTTCAAGTTTGCCGACATCACCTTCTCTTTTCCCGACTATGACAACCTTGAATTTACAGCCACCACTCTGCTTGACTCGCTTCAGGCCGAAGCCCCATCGCTTACCCGTGAACAGAACGAACAACTGTTCCAAAGTGTCATGGCAGACTACCAGCACCTGCCGTTGAAGTCCGACCGCTTCAAGGCTCTCCGCCAAGACCCATACTACAACGCCCTTCAGGTAAAGTATGCCTATGCCGTCACCTGCCACAAGGCGCAGGGCGGACAATGGTCGCACGTATATGTCGACCAAGGCTACATGACCGACGAAATGTTGACTCCCGACTACGTCCATTGGCTCTATACCGCATTCACCCGCGCCACGGAGAAACTCTATTTGGTGAATTGGCCGAAAAGTCAAGAGGCGGTAAGTTCCTGTCTCAGAGTCAAATAATAACCATACCCAACTGCTGTCTGTCGGATACAATTCAAAACGTCCTGGCTTTTAAGGGAATACTCTGAAAGTCTATTCTTTCTGGGGAATACACCAGAATGTTGATATCGCCACGATAACTAAAATGGAACAGAGCCGGTGTCTGCTCAGTTCGCCTGCCGCTTCTCTCAAGCGTCTTGCCATTTATTACGGCAAATGTGATGTCGTGTATATCTCACCAAGAAATCAAGATGATTTCATCAGCGAGATAAATAGAATAATATCTTCGGGAAACGGAATTTGACCACATGCGACTCTTAAAAACTGTTAAACATTAGTATATATCAATAATTATTCTGATAAAAGTGTTATTTTTCGGTAATTGTTCTTATCTTTGCACCAGAAAAGTCGCTTGGAAAAGTGGCGTAAGTATGATAAAAGTCGCTTGAAAAAGTGAGTTGTATAAAATAAAAGTCCCTTGAAAAAATGGTAGAGCTACAAAGAAAGATTGACATTATCCTCAGAGAATGGAAAGCCAATGAAGACAAGAAACCTCTTGTCATTAAAGGGTGTAGGCAATGCGGAAAGACCTTTTCAGTTAGGAATTTCGCTTCGCAAAATTACGACAATGTAATATACATCAATTTTATGGAAATGGATGAGTATAACATCGCATTTGAAAAATCAAGACGAATAGATGACATCATCCTTAACATAACAACCATAATGGAGGATAAAGTTAAGTTTGAGGCAGGGAATACCTGTCTTATACTTGACGAGATACAGGAATGTCCTGAAGCAAGGGCCTCACTGAAGTTCTTCAAACTTGACGGGCGGTTTGATGTTATTGCCACCGGTTCACTTCTTGGAGTAAAAGGGTATGGATATTCAAAAGCCTCAATCCCTGTTGGATATGAAACGATTGTGAATATGTATCCTCTTGATTTTGAGGAATTCCTATGGGCAAATGGGATTCCGACTGCCGCTATCGACAAGATTAGGGAATGTATGGAAAGTGTGACTCCTGTTCCCGAAGCAATACACAACAGGATGCGCCAGCTTCTGCTCTATTATACCATTGTGGGCGGGATGCCAGAGGTTGTGCAATCATTCGTTTCCACCAAAAACATGCAGACAGTATTGGAGATTCAAAGAAACATCATTGACCAATATGAGGATGACATGCTAAAATATGCGGATGATTCGGACAAACCACGCATAAGGGAGTGCTTTGAGTCGATTCCCAAGCAGCTTGCCAAGGAAAACAAGAAGTTCCAATATTCCGTAGTGCGCAAGGGTGGGAAAGCATCCCAATTTGCCGGAAGCCTTCAGTGGATAGAAGATGCCGGCATCATTTGCCGATGCCACAACCTGAGCATTACAGAGTTGCCATTGGACGGCAATGCAATTGAAGAAGTATTTAAGGTATATATGGTTGACACAGGCTTGTTTGTCTCGATGCTTGAAGACGGCACCCAGCTCGACATCCTGCAAGGAAATCTTTTCGGTTATAAGGGAGCGATTTTTGAGAATCTCATTGCCGACATATTCACAAAGATGAGGCGCAAGCTGTATTATTACCGTAAGGACTCCGGCTTGGAAGTCGATTTCGTCATCCGATATGACGGAGAATGTACTCTGATAGAGGTGAAGGCATCAAGCGGCAATGTAAAAAGCACGAAGACCATCCTTGCACATCCCGAGAAATATCATGTCCATCGAGCAATCAAGTTAGGCGATGTCAATATCGGACAGAGCGGTCAAATGACAATCCTGCCCTTGTATATGGCTTTCTTGCTTGACAAAGCATGATAAACAACAGAATAGAATGTAAAACCATGAGATTTTCTCGAATGCTATTTCGTTATTGCTCTATATTAACAAGATTCTCCCGCACCTGCTCATTTTATAAGAAACAAATAAGATATTATCAGTTGCAAAGTTGCAGCTTTTCTCCAAAATTTCCAAGAAAAGCCATATATTTCTGTCAAACATTAATGTTTTTTATATTATTAATTATATGGTTATGATTATTGAAACGATGTATTCATAATTAAAAAACTGTAATTACAGTTAATTATAGACTAAAAACTGCCTTATATTTTTCTGCTATTGATATTTTTGCTATCTTTGCAGAAGATTTAGCTGCACTCGGCAATTTGAGAGTAAACTCTCATTGCGCTCGTTTGCAAAATCTTTGCAGAAGATTTAGCTGCACTCGGCAATTTGAGAGTAAACTCTCATTGCGCTCGTTTGCAAAATCTTTGCAGAAAATTTGGCTACATTTTATGATTATGACAAACATTATTGGAAGA
>JBJEAS010000133.1:0-30090 GCA_051869235.1 Prevotella sp.
GGTCAACGAATGTCAGCACTCCCTTGTCGTTGTCCAGTATGTCGCGCCTTACAAGGGCGAGCTTGTTCTTGGTGTATTACTTATCCGCATCTTATTCAAATCCCATGATACTAAAAAAATCTTGTGGAGTGACAACGGGTACGTCGTCAAACGGATAGTCACGGACATTCCTTGATACTATATAGTCTGCACCAGCTCTTAAAGCTGCATAATATTGTACAGAGTCTTCAAAGTCTTTGGCTTTTCTTTGTAGTGCCCAATCAATAGCAATTCTACCAGTTGGCACTACATCTATAAAATCTCTTAATGACTGCATTACTTCATATAATTGTTCTGTCGTACGCTGTTTACGGGCATAAAACGATACCGTAGTGAAAGTCACATCTGAAGCGCAAAGGTCAATGAAACCTTCAAGACCAGATTGAAGGACTTTGCTGGATTGTTCTACAAAATCAGAGCGGTTTTGCACAACATCAATTATGATATTGGCATCAAGGAAAACTTTCATACTTAATATTTTTCAGAAAGAATGTCTAGAATATCATCTTTATAGTCAGCACAGGACGTTGTAGGCTCAACATTTGACAAGGCCTTTATTTTGTTATTGACAACAATCTTGCGGACAGGACGTTTAGCCGTAGATTCCGACACTGCAATTTGTCTTAACATACGCTCAATTTGAGTCTGCATCCATTCCGTTATGTCATTTTTGGAATGGAATGCCGACTGGGCTTTCTCAACAAGAGAATCATTTAAAACCAAATTGTATGTACACATAATCACACTGCTTAGTAATTATTCAATCTGCTTATTGATTTGCAAACTAATTGCTTATCGAGTGCAAAGATAATAATTATGCTTGTCTAATCCAATTATTTTAGTGTTTTTAACTTTATAAGTATGTCAAAACAACTATTCAGCTTATATAATTTGCAAACTAATATTATTATAATGCAAAATCGTTGCGGACACTTACTATTTTATCATATTTTTTATTTTTTACATACTTGTAGACTGTTGGTTTGGAAAAAAAACAGTATATTTGCAAGAGAAAATATGTATAACCTATAAATTATAAATAATGAGAAGAACAATTCTTGCAGTTGTTATGGCAATGATGACGATAGCATCGTTTGCCAAGAAAGAACAGACTCCTGTACAGCAGTGGGGACAGTTGAAGGTGGTTGGCTCGCAGCTCTGCGACCAGAACGGCAATGCCATAACACTTCGTGGAGCAAGCCTCGGTTGGCATAACCTTTGGCCACGGTTCTACAATGCCAAGGCGGTGAAATGGCTTGCCGACGACTGGAATGCCAAGGTTATTCGTGCTGCTATGGGAATAATGATAGAAGACAACTATCTTGAGAATCCGAGGTTTGCACTCGATTGCATCGAGCCGGTGGTGAAGGCGGCGATAAAGGAAGGCGTCTACGTCATCATCGACTGGCACTCGCATGTGTTGAAGAAGAAGGAGGCTGTAGAGTTCTTCGGCAAGATGGCAAAGAAATACGGTCAGCACCCTAATGTGATATACGAGATTTACAACGAACCGGTGGAGGACTCGTGGGAGAGCCTTAAGGAATACTCAAAGGCGGTGATTGACGAGATACGCCTCTACGACCCAGACAACCTTATTCTCGTAGGCTGTCCACATTGGGACCAGGACATTCACCTTGTTGCCGAAAGTCCGCTTGAAGGCTATAATAATATAATGTACACGGTGCATTTCTATGCAGGCACGCATAAGCAATGGTTGCGCGACCGCATCGATGATGCCATGCAGAAGGGTGTTCCTGTGTTCATCTCCGAGTGCGCCTCGATGGACGCTTCGGGCGACGGCAAACTCGACAAGGATTCATGGAACGAGTGGGTGGACTATATGGAGGCAAAGAAAATCAGTTGGATCTGCTGGTCGGTGAGCGACAAGAACGAGACCTGCTCCATGCTGTTGCCAAGAGCCAAGGCTACGGGCAACTGGACCAAGGACCTGATAAAGCCATGGGGAAAGATAGTGCGTGAGACGCTGAGGGAGAAGTAAGGCCCACCCCCAGCCCCTCCCTGGGGAGGGGAGGCTTTGCGGCAGCGGCTGGGGGTGTGGGCGTCCCGCCCGCACCTCGCCTACGAGGTATTATTAACTGAACTTTCCCACCCTTTAACTTTCAGTACGGGCAAACTAATGCTTCAAGATATTCAGCTCTTTGGGTGCGCTGGCTACTGGGGGTGTGGGCGTCCCGCCCGCACCTCGCCTACAAGGTAATATTTCGGGATTATGCGGTTGATGGTGCGCAAGGTGCGGGCGAGACGCCCACACCCCCAGCCCTTGCCGCTAAATATTCAACTACATTTAAAGGGTGGGAAAGTCCAGTTATTAACAAGAAGGTTATTTGCAGGATAGTGCGCAAGGTGCGGGCGGGACGCCCACACCCCCAGCCGCTACCGATGCATATTCAACTTCGCCAAAATGTTGAAATTATGTGGAATGGCAAAGAAAACATTGCTTTTTCTTTGCCATTCCATTCTTTTGTAGTAACTTTGCCGACGATTTCGAAATTTAACAGGTTACTATAGTAAAAAGATATGAAGATAGAAAGCATGATTAGCAGTGCTGTCATCGATGCCGTAAAGACCCTTTATGGTCAGGAAGTGCAGGAGAAGATGGTGCAGCTGCAGAAGACGAAGCGCGAATTTGAGGGTAACTTGACTCTCGTCGTATTCCCTTTCCTCAAGATTTCAAAGAAGAAGCCCGAAGATACGGCACAGGAGATAGGACAGTATCTCGTAGACAACTGCGAGGCTGTTTCCACATTCAACGTCGTTAAGGGTTTCCTCAACCTCGTCATTGCACAGTCGGCATGGCTCTCACTGCTCAACAGCATCGACGCCAACGAGAAGTTTGGCGAGAAGAAGGCAACGGAAGACTCTCCGCTGGTGATGATAGAATATTCGTCGCCCAACACCAATAAGCCCCTTCACCTCGGTCATGTGCGCAACAACCTGCTCGGATGGTCGTTGGCGAAGATTATGGAGGCAAACGGCAACAAGGTAGTAAAGACAAACATCGTCAACGACCGTGGCATACACATCTGCAAGTCGATGCTCGCATGGTTGAAATACGGCAACGGCGAAACACCGGAGACAAGCGGAAAGAAAGGCGACCACCTCATTGGCGACTACTACGTTGCTTTCGACAAGCATTATCGCGAGGAGGTAAAGCAGCTCATGGCTCAGTATGTCGCTGAAGGAATGGGTACAGATGAGGCAGAGAAGAAAGCTAAGGAAGAGGCTCCGCTCATCAAGGAGGCACACGACATGCTGGTGAAGTGGGAGCAGAACGACCCGGAGGTCCGCGCCCTGTGGAAGAAGATGAACGACTGGGTGTATGCCGGCTTCGACGAGACATACAAGGCTCTTGGTGTAGGCTTCGACAAAATCTACTACGAGTCGGAGACTTATCTCAAGGGTAAGGCGAAGGTTGAAGAAGGCTTGGAAAAGGGACTCTTCGAGCGACATGCAGACAACAGCGTGTGGGCTGACCTCACCAATGAGGGACTCGACCAGAAGCTGCTGCTGCGCTCGGACGGCACATCGGTGTATATGACTCAGGACATCGGAACTGCCGAGATGCGTTTCAAGGACTATCCCATCGACAAGATGATATACGTTGTGGGAAACGAGCAGAACTACCACTTCCAGGTGCTCTCGATACTTCTCGACCGTCTTGGCTTCAAGTGGGGCAAGGAGCTTGTACACTTCTCTTACGGAATGGTGGAACTGCCTAACGGAAAGATGAAGAGCCGCGAGGGAACTGTTGTCGATGCCGACGACCTGGTTGAGACGATGATTGCCGACGCTAAGCAGACAAGCGAGGAGCTGGGCAAGTTTGACGACATGACCGACGAGGAGCGCAACGAGATTGCCCGCATCGTGGGAATGGGAGCCTTGAAGTATTTCATTCTAAAGGTAGATGCCCGCAAGAACATGCTGTTCAACCCGGAGGAGTCGATAGACTTCAACGGAAACACAGGTCCATTCATTCAATATACCCATGCCCGCATACGTTCTATCCTGCGTAAGGCAGAGGGTAGTCCGGCACTCCCAGAAGCGACCGGCGAGTTCCTCTCCCAGAAGGAGATAGACCTCATACAGAAACTTAACGAATATGGTGCTGTTGTGGAGCAGGCAGGAAAGGACTACAGTCCAAGTGGCATTGCCAACTACTGCTATGAGCTTACCAAGGAGTTCAACCAGTTCTATCACGACTACAGCATCTTGAAGGAAGAGGATGCCGACAAGAAGGCATTCCGTCTCGTACTTGCCAAGAATGTCGCCAAGGTGATAAAGAACGGAATGGCTCTGCTTGGCATTGAGGTGCCGGAGAGAATGTAATATGCAGAATCCACCGGATTATAGACACGACACCGTGCTGCCTTTGCCAATGGAGGTAAGGGCAGACGCGTGGGCTGTAGACGCAGCCTGTTCGGGAAATCCCGGACCAATGGAATACCAGTGCATCGACCTTGCTACGGGTGCACAGGTATTCCATTTTGGTCCTGTTCATGGCACGAACAACATCGGTGAGTTCCTTGCCATTGTCCATGCCCTTGCCCTATTGGACAAGATGGGCAACACCACAAAGACAATTTATTCCGACAGCTATAATGCAATGCTTTGGGTAAGCAAACGGCAGTGCAAGACAAAACTCGAGCGTACACCGCAGACCGAACAGCTTTATCAGATAGTTGCCCGCGCCGAGCGATGGTTGCAGACGCATAGCTACAAAAATCCCATAATAAAGTGGGAAACGAAAAAATGGGGAGAAGTTCCCGCAGATTTCGGGAGGAAATGATTTTTGGAGGTTGATTTTTGGGGAGTTAACTCCTTAACTCCCCAAATTATTACTCGTAGTTCTTCAATTTCAACAAGAAGCGGGAACCGTTGGTGTAGGTTGGGTCTATTCCTACTTCGCCGCCGAGTTTCTCGGCAATAAGACTACAGATGTTTAGACCAAGACCTGTGCCTTGGTGGAAGTCGTCGAGCTTCATGAAACGCTCGAAGATGTCCTTCTGCTTGTCAAGAGGAATGCCGATGCCGGTATCGGTGACTGAGAATGTCACGATGCCTTCCGTCTCGTCAGCCTTTGCACTTATGGTTATGCTGCCTTCCTCGGTGTACTTTATCGCATTGGTAAGATAGTTTATAAGCACCTGACTTACCCGCTGCTCGTCGGTCGTTATGGTATAGTTGTCGTCTAATTGTTTGTCGAAGACCATTTCCACACCTTTCTTACACCTATGCTTCACCGTTGTCAATGCATTGTTGCACAGCCTGTTAACATTCACCTCGTGAAGGTTGGTCTTGTATCGTCCGCTTTCCAGTTCAGAGAGCGAGATGATGTCGCCCACTAATGTTGTCAGCAGTTCTGAGTTTGTGCGTATTATGTTCCCGAACTCTTCACGTTCTTCTTTGCCCAGCTCCATGTCGGGCGAGAGCATTAGTTGTGAGAAACCTACTATGGCGTTCAGTGGAGTGCGTATCTCGTGGCTCATGTTTTGTATGAACATGCTCTTCATCTTGTCTGACATTTCTGCCCGTTTGCGTGCCTCGATAAGTTCCATGTTTTTTGCCTTTAGTTTTCTCGCATGTCTTCTTGATGTACGTTTGTACAGCAGATACGCCACAACGGCAAGCAGAGTGAAGACTATGGCGAGGAAGAAGGTGACGGTCGACTGTCTCGCGTCTGCCGTGTGCTGTTTCTTCTGCATGTCATTTCGCTTCTTGTATGTGTTTTCAAGTTGGTTGTACGCCTCCATCTTCGATATAGCCAGACGGTTGTTGTTGGCAAGCAGTTGTTGCTTGTCCTTTTCGTATCTTGCCAGCTCCGCCAGCGCCTTGTGGTGTTCAATCTCCAGGTTGGCAGCCTGCAGTTTAAGGCGCACGTTGTCGGCCTCCAGCTTGTTGTTGCCGATCATCTCGTTCATTTCCGTCTTGTCGGAGTCGAACACCTTCGCCTGCTCCTTGACGTACTGTTTCCTCTCTTCGAGGAATGCCGTTGTCGCCAAGTCCCATTTCTTCTCGTTTTTCAGTACGCAGGTGGCAAGATGCTTGTAGTTGAACTCCGTAAGTCTCTCTTTTGCCAATGCTACGGCGTCAGAGTCCCGCCCGGCATAGGTGAGGTGCATCACTTCCAGTATGGCTTCTTTGTCGGGATAGCGGTAGCCGTATTTCTCCTTCTGTTTCATGGCAAGCGCATAGAGCCTGTTGAAGTTCAGAGTGTCGTTGGTTTCAAAGGCAAGTAACGCCTCTTCGACGTTTGTAAGATATTTGTATCTTGAGATGCTTGGGATTTTGCGTGCCTCTTCAATGTATTTCTTCGCCGCTTCATAGTCGTAAGCCTGACGTTTCTGCATCACGATGCGCAGTATCGACATCGTTGGGTCGTGCTTGATGTTGTATTTCTTGTAGAGTTCAAGGGCTTTGATATACCATTGGCATGACTGGCTCCTGTTGTTCCTCACGCGATAGATGTCGCCCAACGACCTGTAGCATGTGTATTTGCCGAAGTGGTCGTTGGTTTTCTCCACCTTGTCACGCATGTCGAGACAGCATTTCAGTGCCCTCAGCGTGTGGTGGTTGTTGAGGTGTATTGCCACTTCGTTGCTGAATGCCATATAATAATATAAGGTGTCGTGAATGTCGGACGCCAGTTGTTGTATCTTCCTGATTACCTCAAAGGCTTGCTTGTCGTTGCTGTTCATGACGTGGTGCTGCAACTCAACGCCAAGACCAACGCACTGTATGTATTTGTCGCCTCGTGCCACTCCAATGCGGTAGACCTCCCGCGCCTTTTGCAATCCCAACGGCAGGTCGCGGTTGTTTTGCGCCTCGGTGTATATCTTGTATATCTCCGGCTCCAGTTTGTCTTTGGTGAATTGGGCTTTGGATGACAGCGGGCAGAGTAGGGAAGCCGCCATAAGCAGAATGGCTACGATGGCCTTCAGCGGTATGCTAAGCAGGATGTAAGCCTTCTCGGTTCCAGCCTTTCCGAAACTTATGTCACCCTTTAGTTTCGTTACGGCAGCCCTGCTCACGGGCAGCGACATCTTATACGGCTCCATGCCCTTGTCCATAACGGCATTTCCCGTGAGCACCCGTTCGTCACATTCCGTTTCCTTGTCTATCTTGTAGTCGATGCTTACTATGGCATCGGTTTCCGTCCTCGTTGTCGTCAGTTCAATGGCGTTGGCGGAGGTGTGCTTTAGGGCGAACTGCATTGAATGTATCAGTGCCGTTTTCAGCAGTTTCTTGTCTGTGGTCAGTTCGATGTCGTTTCTGTCGGCAAACCCTATGGTCTTGTCTTTCTTCGCTTCGCCGTCAACATCTCTTATCGAGTCTTTCACAATCGCGTTAAGGCTGCTGTCCGCCTTTTCCACGGTTTGCCTTCCACTTTCGATGTATGACAGCTGCAACACGTCGTTGACTATCGACGTCAGAATGGTGGAGCTTTCCTCTATCTTCTGTTTTATGTCTGCCTTGTCGTCTTCGTTCAGTCCTTCGCCGTTGAGCATCAGTTCGGAGAAGCCTACGACGGAGTTCAGCGGAGTGCGAATGTCGTAGCTGAGGTTTTTTACAAACGCCGACTTCATCCTCTCCAGCTCCTCGGCGTGGTCGAGTGCCTCGGTAAGTTCCTTGTTCTTCTCGTTCAGCTTTCTCAGATGCCGTCTGCTTCTTATGAACGCCAAAACGAAGTAGCACAACACAAAGGTGAGGGCGAGTAGAGCCACCAAGGAAATGATTTTCTTTGTCCGTGCTTCCGACTTGATTACCGACAGTTCCAGTTCGTGGGTGTCGTGTTCGCTGCATAGTCTTAGGCTGTCGGCCTTCATCCTGGCTATCGTCAGCGAGTCGTTGGCAAGCAGCATAGTGGTGGCACCTTCCCTTTCTTCTTCCAGTTTAGCCTCTGCTTCCTTCTGTTTCAGAAGCCGTTGTGCCATTTCATATTCCAACTGCAGGTTGTTGAGGCTGAGAAGGCTGTTCTCCAATGTGGCGTTGACTTCGGCTATTTGATAAACGGGCGACTCGTGAATCTCTATGGAGTCACGGTTGATGAAGTATTTCATTGTGTACTCCAATGCCTTGTCGTAATTGCCCTTCTTGGTCTCCAGTTTGACGTAGGTCCCTATTGCGCTTTCGGGTTTAATTTCCTGTAGAATCTTCTTGGCTGCGTCAATTCTTTCGTTCATCAGTTCGTAGAGAACGGCAAGGTGCATCCTTGCTGTCTTTGACCCTTGCTTGTCGATGTACTTCTTGTATCGAGTGTAGACGTCGTTGAATTTGTCCTTGTAGTCTGGTCCCAGCTCGTAGTATGAACGCAACAGGTTGTCTGCCACAGCAAACGCATTGCCCGGGTTCTTCAGCAGTGCCAGTCCTGTTTCGTCAGCTTCTATGGCAGCCTTATGGTTGTCGCTGAGCTGAAGGCATCTTGCAAGTCGCATGTAGCCTACGCTTTGGTCTTGGTCGGGCAGATGGTTGATCAATATGTCGAGCGACTCCTTGAAGTATTTCACCGCCATCTCGTAGTTGCGGTTGGTCATGTAGATGTTGGCTATTGCTCTCAATGCCAACATTCTGCCGTAGTAGTTGTCGTCCTTCTCGGCACTTAAGCTCATTCGTTCCGTCTCCTGTAGAGCCTGCAGGTGGCGATGGAGGTTGATGTATAGGGTTATTCTTGCCGATTGTGCGAAATAGTAGTAATTCAGCTGCCCGTATTTCCTGGCTTCCGCCATAAGCCTGTCGGCTGCGTGGTTGAACTTCTCTTCCTGTAGTGTCACCTGATAGTGGCCTACAGGTACTGAGAGTGCAATGCATGCAGCCTTCTTGTCGCCGCTGAGCATTGCCATGTTGTACATGGTGTCGGCAATGGCGACGCATATCGGACGGCGTCGTGCGTTGTTTGCACGTACATAGTATTCGTACAGCTTGTCGTCAATCTTGAACGGGTTGTTTTGTGCCGTCAGCTTAATGGGCATGACAAGGCTTACGATGCCGGCGAGCACCATCTTGATTGAAAACAGCCTTATCTGTCCTGTCGCATTCATTTTTTTTATCTTATGTGTAAAATACTGTTGCCGTCAATGCTCTCGCTTTCTACGATTCTTGCACTCTCTGGCATTCTTGCCGCCCTTGTGCCGTTGCCTACCGCGACCGGCGACACTTCTATGCGTATCTCGTCCCATAGTCCCGCGTCGATGAACGACTGGTGTGTGGCAGCTCCACCCTCTACAAGCAGCGACTGCACTTGTCGGTCGTAGAGATGCGACATCAGTTGTGGAAGCATGGGGCTGTTGGTGTCCATGCGCTCAAAGCAGGGGTTGTTGCGGTCGAGGACGAGGCGCATGGGGCTTCTTCCCGACCATCGGCGCACGTCGAGCCTCGGCTTTTCCTTTTCGAATGTCGTCTTGCCTACGAGGATTGCGTCGCACTCGCTGCGCAGCTTGTGTACAAGCATTTGGGTGAATGGCGTAGAGAAGGCGTATGCCTTGCTGTCCTTGTCGATGAAACCGTCGGCGGACTGTGCCCATTTCAGAATAATGTATGGGCGACGTTTTTCGTGAAAGGTGAAGAACCGCCTGTTCAGTTCGCGGCACTCTTCCTCCAACACTCCTACAGTCACCTCTATGCCGGCTTTGCGAATCATGTCTATTCCACGTCCCTGAACCTTGGCAAAGGGGTCGATGCATCCTACCACACAACGCCTCACTCCCTTGCTTATTATCAGTTCTGCACACGGTGGAGTCTTGCCATAGTGGGCGCAAGGCTCAAGGCTTACGTATATGGTGGCGTCGTGCAGCAGGTGGATGTCCTCCTGTCTCACCGAGGCGAAGGCGTTCACCTCGGCGTGACCCTCACCACATCGCACATGATAGCCTTCGCCGATGATTCTTCCATCGTGTACAATGACTGCTCCCACCATAGGGTTGGGTCGGGCGTTCTGTTGTCCGTTGAGTGCCAGTTGCAGGCAACGTCGCATATATATTGTGTCTGTATTCATAAATCTTCTGCAAAGATAAAAAAAATATTGTTAATTGACAAAAAACTACGGATAATCTTTTGTCTTTTGACAAGAAAGTTGTACTTTTGCAGAAAAGCAAGAGTAAAACCACTGAAAAATGAGAGTTCTTATAGTCAACACGAGCGAAAAGACAGGTGGTGCTGCCGTTGCCGCCAACAGACTTTTGGATGCATTGAACAACAATGGCGTGAAAGCCAAGATGCTTGTCCGCGATAAAGTAACGGACGACATTACCGTAGTCGGTCTGCCCCAAACCTTGTTGAGGCAGTGGAGTTTTCTGTGGGAACGCCTTGTGGTGTTTTTCCACACGCATTTCAGCAAGCACCACTTGTTCGAGATTGACATTGCCAATGCTGGGTGCGACATCACACGCCTTAGGGAGTTCCGCGAGGCTGACGTAATTCATCTGCATTGGATTAACCAAGGAATGCTTTCGCTTAGGGGCATCAGGAAGATTCTTGACTCAAACAAGGCCGTCGTTTGGACCATGCACGACATTTGGCCTGCTTCTTCCATCTGCCACTATTCGCGTGGGTGCAACTACTTCAAGTCGCATTGCCACAACTGTCAGCTGTTGCCGGGTGGAGGATATGACGACGACCTCGCTTCAAAGGTGTGGAAGGCAAAGAAACGCATGCTTGCCGACCGCAATGTCATGTTCGTGGCTTGCAGCAAGTGGCTTGAGGGTGAGGCGAAGCGCAGTTCGCTGCTTGTGGGACAGAGCATTACAAATATTCCGAATACCATCGACACCCGTGTCTTTTGCGTAGCCGACAAGCGTCAGTCGCGCATGGCGGCAGGACTGCCTCTCGACAAGCGCGTCATACTCTTCGTCTCACAGAAGGTAACCGACAAGCGAAAGGGGATGTCTTTCTTCGTCGACGCTTTGGAACGTATGGTGGCAAGACGACCCGAGATGAAGGACGATACTGTGGTAGCTGTCCTTGGAGGTCATGCCGAGGACGTGGTGGAACAGTTGGCTTTGCCTGCATTTCCCTTGGGCTATGTCAGCGATGAGCGTCGCATTGTCGCCGTCTACAATTCTGCTGACGCCTTCGTGCTGCCTTCGCTCGAAGACAATCTGCCAAACACCATCATGGAGGCTATGGCGTGTGGAGTGCCTTGTGTGGGATTTAAGGTAGGCGGCATACCGGAAATGATTGACCATGAGCGCAACGGATATGTTGCTGCCGTGCGCGATGTCGACGACCTTGCCGAGGGAATGGAGTGGGTGCTCGACCCTTCGCGTCATGGGGACCTCTCGTCAGAGGCGGTGAGGAAGGTAAGCATGAGGTATTCGCAGCATAGCGTGGCTATGAAGTACATTGAGGTCTATAATCAGGCCATAGCATACAAAAGATACAAGATATGATGAAATTCTCGATAATTACCATCACATATAATGCGGAGAAATTTCTGCCGAGAACGGTGGACAGCGTCTTGGCGCAGCGTTATGCCGACGTGGAGCACATCATTGTCGATGGGGCTTCAACAGACAACACGTTGCATGTGGCGTCAGACTACATGCAGCGTTCATACGCTGCACAGAACGGACATGAGGTGAGGATAGTCAGCGAGCCGGACAATGGGTTGTATTATGCCATGAACAAGGGCTTGCAACAGGCTACGGGCGACTATGTTTGTTTCTTGAACGCCGGCGACAGCTTCCCTAATGCCAATGTCCTTGATGCCATTGCCAATGGTGGCGGCTTTGAGGGTGTGCAACAGAAGTCATGGCCTGCTGTGGTCTACGGCAATACGGACATTGTCGACGACGAGGGGCATTTCCTGAGGCATCGTCGACTGGCACCGCCAAGGAATTTGTCGTGGCGGTCGTTCAAGCACGGCATGGTGGTGTGTCATCAGGCTTTCTATGCCCGACTCGACATTGCACGCAACATTCTTTTCGACACTCGCTACCGCTATTCTGCTGATGTGGACTGGTGCATACGCATAATGAAGGAAGCCGAGCATCGACGGCTCACACTCCGTTTCGTCGATGCCGTGTTGGTCAATTACGTCAAGGAAGGACAGTCGACAAAGAACCACCGTGCCTCGCTGAAGGAACGTTATCGGGTGATGCAATATCACTATGGTGCTGTTACTACTGCGCTGATGCACGCATGGTTTGCGGTAAGGGTGGTGATTAAGATATGAAAAAGGGGCTGTTGTCGCAACAGCCCCTTTTTCCAAAACCTTAAAAAACTAACTCACTACATTATCCTTAATATACCTAAATACCAATAAAAGTACTACCTATTTAAATAATAAACCAAAAAACCAATTTCTTCTTTCAATTCTGATGCAAAGGTACGAACTATTCCGCATCAATGCAATATTTTGTGTGTAAAAACTCCACTTATTACTGTGCAATCGTTTGCATTGCACAGATTATTCTCACGTTACTTCAACATCTTCTTTCCGTTAACGATGTAAAAACCGGGCGGCAGACCTTCCGTGGCTTTGCCGTTGTCAACCTTGGTGTCGAACGAACGGAGCAGTTTGCCATTCGAACTGAATACTTTTGTATTTCCGACGGTCTCCGCCTCTATCGTGCTGATGCCTGTGGTAGTGAATGTGCCGCGGTAGCCAGTCACGTTGTAGTATCCACCTTCGTGGTAGTCCATGTCACCTGTCTGATAGCCGTCGTTGCTGTTGCCCACCTTGTTGGTGAATATTATGCCTGTTGGCGTGCCTGTGTTGGAAGCGGGTCCTACCCATTTCCAAATGGCGTTACCGTTAGCCGCGTTGCCAATCTTGGTACATTCCTGTCCAGGCCAAGTGCCGCCGGTGAAGTTCTTGTTGTTGTTGTCGCCGTCCCAGCACCAGCACCTTATCGTACCTGTCCAGAACGAAGGCACTTCAAAGAAAGCATACATCTTGCCTTCCTCTGGTGTGCAGCACTCGGGCATGGTGAATTCTTCTGGCTTTATGTCGTCTATGCCATTGATGTCCAGTGCGTTCTCTACGTAGATCTTGTACATCAGTCCCCCGGTGGCAAGTTTGTAGCCCTCTGTGCTTAGGCTTTGCACATTACCCAATACAAGCAGCACGCTGCCATTATCGCCTTTCACTTTCACATAGTAGCCGGCGTCCTTCTGACCCTTTTCCACTATCTCGCTCGTGTTGGCAATACCTGCTTTCTTGCGTAAAAAGATCATCTTCTTTATGGCTGTCTTGTAGGTTGCCCAGTGGTTGAGGAAAACGCAGGGGGTGCCGGGCATCGTCAATATGAAGGCGTTGGCTGCCTCAATGTTTGCCTTGCATTTGTTGTTGTCGCGGTATGTGTCGTGGTTATCGACGAAAGTCACGGAATATCTGCGGTATTCTGCATTCGAGGCAAGGCTCTCCTCGTCAAGTCTGTTCCATTTGCCGCTGCCGATGGCATCGTTGACGTAGAACTTCAGTGGAAAGTCGAAGGCTGCGCTTTGTACCACGCCGTCCTGCTTGGTGCCGTCTACCCATTTCTTTACTTTCGACGGGTCGCCGTCGTAGTATTCGCCAACGGAATATGTAGGTTCTGCGGTTGCGTTGTAGAGTCCTGTGTATTTTGGAGCATAGCCTTTCACGAAGTCATAGCGGAATCCCTCATATCCTATGTCGTTTTTCAGGAAGTCGAGATATGCTAATACGTTTTTCTGCACGTTTTCGCTGGTGTGGTCGAGGTCGCGTGAGCCATCCCAACCTTCGCCAGTATCTGCCGCACCTGTAGGATTGTATCCGTTGTTCTTACACTCGTCGTCCTTGCAGATGTCCGATAGCCCAAGCTGGTATGACTCGCCCTTATAAGTCTCTGCGGGGAAATTCACCCAAGTAGATACTCCGGATCGATGGTTGATGACGACGTCGGCAATGAATCCCACGCCTTTGTCCTTGTAGGTCTTTATCATCGAGCGCAGCTGTTCCTCTGTGCCGAAGGCGCAGTCTTGCTTGAACCAATACACGGGGTGATAGCCCATATTGCTTGTCATGCTGCCGGCATAGGCGGAATTGGGCACCCAGATGAGGTCGAAATATTCAGAAATCTCGTCTGCCTGGCTTTCCAGTTGAGGCCATTGCGAGTCAATGTAAGAATCCCATGCGAACCCTTGCAGCATAACTCCCTTGTAGTCTGCCGGCCAACCTTGTGCTGACATCTGCAGCACGGCGAATAATAGTGCGATAATTGTAGTGTAAATCCTTCTCATTTCATTTCGGTCTTTAATTACTGCCGCAAAGTTACAATTATTACTGTATACACCTCCCATTTGCACTCACAATTAACGCATTATGAGTGTGCAATCGATTGCATTAGCAAGGCTGCAATGGGGGTGGGCATCTCGCCCGCACCTGTCCGTATGGCAAATTTTTCGTAGGTGACTTTTATATTACCTCATACCTGAGGTGCGGGCGAGACGCCCACACCCCCAGTCGCCAGTGCTTAATACTTTACTGTATAAAAAGGGTTGGATAGTTCAGTTATTAACGTTTTTTATTTGAATTTGCTGAACTCATAAAATGCGGGCAAGGCACGGCCTGTCTTGTTGTCGAAAAGTCCGCGGTTGAGCCATCCTTTCACAATCTCTTGACCTGATGCATTCTCTTCGGGGAACCACCAGAACAGACCAGTGACATTGCGGTGGCGACGCAATTCGGCAACCAACTCCTTTGTGAACATCGTCTGACCGTCGACGCTGATGGGATAGAACTCGGAATAGGTGTCGGGCTTTGACCAGCGGTCGTTCTCGTGGGAATAATATGCGGCGGTCTCCACTATCATGACGTCCTTGAACGGAAATTCCCGCTCCAGTGAGTCGAGCGTGGCTGACAGCACTCCAACATTGCGATGCCACATGGGATAATAGCTCAGTCCGATGATGTCGTAGTCGTTGCGATGACGGCGCAGCTCCTCGTAGAATCTTTTTGTTATGCCCCAGTCGCCTGCCTTCTCGGTGTGTATGATAATCCTCGACTTCGGACACACTTCGCGACATGCCTTTGTGCCGCTCTCTATCATGTTGCACAGTATGTCCCAGTTGTCGTTCTCGTCGTGGTTTATCTTGCCTACAGGCCACAACATACCGTTGGTTATCTCGTTACCCACCTGAATCAGTTCCGGCTCGGCTCCCGCCGCAACCAGCTGTTGCAGCGAGGACTTCGTGTGTGCGTAGATGCTGTCGTAAAGGGCTTTTTCGGAGTGGTCGCTCCACGAGTGTGGTATGAACTGCTTGCCAGGGTCGGCCCATGTGTCGGAATAGTGGAAGTCGAGCATGAACTTCAACCCCTTCTGCTTTATCTGCTTGGCGAAGTCAGTAACGTAGTTGATGTCTTGGCACACGCCTTCGCCCTTGTTCGCATTAGGGGCCTTGCTTGGGTCTACGAAGAGCCTGACGCGAATGCAGTCCCAACCGTTCTGCTTGAAGAAGTCGAGTGCGTCCACGGCATTGCCTTCGGCGTCGCGGAACACGGTGCCCTGATTCTCGTAGGAAGGCAGCATGGAAGCGTCGCCTCCAAGCCACTTCTCCTTTTCGTCGGGAAGATTGAATACTTCAGAGAGAATGCTCTGGCTCCATCCGCATAATGTTGCAGCGAGCATAGCAATTAGTAAAAAAGCCTTTTTCATACGTTTTTGTTCCAGTTGTTTTTATTCTTTGCAAAGTTAATCGTTTTTTTCGAGATTACCAAATCTTTTTCTCGTTTTTCTTTTAGCGACCTTTCGATTCTTCCAGATCGACAAGTCGATTTCCACTTATCGATAAGTCGATTTCCAAGAATCGAAAGGAGGCTTGCTGTCACATTGCTGTCACGCTGCCACGTTTGTCATGTACATTATTTATATAATAAATAATATTATTTCTATTTTTTTCTTTTCATATATTCAAGTTTCTGAAGTACTTAATTCTCAGAAGTTAAAGAAGTTAAGGGAGTTAAAGACAATAGCCTTGTCGCATCCGTCAAGGGGTTTTCCATGTGTAGAACATACGTCTTTAACTTCCTTAACTTCTTTAACTTCCCATTTCCGAAAGTTGAGTCATATATTATATAATGTTATATTTTTAATGACAGCATGACAGCATGAATATTTAAAGGCATCAAAAATGCAATTTCTTTAGGGAAAAAATCAAAGAGAAAAAAATGCCAAAAAAATTTTGCCGTTTCAGAAAAAGTCCTTATATTTGCAACCACGAAATCGAAAGTACAAACCTAACAATTACGCTGACATGAAACCTGTTATTGTAGCAATTGCATGTATATTAAGCCTTTATACTTCAACAATAAAGGCACAGACACTCGACGGAGGTAGCAACCTCACCGTCCTGGATATGCACGCAGGTCTGCCACACAACTTCGTCAACGACATCTTCGAGGACAGCCGGGGCTTTGTATGGATAGCTACATACGGCGGTGGACTGACACGCTACGACGGCTATGGCTTCATGAATTTCGGCTTTGGCAGCCGCAACATCAGCGTAAGAAGCAACTCGTGCCGAAATATGGTGGAAGACAAGTTCAACCGTCTATGGGTGTCGTTCGACGAAGGGACGGACATCATCGACCTCAACACCTACCAAAAGGCAAACGTCAGTTGCAAAAAGACAGACCTTGCGAAAATTCTTAACCAAGGCTCCGTAACGGTCTACCGCGACGGGAAAGACAACGTTTGGCTGCTTACGATAAATAGAATTTATCGTTTCTCGTTCGATGAAATGGGCAATATTTCCGAGATTTACGACACACAATACTCCAGCAACACTCCACAGGTTACACTATGCGACATTGACTCAGACGGTACTGTATGGCTCTCGTCTGATGGACGCATGAAACATTTTTCCGTACAAAACGGAACATTGAAAGGCGAAGAGGCTTCGTCGCAATTTGACGTTGTAAACAATGCCTACGTCACCGAAATCCTAAAGTATCGCGGCGACGTGTGGCTCGCTACAAACATAGGACTCTTCCGCTACAATCCTATGACCGACACCATGCACAGGTATGGTCAACGTCAGGAGGGGGGGGTGAATCTTGACAATGCCTTCGTCACCTGCCTCGCCATCTCTAACGACGGACAACTGCTTGTCGGCACCTTAGGTGGACTCTATATCTATGATGTGGTGAACGACCGGTTCTCGTCGTGGGACATCTCTTCCGCCGTCTCGCAACGCATAGGCGACTTCGTGCATTGCATACTCGTTCGTCCCGGAGCCGTTTGGGTGGGTACAGAGTCTGCCGGCGTGTTCCGCTTCTCTTCACGTCAGCTCGACTTGCGCAACTTTGTCCATACCTCCGACCCTTCTTCCCTTTCGCCAAACTGTGTCAATGCAACCTATGTACAACCCGATGGGACCCTTTGGGTGGGAACTGTCGAAGGTGGACTGAACCGCCAAAAGCCCAACTCTGACGGCTTTGAACATTTTACAACGGCAAACAGCAAGCTGGCACACAACTCGGTGTCGACACTCGCTGCCGACAACCAACGTCGCCTTTGGGTAGGCACATGGGGTGGAGGAGTAGACATACTGATGCTTGACAACCCGTCGGAAATTTATCACCTCAACGTCGGCGAGAAATACCAGAAGTTGCTGAACCACATAGGAGCACTCGTGTTTGACAAGCGCAACAACGGCATGTGGATAGGCAGCAACGACGGCATGTTCTTCTACGACTTCGACAAGCGGCAGCTGTTGCTTCCATTCGAGCGTTGTCTCGACGTCAGAGGGTGCATAGGCACTCTCATAGACAGTCGTGGCAAACTGTGGACAGGTAGCCAGACAGGACTGCGCGTCATCGACCTGACGCAAAGGCAAGCCAAAGGCTATCCGTTCAAGTGTGTCAACTATATGTACAAGCTCGACCAGCCTTCTACCAAGGTGGTCGACAAGATTACGTCCTTCTGCCAGTCGCGCGACGGCAGCGTATGGATAGGCAGCAACAGCTATGGCATCTATCGTGCGTCGGAGAATGCCGACGGAGAACTGCAGTTCAAGGCATACACCATGGAAGACGGATTGCCCAACAACAGCGTGAAGGGAATAGCCGAAGGACAGCACGGATGTCTGTGGATAACTACCAACAATGGTCTCTCTGTGCTGAATCCCGACGACGAGACCTTTACAAACTACTATGAGGCTGACGGATTAGTTTCTTCAGTATACTACTGGAACTCAGCCTTGTCTGACGGAAAATGCGTATACCTTGGCAGCGACAAGGGATTGACTGTCGTCTACGGTTCGAATCTTGTAGCCCGCGGCAACGACAAGCTGACGTTCACATCCCTCACCGTAGACAACCAAACCGTCTATGCCGGTTCGGACTATCTCGACCAGGACATTTCCGTTGCCAATGTCCTCAACCTTCATGAGTCGGACAAATCCTTTGCAATAGAGTTCTCCGCCCTGCAGTACAGCAGCGAGGCAAAGGGAGTGTACTGCTACAGAATGAAGGGATTCGAGAGCCAGTGGACCCGAATGAGGCCAGGAGAGCACTCGGTGCGCTACACCAACCTCCCCTCGGGCGACTATACCTTCGAGGTGAAGTATCTCTCGGCAATGTCGGGCGACGTGCTGAACACCGCCACTCTGGAAATCCACGTGTCGCCATACTTCTGGAAGTCGTGGTGGTTCCTGTCGTTGGTCTTCGTATCCGTTGTCGTTCTTGCCACCTACTTCTATAAGCACAGAATGGAGCTGATGAAGGAGCGTGAGACGCTGCGCCTGTTGACGCCTATCCGCGAGGCACTCGAACACTCCGACAACCCACTGATAATGCAGTCGCGCATTCGCAACATCCTCGACACGCAAGAGCGTTTCAAGGAGAGCTATGCGAAAATGGCGGAAGAAGACCGTCAGCGTGCCGACGGCAAGACCCACACCTTCATGGAAAGGCTGATGAAGGCTATGGAAGAGAACTACGGTGACTCAGCTTTCGACGGCGACCGCCTGTCGGAAGTAGTAGGCGTGAGCCGCAGCCTATTGGCAAAAAAGATAAAGAACGAGACAGGACAAACCACAACCCAGTTTGTCAAGGACTACCGACTGAACTTGGCCCGCGAGCTGTTCATACAGAGCGGGGGCAACTGCAACATAACCGACATCGCCTATCGTGTAGGCTTCAACGACCCTAAGTATTTTTCACGCTGTTTCACAAAAAAATACGGAACCAGTCCTTCTTCCTTTGTAGAATCAGTGGGAAAATAGCCACAAAATAGGTTGAAAAAGCGTTTTGTCCACCTAATATGCGCATTTGTCCACCCTGTGTGATAATATTTTTTATAGTTTTGCAATCGCAAACTGAATAAGTTAGCTACGGTTCAACCGCACGAAACGCTGTCGTAACATTCCGTTCGGTTCAAACCAAAAACAAATAATATTTAATTTAAAAAAACCTAAATTCAAGTAAAATGAAGAAACAATTATTCTCAATGATGCTATGCTTGGGAGCCATTGGCAGCATTTCGCTCAGCCCAATGTCTGCAATGGCGGCAGTAGCACAGGATCAGACCATCAAGGTCAAGGGACAGGTTGTTGATGACCTCGGCGAGCCACTTCTCGGCGCATCTGTCAGGGTGAAGAACTCTACAGTGGGCGCAGTGACTGACCTCGACGGTAATTTCCAACTTGACGTGAAAGCCAATGCTGTTCTCGTCGTAAGTTATCTTGGTTTCAACACACGCGAGGTAGCTGTACGCGGACGTGCAGTGCTCGAACCTATTCAGCTTAGCTCCGACAACAACGTGCTGGAACAGGTCGTTGTCGTTGGTTATGGTGTTCAAAAGAAGGCAGACCTCACGGGTTCAGTGTCTATCGTGAACGCCGACGAACTTAAGAAAGTGTCAAACTCCAACATCTCTACCATGCTCGAGGGTAAGGTGCCAGGAGTACAGATTACAACAGACGGTCAGCCTGGTGCCGACCCATCGGTGCGCATCCGTGGTATCGGTTCTTTCGGCAGCACCGCTCCTCTCTACGTCATCGACGGTGTGCCAATGGGTACAACCATCCGTGACTTCTCACCAAACGACATCGAGACCATCCAAGTGCTCAAGGATGCCGCAGCTGGTGCCATCTACGGTTCACGTGCCGCCAACGGTGTGATCATCATCACCACCAAGAACGGTAAGAAGGACCAGCCCCTGAAGGTGAACTACTCGGGCTATTTCGGTATCGACAGGATTTCAGACGGCGTGTATGACGTGATGGACGCTGACCAGTACAGCAACTACATCGGTCAGGCTTGTGCCAACTCAGGCACTACGCTCCCCGGCGGCTACAGCATCGACCCAACCACTGGCAAGTATAAGTTTATGGACAACACCAATACCAACTGGTTCGATGAAGTGTTCAAGACTGGTACACGTCAGAACCACAATGTAGGCTTGAGCGGTGGTAGTGCACACAGCACCTACAACATCTCTCTCGACTACTTCAACCAGAAGGGAACTCTTGAGGGTGCAGGTCCAAACTACGAGCGTTACACCGCACGCGTGAACAACACTATGGAGACCAAGTTCATCAAGTTCCGCACAAGCGTTGTTTATTCTCACTCAGACCAGGACAACATGGGACTTTCCAACGCCTCTGAGTATGTGCAGGGTCTTTACGGAGACGTAACTAACGTGCTCCGCGGTACATTGCTTATGCAGCCAACCATCAAGGCTTACGACGAATCCACTTGGGTCCTCGACGACAAGGTAGGTCTTGCCAACGGCTACAAGTACGACGCTTACGGCTATGGCGTTTACTACGACACAATCCACGGCGACATCTCGGCTTCCAACCCCCTGCTTGTCAACAACCTGTTGCAGCGCAACACCCGTGTTGACCGTTTCGTTGGAACAGCCTCTGCCGATGTTGACCTCTTTAATATGATTGGCTTGAAGAGCAAGAACCACTCGCTGCACTACAATCTCAATCTCTCCTACAGCAAGACACACTGCAAGGACTTCACTTGGATTGCAGCTTGGGCACAGAGCAACCGTGTTTATCTCGACAAGAGCAACGAGAAACTCACTAAAGGCTCACGCGACTACACCGACGCTCTGATTGAGAACACCCTCACCTACGACGGTACTATAGGCAAGCACCACCTGAACGTAGTGGTTGGTCAGACCTACGAGGAGGAATATACTGACGAGCTGACAGGCTGGGGCGTGAATTTCCCAGAGCCTTACTTCCTGCAGTTGCAGAACGCATCGAGCACCTATTCATCGTCATACGAGTACAAGCACGCAATAGCTTCTTACATCGGACGTATAAACTACAACTACGACGAGAAGTATCTCCTCTCAGCTGTTGTACGTCGCGACGGTAGCTCACGCCTCTCAAAGAACATCCGCTGGGGCACGTTCCCATCAGTTTCTGCCGGTTGGCGTGTGGATAAGGAGAAGTTCTTCCCCATCAGCCCAGACGTGATGAACATGTTCAAGATTCGTGGTAGCTACGGTGTGCTCGGTAATGAGAACATCGGTGAGTATATGTACCAGACAACCATGAACCGCAACAACATGACATATAGCTTCGGCAACAACCCTGTTACAGGTTCTGCCGTATCCACATTCGTTGACAACAACCTCGCATGGGAGAAGAAGAAGACAACCAACGTGGGTATCGACGTGGCAATGTTCCGCAACCGCTTGGAGTTCACCGTTGAGTGGTATAAGAACAAGTCGGAGGATCTCCTCTATGCAGTTCCTGTTCCTGCATCGGCAGGTGTGTCGAACACCACAGTGACCATGAACGCCGCCTCGATGGAGAATAGCGGTTTCGAGTTCTCTGCCACATACCGTAACAACGACCACGACTTCAAATATCAGATTGGCGCCAACCTCAGCACACTGAAGAACAAGGTTACTTCACTTGGTTTCGGTACAGAGTCATACATCACAGGTTCATACAAGACTGAAGTGGGACAGGAAGTTGGTAAGTTCTACGGTTGGGTTTATGAGGGAATCGCCCGCACACAGGCTGACCTCGACAACCATGCCTCCCAGCCAGGTGCCAACGTTGGTGACTGCCTCTACAAGGACATCAACAACGACGGTGTAATTGACGCCAACGACCAGACAATTCTCGGTAGCGGTCTGCCAAAGATCAACTTCGGTATCAACGCACGCTTCGAGTACAAGAACTTCGACCTGAGCATCTCCACCTACGGAGCTTTGAACTACCACGTTGCCGACGACATCTACAACAGCCTGAACTCTTGCTACGGCTGGGCTAACAAGGATGTTGCAGTACTTGACGCCAACCGTTGGTCTGACGACGGCACAACTTACCTGTCGAGCGTTCCACGCACTTACGCTGCAAACAATGCCACACTGGCATGGAACGACCTGTTCAGCGAGCGCAAGATACAGAATGCCGCTTATTGGAAGATTGCCAACGTAGAGCTTGGCTACAACCTGCCTGACAAGTGGTTTGGTGACTATGTAAGTGGAGTTCGCATCTATGTTTCGGCACAGAACCTCTACACCTTCACTGGCTACAAGGGCTACAACGTTGACTATGCCGGCGGCACATTCACCCCAGGCTACAACTTCTGCTCGTTCCCAAGCGCACAAAGCTTCATGGCTGGTCTGCACTTCACTTTCTAATGATTCAATAAAAAGAAAACGAGTACCATTATTAAATAAGAACATAAGATATGAAACTCAATATATATTCCTTTGCCCTGTTTCTGGGCGTCTGCACACTCTCTTCGTGTGGTGACAAGCTGGACATAACCAACCCCAACCAGCAGACAACAGAAACCTTCGGCAACACTGCCGATGACCTGGAGGAAACCGTGATTGCAGCATACAACCACATCCGTATGGAGGGAACCTACGCCCGTGTGGGTTACAACATCGACGTATGCCGTGGCGACGAGGTGTGGAACTCCTCACAGGTTTGGTATCTTCCATTCGACGACCTCAACGAGCCTATCACCGACGAGATTGGTCAGTGGTCGTGGCGCGACTGGTACTACACCATCAACGTCTGCAACTTCATCACTTCACGCTGTGGCGACGACAACGATGCCCTCTCTACAAAAATGAAGCGCATCAAGGGACAGGCCCTGTTCATCCGTGGCTTGGCTTACTATAACCTCGTGAACTACTATCAGAACCCAATGCTCATCACAAGCTATGAGGACTATAGCTCACTCGACAAGCTCTATGGCACAAACGCCTCCTACGACGAGGTGCTCGATCAGGTGGAGAAGGACTTCTCTGAGGCAATGACCCTGCTGCCTTCACGCGACGAGGGTGGTGAGTGGTCGAAGGGACGCGCTACTTGCGGTGCTGCTGCTGGCTACTATGCCCGCACACTGATGCAGCGTCACAAGTTCAGCGAGGCACTCACCGTGCTGAAGGCTATCATCAACAAGCAGTATGGAACATACAAGCTGATGGCAAACTACGGCGACAACTTCCGTGAAGGCTCTGCATACGAGAACAACGACGAGAGCCTCTTCGAGGTTCAGTATCTCGACACAGGCTCACAGGGTGTTGACGACGAGTGGACACCAGTGAACACATCGCCTAACGCTACACAGGGCCATGCCATCGAGTCAAACTTCTGTCCAGGCAACTTTGGAGGTTGGGCTGACCTCTCAGCTTCACCATGGCTCTACAACCTGTTCAAGGCAGAGCGCACAAAGTCTGGCAAACTCGACCCACGTCTCTACTGGACAATCGGCACATACGAGACCGACTGGGAAGGCTTCGAGAACGGCAACGTGGCTTACACTCAGCAAATGTCGCCTGACGAGGTGATTGTGACAAACAACATCAACGGTGGTCTGCCAATAGCAAAGTGGACAAACTTCCGCACAAACGTTGTTGACAAGGTGGTAACGGGTCTCCACTGCGGTATCAACCTCCGACTCATGCGCTACTCTGACGTTCTGCTCCGCGCAGCTGAGTGCGAGAACGAAATTAGCGGTCCTACACAGCAGGCTATCGACTGGATCAACCAGGTGCGCACACGCGCCGAGCTTCCAGAGCTGAAACTCTCCGACTTCAACTCAAAGGACAAGCTGTTTGAGCAGATTGCAAACGTGGAGCGTCCAAAGGAGTTCGGTTGTGAGTATGGCCGTGGCAACGACCTCATCCGCTGGGGATTCTTCTATCAGGCAGACCGCATACAGCAGCTGAAGGAACACGGAACATTCCGCAAGACCTTGACCGACCCGAAGTCGCCAGTAAGCTATTCTGAGACACTCACCGACCCAACAGTGAAGAGCTCTTACGACAGCTGGCTTCCAGGCCATGAGTTCTTGCCTATCTATCAGGGTACTCTCAACGACAACCCCAACCTCAAGGGCAACTCAGCCAACGATGGTACCGATAACTCTTCAGACTTCTTTGCAAGAGGCTGGACTGTTCACCCCGTGGTTGACCTGAGCAAATAAAAAAGGTATATAACTTCCTGGCTTGTTGACCATGACGATGAACGGACAAACAACTTGTCAACTCAAATCGAATAGACAAACAACTTGTCAACTCGTCAACTCGTCAACTTGTCAACTAAAATAATAAAAAACTATGAAATATCTAAATAAAATATCATCCGTGATGTGCTCGGCAGCCCTCGGCTTGCTCGTGCTGACGGGATGTGAGGGTGGTGACCTTTACGGCGTAACCTCGCCCGACTGGATTTCAGAAAAGATTGACTCCATCGAGAATGCCAAGAAACAGAATCAGGAAGAGGAAGTGCTCGAAGGCATGGAAGAGGATGTCTATACCGTTGGTGCCACTGACTTTAGCACTGGCTGGTGGGCAGCGTTCTCAAAATACTATGTAATTCCTGACGGAAAGAAGTTCCACCTTCAGTTCAATTTGAACATCAACCCAAGTGCAACGAACACTTACAAGAACTTCGCCATGATTCTGTCAAACGACTTTGACCGTGGCGCAGCCGACTACAAGGAGTATGGTGCTATCCGCTACGACAACCAGCCAAGCGGAAACTCAGAGTGGGGCGACTATATCGACCGCAGTTGCGTGGAGAGTACACTCACCTTCAATACAGATACCGATGCTGGTGTTGACAAGCTTGGCGGTAAGGTGACTATCACCATCGACCGCTCTGACCCAACAGCCTTCTCGGTGACAATGTCGAACGGAACTGTTGTAAAGACCTACAAGCAGAAGAGTCCGCTCGCAAACCTCAATCCCGACGAGTCGAACACCAACATGCGCATATTCCTCGTGCCAGAGGGTTCATACATCAACTTCCTGGCAGCTAACATCGAGCCTATTGGTGGCTTCACGTCAGCTCTCGACAAGAACCCAATATCAATGACATTGGAGAATGTTCCTGACGAGGTGATTAAGGGCACAAGCCTTGAGGACGCCATGGCAAACGTTTCCGCAACGGTGCAGTTTGAGGAAGGCGTATCGAAGGTTGTGCCAGCCGCAGAACTTCTCTTCTCAGCTATCCCAGACATGGATCAGGTGGGCGAGAAGAACCTCATCGTCATCTACAACAAGACCTTCAAGGGCGAGAACGCCGCTACGCCAATCGTGGCTTACGGAACGTTCAAGGTTGTTGACGAGATTGCCTCTATCGAGGTGACAGAGTTGCCAATACGCGACTACTACACCTTCTACACATCTGAGGCTACGAAGGGCATGACCGACCGCACCCTTGCGTTCGACCCAACAGGCATGGTAGTGACCGCTACTTACACTGACGGAACAAAGGACGTAGTGAACAACTCGAAGCTGACATTCTCACCAGTTCCAGCCCGTGCTGGCGACCATAAGGTGACAATATCAACAGCCAACGGCAAGACAGCTGAGGTTGAGGTAACCGTGGGTGAGTCGAAAGCTACTCAGGTAAGCATCACTCCTACAGTGCTCGGTGCTGAGGACAACACCTCTGGCTGGTGGTCGATGCACACCAACGATGTTAAGGTGCCTGCTGGCGAGACCTATGTTGCCAAGTTCACCAACTACAGCAGCCTTGGAGCTAACTGGAACAACTTTGTGGTTGTACTCCGCAAGGCTAACTTGGCTGAGTATGCAGTGGTACGTGCCGACAACCACGGTTGGGGTGCCGGCTACGATGGCAACGCCAACCTCGTAACCTCTGGCGGTCAGCCAGACTGGGCTACATGGCTCGCAGCAATGAACGGTGCAAAGGTTGAGCTTTACGTCACCAACTGTAACAACGGTACTGCTGACATCCAAGCTGTAATGCACGGAACCGACGGCAACGACTACATTCAGTACTATCTCGGCATCTCTACCGTAGATCCTAACGACTGTGGCTTCGCATTCACCGTTGACGGTTGCCATATGGTATTTGAATAAGAATAACACTCTTGCAAGGCATAGCCTATGGGACACTGTTCCCATAGGCATGCCTAATAACTCAACTTTTCGGAAGTTATATGGATTGTTGGTAGTTAAGTAGTTAAGTAGTTAAGGAGTTAAGGAGTTAAGACAAATGTATTTGCGCTTATATCCTATACTCAAAACTAATGTCTTAACTCCTTTACTCCTTTACTCCTTAACTCCAAACCATTGAGTACATCAGGAACTTGAATCATTAAGCATCTAAAATCAACAGATTATGAGAAAGTACTTTTTAGCCATCACTCTGCTTTTTTCGACATTCGTTGCCGCCACCGACACAAAATGGGCAATGGTGACCCAAAGGGGAGAGACCATTCTGATGAGCAATGTTGGATATATCCTCAACAGTGACGCAAGCAATGAGTTCACAATAGTGTTGAACGACAACAGCACTGTTGATGATGTAACTAAGGTTTCGTTTGCCAAAGTCAACGCAACAGGCATTGACGCGACAACGGCGGAGAAGAAAGATGGAATCTATGCCAAGGTGGTTGACGGCACTCTCTCTATCAGTGGCTGTACCATAGACGACAAGGCTGACATCTATGCTGCCAACGGACAACTGCTTAGGCAGTTCGGGCTTGGCGAGGGCAAGACTGTCATCGACGTAAGCTCGTTTGCACCAGGCGTTTATCTGTTGTGCATAGGAAAGACAACAGTCAAATTCCAGAAGAAATAGTCCTACTAACTAAATACTTAAAAAATCATGACTAAACGTATATTTTCAATATGCGCCTGCGCTCTCTTTGCCTTTTCCTCTGCCAATGCACAGGTGGCTGTGAAGAAAAAGGACGCTTCGGCGACTATCATGACGGGAAATGTCTATTTCAAGCAGAATGGACAGCAAGACAGTTGGTCGTTGTCGTCAGACAAGAACGGTACATACAATGACGCACTCAACATCAGAAACTATCAAGGTCTGCTGCCTGCACCCGAAGGCACGGTAAACTACCAGTGGGCAACTTTCGTCGCTCCTACCCATCCCGACAATTACACTTCCATAAGCTCGTGGGAGAAACGCTCGCAGTGGAATCTTGCCAACATACACGATCCTTCGGTAATGCTTGCCGAGGACGGCTATTACTATATGTACTGTACCGATGCAGGCTATGGTGACCCTCAGAAACAGGACGTGCAAGGCAACAAGCACGGACACTTCCAGTGCCGACGCTCGAAGGACCTCGTCAACTGGGAGTATATGGGAGGAACGATGTATGGAGTGCCATCATGGGTGCAGACAAAGCTCAACGAGATACGCAAGGCCATGGGGCTTGCAAACTCTACTGCCAACTTCAGCGACGACCTGCAGTTTGGCTATTGGGCTCCTTGTGCAAGGAAAGTGCGCAACGGACTCTACCGCATGTACTACTGTATCGTTTGCCCAGGCTATATTGACCCAACGAAAACATCTTGGGGAGAGCGTGCCTTCATAGGCATGATGGAGACCACCGACCCTTCAGACCTCACGAAATGGGAAGACAAAGGATACGTGATCACAAACTTTTCTGACCGTGACCTCTCGAAAATCTATGTGTCGCCTACGGATTGGGAGAACTGCTACTACAAATACAATGCAATTGACCCCTCGTATATTATTACCCCAGAGGGCGAGCACTGGCTTATATATGGTTCATGGCACAGCGGTTTCGCAGCTGTGGAACTTGACCCCGCGACAGGCAAGACAAAGGCAACGCAGGGCAATCCATGGGGAGCGGAGAACGAGGCGGCATACGGCAAGCGCATCTTCACACGCAACAAGGCAAGCCGTTGGCAAGGCTCTGAGGCTCCTGAAGTGGTCTATCATGATGGCTACTACTATCTCTTTCTTGCCTACGATGGACTTGACGTTCCTTACAACACCCGCGTGGTGCGCTCAAAAAACATCGACGGTCCTTACTACAGCATAAATGGCGTTAACGTCAGCGAGAATGGTGGTGAGGCTTACCCAATAATGACTCATCCATACAAATTCAACAATGACCACGGTTGGGTTGGAATAAGCCACTGCGCAGTGTTTGATGATGGCGAGGGCAACTGGTACTATTGCTCGCAGCAGCGTTATCCCAAGGACTATCCTGGCGTAGGGGCAAGCAATGCCGTGATGCTTGGTGGCGTGCGTTCCATACGTTGGACTGAGGACGGCTGGCCTGTTGTCATGCCTGAGCGCTATGCAGCCGTTCCACAGGCAGAGATAGAGGAGGAAGACCTTTATGGAGAGTGGGAGCACATCGACCTTGCCTATCAATATGAAGTCATGCAGACCTCGCAGAAGATGATACTTGGCAGCGACCACAAGGTGACGGAAGGATGGAACGCGGGTGCCGACTGGAGCTTCGACCCAACAAACAACGTCCTTGAGGTAGGAGGGTTGAAACTCTACCTGCAGCGTGAAGTGAATTGGGAGGCATCGCCCCGAAAGACAACAATCGTCTATGCGGGAATGAACACCTATCGCAGTGGCTCCACATGCAAGACTTATTGGGGAAAGAAGGTTGCCGGTTTGCAGGATGAGGAAACTGGAGGCTCTGAGAAAGAGAACGTGATAGTGGTTGGTGCTACTGACTGCTCATCTCCTTTCTGGACACAGTTCTCCGATTATTACAAACTTGGGCCTGGCAAGACTCTGCACGTCAAGTTCAAGAACCACTCGTCGAAGAAGGATAACTGGAACAACTGGTCTGTTGCCGTGTCAAACAATGCCAACCGTGACGCATCGGCATATAAGGAATATTTCGTGCTTCGTGCTGACAGTTACGCATGGTGGCCAACAGGCAATACCATTTCCAATCCTGACGCTGGCTTCACCCTTTCCAACGACTACAACTGGGACACCTTCCGTGACGATATGGACGGAGCTACGGTAGAAATGACCATTCAGCGTGATGGCACAACTGTGATAGTCACTGCAGTATCAACTACCACTTTAGGCAAGACTTACACTGAGACATTCTCAATGCCAGAATGTGGAACCTCTGCTTCTGCTACGATCCGTGCCTTCCTCACCTGTGACAACTCCTGGTTGGAAATCTATACATCCGAAACTTACATCGAATAAACAATCCCCATCGGGGTTGCTAACTAATAAACCTAACAAATTGGCGGGAGCAGGACGTGAGTTTTGCTCCCGCTTTATTATTGTTTTGCATATAAAGAAAGTTTTAAGCTTCGCATTTCAATAAAAACATCATTTTTCTTTGTCAACAGCAATTTTCGGACACTGCGAAGCTAATGAGCTTGCGAATAATTTGACATCAATTTCCAAAAATATATATTCACTTTAATTTATGGCACATTAACGGGCATTATACGTTCCATACCTTTTTTTGAACGCAAATGACCGTAAATTATCCGTGAATTTCCGAAAATAACATCATATTTCTTTGTCAACAGCAATTCCCAGAAATTTGACAGCAATTTCCAAAATAAATATTCACTTTATTTTCCAAAAAAATTGCTGCGCCATATATACCATGCGCAGCAATAATTTTAAGATTCAATGTCCAACCTTCAACGTTCAATGTTCAACCTTCAATGTCCAACCTTCAACGTTCAATGTCCAACGTTCAACGTTCAATGTCCAACCTTCAACGTTCAATGTCCAACGTTCAACGTTCAATGTCCAACGTTCAACGTTCAATGTCCAACGTTCAACCTACACCATGCAGCTTGTAACGCCGAGTGTAGTAGCTATCGCCGTAGC
>JBJEAS010000134.1:0-6848 GCA_051869235.1 Prevotella sp.
GAAGTTAAGGAAGTTAAAGACAATAGTAAAAGTCTGGCCTAAACATACGTCATTTATCTCCTTTTATCTTCATTTATCTCCTTTTATCTTCATTTATCTCCTTTTTACTATTTCCGAAAGTTGAATTATTCTTTTTTATAGTGAACAGAAGAACGT
Organism: Prevotella sp.; assembly: GCA_051869235.1. Classification (GTDB taxonomy): domain Bacteria; phylum Bacteroidota; class Bacteroidia; order Bacteroidales; family Bacteroidaceae; genus Prevotella. Next base: position 157 of record JBJEAS010000134.1, read on the forward strand.
GACGAGGAAAGGAACTGAGAAGTCAACGCAAAAACCGTGGAAGATTGACACGATGACGAAGTCCTGTCCTGAAGCCCTTGTTATGATAGGCAGTGTAGTGTCCATTGTCGTTGCTCCGCCCATGGTGATGGGAGCCAACTTGCCGAACCATCGGGCCAGGAGTGGTGCGCAGAGCAGTGTCAGTATCTCGCGTATGATATTGGCAAGCAGGGCTATCGTGCCAAGTTCGGCACCTTTATACTCGGTTATGAAAATGCTCGACAACGAGTAGTAGCCAAATCCCGAGCCTATAGCCATACAGTCGAACAGATGGCGGTGTGGCAACAGGAAGGAAGCCGCTGCCGTTCCTGCCAGTGTGCCTACGATGGTCATCAGAGGCAGCATCATCAGTCGCGGGTTCACCTTCTTGAAACTGCCGAGCACCTCAGAGTCGCATCCTATGCTTATTCCGACGCAGAACATCAAGGCGCAGAGGGCGTAGTAGCTGACGTCGCCTTCCAAAAGGCTTTCTGGTACAAGCGAGAACAAGCCCACAACAATGCCGAGGGCGAAGGATCCGACAATAATCAGACTGCCTTTCATGCCTTGCCTCCTTTCGACACATGGTTCCACAATGCCCAGGCAGCCAGTATGCTGCCTATCGAACCGCCTATGGTGAGCAACAGAGCCTCAAGGCCGAGAGTCTGCAGCCCTCCAATTATCTTTGGGTTTGAGCCTACCTCGATGCCAAGGAGGAAAAGCAGTGCCCAGATCAGGACAGTGATGATTTTTGAGACTACACCAGTGTTCCTACCACGAAGCAGGTAGCCGAGGCCGATGCCGCAAAGCATGATTGATACTATTATCAGCATAAGGGTTTCACGTTTTGTATTACAATTTTCTTAAAATCCACATATTGTATAACGTGCAATATGTGGATTTTATTGTATTTTCTTTTTTATTTAAGCTCTCCATTGGAATTCTGCTCTGTTTGAGGCACAGGGTAGAACAACTTCGAGTCGTCGTAGCCCGAACGGCCCGTAGCCTGCATGGCAGCTGCCGTCTTGCCCCAGCGGCGAAGGTCGTACCAACGGAAGTTCTCAAGCGGGAACTCTATCATGCGCTCATGCTCTATCTGAGCCTGAACGTCCGATTGTGACGTGCCTTTCATTGCAGGCATGCCTCCATGAACCTTACGCACCTCGTTGATGAGGCTTATTGCCTCTGAAGTGTTGCCAAGGTCGTTGAGGGCTTCTGCCTTCATGAGCATCACGTTGGCATAGCGCATCAGCATGACGTTAACGTCGGTTACGTCGAGATATAGGCCTTCGAGGTTGGCAGGCATCAGCTTGCGGAACGAAGGACGGTCGTAGGCAGTGTCCACTTCCATCATCCATTTTATCCACTCGTCCCAGTCGGAGCCATAGACTTTACCAGTGCCGTCGTTGTAGTATGGGTCCTGGAAGAATACTGTGGCGTAGAGACGGTTGTCGTACCATCCGTCTTCCTTCTTGCCTTCCTTCTTGAACTCGTTCATGAGAGTCTCCGAAGGTAGTATCTCGTCCCAACCACCAAATTCTGCACTGCCTATCCAGCGGTGAAGCTGTGTGCGATAGTCGGCACCGTTGGCATCACTCAGTGAGAACTGTATCTCGAAGATGGACTCACGGCAGTTCTTGTTGGTGCCGTTGAACATGCTTGCGAAGTCGCTCTCAAGGCTGTAACCCGTCACCTTGTTGAAGGCATCCACGGCGGCATTGAGATGCTCGTTGCGTTTGTCGGTCTCTTCCGAAGCGCGTGTGAGGTAGGCAAAGCCAAGATAAGAGTAGGCGGCTCCGCGTGTGGCGCGTCCGATGTTGTCCGAGCCGTAGCTTTCGGGCAGGTCGGTGGCTGCCTTTAGGTCGTCGCAGATGAAGTTCCAAGTTTCCACACGGTCGGCAAGCGACTTGTCGAGCTGGTCGGTGGAGGTGATGTAAGTGTCGCGAATTATGATTTGCTTCCAGTTGAGCAACAGCTGCATGTGGTAGAATCCGCGAAGAAAGTGAGCCTCGGCAAGTAGCGACTTGCGATCGGCGGCAGCCAACTTGGTGTCGTCCATTTCGTCCACCTTGGTGATAATCTGGTTGGCGAAGCTGATGCCGCGGTAGTAGCTCTTCCAGTAATAGGTGAACTGCGAGTTGCCGTTGTTGTAGGAGAAGTTGCGCAGCTGCACCCAGTTGGGATAGTTTTGGGCGTCAAGTCCCATCTCCACGTCGTCCTGGCGGTAAGCCTCCACAGGCCACTTTATCTCGGCAAAGTCCCAAAGGTCGCCTGAGTAGTAGGCAAAGTAGAGTTGCGAGTAGGCAGAAGCCATGGCTGCCTCGACATCGTCCTTGTCGCGCCAGAAGGAGTCGGAGGTCAACTGGTCGGGCGATGTCTGCGTTAGGAAGTCGTCACAGGCAGTGAGTGACAATGCGATGCAGATACCTGCTATATATTTCGTTATTTTCATAACCTAAGCTTTTTATGTATTGTTGTTGAGTGTATTAGAATGTTACTTGTGCGCCTACGGTGTAGGAGCGAGTGAACGGATAGATGAGTTTGTCGATACCCGTATTGAGTACGCTGGCACGTGAGAACTCAGGGTTGGCTCCTGAGTAGCCCGTGATGGTGAACAGGTTCTCGCCGCTGACGTAGAAGCGTATGCGGTCGCAGTATATCGCCTTGGAGATGCTGGCGGGAAGTGTATAGCCCAGCTGTGCCTGACGCAGACGTACGAAATCGCCGTTCTCAAGGAATCGTGTCGACTCGCGGGTGTTGTCGTTAGGGTCGCCGTAGATGGCGCGTGGTATGTCGGTATTGGTGTTTGTCGGGGTCCATGCGTTCAGTGTCGTCGCCAAGAAGTTTGATGCTGAGTTCATACCTTCATACAGATAACGGTTGGCGTTGTAGATCTTGAAGCCGAACGAACCACCGATGACAGCCGAGAAGTCGAAGCCACGCCAATTGGCACTGAGGTTGATGTTTGCCTCCACCTTCGGAATGCCACTGCCGCAATACACTTTGTCGTCCTCGTCAATCCAACCGTCGCCGTTGGTATCGATGAAGCGAATGTCGCCGGGCTGTGCCTCTGGCTGAAGTAGTTCGCCGTTGGAGTTGACATGACGGTTCACCTCTTCCATGCTCTGGAAGATGCCGTCGGCCTGATAGAGATAGAACGAACCTATTGGCTTGCCCACCTTGGTCTGCGTAGGGAAGTGCTCCGAACCGTATTTCAGTCCTTCGCCGTAGATGGTCTGGTCTTCGTTGGCAAGTTCAACGACCTTGTTCTTCACTGTGCTGAGGTTGAAGCCCACGGTGTAGTTGAAGTCGCTGATGTTGTCGTTCCAGTTGAGTTCGAGCTCGACACCTTGGTTGCGCATCTTGCCCACGTTGAGCACTGGGTTGGCAAGACCTGCCGAAGGGGCGAGCGTACGCGTGATGAGAAGGTCGCGGGTCTCGTTGATGTAATAGTTGATGTTACCATTAAGATGGTTGTTGAACAACCCGAAGTCGAAACCAATGTTCTTGGTGTCTGTCGTCTCCCACTTCAGCGAGCGGTTTTCCAGGGCGCGGGCAATGCTGCCTGACCATGCCGACGAGCCAGACCCCTGGACATAGCCCTGATAGAGGTCGTTGTAGGTGGAGATGAGGGCAAGGAAGTCGTAGTAGCCAAGGGCGTTCTCGTTACCCAACTGCCCCCAGCTGGCACGGAACTTGAGGTTGCTCACCACGCTGTTCTTTGGGAAGAAAGGCTCTTCGCTGATGCGCCAGCCCACAGCTACGGAAGGGAAGAACCCCCAACGGCTGTCAGCTCCGAACTTTGACGAGCCGTCCTCACGGAAGGTGAACTGGAACAGGTAGCGGTCGTTGAAGTTGTAGTTGATGCGACCGAAGAATGACGCACGGTTGTAGACCCATTTCGAGCCATCGCCGCTGAACGTGCCTCCTGCTCCGGCTCCTATTGTGGTGAAGTTGGGGTCGAGGAAGCCTGCCGACTTCTCGCTCTGCACGAGCTGACCGTCTTCCACCTTATATATTATTGTCTTGCCTTCTACAGCCACAGAGCTCCAGTTATATTTACGGCTTGTCATCGACGTACCGAGCATGGCATTGAGACTGTGCTTGCCAAACTGCTTGTTGAACGACAGCACGTTCTCCCAAAGCTGCTCTTCCCAGTAGGCGCGTGTTTCAGAGTTGTAGGGATAGTTGCTTGGCGACTTGGGGTCGGCAATGTAGTCTGGAGCATGATAGGTGTCCACCTCGTGCTCGCCACGATAGGCATAGCTGGTCTTGAAGTTCAGCCATGGAGTGAAGTTGAATGTTAGGGCTACATTGGCTGTGGTGTGGTATTTCTTCGTCACAGAGCTTTTGTAGTATGCGTCGGCCATGACGTTGCGGTTGTTTGGCAGACCGTCGAAGTTGGTCAGTCCGAAGCCGTATTTCTCATTCTCGTTGTATACGGGAACAAGGGGCGAAATCATATAGGTCTCCTTCAGCGAGTACTGGGGCTGCTGGCTGTTGGTGTACTTGAAGTCCATGTTGGCGTCAAGGTCTATGATGCCCTTTGTGGCATGCAGCTTCATGCGTGCTATGTCGTGGCGATGGTCGTTGCCGAGGAAGATACCCTTCTCGTCGGCATGGTTGTATGACACAGAATACTGTGCCTTGTCGCCCCCACCCCTAACGCTTACCATGTAGCTTTGTGCCAGTCCATTACGCTGTGTTACGTCCTGCCAGTCGGTGTTCACGCCAGTGTCTTTGGTTACGTAGGCAGGCAGGTTGCCGTTGGGATATTTGCCGTATTGTGTCTTGTAGTTCTCGTACATAGCCTTATGCACGGTCTTGTAGCCCTCTGCGTCGAGCATGTCCAAGCCCTTGGCAATGCTTGTAAAGCTGAGATAGGTGCTGAAGTCTACCTTCACGTCGCCCTTCTTTCCGTTTTTCGTCGTGATGATGATGACGCCGTTGGCAGCCACCGAACCGTAGATGGCGGCTGCAGCACCGTCCTTAAGAATCTCCATCGACTCTATGTCCTGCGGGTTGAGCGAGTTGATGTCGCCGGGGAAGCCGTCGATGATGTAAAGAGGCTCGTTGTCGCCGAAGGTCTTTACACCACGAATCTTTACGCTCACTCCAGCACCGGCATTACCACCCGACTTGGTGATGTTCACACCTGCCACCTTGCCTTGCAGAGCCTCGGCAGCATTTGTCGTGGTGCGCTTCGCCAGTTCCTTGGTGTCTACCGAAGAAAGGGCACCAGTCATGTCGCTGCGCTTCATGGTACCATAACCTACAACAACCAGTTCCTGTAGAGCCTGAGTGTCTTCCTTCATCAGCACCTTAAGGTTGTCGTCGGCCTTCACTTCGCGGTCGACAAATCCGAGATATGATATTTTCAGCGTGCTGCCCTTGGGGGCGTCGATGGTGAACTTTCCGTCAATGTCAGTAACGGCAAGGGCATCGGAGCCTACCACCGATACAGTGGCTCCCATGACTGGCTCGCCCATGTCGTCCCTTACCGTACCGCTGATTTTCTGCTTTGCACCAGTAGCCTTCTGCTTGCCCTGCTTTGCAGTTATCACAATGGATTTTGCCGACACGATGTTGTACTCCAATTGTCTGCCCTTGAAGGCTTCGTTGAGTACAGAACCCACCGTGGCATCCGACTTCTTGACGGTGATGTCGCCGCGGTTGTCGATGATGTTTGTCTTGTAGGAGAAACGATAGGTTGTTTGTTTCTCAATCACACTGAAGACCTGCTTTAGCGTAGCATTCTTCACGTCGATGGTCACTTTCTGTTGAGCCAATGCACCTATGGTGGTGAACATCAGCATCAGCAGCACTGCCATGAACCTAAAACGAAAATGTCCGTTCATACCTGTAATTATTAAAGTTATTTTGTTAATATTGATTGTTGTCATTTTGACTTCTCATAAGGTATAGACAACCCTTTTCCTTAATTGTACCAAAAAAAAGGAAAAAAGATTTCGACAATAGGAAAAAAGTTCGTGTTCAACAGCTGCACATCAAATGGGAAACTGTTGTGAGGTCTTCTGACGGCGGTAAGTGAGCACACCTCCATGCAAATTGCTTTGGGTGAGTTGTGCCATGTCGATGAACGACATTCCACGGGTATAGAAACTGAACAGGAACATATCCCTTGCAAACTCCATCCTGGGGTTCAGGCTCAAATCCAGTTTCTTCAACTGCTTGATGATTTCCAAGGGGAGGGCACGCTTGACGGTCTTGTCGATGCCGGTATAGACATGCTTGAACGGTGAGGAAGAGATGACCAGCCCGTCATCTACGGCATGGTTGTAGATGGTGCGCATCCCACTCTGAAGAATATATTCTGTACTCCGTATGGATTTGCCTTGCCACACGGTTGTGTATTACCTGATAATACAGGCGGCCCTCTTTCTCCTGAATGGAGGAGGTCCTGAACTTTAATTTGATGGATGCCATAATTCTCTGACTTTAACATTGACTTTACTGTTTTACCTTTATATATAATATAAGTGACCGGCAAACAACAACTGATACTCCACCCACCTCCGTTTCCTGATGGATGCCACCGTCTTTCCCTTCCATTTGCAGTAACTTAGATAGAGTGGCAGGATGTCTCTGTCGCCCCGCTCCAATCGGATGAGCAGGGTCGCTTTCGGGTATCTGTCATTGCCCAACAGTTTGGC
>JBJEAS010000135.1:0-6835 GCA_051869235.1 Prevotella sp.
GGAGTTAAGGAGTTAAAGGAGTTAAGGAGTTAAGCCGTTAGTATTGAGCATCGGATTTAAGCGCAAAGACTTTTAATCGCATGTTCATTTGGCTTTTTCAACGAAGTGGGACTTTGTCACAAACGGCTCTATCTCGTTGATAGAAACTGATTCAGTTGGAAGACAACATTTTCCTTACTGTGCCGTCAGACATTCGGCAGAGTGTTAGTCCCCTTTTAGGATTGCTGATGCGTGAGCCTGAAAGGGAATAATAGGTCTCTACCGTTGTTGGCTTTGCGGCTGATGAGGGAAGATATTCTATTGCCGTGTTGTCGGAAGATATGGTGTGGATGCGAATGTCGCTGATGGTAATCTTGTCTTCTGTTGACGAACGCAGGAATGTAATATTGTATTGTCCCCAAGAGTCCTCAATGTCAAAATCGATCGATGCGTCTTCACCAACGGTCACTGTCTTGTCGAGTACGTCCTTCGCATTGTCCGACCAACGGCTAATCTTCACATTCACGGTCTTGCCCGCAGGACCTGACGACTTGAACGTAAGGCGATATTTGCCCTTGTCGAACTGCAGTGAGTGATAGACGTTGTGGTTGCCGCTGGTTTGCTTCTCGTCGCCGAAACACAATACGGTCTTGCCCGAGTTGACGGTAAATCCATGTTGCGCCGGGTTGAATCCATCCTGCTCTATGCGCGGCATCCATTTCAACGACTTGTCGCATGGCGTGTCGAGTGTGTATTGCTTGAAGAAGTTCCACATCGTCTGTGACGAGCTGCCGTCCTCGGTATTGGCGGTGAAGTCGTTGTGTCCCATGCCGTCAATCTCGTAGTAGATATATGGGAAACTGCCCTCCGTAGCCTCGTAGACACTCTTGTCGTATTTTCCTGCCACGGTGGTCTTCTTTGCTACTGGACAGGCGTCGTTGCGTGCCACAATCTCGTCGCGTATTACGGGCATCAGCGAGTATTTCACGAAGTCGTCGTTCTTTCCGTGGATATGCAGGAATGGAACGGGGCGTGTGCCGGTGTGGCGGAAGTGGAACTCGTTCAATGGGAATCCGCTGATGGAAGCGAAGGCGGCGAAGATGTCGCTGCAGGCGTTGCTCATGGCGTAGGTCATCATGCCGCCGTTGGAGAATCCGCAGCAATACACTCGGTTGCGGTCTATGCCGTATTTGTTGTCTATTTCGTCGAGTATTGCCTTGATGAACGCCGCATCCTTGTTTTCCTCTCCCGATGCGTCCCAACCTGTTACGGTGCCGCCAAAGACGGGGAAATAAATTGGTTCGCCCTGTGGATAAACCACAATAAAACCTTCCTTGTCGGCAATGGGATTGAAATGCGGACTCTTGTCGGTGCTGTGTCCGCTTGCACCGTGGAGTGCAAATACCACAGGCGCCGTCGCGCCGCATTTGTCGGGCACATAAAGCCAATAGGAGCGTTTCGCCCCATCGACAGTGATGTTCACAGACTTGTTCTCCTTGGCTGCGAAGCCGTTCATGAAAGTGGCAATAATGCCTGTCAGACATATATTGCGAAGCATAATTGTTTTCTTCATTTTCATCTATTGTTTACTTATTTGGTGCAAAGATACAGCCTTTTCTTGATTCTATGTTCCATTTTTGTTCCATTTTCTTTATGTTGTGTTACATTGATACAAAAATAGACATATTAGATATGAATGTATATGCGAATGTCGTCATTAATTGGTAAATTTGCAACGACAAACTCGATATTGACATGAAGAAATTGTTTTTTATTTCATTTCTCCTGTTCCTCGCCATTACGGTTGAGGCAACTGAAAACTTCGTATCTTTTACAAAAGGTACAGGTATGATACCCCTCACGGGTTCAAAGGATACAATAGTCTATGACCGCAACGAATGGAAAGGCGTTGTCATGGCAGTAGAAAACTTGCGCAACGACCTTAGGGCAGTGACGGGCAGCCCGTGTGCTCCAATCACCGTTGCCACAGTTGGCAAAAGCCCGATGGCGAAAAAATACGCAAAGTATGCAAAACTTCTTAAGGGCAAATGGGAACAGTATATTATAGTAGCGCAGCCTTCTCCCCTCCCCGGGGAGGGGTCGGGGGTGGGCCTTCTCATCCTCGGCTCCGACAAGCGCGGCACCATCTATGGCATCTACGAACTGTCGCGTCAGCTCGGTGTCTCGCCTTGGTATTGGATGGCAGATGCCCCAATAGCTAAACACAGTGAGGTGTGGGTGAAGCCTGGCGTATATACCGACGGCGAGCCGAAGGTGAAATACCGTGGCATCTTCATCAACGACGAATGGCCTTCGTTCGGCACATGGTGCAACAACCGGTTTGGCGGAGTCAACAGCAAGGCTTACAGCAAGATATTCGAACTGCTGCTGCGTCTGAAGGCAAACTATTTCTGGCCTGCCATGTGGGCAACGGCATTCAACGAGGACGACCCATTGAATCCTAAGGTGGCAGACGAAATGGGAATTGTGATGGGAACATCTCATCACGAGCCGATGATGCGTGCCCACAAGGAATACACCAAGCGTAGAGAGGAAGTAGGACCATGGGACTATGCCACGAACCCTGAACGCATTGAAAAGTTCTTCACCGAGGGAATAGAGAAGTCGAAGGACTACGAGAACATTATTACCATTGGCATGCGAGGCGACGGTGACGTGGCAATGGGAACAGGCAACGATGCCGACAATATGAAAACCCTTAAGAATGTCATTGATGCCCAGCGACGCATTATAAGCAAGGTGCATAAGAAGAAGGCGAGTGAGGTGCCACAACTGTGGGCTATATTCACCGAGGTGCAGCGATACTACGATGCAGGCTTCACAGTCCCAGATGATGTAACATTGCTATTCTGCGACAACAACTGGGGATATATTAGAAGGATGGCACCTTCTCCCCTCGCTAAGAAGGGGGCGGGCAATGGTGGCTTCGGCATGTACTACCACATCGACATGAACGGCGGACCGTGGAACGATCGCTGGGTTAACACCACCACTGTGCCTAAACTTCGCGAACAGCTTAATCTCGCATATAAGTCGGGCATCGACCGCATCTGGATTATCAACGTCGGCGACCTCAAGCCCAAGGAGATGCCTATCGACTTCATTATGAACTATGCGTGGAATCCCGATGCCGTTCAGCCTGGCGACGAACAGGCGTGGCTCGAACGCTTTGCCGCGAGCATCTTCGGCAAGGAACATGCCGTGGAGATTGCCGACATCATTGCCAAATATAGCAAGTACAATCTCTGGCGCAAGCCCGAGGCACAATATCCCGGCATCTTCAACAACGAGGAGATGCTAAAGACCAATGCCATGTGGCAGAAACTCGTGGTGCGTTGCGAGAACCTGAAAGAGAGACTGCCGCAAGAGATGCAGGACGCATATTATCAGTTGGTGTATTATCCCGTTGTCGGAAGTGCAGGTGTGGCTCAGATATACAACTATGCCACCATGGGCGATTCGCTTGCCATAGAGGCACTTATGGAGAAAGACCGTCGCCTCACCGACTATTATAATAAGGAGTTGGCAGGAGGAAAATGGAACGGCATGATGCTCGACAACCACATCGGCTACACTAAATGGTCCATTCCCGACAAGAACTACAATCCTATGACCCTTGGCTTCAAGGTGGATCACGACCTTTCGCCAAAGGCAACGTCGGAATATTCCATTCCCGCCTGTAAATATAGTAATAAGGTGGACGGCAAGGAAGCGAAGTGGATATTCCTGCCCGACCTTGGACGTGGCGAGGGTTGTATGGGCAGCGACAATGTGACGGCAGCTTCCGACCTCTCGGGCAGTGGCGCGGCTCTTGAATACGACATCGACTTGACGGACAATTTGGTGGCAATAGGCATTCTGCCCACTCAGGACATTCGTCCCGAGCGCGGCTTGCGCCTCGGCGTGCAGTTGGACGACGAGCCAATGAGAATCATCGATGCCCGTCAGGGAATAGTAGACACATTCGGTGAATACACACCGCAGAACCTTGCCGTGTCGAAGGTGTTGAAACCGCTACCAGCTCCAAATGGTCTGCTGCTAAGCGGCTGGTGGAACGGAAAACGCCTGCCTCGCCGCGACGAGGTGTTTGACAATCTGCGTTGGCTCAACGTGAAGTTCGACGCCACGCCTGGTAAGCACAAGATGCGCATTGTCATGGTTGACCCCGAGGTGGTTGTGGAGCAGATAGTGGTCAATCCCGACAATTCCCGTTACAGCTATTTCGGTGCTCCCGAAAAACAGTGAGCATAACTCTATTGATGCGTTTTTGTGAAAGAAAGTCGGTGTTGTATCATGGCAATGCTGGCTTTTTTTTCATTGTGCGCCGTTCATATTCAAAAAAGTAACAAAAAAGGCTGAATATGTAACATTATCGTTGTTGGGCTATTCCTTTTTTTCGTACCTTTGTCGGCATATTAACTCACTATACAATTATGGAAATCAAGCAAATGATTCTTGCTGCCGCATTGTCGGTTTCTGCTGCGGCGGCTATGGCGAAGGGAGATGCGGGACCTTCGCTCGACAATTATTTCATGCCTGCATCAAAATCTGCTGCGACAACCGACGCGGAAGGCTTCATACGCCGATGGACCTTGCTCGAACCTATCGACAAGCCTAACCGCAGCAATACGGTGTTCACTGACAGCTATTTGCGCGACAACTTAGGAAAGGAAATGTTCAAGGGACAGTTTGCAGTGCTGCCGAAGGACGGTCAGACAGTGAAGGTGGGAAAACAGAAACTGAAGTGGCACACTCTTGACAGCAAACTGTACAACGTGAAGCTGTTCAGAATGGCAACAGGACTGGAAAAACAGTATTACGGCGTGGTGTTCTGCGCTGTAACGCTAATAGAATGTGATGAGGACATCGACGACATACGCCTTTCTGTTGGCTCCAACTCAGCGTCGCTTTGGTGGCTTAACGGCGAAGAGACACTGATGCTTTCGGGCGACCGACGTATGGTGGCCGACGATTGCATGTCGCAGCGCATAAAGTTGAAGAAAGGAGTAAACGTTCTGCGTGGTGCCGTCATAAACGGGCCTGGCATGAGCGACTTCTGCGTGAGATTCATTGACGAGAAAGGTAAACCTGTTAAGAACATCCGTATACTATGAGAAACAAAACGACAATGACATTGGCGGCTTTGATGCTTGCCACAGCATCGGCAAAGGCACAGATTGGACAACCTTGGATTCACGACCCCTCGACGATAGCCGAGTGTGACGGAAAATACTATACCTTCGGAACAGGAGGTGGAGGACTGATAAGCGAGGACGGTTGGACTTGGAAGGGTGGGGCGGAACGTCCAGGTGGCGGTGCTGCTCCCGACGCACTGAAGATTGGCGACCGCTATCTCATAGTATATGGGGCAACGGGAGGAGGTCTTGGTGGGGGACACAGTGGCAGAATACTGACCATGTGGAACAAGACGCTCGACCCGAAGTCGCCTGACTTCAAGTTCACAGAGCCTATAGAAGTGGTGGCTTCGGCGGACCTTGAGGACAACGACGCTATAGACCCCGGATTGTTGCTCGACCCAACGACGGGCAGGCTGTGGGTTTCTTACGGAACATATTTCGGATTCATTCGTCTCATTGAGATAGACCCCAAGACGGGAAGGCGTGTGGAAGGAAACAAGGAATTGGACATTGCCATCGACTGCGAGGCAACTGACTTGCTCTATCGTGACGGATGGTACTATCTGCTCGGTACCCATGGCACTTGTTGCGACGGATTCAATTCTACCTACAACATCGTCGTAGGACGGTCAAGGAACGTTACAGGTCCATATCTTGACAACGTAGGACGCGACATGCTGAAGGGCGGAGGGAAAATGGTCATTGCCGCCGAACCACGAATGGTGGGTGCAGGACATTTCGGACGTACTGTGATTGACAAGGGCGTTGAGGTGATGTCGTGCCATTTCGAGGCAGACTTCGACCGCAGTGGCCGCAGTGTGCTTGCCATTCGCCCGTTACTGTGGAAAAACGGTTGGCCTGTTGCCGGTGAGCAGTTCAAGGGTGGCACATATTCCATATTGTCTGAGCGCAGAGGCTATGCACTTGAGTTGGCTGTAGACTTCAAACGTATAGAACAGGAACGAAGAATGTGGTGGAAGATTGACCCAAACGAACCTACCGAGGCGATGCCGCTGCAACAACTTGACGACGTGAAGTCGGAATGGCCTGAAACTGACATTGCCGTCCGTGCAGGCGACAACATGTTCCGTCCGCATCAGCGGTGGACCATCACACCTGTTCCCGAGGCGGGAGGCTACCTTAGCAACCCATATTTCAAGATTACCATCGAGGGTACTGACCGTGCACTGGCTGCAACGGCAAACAAGGAACTGACCACAGTCGGTGAGTTCACGGGAACCCCCGAACAACTATGGCGCATTGAGCAACTGATTGACGGCACGTTCCGAATCATGCCGAAGGCTATCCCCGGCATTGAGGGTGACAATAGGAAATATGTAATCTATTCTGTTGCCGACAGCACCCCCACACTGGCAGAGTGGAACTTCGACACCGACAACTCTAAATGGAGCTTTAGGTGATGATGATCCAAAAATAAATATTCACTTAAATTTACGGCACATTAACGGATATTATACGTTCCATACCTTTTCTTTATTGAACGCAAATGACCGTAAATAATCCGTAAATTATCCGAAAAAAATTGCTGCGCAATATAAACCATGCGCAGCAATTAAATGTTCAATGTTCAATGTTCAATGTTCAACGTTCAACGTTCAACGTTCAATGTTCAACGTTCAATGTTCAACCTACACCATGCAGCTTGTAACGCCGAGTGTAGTAGCTATCGCCGTAGC
>JBJEAS010000136.1:0-29399 GCA_051869235.1 Prevotella sp.
TAGAAGGCGACACCATTCGTCAGTTTTACCTCGTAAATGCCCCGAAAGACTTCAATTCGACGCCAAATCGCGCCGAACTCGAAGAAATTTACAGCAATATCGGCAACACCTACCCCTTTCGGCAAGCGTGAAACGCTTCCGTTCGTCACATTTTTGTCCATCTGTCACATTTTCTTGGCAGATGGGCAAATTTTTCTTTTTCTCGCAACTGACGTTGCGAGCACAGGGGATGGGGGAATGATTCGCCGCAAACTGACGAAAATGACGGTTTGCGGCGAAATAAAACTGGTGTTTTTTTGGCGATATGGATTTTTTTTGCTATTTTTGCATCATGAAGATATTACTGTTGGGCGAAGCGAGTTTTGTTCAGAGCACACTGAGGAAGGGCTTTGAGGCACTGGGACACGAGGTGACACTGGTGTCGGCTGGGTCTATATGGGATTGTCCGAGAGACCTCGACGTGAGCCGCAACATGCGCTGGGGGAAGCTGAGCGGACTGACGGTGGTGTGGAAGATACTGAGAAACATAAGGTTGTTTATGGGCAACGACATTGTTCAGATGAACGATTTCCATACGCTGCCGCTGAAATTGAAGTGGAACGAGCTGTTCTTCCGCTTCATCAGGCGGTGGAACAAGCGGGTGGTGAGAGGATGCTGGGGCGACGACAATGTTGTGCTTGACGCCCAGGCGAAAGGTGTGCTTGCCTATTCTGACACTCACATTGGCACAGAGCCAATAAATGTGGAGGAGAACCGATGGAGGATTCAGGAACAGCAGCTGCCGGAGTTTGTCAGTTGTTTCAGATGTGTAAACACCAATGTCGATGCCTTTGCCGCTTGCCTTTACGAGTACTACAGATATTACGACAGGGAGGAATATCGTAAGAGGCTGCACTATCTGCCCCTGCCGATGGAGATTCCCTCGGAAAGCAGGGTGAAGGGCAGTGAGTGGCCGATAAAGGTGCTTGTGGGCATACAGAAGAGGCGCGACTACCTGAAGGGAGCTGCCGTGATAGCCAAGTGGGTGGAGAGGATAGCTGCGGAGAACCCCGACAAGGTGGTGGTGAGGAAGGTCTACGACGTTCCTTACGCCGAATACTGCCGCATGCTGGAGGATGCTGACGTGCTTGTCGACCAGTTGTATTCCTACACTCCGTCGATGAACTCGCTTGCCGCCATGGCTCGCGGAACGGTGGTGATAGGCGGAGGGGAGGAGGAGTATTACGACTTCATTGGCGAGAGGGGGCTGCGTCCGATTATAAACGTTCGCCCTGGTCAGGACGAGGAGAACCTGAGAGTGCTGGGCGAGACATTGCTGACGGATGGCACGGTAAGCCGTCTGTCGCGCGAGAGTGCTGCCTTTGTGAGGAAGCATCACGACTACATGAAGGTGAGCATGGAGTATGTGTCGATGTTTGAGGGGTTGGTGAAGGAGTTAAGGAGTTGAGCAAATGCGAAACTTAAGATAATAATAATTGAGGGCAATGAAGATAGTATATGTAGTAGAAGATTTCTCGGAAAACGGAGGCGTGGAGCGTATTGTTAGCGACAAGGCAAACACGCTTGCAGCTGAGCTGCTGCATGAGGTGACGCTGATAACCGTATATCGTGACAGCCGCCCACAACGCTACCAGCTGCACGAGAGCGTAAATTTCATGCAGCTTGATGTTCCTTTTGCCCAAAAGGGGAATAATGGCTTGGCAAGGTTGGCAAGCCGCATGAAGACAATGTTTATTGCCGTATATAGGCTGAACAGAGCCGTCAGCCGGATTAAGCCCGACATAATATTCTTCACCACAACGCTTGGAGCAATACTTCTGCCCTTCTGCCTCACTAAGGCAAGGAAGATTTACGAGTCGCACTTGGCGAGAAATTTCAATCCCTTCAATCGTTTGTTCTTTCTTACTGAACTGTCGGCTGAAAGAATTGTTTGCCTTACGAAGGGCGATGCAAGGCAGTTTAAGCATGCACGAGAAGTAAACGTAATACCAAACTACGTGAACACTGCTGCGAAACACGTTGTTGACTACGGAGTAAAGAAAGCAATAGCCGTAGGAAGGCTTGAACATCAGAAGGGCTTCGACATTATGATCAACTGTTGGCAAAAAGTTGCCATGCAATATCCCGACTGGCAGCTTCATATTTATGGAGAAGGGGCAATGAGAGAGCAGTTGCAACAACAAATAAACACTCTGAATCTGCAAGATAAGGTAAGGCTCTGCGGCCGTAACGACAACATTATGGAGGTTTATAGCAACTACAGTCTCCACCTGATGACCTCACGCTACGAGGGTCTTCCAATGACCCTTATAGAGGCTCAATCGTGTGGCTTGCCGTCAGTTGTATTCAACTTTAAGTATGGTGCTACAGACGTTGTGAGGAGCGGTCACAATGGCATTGTGGTGAAGCAAAACGACTGCGGGCTGATGAGTGATGCAATCGCAAAGATGCTGTCGTCGGAGGCATTAAGAAAGGAATACGGCACCAATGCCCTCAGCATAGGCCGACGCTACCTGAAGGAAAACGTTTTCAAGAAGTGGATGCAAATAATTAATTAAAGTTTCCCACCCTTTAGTGATGATAAAAAAATAACTTGGTACGCTTTGAAATTTTTTCTCTTATGGTAACACCTCATCTTTTTGGCTGTTTTGAATTCTTTCATCAGTCATGTAGCCCGCTACACTCCTTCTTCGAGAATCCAAAACATCTCAAAAATCTGAGGTAAATCGTACCAACTTATTTTTTTATCATCACTTAAATGAAGTTGAATATTCAGCGGCAAGGGCTGGGGGTGTGGGCGTCTCGCCCGCACCTTGCGCACCATCAACCGCATAATCCCGAAATATTACCTTGTAGGCGAGGTGCGGGCGAGACGCCCACACCCCCAGTAGCCAGCGCACCCAAAGAGCTGAATATCTTGAAGTAATAGTTTGCCCGTACTGACAATTAAAGGGTGGGAAACTTTAATAATTAACGACCGTTTTTCAATGGTTGAAACAACTTGAACAGTATGCAGGAAAGTCTAAGTCCAAGAATGTCGAGTGCCAACGACTTGACGAGACCTGCAACGCCGCCGTAAAAGCGCGGCACTACCCTTTGTGGGGAAATTAGGATTTGACCTGTCTGAATATAGACGTAGAGCTGAATGTTGTAGAGGTCCATGTATAGTTTGTGCCACCGCTTTTCGTGAGTGTTGATGGAGTGCTTGTGGACAATCTCCATCTGCGATTTCAATAAAGCGCTGTGGTTTGCCATTGTTGCCATTTGACCGTTGGCGTTGAAGTGGTATTTGTAGGTTCCATGCGACGTGGTGGCAATAACCGGATTCTTTGCAATCAGTTCGCTCATCATCCACATGTCTTCAAATCTTCTCAGTCGGACAGGAAACCTGAGACTGTGGAACAATCCGCGCTTGAATATTTTGTTCCACATCCAGCAATGGCTGCATCCGTTGACAGAGAGCCAATCGAGGGCATTGTGGTAGAGGCGGTTGTGAAGGGTGAGAGGGCACTCGTGAACGCTTCCTACGTTTTGCAGTACGGAATACTCAAGTATGTCGTATTCAGGGTGTTCATGAAGCATTTGCATTAGAGGCAGAAGGGTGTTGGGTGAAAGCTCGTCGTCGCTGTCGACAAAGGTGACATAATCGCCTTTGACAACGTCCAAAGCGTGGTTTTTGGCATCAGAAGTGCCGCCGTTAGGCTTATGGACAACTGCTATTCTTTCGTCATTCCTTGCCCATTGTTCCGCCAAAGTCCCACTACCGTCGGTTGAGCCATCGTCGACAATGATTATCTCGCAATTATCGACATTTTGCGCCATTACGCTTTCTACGCAACGAAAGAGCGTGTCCTCGTTATTATATATGGTGATGATGATGCTCAGTTTCATGTTCACAACTTTATTAGATTCTTTATGGTGTATATTCTGAACAGCAGTTGTTTCCACCACGAGAATTTACTTCCCTTACCATTGCAAGATATGGTATCTTTATGTCTGCGGAAATAAATGAGTTTGTCGCTGATGAATTTCATATTACATTTATATGCAGCAACATTGCCTATCCAAATGTCGTGCATTGGTATGTCTTTAGGAAAAGGCAATGAGACTTCAAGAACATTTCGTCTAAATGCCATGCAGCAGCCCGTGTAACCGTTTTTCCACAGGGTGTTGTACAATTTTCCATGTCTTACCCCTAAAAGCCCGTAGAGCGAAGGAAACAGCGTTTTTAGGCTACTGTCGGTCACTTCCGCGTCGGTCACCACACAATAGTAGTCTTGCAACCATTTCATGCAGACCTCCACCTTGTTGGGTTTCCACACGTCGTCTTGGTCGGCAAGGAAGATGCAGTCGCCCTTTGCGGCTTTCAGCGCACATTCGAAGTTGAGTGTAGGCGAGTGTTTGCGAGGACCTTCGATAATCCTTATCCTTTTGTCGCCAAAGGCTTTTACGACGGCGAGGGTGTTGTCTGTCGAGCCATCGTCGGACACAATGATTTCGTCGTCGGCGTTCAACTGACAGACTATGGATTCAATCTGTTGTCTGATGAATCTCCCACCATTATATGTAGCTATGCAAACTGAAATCATCTTTTAATGAATTTGTTGACCAAATATTTTTCAGGCACTGAAGTGATGCAGCTTAGTGCCGTTGCCACTGCGAAAACCAATACTGATGCGATAAGGAACGTCAGAAAGTCGTTGTGTAAAGATGAAAGCCATGTTCCAATTATTTTGTAAACAATGAAATGGCTTACGCATTGATAGAGGTAGATGGTGAAGCCCCTTTCGTTCCATAGGCGAATAAGGGAACAATATTTTATTTTTATGCGGCTGACGAAGAACGCCAGTATGTAAAGAATGACTATACTATAGGCAATGTAAACCATGTCGGAAGGGAACTTGTGTTTGCCGAATGGCAAGGCAATGCCTGAAATGATGAGATATAGGCAGACAACAACCGCGGCGGTGGCAATAAGCCATTTTGTGGTTGCCTTTTTGTATGTTACATAGCCAAGGACATAGAACAAATTGTAGCTCAAAACGTTTTCTACGATGTTTTCAGGCGATGCTATTCCCATTGATTTCCAACATTCGAAGCACGCGAGAAGGAGAAGCAGATACCACTTGCCGCCAATATTTTCCATTGCCCACTGCTGCAAGGGCAAAGAGCAGGAGATGACCATATAGGTTGAAATGAACCATGTGTAGCCAAAATAGGGAATGTGTTGGCTGCCGCCTGTCAGCAGCAGTTTTATTATTCCTGCCATTCCTATCTGCCTTATGTCGAGCAGTTCGCCTTCGAAGGAGAGGCGAAGCAGGGTTGCCGCAAGCATGAAAAGGAGAATGAAGCAAAGCGAGACGTAATAGGGCAGAAGAACGCGTAGCGAACGGTTTTTTATTGTCTCGACGAGTGTTCGCCGCTGTGTGTATTGCTGTGATGCTCCAGCTATGAAGAAAAAGACAGGCATGTCGAGCAGCATTGTCGGGTCGAAGCCGAAAACGTTGAGACGAAACCACAGAATGGGGTGCATGATGCATACAACATACATCATGGCAAGCGCACGACAGCAATCCAGTTTAATGTCTCTCTCCATTGTTTCAAACTTTATTATCGTATTACTTTTGCCACATCTTTCTTTACAAGCCACACAGCTTCATAAGGGCCAGCTGCTGCCTTGTCAGCTATGCTGTCTATCTTGTAAGCCTCCTCTTCTTCAAGGTCGGCAATCTCAATGTCTTTTGGCCATTCATAACCGTTGAGCGCACAAACGGATTTTCCACGTCCGAAAGCGTCTCTTGGAATGACGCAGAAAGAAGAATATTTTGGTGTGTCGTCGTTGACGATGATGAGGAAGACACGGTCGACGGGCTTAGGTGTGGCGTTTAGAATGTCCTGAGCCATTCTTTTGCCAATGAGACCTGACTCGTATGACTTTTGCCAATGGTGCCAGTCGATGAACAAGCAAGACACGATGAACAGAGGAAGGAGTTTTTTCAGCAGTGCTGTCCGTTCAGACTTGTCGGCCATATAACCCACTATGAGTGCCGCCATTCCAAGTGCGGCATAAGGGTGCATGGCAGTGAAGAGAGTGACAAGATGTGGTGAGGCAGCTGCCAACAAGCAAAGCACAAGAGCAGCAAACTGAAGGTTGAGCCAATGCTTCCTCTTGTTTGCAAACAACACAATCATGAAGGGAAATGAAAGCAGTACAGTAGCCAACGTCAGGGGAATGTTTCTGCAAGGAGGGTGGACAAGACTCACAAAGTCGAGCGGCAACCAAGTCATTCCGAGGAAGACGCAGACATTCTTGAACTTGCGTGCGAATGTGTTTTCAAAATATTCGTCGTTGATGTAGACGACATCAGTAGTCAGCATCCGCCTGGCAGAAAAATAGACAGCCACGGCGATTATTGCCCAAACAGTGTCTTTCAATGCTTGCGAAAGCGTGATGCGCTTGAAGGCAAAAGCAATGATTTGTGGAATGACAAAAAAAACAATGGCGTTTTCCTTTGCCAGAGTTCCTGTCAAGGCAAAAGCGAGCCAAAGAATCAGGTTGTAAGGTCTACTGACTCGTAGATAGGCAAGTATAGAGAGCAATCCCCAAAGGGAAGAATAAGCCTGATTGGGCGAATCAATGCCTAACACTGTTCCGAGCATTGCTGGTGAGATGAACAAGTAAAGGGCGGCTACATTGCAGGAAAAACTGTTGAATTTCAGTTCCTTGGCAATGTTATAAATTACGAATGTCCCACCCAAATGGGCAATGTAGACAATGATGTGGTTCAATGTGGGAAACCATGAGGGTTTAAGGCTTAAGATGAATCCTATCACACCGTCCCAAGGTCGCCAGTAGGTGTAGCGCGGAATAAGGCGTTGACAGAAGCCCTCGCCAAAGTCGTAGTCGGGCGTGGTGAAGTAACCCCAATCGTCGAATGTCGGCAACAGCAGCGTCAGCCAATAGACGATGAGTGGCGAGAGGAGAAGTATTATGGTGAAAAGCGGATTGACTCTTATTTTTCTCATCTGTTGTCGTGTTCTCAGTTTACTATAGCTATTTTACATACAGTGCCTTTCTTGCCCTCGCTCGTTGCTGCATTAACCATGTAAACTCCTGAAGCAACCCGATTGCCGCTGAGGTCATTGCCGTTCCACTGAAAAGTTCCCCCAGTGCTTCGTCCTTCTGCCACGAGTGCTCCATTTGATGTGGTTATCTTTACATCGGCGTTGAGCGAGAGTCCTGTGATGGTTATCATTCCCTTGTAGTCGGGAGTGACGGGATTGGGATAAGCCCACACGTTGTCGGTGGTCATTTCCTCGTTTGTCTGTGTGGCTTCACTTTGGTAGGAGCAGAGTCCCTTTTCTGTACCAATATAGACTATACCGGTATTGTTGTCGATTGTAATGCTCTGAATTAAATCGGACAATAGAGGACTGTTTGTAGAGGTGAAATGATGTTCTTCCATCATATTGTCTGCACTGATGAGATAGACGCCATTACCGTTTGTCCCTATCCATTTGCGGTTGGCATTGTCAATGGCTATTGCCTTGACATCAACACCTGAGAGCAGGTAGTCGGCATAGTTTGTTCCGTCGTTGCGTGGCACTTTTATCTGATAGAAGCCTTTTGAAGGGTCGTTCTGATACTCTTGTGTCAACACGAACAGTCCCTGCGAAATTCCCACCCAAATGTTTCCTTCCTTGTCTTCTGCCAATGCTCTGCATCCTTCGATGTTGCTGTATGAAATGCCATCTTCGTTAGTGAAGTTTGAATATTCTGTCATTGTCTCTGTCTTGGTGTCGTAACGGTATGCTGCCGCTGTTCCCCAGCCATCGTTGTGCAACCATAAAAAGCCTTTGCTGTCGAATCCCATTATTTTCAGAAAATCAGCCTTTTCAGCATTTATGGTGTTGTCGGGAATACTCCACGTATTGTCAAACGAAAGTTTCAATAAAGTGCCTTTTGTGCTTCCGGTGTTTGCCACCCAAAGAATTCCCTCTTTGTCATAAAGTACCGACGAAACGACTTCGTAGCTCTTGCTCCCTACAGGCACGTTGAAGTGGTAATAGATGGGGCTGTTTACGTCATTCCAGTGTTTTGTCATTTCTCCGTCGTAAAACTCGAAAAGTCCTGCTTGCGTACCAGCGACCACATGTCGAGAGTTGTTTGGATCTACATCGACCGACATTACGTCTTGGTATTTTATGCCCAATTTGTCGCCTATGCCTTCATTGCTGAATGTTGTCCATGAGTCGTTTTCAACGTCATAGACTTGAATGGAAGCAGGCTTTTTCGAATCCCAACCACTTCCGTTGCAAGTATATAGTTTGTTGTCGTGCATCTTAAGGAATCCGAAATAGTTGTAGCGTGGTCCACCTGGTTGAAGGGTTTTTACCAGTTCTATATTCTCTTCGTATGCGGTGTTGTCGGTGGCGAAGATGTCTTTGGGATATGTTGTCGTTGCTGTCCAGTTCGACTTGTCAATCAGGTTTGCTGCAAGTGAAGCCTTGTAGGTTTGGTTTTGCTTTGTCAGTGCATAGATGTCGGTGTTGTCAACCCCTATTTTGCTTATCTGAAGACCGAGGATGTATGACTCTGATATTTCCGCCTTGCCGACGTCGACTTTTACACCTCCGAAATTTGTTGCAAGATAAGCATATTGACTGTTCATCGTAATGCTGTTTATTGTCTTGTCGTCGGTCATGGTCTTGTTGTAGAGGTCGGAGATGTTGGTCACGTTTCCTTGAAGGTCGATGAGGTCGATGTTGGAGTTGTCGTAGACGATGACGAGGCGTTTGACTGTATTGTTCCAACCTATATTGGTGATTGTCACGTCGTTAAGTCCTGTAGTCTTGTCGAAGGTCTGTATGCTTTGGTCTGCCTTGTTGTAGAGATACAACGAGTTTGAGGCGCGGACAAAGAGCTGCTCCCCTACCCTTTCTATCTGTTGTGGTTCGTCGTATGCCATATAGATTTTCCAGTCGCCTATGGCTGCATTGGCGACTGTTGCTATTAGTAGCGTCAGGATGAGGAAGAGGGCTTTTTTCATTTTTTTTCTTTCGTTTTCTTTGCTTTTGCGGCTTTTGTTTTTTGCTTTCGTTTTCGTTTTTCGTTTTCGTTTTCGTTTTCGTTTTTTGCTTTTGCTACCTGCAACTGACGTTGCAGGCACGGGGGCTATTGGAGGATTGATTGGGTGAGGTGATGGGCGAGTTTTGCTACGGCGCGGGCGCGGTGGCTTATGGTGTTTTTGATGTCGTTGCCCAGTTCGGCAAAGGTTTTGTCATAGCCTTTGGGTTGGAAAATGGGGTCGTAGCCGAAGCCCTCCCCTCCCCTACGCTCTTTTATTATTGAGCCTTCTACGATGCCTTCGAAGAGTGAGGAGTGAGGAGTGAGGAGTGAGGAGTGAGATTTGTTGTGAGGTGTGAGGATTAGGGCAATGACGGTGCGGAAGCGGGCATTGCGGTTTCCCGTTCCCTCAAGGTTGTTCAACAGTGTGGTCATGTTAGCCTCAGAATCGTGGCTCTCGGCAGTAGGGTCTTTGATTGCCGCATAGCGTGCGCTAAAGACGCCTGGTTCGCCGCCCAGTGCTTCAACTTCAAGACCAGTGTCGTCGGCAAACACGTTCATGTGGTATTTGTTGTAGATGTATTCCGCCTTTTGTCGGGCATTCTCTTCAAGCGTTTCGCCTGTTTCGGGAATGTCGTCGTGGCAGTTTATGTCGTTGAGTGACAGCACTTCGAATTTGTCGCCGAGAATGTGTCTTATCTCGTCGAGCTTATGTGCGTTGTTTGTTGCAAATACTATTTTCATTCTTCTTTATTTTTCTTTTTTACTTTAACCTTTATAGCGTCAAAGCCCTCGCCATAAACACCTATTACGGAACTTTGGCTGACGAAGGCGTTTGGGTCTATCGACTTTATGAGTCGGAAAATCTGTAGGCTTTCGCGCTTCTTTGCAAGAAGACAGATGACCTTCGTGGGCTTGCCTGTCCAGTAGCCGTGACCGTCGAGAATGGTCAGCGTGTGGTCGGTTTCGCGTGTTATGGCGTAGGCTATTTCCTGATATTTCTTCGAGAAGATGAGGAACTGAACCGACTGGCGTTGCCAATACATTACGTAGTCGAGCATCAGACACTCGATGACCATAGTGCAAAGACCGAAGACAACCATTTGCAAGCGTTCGTGGATAGGACCGAAGTTTGTTATGAACAACGAACTGCTGATGATACAGATGTCGATGATTATAAGAGCCTTGCCAAGTGTAATGTTGTGGTACTTGTTCAATACAGCCGCCACAATGTCTGTTCCACCTGTACTTCCGTTGTTGAGGAACACAATGGCAAGTGCCGTACCTGTTATCATACATCCGATGACAAGCGACATGAAGTCGTTGCCCTCCCCCATCAGCTTAAAGAAATGTCCGTCGGGCATCTGAACAATGTCTTGCGCCACTTCGAGGAAGAAGGTAAGTGCAAATGTTGCGTAGATGGTCTTTGTAAGGAATTTCCATCCAAGCACTTTCAGTGCTGCCACTATGAGAATGGCATTGATTATGAAGAAAGTGTACTGCACAGGAAACTTTGTGGCATAGAAAATGATGGCTCCTATACCTGAAATGCCTCCAGTGACAATCTCGTAAGGCAGTAGGAAAACGGTGAATCCAAAAGTGTACAACATCAATCCGAGAGTGATGTTGACATAGTCCTTCACTTCATATAATATTGTATCTTTTGTCATGATTATTCAGTTGACGAGTTGACGAGTTGACAAGTAAACAAGTTATTTCTTTAAGTTGACAAGTAAACAAGTTATTTACAAATGCGGTAACAACTTGTCAACTCGTTTACTTGTCAACTGAAACCAACTATTTAATTACGATATTAACAATCTTCTTAGGCACGATGATGACCTTCACCACCTTCTTGTCGCCAATGTACTTGGCTGACTTCTCGTCGGCGAGGACAGCTTCCTCTATTGCCTTGTTGTCGGCGTCGGCAGCAAACTGCATTTGGAAGCGGGCTTTGCCGTTGAAGGAGATGGTGAGCTGCATTTGGCTTTCAACAAGATAGCTCTCGTCGCACTGTGGCCATTGAGCGTCGCAGACTGATGTCTGCTCGCCGAGAGCGTGCCACAGTTCCTCTGCAATATGAGGAGCAAATGGTGCAATGAGCACTACGAGGTCTTTAAGCAACTGGCGGTTGCGGCATTTCAGCTGAGCAAGCTCTCCAACACAGATCATGAATGCTGAGATGCTGGTATTGTAAGAGAAAGTCTCAATGTCGTGCGACACTTTCTTTATCAGCTTGTGAACGCTCTTCAGCTGCTCAGGCGTTGCCTCCTCGTCGTTTGGCAGGAACTGGTCATCGCGGCTGTAGAACAACGCCCAAAGCTTCTTCAAGAAGCGGTGGCAACCGTCAATGCCGTTGGTGTCCCAAGGCTTCGACTGCTCCACAGGACCAAGGAACATCTCGTAGAGACGCAATGTGTCTGCACCGTATTTCTCAACAATCATGTCGGGATTGACAACATTGAACATCGACTTCGACATCTTTTCAATAGCCCAACCGCAGATGTACTTTCCGTCTTCAAGAATGAACTCCGCATTCTCATACTCAGGACGCCAAGCCTTGAATGCCTCAATGTCGAGCTGGTCAGACTTTACGATGTTCACGTCAACGTGGATAGGAGTAACGTCATATTTGTCCTTAAGTCCAAGGCTGACGAAAGTCGGGTGGTCCTTTCCTTCCTCGTTAATGCGATAAACGAAGTTTGAGCGACCCTGAATCATTCCCTGGTTTACGAGTTTCTGGAATGGTTCGTCGCAGCAGGAATAACCACTGTCGTAGAGGAACTTGTTCCAGAAACGAGAGTAAATCAAGTGACCTGTAGCATGCTCAGTACCACCTACATAGAGGTCGACACTGCGCCAATATTCGTCAGCTTCCTTGCCTACGAGAGCCTTGTCGTTCTTTGAGTCCATATAGCGCAGATAGTAAGCCGAAGAACCAGCAAAGCCAGGCATGGTGTTCAACTCAAGCGGGAACACTGTCTTGTTGTCGATGAGCGACTTGTCCACCACCTCTTGCTTCTCAGTGTCCCAAGCCCATTTCTTTGCACGGCCAAGTGGCGGCTCACCTGTCTCCGTCGGTTTGTATTCGTCAATCTCCGGCAGCAGCAGAGGCAATTTTTCCTTTGGAATCATGTAAGGCATTTCGTCCTTGTAGTAGACAGGGAACGGCTCGCCCCAATATCTCTGGCGTGAGAAGATTGCGTCGCGCAGACGATAGTTCACCTTCACACGACCAAGATTGTTTTCAGTTACGAATTTCTTTGTTGCGGCAATAGCCTCCTTAACGGTAAGGCCGTTGAGAGAGAAACCGTTGAGAGCCTCTACCCCACTCTTTGGCGAGTTCTCCACTATTCCCTCCTTTGCGTCAAAGCTCTGCTCGCTCACATCTGCACCCTTGATAAGTGGAACAATCGGCAAGTTGAAGTGCTTGGCGAAGGCATAGTCGCGCGAGTCGTGGGCAGGCACTGCCATAATGGCACCTGTTCCGTAGCCAGCCAGCACGTATTCTGAAATCCATATTGGAATGTTTTCGCCTGTGAATGGATTTATGGCGTATGAGCCTGAGAAAACGCCAGTCACCTTATGGTCGCTGATGCGGTCGCGCTCAGTGCGCTTCTTAACGTATGTGATGTATTCGTCGACAGCCGCACGCTGCTCAGGAGTCGTCAGCTTGTCAACAAGCTCACTCTCAGGAGCAAGCACCATGAACGTAACACCAAAGATTGTGTCGGCGCGGGTTGTGAAGATTGTGAACTTAACGTCGCTGTCCTTTACAGAGAACTCCATCTCCGTACCCTCCGAACGGCCAATCCAGTTGCGCTGTGTCTCCTTCAGCGACTCTGTCCAGTCGATTGTCTCAAGACCGTCGAGCAGACGCTGTGCGTATGCAGAAACACGCAGACACCATTGGCGCATCTTCTTCTGCACCACTGGAAATCCGCCGCGAACGCTCACTCCGTCGACCACCTCGTCGTTGGCAAGAACAGTTCCGAGTGCTGCACACCAGTTCACCATTGTCTCGCCGAGATAAGCTATTCTGTAGTTCATCAGCACTTCCTGCTTCTTCTTCTCCGAGAACGACTTCCATTCGTCAGCCGTGAAATGCAGTTCCTCTGAGCAGGCAGCGGAGATGTTATCAGTACCCATAAGCTCAAAATGCTCAATGAGCTTGATGATTGGCTGCGCCTTTTTCGAGGCAAGGCTGTAGTACGACTTGAACATGCGAATGAAAGCCCATTGTGTCCAATGGTAGTAGTCGGGGTCGCAAGTGCGAACCTCACGGTCCCAGTCGAACGAGAATCCTATCTTGTCCAACTGCTCACGATAGTGGTTGATGTTAGCCACAGTAGTCACCTCAGGGTGCTGTCCAGTCTGTATTGCATACTGCTCAGCAGGAAGTCCGTATGCGTCATATCCCATAGGGTTCAGCACGTTGAAGCCGTTGAGTCGCTTATAGCGTGCATAGATGTCGCTTGCAATGTATCCGAGCGGATGTCCAACATGCAAACCTGCTCCCGAAGGATAAGGGAACATGTTGAGCACATAAAACTTCTTGCGCTTCGGATCCTCAACTACCTTGTAGGTCTTCTGGTCTACCCAGTTTTTTTGCCATCTTTTCTCGATGTCTCTAAAGTTGTATTCCATTATATTTGAATTTTTAAGTTTTCCCTTTTTAGTGCGTAGTGAGTGCAAAGTTACAACTATTTCTTTATATAATATGTATTAGTATGCGAATTTTTTTCTTTTTTTCCGCTTTTTGTTTTGTTTTTTGCCCAACATTCAGTAATTTTGCACTCCAAAGCATTTTTTATACTCGTTATGGCAAAGAAAGACAACGAACTCACTCCGATGATGAAGCAGTTCTTCGACTTAAAGGCAAAGCATCCCGATGCTGTGCTTCTCTTCCGTTGTGGCGACTTCTACGAAACCTACTGCGAAGATGCCGTCGTGGCTTCAAAAATTCTCGGAATAACACTGACTCGACGCAACAATGGAGCTTCCTCTGGCTCCGAAATGGCAGGATTTCCACATCATGCCCTCGACACCTATCTCCCAAAACTGGTGAGGGCGGGTAGGAGAGTGGCTATTTGCGACCAACTCGAAGACCCAAAACTGACGAAGAAGCTCGTCAAGCGTGGCATTACCGAACTTGTCACACCAGGAGTAGCCATGAACGACAATGTTCTCAACTACAAGGAGAACAATTTCCTTGCCGCCGTACATTTCGGAAAGTCGGCACTTGGAGTTTCATTCCTCGACATTTCCACCGGCGAGTTCCTGACAGGTGAGGGAACTCCCGACTATATAGAAAAACTATTGACAAATCTTGAACCTCGGGAAATTCTCGTCAATAGAATGAAGAAAAAGGATTTTGATGAACTCTTCGGACAAAAATACTTTACTTATGAACTCGACGACTGGGTTTTTACCGACCAATCAGCCAACAGTAAACTCACCCACCATTTCCAGGTGAAGAACCTGAAGGGATTTGGCATTGACCATCTGAAAAACGGAGTTGTCGCCGCTGGAGCCATTCTGCAGTATCTCGAAATGACCCAGCATACCAACATTTCTCACATCACAAGCATAGCGCGTATAGAAGAAGAGAAATATGTGCGTCTCGACAAGTTCACCATAAGAAGTCTTGAACTCATACAGACGCTGCAGGACGACGGAACGTCGCTCTTGGACGTTGTTGACAAGACAGTGACACCAATGGGCGGACGAATGTTGCGCCGCTGGCTCGTCTTTCCTCTCAAGAGCGAACGCCAAATCAACGAGCGACTCGACGTGGTAGAATACTTCTTCCGTGAACCGGAATTCCGCGAGCTTGCCGATGAGAAGCTGCACCGAATAGGCGACCTTGAACGCATCATCTCGAAGGTTGCAGTGGGTCGTGTGTCGCCGCGCGAGGTTGTTCAGCTGAAAACAGCATTGGAAGCTGTACAGCCTATGAAGACGGCTTGCTTACACGCTAAGAACGAAGCCTTGAAAAGGGTAGGGGAAAGGCTCAATCTCTGCGAGTCGATGCGTGAGAGGATTGCCCGCGAAATAGAACCCGACTCGCCGCAGCTGCTCAACAAGGGTGGAGTGATTCGCGACGGAGTGGACGAGGAACTCGACCGACTGCGCCAAGTGGCTTACCACGGCAAGGACTATCTGCTGAAAATACAGGAGCGCGAACAGAAGGAGACAGGCATACAGAGCCTTAAGATAGGCTACAACAACGTGTTTGGCTACTATCTTGAGGTGCGCAACACATACAAGGATTTGGTGCCTGAAACATGGATAAGAAAACAAACCTTGGCTCAAGCCGAGCGCTACATAACGCAAGAGCTGAAAGAATATGAAGAAACCATTCTCGGTGCAGAAGAGAAAATACTCTCGTTGGAGATGAAGCTCTTCAACGAACTGATTGAGGCAATGCAGGAGTTCATTCCTCAAATACAAATCAATGCCAACCTCTTGGCTCAACTCGACTGCCTGCTCTCGTTTGCCAAGGCGGCAGAAGAGCATCACTACATTCGACCTTCCATAGACAACTCCGACATCATCGACATTCACCAAGGCAGACATCCCGTGATAGAGACACAACTGCCATTGGGCGAGGAATATGTTCCCAACGACATTATGCTCGACTCTGAACGCCAGCAGATAATGATCATCACAGGTCCTAACATGGCAGGTAAGTCGGCACTGCTTCGCCAAACGGCACTCATTGTACTTCTTGCTCAGGTGGGAAGCTTCGTGCCTGCCGAAAGTGCAAGAATAGGACTTGTTGATAAAATCTTTACTCGTGTAGGAGCCAGCGACAACATTTCGCTTGGCGAATCGACCTTTATGGTGGAAATGACTGAGGCTTCGAACATTCTTAACAACGTAACGCCAAAGTCGCTCGTGCTCTTCGACGAACTCGGACGTGGCACTTCAACCTACGACGGCATTTCCATAGCATGGGCAATAGTGGAATATCTGCACGAACACCAAAGGGCACAAGCTCGTACACTCTTCGCCACACACTATCACGAGCTGAACGAAATGGAGAAGAACTTCAAACGCATAAAGAACTTCAACGTCAGCGTGAAGGAAGTCGACGGAAAGGTAATCTTCCTTCGAAAACTGATGCCAGGAGGCAGCGAACACTCTTTCGGTATTCATGTGGCGGAAATAGCCGGAATGCCTCGTAGCATTGTGAAGCGTGCAAACACCATACTGAAACAGCTTGAGGAAGACAACGCTGGGGTAGGGGGAGCCGGCAGACCTGTGGTAACGGCTGCGAAAAAAGCTGACGGAATGCAACTCAGCATCTTTCAGCTCGACGATCCTGTGCTCTGCCAAATTCGTGACGAGATAAGAGGCCTCGACATCAACAACCTCACTCCCGTCGAAGCACTTAATAAACTTAATGACATAAAACGCATATTGAATTGAACCACTATAAAGACCTCATTCGCCTTGGCGCGCCTGTTGTGGTAGGACAAATAGGAAACCTTGTCCTCAACTTTGCCGACACGTTCATGATAGGTCATCACTCGACCTTAGAATTGGCGGCTGCCAGCTTTGTGAACAACATCTTCGTCTTGTCGATAATATTTGCCATGGGCTTCAACTATGCCCTCACGCCAATCGTCGGTCCCTTTATAGGCCGACAGGAGCAGGAGAGGGTAGGGAAGGTAGTGCGTGCAGCCAACTATGCCAATCTCCTTCTTATATTCGTGCTCGTGGCAACAATGGTGGTGTTCTATTTCTCCTTGCCTTATCTCGGACAGCCAACGGAGCTTCTCCCATTGATGCGTCCCTATTTGCTTGTAAACATCATTTCCATTCCTTTAGCCGTTTTCGGCTGCCAGTTCAAGCAGTTTTTCGACACTATAGGTAGGACGAAAGTATCTATGTATGTGCTTGTGACAGGAAATTTGCTCAATATCCTTGGCAACTATTTGCTCATTTACGGCAATTTTGGGTTTCCTGAGCTTGGTTTGCTTGGCGCTGGTATTTCTACAGCCTTCTCGCGTTTAGTGATGGCTATAGCGTTCGTAGTGGTGTTTAAGTCAATGCATGAGTATTCGGTTTTCAACCAAGGCGTTAGGAATGCGAGGAAATCAGAGGTCATTGCCTATTTCAAGCGCCTGAACATGCTTGGTTGGCTCTCTGCCATCCAGTCAACCATTGAGTGCGGAGCTTTCTCGCTTGTGGCAATCTTTGTAGGCTGGACAGGCACAAAGCCTCTTGCCGCGCATCAGATAATGATAACGATGTCGCTCTTTTTCTACAACATCTATCTCGGCATTGCAACAGCAATAAGCATTCGTGTGAGCCATTTCGTAGGCAGACGTGACAAGAGGGCTATAGTGGATGTCACCCGCTCAGGGTTCCTCATCATCATTGGCATTGCCACCACAATGGCTATTCCTGTCTTTTTCCTTCGCCACCGTGTAGGCTCAGTTTTCACCTCCGACACTCTTGTTGGCGAACTTGTTGCGATGACCATCATTCCGCTCATTCTCTATCAGCTGAGCGACGCGTTCCAGTGCTGTCTTGCCAATGCCCTACGAGGACTGGGAGAGATGCGGCAGATGATGTATGCCGCATTCTTCTCTTTCTTTGTCGTCTCGCTGCCTTTGAGTTGGTTTTTGGGCATTGTTTGCGGCTTTGGTTTAGTAGGCATCTGGAGTGCTTTCCCTGTTTGCCTCACCATAGCTGTTATTCTCTATTACATCATCTTCGTCCGCAGCCTTAGGAAATGATCCACTGTCATTCTTCTTCAGGCTTTTCAGCATTGAACCATTTCCAAAATTCGCCTCCATTAGCGTCTTTCAGCTTCTCGTCTTCAATTTTTTTCTTATCCATTTTGTTTTATGTATTTAATTATGTTCTACAATAGAATGACCCTGGCAGGTCTTTATGGTCGATGACTTTTCCCAGGGCCATTCGTTTTATGCTGCAAAGTTAGAAAAAACGCTCAATAGTGTGGTGAAAAACGTTGTAACATTTTGTGTAAATGCGTGTAACATTTTGTCGCCTCTTGATTTTCAGTCTGTTGTGGCAAGCTTTTGCGACATTATTCAAGTATATGGGAAATAAAATTAGTTAATGAACTTACTTAACTGAACTTTCCCACCCTTTAAATGTAGTTGAATATTTAGCGGCAAGGGCTGGGGGTGTGGGCGTCCCGCCCGCACCTTGCGCACCATCAACCGCATAATCCCGAAATATTACCTCGTAGGCGAGGTGCGGGCGAGACGCCCACACCCCCAGTAGCCAGCGCACCCAAAGAGCTGAATATCTTGAAGTAATAGTTTGCCCGTACTGAAAGTTAAAGGGTGGGAAAGTTCAGTTACTTAACTACCCATTTTAGTCTTCAAGCTTCAGCGTAGAGCCAATGGGGTTTCCTTTTTCGTCTCTGTTTATTCCTTCTTCCTTTGCCTTTTCCTTTGCATAGCGCAAGAATGCCTTTTTCACGTTTTCCTTCTGTTCTTCAGTCATTCGTTCGCGCATTCTCTTGTAGTTGTCAAACAGCTGTTCGAACAGTTTCTTGGCTTCATCGGCATCTGATGCTTTTTCCGTTAATGTGGCTGTCGTCAGTTCTGCGGCGTATTTCACCTTCATCTTTTCGTGATTCACCTTGCATTGCTCGTCGATGGCATCAATGGCGGCAAGGAGCAGTTTTCGTCTGTCGTCGTTCACCTTAGGCATCGTCAGTCTCAGGTATTTCAGTTCGGGATTGTCGTCGTCTTCTTCCGCCTCCTCGTATTTTTCCAGCGTGAACTGCATTTCAGGGTGAATGGACATCATTCCGCCCATTATGCAAGCAATGAAGCTTGGGTCGTTAGGATAGATGTCAATCTTGTCGTTGTCGTCCTCTGCATCATGGACCACAACTCGTGCAAGGTCTTCCATTCTCATTGTCTTGCCGTTTATTACTTCCTCAAAACCAAGCAGACTCGACGGGTCAGCTTTAATGCATAGTT
Organism: Prevotella sp.; assembly: GCA_051869235.1. Taxonomy (GTDB): domain Bacteria; phylum Bacteroidota; class Bacteroidia; order Bacteroidales; family Bacteroidaceae; genus Prevotella. The sequence goes on from JBJEAS010000136.1 coordinate 19,042, forward strand.
GAGCATATTCGTAAGACATTTGCCCTATGTAGCCAAGCAGTCGTTCCTGTGCCTTGGCTATTACGTTTACTATCTTGTGCTTCATATTCTTCTTTTTATTAACTTAATTCCCCTGTCACGTTTCCGCTTTGTCCTGGATTTGCTATTGTAATCTGCCCTCCAAGAGCACACATGCATGAACAGTTGTCGAGCAGCATGGGAATGCCGTTTATCGTTTCAAGGCAAGGTGGCAGCCAAGGGGTGATAATAGATGGTACACAAGGTTGTGGCACTCCTGTGGCGGAAAATTTCGGGTCCATTGGACTTTTGCACATGCCGAATGTTGAAATTTGCGTCACTGGCTGAAAGTCGTTTATTGTGGCAATGTTTTTACCATCTATAGTCGGTCGGTTTGCACCTAATATTTGCAGCCAACCCTGTGTAGAGCCGTAAGGGCATTTCAGCTTTGCTTGATGTGTTACTATCTTTGGCATTCTGTTACTGTTGTTCTTGTTGTTGTTTTACCGGTTCTTCCTCATGCAATCTTACAGTTGGCTTTCCTGCCTTGCTTGGTGTTACATGTCCCTTAACGTCCTTCATTCGTGGCGACTCGAATGAGTCGGTGACTTCCAATCCTGCTATCTTTGCAACCTTCAGTGTAGCCTTTCCTCTCACTATGTTGTCGCCGTCAATATCGGTGTTTCCTTTCACAGCTATTGAATTTCCGCCTATGTAAGCATCTTCTTGGAACAGTGTTACTACCGCTTTGCCTTCGTTCTGCTGCATTTCTGCCGTTGTCTTTGCTATAATGCTTATCTTGTCGGATGTAGTCTGCACCAGCTTGCTTTTTGTTTTCTTGTCTGCTCCGCCAATGAACATCTTGTCGCTCACAATCACCATTTGGCTGCCTTCGGCGAGTGCTTTTTCCTTGCGGCTGTTCTTGTCAACGTCCATTGACGCAACCTTTACGTCCTTTGCGTTCAGTGCTATTGAGCCAGTCGACTTTCCGTCGGTTTCCGTTGCCTCAGCCTTTATCTTCCTTGCCCTCATGCTTATAGTTCCTTCTGCTGCGAGAGCCTTTTCCGTTGGTTTGGCATTGGCTTCCTTCACTTCCCTGTCTATTGCCTCTACGGTGATGTTTTTCGACTGTATTGTCACGTTGCCCTCCACGCAGATGTCGCCTTTGGAGTGTTCGTCGTTGGTGGGTTTGAAGTTTGCCGTGGAGATGTTCACGTCGTGGACATTTACCGTGAAGTCGCCTTTCTCCAGCAGGTTGTCCTTGCCGTCCTTAGCCGATATTGTCACATGAGGCATTTCAACATGTAGTCCCGCCTCTGGATTCACCCTCACGTTGCCGTCGCCGTCAACTCCCTTTATGGAGACTGATTCCGACTGTATTGAGATGTTTGCGTTTACGGGTTTCTCTGCGTTCTCCTTATAGGCATCCTTGTTTGCATCGAGGTCTTCCTTTATCTTGTTCAAGTCCTTCTCACAGCGTTTCACCTCCGCTCTGTCGGAAATGAGGCTGACGTAGGTGTTTAGGCAAGCCACGAGAGCTTCCGACTGCTTTTTGAACGACTGTTGCATTTCTCTTATCTCAACGTGATTTGTGCGCGCCGCTTCCTCGGTTGAATAAATGGAGTATTGGTTTTCAAGAGTTTCGGTTATCTTGTCGAAAATATTCTTCAGTTTTTCCGCACTTTCGGTTATCTCCGTTTTCAAGGCTTTGCTCCTTGTTTTCAGTTGGCTTACCCTCGACGTTATTGCCTCCTGTTTAGTTTTATACGAAGGTGTTGCGTTCAGCCCTATGGTGCTGTCGGAGGTAAGCGTAATGCCCGCTTGTGAGGCTACGCTTGTGGCAAAGGTCCCTTTGTCTCTGTCGGCTCTCATGGCAATGTTGTTTGCCTGGAACAATATCTGTGAGGTGCTGCAGACGAGAGCTTCCTTTCCATCCATTCCCGGGTCTACGGCAATATTCTCTATTGTTGCCGCACGATTGCTGATGGTTCCTCCCGAGCCGTTGTCGTCGCCCACGCCTTCAAGCCTTATGTTGCTTCCGCGCAGTATTATCTCAGAGCCTCCTTGCAGCATTGTGCCACTTGCATCAACGTTGCCTATTATTATTCTCGGCGAGGAGAGAATCATGGTGTTGTCGTCGCGCACAAACTTTATGCCTTTTGTCATTTCGGCAATTTGGTTTTTCAGTTCCTGCACTTCGCGTTTGCTTTTGTGTATCTCAACAAGTTCCTTGTCGACGCACTCCTTGAAGTCGTCGAGAACGTTTTGTAGGTCGTCCAATATGTATCCCATTGCGTATTATTCCTTTCTACTATGATTATGCCAACTTTCAAATAACTTGTCAACTCGTCAACTTAACTATGTCACTACCAGTGGTTCTGTAGCCTTGAACAGTGAGCTGAGATATTCCTTCACAGCTTGCAGGTCAGGATTCCGCATTGCCTCAAAGCCGGCAGAGTCGTCGTCGAGTTTGTAGGTGAATCCTTTGTTGTTCGACAACAATATGTTTCCAGCTCCTGTGTATTCTGAGAAAGCGCGGGGTCCTGCTGCACCTTTCCAGTTGAGCAGACCCTGTACTCCAGGTACGCTCCATGAACCATGTTCATCCACTTGCACTCCAAATTCCGCAGCCAAGGGACCTAAAAGGCTTGTAATGAGTTCATTCTTCATTTTTTGCTTTTGGTCGGAAGCCAGTTCGTCGTCGGTGTTTTGGTGAGGAACAATGCTTTCAACAGCCTTCTGCCACTGCTCGTCGTCGATGTTTCCATAACTGGCAGGAGTGTCGAGTACGCTTCCCGGCTCAATGTCGAACACTCTTGCTCCCTTGAATCCGTTGATTACTGCGCACATTATCTGCCGCATCACCTTCTTCGACTTGTCTGACGATATTTTCAGCCTATCATCTACAATTTCCCTAAACTTCTTAACAGTACCGTCGAAATAGTTGTCGGTCACTGCCTTCATGTCAGGAATGTCACTCTTTTTCAGAGCCACGAATCCTATGTTTGTGTAATAGTCGCGTTCCCAGTGTCGCTTAATGTTTTTGTAGAGAAGCATTGTGTCAGAGAACTGTTCCTTAAACACTTTCAGTGCTTCTACTAAATTATTATAAGTCTCGATGAACTCAAGTGCCATTTTCTCGTGTTCGTTTTTTCTTTCAAAAAACCCGCTTTTAAATTCTTTTTTTAGCAGGTCATCTTTATCTTTCAGTTTCAGTTCATCATTCCAAGCCAATGAGATAAGATCAAATCCACTGTCCAAAATTTTATTTACAATTTCCTCTTTCATTATATTGTGGGCATCTGAACCTGAAAAAATTCTACAATTATCAAATGCTTTCTCAAGCATATGGATATGATATATGTCCTTGCTCAGTTTGAAATAGAAATTGTTCACCTCCTGCTTCACTTCTCTAAGCAAGGAGATGATGGCAAAGCCTTTGTTATTGAAATATTTCGACTTTTGCGATGCTTCTTCGCCTTCGAGGATGTGGATGTTCTTCAGACTCCAGCCGTTGGGTTCTATTGATGTTCCCGACTTCGACAGCAGCGAGGTTGGCAGCCACGCCTTGCCAAGTCCTGCCACCATCACCACGTTGCGCTTCGACTGTATGGTGAGGGTTCCCTCCACTGGGCGCATTATAATCTCCCAGCAAGAACGAATGAATGTAAGGTCGGTGAAATTCTTCGCCTCGTCCCACATCTTCTTCATGTTTGGCGACAACTTTTCCAATCCTGCCTCTGCACCAGCCACTGCCGAAGCTCCAACAACACTAAGTATGGTGGAACTTATAGTACCGAAGTAGGTCTTTGGCTTATCCACAATGTTTGTGCCACCCTTTATTGTAAGGTTGTTGCCTGCCTCGATGCTTACGTTCTTTCCCTCTATCTTCACATCGCCGTTGGGCGCGCTAATCTTTATGCCTGTAAAGGCGTTAAGCTCAACGTTGCCAAAAGGACTGCGTATCTTCACCGAGCGTTTCGACGACGAGAGGTTCACTTCATACATTCCGTTGGCGTCTTTCAGCACCATACTTCCGTTCAATGGATTCGACATCATGCTGTTCATCGTGCTCAGCGTGTCGTTGGCTTGGCGAGCCTTGGCTTCAAGTAAGTCTTTTCTTGCCTGTTCCCAAGCATTTCTCTTGTCGAGGTTCTTTTGGTCTTTGCCATATTCCTTCTCTGCAGTGGCAAGAGCCTTTTCCAACTCGTCAATTTCCTCTTGGTCCTTGTTGTCCTTGTTCCACTGCCGTCCAATGTCGGCAATGTTCCATACGGCTGCCAAAGGCGGAATGAGGAAGTTGAGGAACGACTTTGGTGTGCTGTCGTTGAACGTTATTCCGTGTCCGTTCTGCGAGGTTATGGAGCGAGAGGTGTATTTGTAGTTTATGCGATTGTCGGCAATAGTGTCGCCCTTGCAAGGATAGCGCTCGGAAGTATAGAGGAATCCTGCAACATAGGGTCGTTCAATGTTGTTGTCGGCATAGTTTATCATCACATGGTCGCCTATTGCAGGAGTCATCATCATTCCACCGCCGCCTACGGTGAACGGCACTACTACACGAATCCAGGGCGAAAGAGTGTCGGTGGCAGTCTGCCAAATGTATCTCACTCTTACACGACCTATTTGCAGAGGGTCTTTCGTCTCAACCACAACGGCTTCCTGACCCGACGAGTTGAGTGTGTGTGGAATGTTGAGGTGTGGTGGGAGGATGTATGTCTGAGCGTCACCATTGAGTTTCAAGCCACGCATCTCCGTTGCCGCCAACACTGGCACTGCCTCTATTTTGTGTGAACTGTTGAAGGGTGTGGAATCCACTGTCTGTCTGCTGCTTATCGAACCGTGTAGTCGTGTTACAATGTAGTTTGAAGCAAGTCCGTTGTTGAGCTGCAGAGCGTCGCCGAGCATTAGGTTTGGTATTTTGTCGGCATAGTCGATGCACACCGTTCCTCTATCCACAACCTTTTCCAAACGTTCAATTTCCGAATAGAACTTGTTGAGGAACTTTTCGCCTGTAGAGTCCTTTATCGTCACCTTGGTGTCGTCGTCAATCCATATTGCCCTGTCTATTCCCACCTCCTCGGCATATTTTTTCTCAAGGCTGTCGAAGGCGGTTTCCGAATCGGTAGGGAACAGCACTCTCATAGCCACTTCCTTGCCTACGGGAACTGCCACACCTGTGGCAACATCGGAAATTGCCTTGGCTGTGGCTATGGTGTTGCCTATGTTGGTATAGGCAAGGTCGGAAATCCATGGCGAGCGGTCGGCAATGTAGTCATTAGCCTTGCTGACGCGATGCTGCTGTTCGTCGTCAACATAACTGGGTACGAACATGGTTTCGGTGGTTTCGTTTTGGCTTCCTTCGCACTTTCCCACCTTGGTGTAGTCGCGTTCAAAGCAGTCGACGCTGATGCCTATGCTTTCCTCGTTGTTCAGGTCGGCATAAGAGATTATGTAGTCGTCGCCATCGAGTGTCTTCTCGTTGTTCAACACTCCTTTTTTCAGTCCGAGGCAGAGCACACCATTCTCATAATAGAGGAACTCGCCGCAGCGCACTGCAACGCGTCGAATGAAGTCGTAGAACGACTCGTTGTATTGTACAAGGTATGGCTGTGGCAGTTCCATTGGCGTCTCGTCATCCATATTCTTGCCATAATCGTTGAGGAACTGCAGCCTTTCGGCATTGTAAGCCACTTCATTTTCCTTGAACTTAAACCTGTTTCGTGCCTCGAATCCAAAAATTTCAGTGCCGAACTGCAAACCTCCGTAGACCTTGCTGTACTTGTTGAGGGTCATTGCCTTGTCAGGGCTGTAGCATTTAAGTGTAACGTAGATTGTAGAACCTTTTTGCCAAAGTTTGTATCCACAGACAACATATTTCACTGCAATCTTTGTCAGCTGATAATTCCTCATCGGTTCAATGGTGTTCAGGTCGCCATAGTCAATCACACCAACGACGCTCACCGTTGCCGGACGCTTCTGTGTCGTCTTGTTGTCGGTAGATTTTGGTGCATTCTCATTGAAGAAACATTCCTTGATGGCTTGCACATAGACGTTACTCGAATATGCCGACTGTTTCCATATTTTTATTGATAGTGTAACCGAGAGCTCACATGGTTGAAACACCTTTTTGTCGTATGTAATACCAGTTACGTAAAAACTGACCAGGCTTACAGCATCGTTTTCGTTGGCTCTGTAGTCAATGCCGCAAGTTTCGCTACCTACGACAAGGAGCGAACTTTTTTGACGTGAGAAGTTGTTGTCGCCATAAGATGGAATACAGAATGCATTACCGTCGTTTCCCGACACTGTGTTTCCCTGCTTGTCGGTAAAGGCGCAAGTGGAGAACGATGCGTCCTCTGCAATGTCGCCAAGCAGCTTTGACATTACAGAAGTATTGTAAACATAGTCGGAAAAGATAACGATGTTGTTCATTTTTCTACGGTCATTTATGGAAAATTGCTATTTTAAGGTTGCAAAGATAACGTATTTCTATGAAATAATTGAAAATAACAATGTAACATTTTGTGTAGACTTTTGTAATATTTTGTCAACCGCTGATTATCAACAACTTTCAAATCATTTTTCACTGCTATTTCAAAACTCTGAATATCAATGGTTGACAAAATGTTACACGAGTTTTCACAAAATGTTACATGATTTATTTGCCTTATAATTCATTATTGTGTATCTTTGCACCAAATTATTAATAATTAAGTATCATAATAAATGAAAACATTAAGGAAATTGTTCAGTTTATTGGCAGCAGTGCTTCTCATGGCAATGTCTGCTCCAGTTTTGGTGGCTTGTGGCGACGACTACGATCCTGTTGAACAGCGTGTGCCAACCTATGCCAACGCCACGTTAAGATACGTTGTAAGTCAAGAGCTTCTCGACGTTGTTGACATTACGGTGAAATACATCGATGGCGATGAGGTGAAGACAGAGAAGATGACAACCAACATTTGGAATAAGTCAACTAAGCAGGCGAAGATTCCAACCACTGTAGGATTTAAAGTCACCATGAAGCTGAAAGATGGAATTACGCTCGACAAGGACGAATACACCGTAAGCTATTTCGATGGCGACCCATTTGTAGGTATCTACGACCAAGACGGCTACTCAATGAATGTTGATGCCGACTACAGCTGGTCTTCAATGGACAACTATGTAAGCAAGGACGAGTTCCTGAACTATGTCAACGACTACTGCTACGAGTATGTTGTCAACGTCAAGGAAGGCGGAAAAATAGAGAAGACGACAAAGGATTGGTAAGACATAATAAGAAGAAAAAATATGAAAAAGAGTTTTCTCTTGGCTTTGTTCACCTTGTTGTGTTTCTCTATGGGAAATGCGCAGGAAAATGAAAATCCATTCAAGGTGATAAGAATAGACTCCGTTGGATTCAGAAGTCTTAACCTTCTGACCGACAAAATGCAGCCAGGACCCGATGCAAGCGACGGCGATAAGTTGGAGTTGGGCATTCTCTATTGCGACATGATAATGAAGTCAAGCGGTAAAGTTGACAGTGGTGCTGAATTGCCAGCTGACTGCAACATATATTTCAGCCTCTCTGACGAGACAGGAAACAAACTCGACTACATTCCCAGCGATGCAAAAAATGTACTAAAAAAGGCACAAATATCGACTTTAAGGAAATTGGGGCACTCTATGAGTACGCTGTTATTCCGTGGAGGCAACTACGACGGCTTATTGTCATTCCCTGCCATCGACTACGAGTCGCATCATAAAATCACCATCTACGACGACCCGATTATTCGCCGCCACCTCGGCTCGGAATACTGCGAGAAAGTTGACACCACGTTCAATTTCTATTTCTATTCCGGATATCCTTACGACAAGACCACGTTCACGGGCGACGAATGGGCTAAATGCAGCGTCTATTCCATAGACGAGAACAAGGTGCCTACACTGCTGAGCGAGAAGGAGATAAAAATCAGCTTCAAAGATGCAACCACCGAGACTATTGAGCTTGTTGACACACTGACGATGAAAGTCGAAAACGCAGAAGTGGGCGACTATATGGTTAAGCTTGAGTCGAACTGGACAGACAACGGCAACCAGGAGTTCTACTACACTGTTGTGTCTTCACCTACTGCCATACGCTCCATTGAGGACAAAAGCGAGGAAGAGCAGCCGACCACACTCAGTGGAGTAAGAATATCAATACCAAAGGCTTCAGGCATCTATATTTGTGGCAAAAGGAAGTTTCTAATTAAGTAACTGAACTTTAATTAACTGAACTTTCCCACCCTTAAAATGTAGTTGAATATTTAGCGGCAAGGGCTGGGGGTGTGGGCGTCTCGCCCGCACCTTGCGCACCATCAACCGCATAATTCCGAAATATTACCTCGTAGGCGAGGTGCGGGCGAGACGCCCACACCCCCAGTAGCCAGCGCACCCAAAGAGCTGAATGTCTTGAAGTAATAGTTTGCCCGTACTGAAAGTTAAAGGGTGGAAAAGTTCAGTTAATTAAGTAGCAACAGTACAGAGAACAGCACCTTATACATAATTTTTAACTTTATTTTTGTTGAAAATCTAATAATTGATGCTATCTTTTCATCGTCAATATGAAACTTATTAACTTTTAAATTATTATAATTATGGCAGAAAACAACATTAACGAAAAGAAGAGCGCCCTCAACGAAGAGCAGGTTGAAGACGTTAACGGTGGATTGGCTATCAAAGACTTTAGTAAAATTAAACCAAAGACGTATAAATCCCTAAACCCAAAATCATATAACTGAACTTTCCCACCCTTTACACAGTTGATTATTCAGCATAGGCGGCTGGGGTGGGGGTACAGTCACTCATTTTTGTAACTGTTACTATGTTACCGTTACTATTCAATTCACACCAAAAAATGTAACGGTAACATTGTAACTGATACTAAAACAACACACCATACCTGTCATTAAAATAATTAATTATATATAATTAATTATTCATTAGAGTTAGGGTACAGTCACTCGTTTTGGTAACTGATACAATGTTACATTACAATTCATACATTACACAATGTAAATGTAACATAGTATCAGTTACAATATTTGCACACTGCATTTGTTGTCATTTCGTGGAAAATTGTTTTTTCGGAAAAACGGATGCACAAAAACCTCACTTTTTTGCCATTTTTGTTTTTTTCCGAAATTTTCCGCCGTACCTTTGCACCAGAGATTTCAAGATGACTGGCGCGCGGTCTCGAACGCATCTCGAAGGGCTCTCGAAGCCCTGCACAACTTTTATGTTTAACCCTTAACTAACATTTTACACTATGGCAAAAATCACACCTATCGATGTCATCAAGGGCATCTGCGGTAAGTATGGCAGCGGGTCCAACGACTACTTCGCCGCAAAGAAATGCAAATGTTGCAAAATGTAGACATAAAAAAAATGCCAAAACTCTTGCACAGAACAATTATTTTTTATACTTTTGCATTAAATTTTGCATAAGAAGCATATTTCTAATGAAATTCTATTTTTTATTAACAAATAATACACACAACAAAATGAAAACATTGAAGAATTTATTCCATGCAATGGCAGCTGTCCTCCTTTTGGCATTGACTGCCACAGTAGCTGTTTCTTGCGGTGACGACGACGACGACCCTGTAGCAGAAAAGAAGTTGCAGAAGGTTCAGATTACCGTTAATGCCAATCCTACCGCAGACATGCTGAAGTATCTCGACCTGGCTTTTGTCTATGAGGATAGCAATGGTGGTTCAGAGACAAAGAAGATTGATACAACAGAGCCAAAATTTTCCTTTGATGTGACCAAATTCCCTGCTACTGCCAGCATAAACTACACAATGAAGCAGAAGTCGGGCGTAGAGTTGCCAACCGAAGGTAGTATTAGCGTTAGTGCTGGTTTTTATTACACTGTTACAAAATATTTCAGTGATGGAACAAGTTCTCTTTTGCAATATGCAGGCTCAAGTTCATCACTAAGCGTCGGTGTTGATAAATTCGCTTCATGGATTGAGAAGCATATTGATAACAAGAATAGCTTCGAATTCGATTCAAATGGTGATTTGAAGTAACTCAACTTTTGCAAGTAGTAAAAAGGAGATAAAAGGAGATAAAAGGAGATAAATGACGTATGTTTAAGCCAGGCTTTTACTATTGTCTTTTATCTTCCTGAGCGACCATAGGGAGAGATAACTTCTTATAACTCCTATTAACTCCAGAAGTTGAGTATAGCTTATAGTGGGCAGGCATTTAGCTTGCCCACTTTTTTTACAGTATTACGCTGAAAAATAGAGCTAATAAGCGTAGTGAATGGAATTAATTCGACCTGTACGGTTGAAAATCGCCCCTCATTCACAACATTTTTGTAGAAT
>JBJEAS010000137.1:0-6697 GCA_051869235.1 Prevotella sp.
TCCGCATACTAAGGACGAAGAGGTGTTTGTGTTTGGTAATCCGCCGTATTTAGGATACAGCAAGCAGACTAAAGCTCAAAAAGAAGACATAAAAAATATTGGCAGTAATATAAGAAATCATAGTAAACTTGATTATATATCATGTTGGTTTATAAAAGCTGCATTATTTAATCAAAATAAAGAAATTAGTGCTTTTGTTACTACAAATTCCATTTCTCAAGGCGAACAAGTGACAATTCTTTGGGAAACGTTATTATCAACCCAACAAATAATATTTTCGTACAAATCATTTATATGGAAAAATAACGCAAAAAACAATGCAATGGTTGCAGTTACAATAATAGGAATTACAAATAAAAATAACATAAAGACAAAAAAAATATACGAGGATGAAACATACAAAATAGTTAATAATATAAATCCATACCTTATAGAAGGTAAAACCGTATTTATCAATCCTATCCAACAAAGCATATCAGGTTTTCCTGAAATGATAAAGGGCAGTTCTCCTGTTGACGATGGCAATTTGTTATTATCTGAGATAGAACGAGACAATATAATAATGCAAAATGAAGGAATAAAACAGTATATAAAAAAATATATTGGTGCTGACGAATTTGTAAACGGCAAAATAAGGTATTGTTTAATGTTCCCAACCAGTGATAAATTTGAGAATATAATTTTACCTTCTTTATTAGAAAAGAGCGATTTATTAAAGAACAGATTAGAAAACATAAAAAATTTTAGGTTAAGTAGTTCAAAAGAAGCAACGCAAAGATATGCCTTAAAACCGCATTTGTTTATAGAAAGAAAATACCAAAATAAAAAATCTATAGTTATTCCACAAACAGGTTCAGAACGCAGGAAATATTTACCGATGGGTATAGCAGACGAAGACTGTGTACTGTCTAATGCAGTTCGAGTTGTATATAATACAAGAGTTTATGACATGTGTTTGTTTGGTATTATGTCCTCATTGATTCATATGGTATGGGTAAGAGCAGTTGCGGGAAGAATGAAAACAGACATGCAATATTCAAATACTATTTGCTACAACACCTTCCCCTTCCCCAAAATTTCAGCTTCAAAAAAAGAGGAGATTGCTAATGCCGCTGAGGAGGTGCTGATAACAAGGGAATTCCATGTCGGCAAGACATTGGCAGAGCTTTACGACCCCGACACTATGCCCGACGACCTGCGCAAGGCACACGAAACGCTGGACGACATTGTGGAGAGCTGCTATCCCGGCTATCCTTTTGCCAACGACGAGGCAAGACTTGAATGTCTGTTCAAGATGTATGAGAAAATGACCAACAAAAAGCAGTAGTGAACATGGAACAGAAGGCAAGCGAGATAGTTGACATAAAGTATGAACAGACAGGAAGGTCGTCAGATGTCAACGAATTGGGAATGAGAGAGATGCAGGCAAAGGCTTACGCTGCCCGCGACAAGCGTTTCCTGCTGATAAAGGCACCGCCAGCATCGGGGAAAAGCCGCGCGCTGATGTTTATAGCACTTGACAAACTGGAGCATCAAGGCATAAAAAGGGTTGTAGTGGCAGTGCCCGAAAAAAGCATAGGACGCTCGTTTCAAAACACACGACTGAAACCATACGGATTCTTTGCCGACTGGAACGTGGCTACCTACTACAACCTTACCGACGTGAAGAACGAGAAGGACAAGAAGGGACGTTTCGTTGAGTTCTTCCACCAAAAGGGGGCAAACATACTCGTTTGCGCACACGCCACACTGCGCAATGCCATGAGGGAGTTGGAAGACGACTGCTTCAACGACACGCTGTTGGCAATAGACGAGTTTCACCATACGAGTGCCGATGCGGAGTCGAATCTTGGCGACGTGGTGCGACGAGTGATGAACAACTCGACAGGGCACATTGTTGCCATGACGGGCAGCTACTTTCGAGGCGACGGTGTGCCTGTGCTGAGGCAGGAAGACGAGGCTCGTTTCTTCCCCGTGACATACAACTACTACGAGCAGCTGAACGGCTACCGATATATGAAAAACCTCGTGCTTGGCTATCACTTCTACCACGGAAGCTATCTCGACCACATTATGGAAGTGCTCGACACGACGAAGAAGACCATTATACACATACCGAGCATAAACTCAAGGGCATCGACAGGTCTGAAATACGACGAGACCGACCAGATAATGCGGCTCATAGGCAAAAGGATAGACAGGGACTACAACACTGGCATATATACGGTGAAAACAGCCGACGGCAGACTGCTGAGAGTTGCCGACCTGGTGGAGGACGACCCAAAGGAGCGCAACCGGGTGCAAGGCTTTCTGCAAAAAATGAAACGACGCGACGACGTGGACATCATCATTGCACTGGGCACGGCGAAGGAAGGCTTCGACTGGCAGTGGTGTGAGATGTGCCTCACGGTGGGTGTGAGAGGCTCGCTGACTGAGGTGATACAGATAATTGGCCGTTGCACACGCGACTGTGAGGGAAAGGAAACGGCACGCTTCGTAAACATGATAGCAATGCCCGACGCTGAGCAAGCCGACGTGAAGGTGGCTGTGAACGACTTTCTGAAAGCCATAACCGCATCGTTGCTCATGGAACAGGTGATGGCTCCAAGCTGGAATTTTAAGACGGCGGCGGATCTTGACGACGATGAGGATAAAGAGCCGAGAAGGAACACGGTGGTGATAGAAGGTCTGAAACCGCTGACAAGCGTAAGGGCGAAACAGATTGTGGAGGAACAGTTGGACGACCTGAAAGCCGACGTGCTGAGCAACGAGCTCGTAGTAAGAGCCATCAGCGGCTCAACCACTGCTGAAACCATAACAAAGGTATTGATTCCGAAAGTGATTCGTGAGCGTTATCCCGACCTTGACGACGACGAGGTGGAGATGGTGAGGGAGCGCTTCTTGGCCGACACCTTGATAAAGGGGAGTGAGATTGTGGTTGACGGACAAGACATAAGAAAGGGCGAAAGAAACGGCGATGACAGTGAGAGCGAAGGCAACAGACTGATAAAACTTGCCAACAGGTTCGTGAACATCGACAAGCTAAGCATCAACCTCATCGACACGATAAACCCATTCCAAAGGGCATACGAGGTGCTGTCGAAAACCGTTGACGCCCCGACTCTGAGAATTATACAGGACACGATAGCCGAACAAAAGTTTGACCTGACTTTGGAACAGGCAATAATGCTCTTCAAAGGTCCGTTTAAGGCTTATCAGGCAGAACACGGTGGAAACAAGCCGCAAGGCGACGACCCCGACCCCAAGGTGAGGGAGATGGCTGCCGCCTATCAGATGCTGAGAAACCTGAAGGCAAGGAAGATGAAAGGGCTTGATTATGAAGAATGAACTGTGAAAAGAAAGAATAGTTATGGAATGGCCAAAGGAATTGTTGGAGGTGTTTGAAGACCCTCTCTTTGACGATGTGCGACCAAAGGCTGCCGCACCTACCGCTGCCGACAGGAAAGACAAGCAGGTGGCAGAGTTGGAGGTATGGATTGAAGAACATGGACGTGAGCCGCAACGCAACGGCGACCTGATGGAGAAGCGTATGTGGGCAAGGCTCGAAGGACTGAGACGGCAACAGTAAAAAAGGAATTGGACAATGGATATTGACAAAGAACTTGAAAAGATATTCGACGACCCTCTGCTGAGCGACATAACGGCAAAGGAGGCAGAGCTGTTTGACATGCCCAATGACATGAGAAACGTCATGGAGAAGAAACAGGCAGAGTATGTGGCGCAACGCAAGCCCTGTGAGGATTTCTATAGATATGCCGAGGGTTTCAGAAGGGTGCACAGTGAGTTGAAAGCAGGCAAACGCAGCCTCGTGAGGATTGCCAAGACGGTGAATCTGAAGGAAGGACACTACTACATCGTTAGCGGTCAAATGGTACTCTTGGAGAAAATACTGGAGAGCTACGAAGGTGCCAACCGTGCTTTGGACGGACGAACGCGATGCATCTACGAGAATGGTCAAGAGTCAGACATTCTGTTGCAAACGTTGCGAAAGAGCGTTATGGGCGATGGGTATGGAGTGACCGAACTGGACACTGAAATGGGATGTCGTTTCTTCAAGCACGCCGTAAGCGGCAGTGAGGACATCGCAACAGGCTACATCTATGTGCTTCGCTCTCTGTCGGAAAAGCCCGAGATTGCTTGTGTGAAAGACCTTTATAAAATAGGATTCTCTACCAATAAGGTAGAGGAGAGAATAGCCAATGCCGCTAACGAGCCGACTTATCTAATGGCACCAGTTGAGATTGTCGCTTCATACAAGGTTATAAATCTTAATTCTCAGAAATTTGAGGATATTATTCATAAGGTGCTAAAAAGCGTACAAATGAATATCAAGGTTTACGATGGCAATGGTGTAGAACATCAACCTCGTGAATGGTTTGTGGTACCTTTTAGTATTGTTGAGAATATTATCCATCGTGTTCTGGACGGAACGATTGTCAACTACATCTATAACCCTAAGCAACAGTGTTTGGAAAAGCAAGTAAAGAAGACCACACTCTCGTATGACACGCAAGGGATGAACGTGCTGACGTTGAGAATACGTCAGATTCTCTTCAATGAGATAGTGAGTGGGACTAAGACTGTTGAGCGAAGGGAGATAAAACAAACCACACTAAACCGATACACCTACATCGACCCAGCAGACGGCAAACGCTATCTTCGTCGTTTTGATGCCTTGCAGCTAATTGTCGGGCAAGGCAAAACAGGCGACATGGCTCTTGTAAGAGTGGCAGACACGACGTATGCCGACGGGATTGTAGAGTATCACTTGGGCGAAATTCTTGATGTCGCAAGAGAATCATGATACATAATCGTAAAACAACTGCTTTTTGCGCAAAAAAAACGGCAAAACCATTTGGAGGAACAAAGGAAAGACCAGGGTACTATTCCCTGGTCTTTCTCTGTCCTATGTCCTGTTCATTCGCGACGTGTCGACCGCCTCGCGGTTCTTTGCCTTGTAGCCTCCGAAGCGGTAGGTGAAGGTGAGGCCTGTGGTGCGGTAGCAGGAATACTTGACTGCATTTCGCTTCAGTATAATTTCTGCACATTGTCTTGTCATGAATCCAAGAGTATAACTTTCAGCCAACTGTCGGAACGAAAAACGGCCAACTGTCGGATTAAATAATCTTAAACGCTTGTATATTAAAATATTTCTTATTCAGCGTAAAAAACAACTATGCGGATGCCGTAGTCAACAGTGACATTTCCAGGGTTGACAATACGACACGTAATGCCGGCTTCGCACACAAGCTGTTACGCTCATACTCACGCTATCAAGGAGCACAGGTGTCGCTGACAAAGATTGCCGACGACATCCTTGCAGGTGGAAGCAATCGTTTCAGTACAGATACGCTCTATGATTATGTGAATGCCTTGAAAAAGATTTGTTATCGAGGATATGGCAGACAAGATGAATCACCCTTCTTTCATGATGGTTCTTACTGGAGTGGGTAAATATGCCTATACAAGGGAAGACGGAATAACAGTCGTTCCTATTTCTGCATTGGGAGTTTGAAATCTTTTGAGGGTGCAAATGTATATGGTACACCTGCGTTAATCAAAAAAATAATTGGTAAAAATATAGCGTTTTACCAATTATTTTGTAACTTTGCACCAAAGCAAAACGAAGATTATGAAATACATTGCATTACTACTTATATGGCTTGCGCCATTGGCAGGCATCAAGGCTCAGAACGTTAAAGAGGACGGGAAGAGTGTTGCGGTTGACTCCATGAAGTGGCGAGATGTCGAATATATGGAAATGAACGAATCGGCATTGCCAGCAACGGACATTTTCAAGTTGGAAGTGCCTGAGGCTGTGATGCCCACAGACCTTCAATCGGCTTCAAAAATCAATCCACAAGCATACACTTTGCCACAACTCACACTGAATGTTCCCTCTACCACATGGAAAGGAGGAATCCTTACGGCAACAGGTGCAATGCTGGGCAACCCTGGGCTTCTGGACATTGCCTCTGGCGGACTCATGGCTTCGCAAAGATTTGGCAATCTGCATCTTTCGGTTCAGGCAGAAGCCAACAAGTACAATTTCATGTGGCAAGGTGGAGTCCATACTCAATATGGTGTAAGCGGACTATTGACTTATGATTTCAACCGCAGTTTGTCGCTTACCGCTTTCGGCGCATTTTACGACCATACAATCCATACGGGTCCTGCATTGATACCATACGTCAACAGCAATGTTTACGGAGGGTACGCAACAATTATGTTTACAGACAACTTTGGTGCAGACATTGGAGTCAAAAGATACATCAACCCGATGACGGGGCGTTGGAACACGGATCCCATAGTAAGTCCTTTCCTCAAAAGAGGAAAACAAAAGTGGAACATAGACCTTGGAGGTCTGCTTCGCGATGCCATTTGGGGCAAGCGTTATGATATGATTCCAATGACGCCACCGATGAAAAAATAAATGGCGGTTTATAACCTGCTGCAATGTGGCTTAACCTTATTTTCATTTATCTAAAAGGAAAAAAGCCTCATACCCAATTCAGGGTATGAGGCTTTAATCTTAACAATCTTCCTCTTCTTAGAGACATTGAGGTTTCACGTCACCAGTGCTTTCTCCTCCATTCTCAATTGAGTTGGAACCGCAAATAAACTTAACTGAACTTTCCCACCCTTTAACTTTCAGTACGGGCAAACTAATGCTTCA
>JBJEAS010000138.1:0-28980 GCA_051869235.1 Prevotella sp.
TCGACTCGGGGAAGTATTTCTCGCAGTAGAGCTGACCAATGGCATCGCTCAACACTCCGTTCACGAGCCCGTTGGCACGCTTCCATCGTGGCATGTCCTGCTGCTGACCGCTCATTTTGCTGCTGAACTCGAAGTAAGCCTTGCGGAAATCGTCGGACAGTGCACTTGCGGCACCTCCTATAAGACGCGACTCTGCATACGACTTCAGGTCGTCGAGTGAAGTCTCGGCAAGAATCTTCTCCACTTCGTGTATTGGTTCCGGCTGTTCCACAACCACCTCATTGAATGCAGGGCACCTGCTCACCCAGAACATCATAGTCCAGTCTATCCCCGGGAACTCTTTCAGCAGTTCGGAGTATGCGTATTTATGGTAGTTGGCGTCGATGTCGCGCAGCTTTACTTTGTCGTAGCTCACCTTTGCTATGCGGTTCTCTATAGCCATCACTGCGTCAGTCTTTTTTGCAGCATCCTCGTCAGAATATCCAATGAGCTTGAACAGCTTTCGTCCGTATTCCTTATATGCCTCTCGCACTGCCTTGCTCTGCTCGTCGTCGTTCAGGTAGTATTCTGCTGTGCCAAGACCAAGTCCACCTTGTGAGATGCTGACGATGTTGTGGCCGGCGTTGCGCATGTCGGCACCCACACCCCATGAGAACATCATGGTGTTCTCACCTCGGCGGTCAAGCTCGGCGGTAAGGCGGAAATACTCTCCGCGGTCTTTCACGTTTCGTATGCGCTCAAGGTTTGGCTTCAGTGGCTCGTAGCCTTCGCGGTTGAGCCTCACGCTGTCCATCATAAGGTTGTAGAGCGTACCAATCTTATATCCCAATGTGCCTGGTTTCTGTGGATTGTTGGCATATTGCAGTATCAGCTCGTTAATCTGCAGTTGGTTTTGGTCGTAAAGGTCCATGAAAGCGCCGTTGGTGACGTGTTCTGCGTCCAAGGGGTGATTCTTGAGCCACGTTCCTGTAGCATACTGTACGAAATCTGCTCCAGGCTTCACGCTTGTGTCCATGTTCTTCTTGTCGTAGCCCTTCAACTGGGGTTGTGCGCTGGCTGTTGTCGTTGCTGCAACGAGAGCCAGCATAATCATTTTCATTGTTTTCATCTGCGTTTTATTTTGATAGTTTTTCCTCTTAGACGCAACAGTGCCACGAAAAACTACACCATTTTCCATTTTTTTCTTTTCCCGTAGAATTTTGGAAGTTAAAGAAGTTAAAGACGTATGTTTAAGCCTTGGAAACTCCCTTGGCAGAAGCACAAGTTGTCTTTGTGTTAAAAATTATACCCGCTGAATAGTTACCAAACATAGTTTCATTAGTTAATTTAGCTTAAATTTAATATATGTATGTAATGCGAAATTGAGGAAAAGTTTGTAACTTTGCAGCGCGAAACTCGGCCAGAGCTCACACACTTGATGCTCGTACAATACAGGGTAACAAGAAGAAAACAACAACAGATTTTTTAAACACATGAGAAGAAAAAGCATTGCAGCACTGCTTGTGGCAGTGGCCTGCTTGCCTTCGGCATCGTTTGCCCAGCAACGGAAAATGACACTGGACGAGCTATACCAGCTTGCCGAAGAGCAAAGCCAAAGCATCAAGACCTTCAAGACTGCAGTAGAGAGCGCGACGCAAGGCGTAAAGGCGGCGAAAGCTCAGCGACTGCCCGACATCGGGGCATCGCTAAGCGTAGGTTACCTCGGCGACGGATTGCTCAGCGACCGCGACTTCAGCGACTGGCAGCACATCGACAACCCACATCCCACAAACAACTTCGCGCTGCGAGCGCAACAGGTCGTCTACAGCGGCGGTGCCATAACGAGTGGCATCAGCCTTGCCGAATTGGGCAAAAGCATGGCTGAACTCGACTGGAAGAAGAACCGACAGGAGATAAGGTTCATCATCACCGCCCATTATCTCGACCTCTGCAAGCTGCAGAACAGCCAGCGGGTGGTGGAGGACAACCTGCGGCTTACCGAACAGGTGATAAGCAACATGGAGGCACGACGCAATCAGGGGACGGCACTGAAGACCGACATCACACGCTACGAACTGCAACGTGAGGCACTGCAGCTGCAACGCACCAAGATAATTGACGCACAAATGATAATAAGCCACCAGCTCGTCACCACACTGCATCTGCCATCCGCAACTGTCATCGTCGCCGACGTAGAGTCGCTCGAACACGAGAGCCAAGTGCTCGCCGAGAACGAATGGCAACGCATTGCCGCCGACAACAATGCCGGACTGAAGCAGTCGGAATTGGCGATAAAGATGAACGAAAAGAAGGTGAAGCTCGAACGGGCTGAAATGATGCCCAAAGTGGCTATCGTTGCAGAGGAACATTTCGACGGTCCTATAACAAACGAGGTGCCCGTGATAGACAAGAACATCAACTACTGGTTTGCAGGCATCGGCGTGAGCTACAACATCTCGTCGCTCTTCAAAAGCAACAAGAAGCTGAGACAGCAGAAGACAAACCTCAGGCAGAGCCGTGAGCAGCACGTCGTGGCGCAGGAGAATCTCGACAATGCCGTGCAGGCAACCTACACCGACTATCTTACGGCATTTAAGGAACTGGAGACGCAGCGCAAGTCGGTGGAACTTGCCGACCAATGCTACAAGGTGACCGAGAACCGCTACAAAAACGGATTGGCACTGCTCACCGACATGCTCGACGCGTCGAACTCCAAGCTCTCCGCCGACCTTGGACTGGTGGATGCCAACATCAACATACTCTACAACTATTATAAACTGAAATACATTGCAAATACATTATAAAGAAGTTAAGGAAGTTAAAGAAGTTAAAGGAGTTAAAGACGTATGTTCGAGCCTTGATATTCCACAAACTGAAGCGCAATAACTATTGTCTTAACTCCTTAACTCCTTAACTCCTTATAACTCCTTATAACTCCTTAACTCCCCAAAAAAAATAAAAATATGAAACGTACAACAAAACGCATTGCATACAACATCGTAATCTTCGCCATGCTAATAGCGGGCATCACTATAGTTTGTTACCGATTGTTCCATTTCGGCAACGTGGAATATACCGACAATGCCACCGTTTGCCAACACATCACACCTGTAAACACCCGTGTGCCAGGATTCATAAGGGAAATAAGGTTTGAGGAATACACCAAGGTGAAGGCGGGCGACACGCTCGTGCTGATAGAAGATGCCGAGTTCCAACTGCGTGTGGCACAGGCGGAAGCCGACCTCGCCAACGCGCAGGCAGGACACAAGGCAACAACGGCGGGCATCGCCACCACCGCCAACAACATGGCAGTGAACGACGCCACCATTGCCGAGGCAAAGGCGCAGATGGAGAATGCCCGTCGCGAGGAGGCACGATTCGCCAAGCTGTTGCAGGAAGACGCCGTCACGCAACAGCAATACGACAACATCCACACTGCCTACGTGGCGGCAAAGGCACGCTACGACCAAATGAGCCGAAGCAAGCAGTCGACGGCACTGGTGAAGAACGAGCAGACGGTGCGCCTCGGACAGACCGACGCTGCCATACGCCTCTGCGAGGCTAACGTGCGCCTTGCCCGACTCAACCTCTCCTACTGTGCCATCATAGCCACCTGCGACGGTGTGACAGGACGCAAGGACATACATGTAGGACAACTCGTGCAGCCCGGACAGACGATGGTCGACATTGTCGACTCGAAGGAACTTTGGGTACAGGCAAACTATCGCGAGTCGCAGATTCCCAACATTCACGTCGGATCAAAGGTAAGGATGACCGTCGATGCCGTTCCCGGCATTGAATATACTGGCATCGTAGAATCCCTTTCCGACGCCACCGGCTCTGCCTTCTCCATGATGCCAAGCGACAATGCCACGGGCAACTTCGTGAAGATAGAGCAGCGTCTGCCCGTCCGCATCTCGCTCAAGGGCAATGATGCAGAAGCTATGAAGAAGCTGAAGGCAGGATATAACGTGCAGTGTGAAGTGAAGAATGATGAATGATGAATGCGTAGCGCTGGGGGTGTGGGCGTCCCGCCCGCACCTCACCTATGAGGTAATCTCAACAAGAAGTTTATTTGCTGGATGGTGCGCAAGGTGCGGGCGGGACGCCCACACCCCCAGTCGTTGCCGCTGCAAATTCAAATACATTTAAAGGTGGGAATTTTTAATTCTTCACTCTTAATTTTTAATTCCCCTTTGGGGACTTCCGTTCCCTCCCCCTTGGGGGAGCAGGAGGGGGCTTCTCTTAATTCTTAATTCTTAATTTTTAATTCTTAATTTTATGAATTTCAGCATGCCGATGTTCAACGACTTTGTCCCGAAGGCGATACGCCCGTGGATATATGTCTTCATCGCATTCAGTTTCCAAATCACCGCCGCACGCTATCTCGGTGCGCTCAATGAGCAGATCGGCTCCGACTCGCTAATGCGCGAGGACGTGCTGATGTGCCTCTACTGCAACCTTGCGGGCATGGCACTGTGGTTTCCCATGCTCTTCCGCATGAAGTTCCGTTTCACCAACAAGACGTTGCTGACGGGAGCATCCGTGGTGGTGATACTGACCAACTGGCTCATCAGCTACGTCACCTTCCTGCCGTTGCTGTGGATGCTTTGCCTAATCGAGGGCATAGCAAAGATACAGGGCACCTTCGAGTGCATGTCGAACATTCAGCTGTGGATGACGCCAAAGCGCGACATGACCGTCTTCTTCCCGCTGCTCCACCTCTTTATCCTTGGAGGAATGAACTGCAGCGACCTGCTCTCGGCTTATTTCGGCATGTTGGGCGACTGGCGGCTCATGCACTGGTTCATAATAGGCCTTCACTGCGTGGTGCTGCTTATACTCACCACCTGCGTCCACCATTTCCGCTTCATGCGGTTGCCGCTCTACGGCATCGACTGGACTTCCATGGCTCTGTGGGCAGCCCTGCTCATGCAGCTTGCCTATCTGCTCGACTACGGCGACTGGTACTCATGGTACAACCACGATACGGTTTGGTATCTCACCGGCACCATTCTCGTCAATCTCTTTGCCATACTCCACCGCATGTTCCACGTCCGCCATCCCTATATCAACCCCAAGGTGTTCACGGGCTTCCGCTATGTTAAGCAGATAATGATTCTCATCTGCGTTGTAGAGTGCATACTGGCTGTGGAGCACATCCTCGAAGAGATATTCATCGAGGAGGGACTGCACTACCCTACCCTTGTCAACGCCTCGCTCTGCTGGCCGGTGTGGATAGGCAACATCTGCGGTTGCCTCTTCTCCCTGCTGTGGCTGCAGAAGATAATGCGGATGTCGTTCATCCGACTGGGCATCATCGGCTCGTCGGTGCTGCTGGTCTATCTCGTCACGATGTACCTCATCATCTCGCCCGACATCAACATCGAGAAGCTCTATCTGCCGCTCTTCTGCCGAGGCTTTGCCTACACCACGTTGAGTGTCGTCTTCATGGCGTCGCTCTGCGAGGTGATGGACTTCAACCATTTCTTCCAGGGGCTTAGCGTGTTCAACATGATTCACATGGTGCTCGGCGGGTGCCTTGGCTGTGCCATATACGCAAAAGCCCTGGGCCACTATGTAGCCCAAGGCTTCATGAAATATACCAGTCCGTCGTTGTGGCTCCACAACAGCTCGCCGATAGGCGGTGAGGACATGGTAGACCAGATGTTGCTCTACGGTGTGAAGGCAATCTACGGTTGGGTGTGCTTCGCCTGCATTGCCCTCATCCTCGGCTTCTTCCTCTTCGACTCCCCCATCCGCCGCCACCGTTCCTACATGTTGCCGTGGCGACTTGTGGGCGAGGCGATAAGGAAATACTATGATTTGAAGCCCACCCCCAGCCCCTCCCTGGGGAGGGGAGAGCAATGAGGTTAGAGGGTGGTATTTAACTTTACTTTCTGCAGTGCGGCGTCGCTTGCATTCGGTCCCACCATTATCTCGAATTCGCCCGGCTCAAACACCTTGTTGCCCTCTCCGTCGTAGAAGGAGAGCATGTCGCGGGTGATTTCAAACTCTACGGTGTAGCTCTCGCCCGGAGCAAGCGTCACCCGCTGAAAACCCTTCAGCTCCTTGACAGGACGGACGATAGAAGCCGCCACGTCGCGAACATAGAGCTGCACCACCTCTGTGCCCTCGCACGAGCCGGTGTTGGTGAGGGAGATTGAAAGATGAGTGCTCTCCTCACTCCTCAATAAAGGCTTCCCGTACTCAAACGTAGTGTACGTCAAACCATATCCGAACGGATAGAGAGGGTCGTTGCGCACGTCGATGTAGTTGCTCTGGTATTTGCGGTATTCCTTCACGCCTTCAGGCACAGGGCGACCCGTGTTCAGGTGGTTGTAGTAGATGGGCACCTGACCGAGCGACCTTGGCATTGTCGTTACAAGGCGACCCGAAGGACTCTTGTCGCCGAAGAGCACGTCACAAATGGCATCGCCCGTCTCCGAGCCGCCAAACCACACGTTGAGTATTGCTGCCACATTCTCTGCCTCCCACGACATAAGGGTTGGACGACCAGAGAAATTGAGCAATACCACAGGCTTGCCCGTTGCCACGAGAGCCTTCAGCAATTCCATCTGCACACAAGGCAACGAAATGTCGGCTCTCGACGAGCTTTCACCGCTCATCTCAGCCATCTCGCCCATGGCGCAAACCACTACGTCAGCCTCAGCAGCAATGCGCAGTGCCTCCTCCTTTGCCTTGGCATCGTCGACGCGGTCGATGGGGCGACCAAACGTAGCCCCTTCCTGCGTCTTCTCGTCGGCATAGATATTGCAACCTTGCGCATACAGTACTTGCGCCTTGTCGCCCACGGCACGCTCCATAGCCTCCTTCAATGTGGAATAAAGCTCAGGCGTGTCACCCGTCGACCAGCACCCCACCATGTTCGAGCGGTTGTCGGCAAGAGGGCCTATAAGGGCTATCTTACCTTGCTTGGCGAGAGGGAGGATTGGAGAGTGAGGAGTGTGGAGTGAGGAGTGAGGAGTGAGATTACTGCACTTCACGGATTTGAGGCTCTCGCTATTCTCACTCCTCTCTCCTCTCTCCTCACTCCTCGAAGAATCTCCATTCTTCAGCAGCACAAACGTCTCTGCCGCCATGTCCCTTGCCGCCTTTCTATGCTCTTCGGTATAGAGGTCGGTCTTCAGACGCTTTGGCACGCAGAAGCGGTAGGGGTCGTCGAACAGACCGAGCTTGTATTTCGCTTCAAGCACTCGGCGGCAGGCACGGTCGATGTCCTCCTGTGAGATGCGACCTGACTTCAACAGTCCTTCAAGCTGTGCCGTGAAGGCATTTGAGCACATGTCCATGTCGGTTCCTGCCTTCAACGCACGCTCGGCGGTCACCGACTGGTCGCCCAAGCCATGCACCACTGCCTCGTTTATCGAGCCGTAGTCGGTGACTACAAATCCGTCATACTGCCATTGGTCGCGCAGCAGGTCGGTGAGCAGCCAGCGGTTGCACGTTGCGGGAATGCCGTCAACCACGTTGAACGACGACATGAACGAGCCTGCCCCAGCCTTTGCAGCAGCCTTGTATGGCTCAAGATACTGGTTGTACATCCTCACGCGGCTCATGTCCACGGTGTTGTAGTCACGTCCTGCCTCGGCGGCACCATAGAGTGCGAAGTGTTTTACGCAAGCCATGGCGTTCTCCTTGCCGTAGTTGCCCTGATAGCCACGCACCAGTGCCTCGGCAATGCGGCAACCGAGGAACGGGTCCTCGCCCGAGCCTTCGGCAATGCGTCCCCAACGTGGGTCGATGGCGATGTCCACCATAGGGCTGTACACCCAGTTGATGCCCTGTGCCGTAGCCTCTTTGGCAGCAATGCGTGCTCCACGCTCTATAGCCTCGATGTCCCACGAGCACGCCTGTGCCAACGGAATGGGAAATACCGTTTGGTTGCCGTGAATCACGTCCTGCCCGATGAGCAATGGGATGCCCAGTCGGCTCTGCTTCACGGCAATGCGCTGCAGCTCCCTGATTTTCTCCTGTCCCTTGACGTTGAGCACAGCACCCAGTCTGCCCTCGGCAGTGAGCTGTGCCAATGGACTGTTCATCACGGCACCCGTGGTGATGTCGTTGCCCGGCAGCAGGTTCAGCTGTCCTATTTTCTCCTCTACGGTCATTTTCTGCATCAGTCCGTCGATGAACCTCGTCATCTTGTCCTGTGCTAAGGCTGCGGCAGAAAGTGCCACAGCAAGAATCATTGATGCCAATTTCTTCATATAAGTTAGTTGAGAGTTAATTTATGGCACAAAAGTAATAAAATAAAATTGAAAATCACACCTTTCCCCTTTATTTTTTCACTTCAAAAGCCACTTTACCCCTAATGTCTGTTGCAGAAGTGCCGATGAGAGCCTCAAATTTTCCCACTTCGACAACCCACTGCTGCATAGCATCGTCGTAGAAGCTGAGCATCGACTCGTCGATGTCGAAAGTCACCTCGCGAGTCTCTCCCGGTTCCAGCCACACCTTCTTGAATCCCTTCAATTCCTTAACCGGTCGTGGCAACGACGACTTCACATCGCGTATATACAACTGCAATGTCTCTGCACCACGTCGGGAGCCGGTGTTGGTGAGGGAGATTGTTATCTCTCTCCTCTCTCCACTCTCCTCACTACTCAATACAGGCTTCCCATACTCAAACGTCGCATAGCTCAACCCATGTCCAAACGGGAAGAGGGGTTTCAGCTTGTTTTTGTCTGCCCAGCGATAGCCTACGAAGATGCCTTCCTTGTATTCCTCGTCTATTATCTTCTCGTCGCTGCGCCATGTGCCTGGATAGGCGTTGAGGGCATGGGCACCATAGTCGCTGAGGCTGCGCATCCATGAGAACGGCAGCTTTCCACTTGGGTTAACGTCGCCTACGAGTACCGAGGCGAGGGCATTGCCAGCCTCTGAGCCGATGAACCAACCCTGAACCACGGCTGGCACACGGTCAATCCAAGGCATTGCCACGGCGTTGCCCGATATGTTTACAAACACCAGTCGGCTGTTCACCTTTACCAAAGCATCCACCAGGGCGTTCTGTGCATAAGGAAGGTCAAAGGTCTTGCGGTCGTGACCCTCACAGTCCTGATAGTCGCTCTTGTTAAGTCCACCGAACACAATCACGTAGTCGGCACTCTTCGCCTTCTCCACAGCCTCATCAATCAGCTCTGCCTCACTGCGCGGGTCATTGAGGTCCTGTCCTGTTGTCACCCCGTTGTAGGCTCCTGTCACGTCGCCAACATATCCGCGCGCATAGTCCACCTCTGCAATATCCTTCAGACGATTGCGCAGTCCATCGAGAGGCGAAACCTCACGCTGCACTTTCAGCGACGACGAGCCACCGCCCACTGTCATCATCTTTATTGCGTTCTCGCCAACGACGAGTATGGACAACAAGGCACGGTCCCCCTGCCCCCCGGTGGGGGGTGTTGACAAATCAATAGGAAGGATTGGCTTACCCGCGCCTTTTAACCCCCCACTGGGGGGCAGGGGGGCATTCTTTAGCAATACTATTCCCTCTTCAGCCACCTTCCTTGCCACATCATAGTGGCTCTCCGAGCATAGGAAGCCGTATGGACGCTGGCGGTTCATCGTCGTTCGGTAGAACAGGCGCAGCACGCGGCGCACCTTGTCGTCAAGTTCCCTTGTGGTATATTTTCCGTCCTTTATCATACGTTTGTAAGCCTCGGCAAGGTAGTAGTTGTCATAGGCGTTTGTCGCGCCCATGGTCAGTCCGTCAGTCCATGTGCCGAACTCCATGTCAAGACCGTTCTTAACTGCCTCGTCGGTGTTGTGTGCGCCGCCCCAGTCGCTCACCACCACTCCGTCAAACTTCCAGTCCTGCTTCAGTATCTTGTTCAGCAGTGTAGCGTTGTGGCAGTTGTGCTGGTTTTGGTAGAGGTTGTAGGCACCCATTATGCCCCATGCCTTGCCCTCAGTTATTGCAGCCTTGAATGCAGGCAGATAAATCTCGTGCAGTGCGCGGTCGCTGACTATCACGTTCACCTGATGGCGGTATTCCTCGTCGTTGTTCAGTGCATAGTGCTTCACACACGCCGCCACTCCCTTCGACTGCATTCCCTGTATGTATGGCACCACCATGCGTGACGCCAACCATGGGTCTTCGCCCATATACTCGAAGTTGCGTCCGTTGAGTGGAGTGCGGTAGATGTTCACACCTGGACCCAATATCATGTTTTTGCCACGATACAGAGCCTCCTCGCCAAGGCTCTCGCCATAGAGTCTCGACAGGCAGGGATTCCATGTAGCGGTGAGACAGGTCAGTGCGGGGAACGCCACACACGAGTCGTTGGTCTGTCCCGCCTGTTCCCATTCGTCCCACAGCACGTCGGGACGCACTCCGTGAGGTCCATCGTCGGTCCAGAAGTCGGGGAATCCCAATCGTTTCACACCTGCCGACGAGAACTTGCTTTGCGCATGAATCACCGCAATCTTCTCGTCGAGCGTCATTCGCCTCAAAGCGTCCTCCACCCTTGTCTCAATGTCCTTTGTCTCGTCGAGATAAACGGGCAATGAATTATTATTCTGGGCCTCTGCCGTAGCAAATAAAGCCACGGCAACAGCAATACCCATATATCGTTTTAATAATCCCATAATTATAGCGACTTTAAATATTCATTCTTCACTCTTCATTCTACTGAAACACCCTCACGTATTCCACTTCCATAGTGCAAGGCAATGCACCTTCATCAACACCGTTCATGCCGCCCCATGAACCGCCCCATGCAAGGTTTAGAATCACGTAGAATGGAGTGTTGTACGGCCAGTTGCGCTTGCCGCTGCCGTCGTTGGCATAGTAGAGCAGCTTCTCGCCGTCGACGTAGGTCTGGATATAGTCTGGAGTCCACTCCATGGCATAGACGTGGAAGTCGTCCTCAGCACCGGCAAGATAGCGTTCCTTCGTCACCTGCGTGTTGTTGGCATGATAATGTCCGAGGGCGTGTAGGCTCGACGAAACATAGTTCGGATTAGTGCCAACCTCCTCCATGATGTCCATCTCGCCGTCGTCGGGCCATGCCGTAAACTTCACCGGCATCATCCAGAATGCGGGCCATGTGCCCTTGCCCTTCGGCAGCTTTATCTTTGCCTCGATGTAGCCGTAGGTCCAACCTGTTCGCACATTGCCATAGAGACGTGCTGAATAGACCTTTCCGTCTTCCTTAAAGCACTTTATGCGCAGTTTGCCATCCTTTATGTCAGCCACACGCGTGCCGGCAGGAGTCTTCTCCTTTACATAAGTCTGCAGCTCGTTGTTCACCCAACCGGGGTTTGCCTCTTGGTAGCTCCACTTGTCGAGGTCGGGATAAGATCCAGTCTCGAACTCGTCGTTCCAAACCAGACCATAGCCTGGTATTGGACAAGCAATGGTTGTCTCGCCTGCTTCCTGCGTTACCTGAATGGACGCACGTGCCGTTCCTGCCATCAGCGTCACCGATGCCTCGCGGCTCTTGCCAGTCTCGTTGCGCTGCACTTTCACGGCGATTGTCGCATTCTGTTGCGTTGAATTGTCGGGGCTGACACTTATCCACGTGTCGCTCACCAATGCCGACCATTCGTGGTTGGCGGTCAGCGTGACGGTTTGCTCACCTGCCTCGACATCAAACTCCAATGTCGATTTACTAACGGAAATGACGTCCTGGCTCACGCCAGGACTGTCACTTCCATTGCCGTCTCCACCGCAAGCGGTAAGGAAGACAGATAAAAGCAGGTATGCGATTAGTGAAATCTTTTTCTTCATTATCTGCCTTGTTTAACTATTCCTTCACGAATATGATATTGCTTATCTTGACATGCGTGCCGGCAGGAGTGCCGCCGAAGTCGAAGAAGAGCGAGAGTGCGTGGGCATCGTTCTGAGGCAGTTTCGCACCAGTCACCTTGTAGGTGTATGCCTTGTCGGCTGTAATCTGATGGCGGTCGGCGAAGAAGAAGTTGTTGTCGTGCTTCGTGCCGTCGGCATCATCCGTTTCTGTGAGTTTAATTGTCAGACCTGGTATGTCGTTGTCTGCCTCCACAGTGCATGAGAAGGTGTAGCTGTCCGCCATCGATGCGGTGAGGGTTGTGTTTATAGGGAACTGTCCCTGCCACTGCTGTGTTCCTATTCCGTCTGGAATGTCAAGTTCCCAAACATTTCCGTTCTGGCTCCATTTCGGGTTGTCAATCTGCCCCCAACCGTCGTTTGCGAACCATGGAGTGATGCTTACGAAAGCGTCACCTGCATCAACAGTTTTCCATAGGTTGGAATCATCGTCGTATGACAATGCTTCCTCGAAGTAAATCTTGCTTACCTTAACAACAGTTCCTGCAGGAGTGCCGCCAAAGTCGAAGAAGAGCGACAGCGCGTGTGCGTCGCCCACTGGCAATGTCACGTTCTCTGCCTTGTAGACATAAGCCTTGTCGGCGGTAATCTGATGGCGGTCGGCGAAGAAGAAGTTGTTGTCGTGTTTCGTGCCGTCGGCATCGTCTGTTTCGGTGAGTTTTATTGTCAAGCCAGGAATGTCGTTGTCTGACTCCACAACGCAATAGAAGTTGTAAGCCTTGCTCTTCGAGGCAGTCAGCGTGGTATTGATGGGGAACTGTCCTTGCCACTGCTGTGAGCCCAGTCCCTCAGGCATGGTAATCTGCCAAGTGTCACCATTCTGCTTCCACTCCGGATTGGCTATCTGCCCCCAACCATCGTTGGCAAACCAAGGTGTAACGCTGATGAATGAATCGCCTGTATCAACGCCCTTCCAAAGGTTTGAAGCTGCGTCGTAGTTCCAGTCCATGGTAGCTCCCGGCTCGTCGCCTGGCTCTGGCAGACCAGTGTCCTCACGGCTTGTGAATACGAGTCGCCATGCTATTCCACCATCGTCGCAAACAAGTGCGAGTCGTGTGTTTGTCAGTGCCTCTATGCGGTAGTAAGGATTGTTGTATGTGCCATCGTTAGGTATGTATGGCAGCAGGGTCTGTGGAGGGAACTGGATGAAGAGGCAGTCCTCGCCATTGAATGTGCCTGGTATCAAGGTGTAGCTGCTGTTCTGCTCGCTAACGTTAGCCATGAAGTCGTTGCCGTCGTTGGTGTTGAACTCGGCAAACGCCGTACATCCAGTGTTTACATACACCGTTCCTCCCTCGCCGGGGTTGTATTTGTAGGAACCGCCTGTCGCTGGGTCGCCCTCTGAATGTGAGAATGTCACGCGGTCGTCATATATTCCCCAGTCTGCCTTGTCGTTGACACCGGCAGCCCACCATTCTGAACCGTCTGTTCCTGAAGGTCCACAGCCCATGTGTCCCTTCTCGGCATAGTCTATTCTCCACTCTTTGTTGCAGAGGCGGTTGAAGTATGGGGTATAGTCTATCTTCGTCTCGTTGAAGGTGAACGAACCCTTTGCCGATGCCTGTGAGATGCCGTTGCGGTTCATCACCTTCACCTCAAGCTGGTGAGTACCCTGCTCCATGCTGCTATAGCTTCCCGTTGCAAGGAACGAATAAATCTTGCCGTCGAGATACCACACTGGGTAGCAGCCTTTGAAGTCGCCGCTGACAGAAAATTCTGCGGTGTTCGTCTCTTGGTCGGTGGTCACTGTCACTTGTCTGCCATCCACCGTAGGCAGTCCGTTCTGGTCGGCTCCCTCAAACTCCTCTGGCGAGCAAGCCGTCATTGCAAGGCTTGTCATGAGGGCGCAACCTATATATCTGAATATCTTGTTCATATATCGTAATTTTTTAATATTGTTTGTTTTGCCGTCCTATCACCCCTCCCCAAGGAGGGGCTGGGGTGGGCTTAATAATTATTCTGCTTCAACGTTGGGTCGGCGTCAAGCTCCGACTGCGCCAATGGAATGTGCTTCTTGCTCTCTGTCCACGAGTTGGTGCGATAGCCATACTTGTCGGGCACAAGTGTAGTGGCGGCATAGCCAGTGCGCACGAGGTCGAAATAGCGTTTGCCTTCTCCGCAGAACTCCAAGTGACGCTCGTTCAGGATGTTGTCGATGTTGCACTCCGTGTAGCCTTTCAGTCCGGCTCGTGTGCGCACCTGGTTCAGATAGTTCAGTCCGTCGGCAGTGTTTCCTCCAGTGAGTACTATCAGCTCGGCAGCGTTGAGCAGTGTCTCGGCATAGCGGTAGATGCGCTTATTGTTGTTGTAGTTGAGGTTCTTCGATGTCGGACAGTCCTTGTTGTTGTCAGAGTATGGACGATATTTCTTCAGCCAGAGGTGAGTGTCCTGATAGCGCTCGGTGTAGCTGTACTCGCGCACGTCCCATACCGTAGCGTCGCGGCGGACGTCACCCTCTGGGAACATCTCCATTGTCTCCACTCGCATTGGCAGGAAGCCCCAGCCGTCCTCGCCGGCGTTCCATCCGTCGCCGCCAGGCCATGTGTTTGGCGAAATCAATGTTGGCAGTACACTGCCGCCCGCATACAACGACGTGCCCCAGTCGCGCTGTGCCGCATTGTCGTCGTAGTTGATTTCGAATATCGACTCCTGACACCACTCGCCCGACTCTTCCCAAAGGGCTGCAAAGTCGGGATTGAGCTGATAGTCCGACGAGTTGATAATCTCCTTCATGTAGTTGAGAGCCTGTGGATAGCGCTGGCTGTCCTTCTGATACATTACCATCTCGGCATAGAGCATGTAAGCCATTGCCTGTGAAACGCGTCCTGATTCAGATGTTGGCCATCTCATTGGCAGCGCGTTAGATGCTATGATGTCCTCAAGCTCTGGCAGCAACAGGTCGTAAATCTCGTCGGCTGTGAGCTGTGGAGCGGTGTATGGAATCTCAAGGTTCTCAAGATAGAATGGCACGTTGCCATAATAGTGCCAAAGGATGTTGTAGTAATACACGCGCAGCAGTCGAGCCTGTGCCTCGCATTTTGCGCGGTATGCCTCGGTTGCGCCGCCCCATGAGCAATACTTGATGACATCGTTGCAACGCTTTATGCCTGAATAGAAGTCGGTCCAGAGTGTGCCAAGGGTATTGTTGCCGTCGGCCTCGAAGTTGAACAGCTTGTGCCACACTGCCATGTCGGTGATGCTTGAGCCACCAACCCAGAAGTCGTCGCCCATCACCTCGGCATCTATGGTGAGGTCATTATATGATGTTCCGTCCCAGTCGGGCCAGTGCAATGGAGAGTAGGCCGACATAAGTGCCTCCTCAAGGGTCTCTTCCGAGGTGTAGTATTCTTCCAATGGCTCTCCCGTGGGATTGCTTACCTCAAGGAAGCTGTCGCTACACGATGTGGCAAACACGGCTGCTGCCGTGGTCATTGCCATAAATATATATTTTTTCATATCGTTGTCCTTTTTGAAGTTTTGAGTTTTGAGTTTTGAATTATTCTCGCTACGCTGCGATTAATCAATTTGTAATTGAAAATTGCTCGATGAGCAACAATTCCAAACTCTTAACTCTTATATTTTAATTCTTAAAAGTTCACATTGAATCCGAGTGTGTAGGTGCGTGCCTGTGGATATACTCCATAGTCAACGCCGAGAGAAGTTCCGCTTGTTCCTATTTCAGGGTCGAATCCCCAGTACTTGGTCCATGTGAAGAGGTTCTCTGCCATGGCATAGATGCGCAGTCGGCTGATTCCAATCTTCTGTGTCAGCTGGCGTGGCAGTGTGTAGCCAAGTGTTAGGTTCTTCAGCCTTAGGTATGAACCGTCCTGTATGTAGAGGTCGCTGACCACCCAGTTCTTGCTGTCGCCCTGCTTCAGGATAGGCACGCGGTTTGATGTGCCTTCGCCTGTCCAGCGCGAGAGGACCCAAGTTGGGAAGTTGCCCGATGCGATGTCCTGACGATAGGTGGCGTCGAACACGTCGACACCGCTAACTCCCTGCATGAACACACTGAGGTCGAAGCCCTTCCACTCTGCATTCAGTGTGGCGCCGAAGCTCCAGTCTGGTGTTCCCTTGCCTATCTTCGTGCGGTCGGCAGATGTTATTGTTCCGTTGTTGTCAGTGTCCTGGAAGATGAGGTCGCCGGGCTGTGCGTCAGGCTGTATAAGCTGTGTTGCTCCTGTCTCCGGGTTTGTCCATGTGTAGGCGTTCACCTGATCCATGTTCTGGAACACGCCAAGGGTCTTGTAGCCATAGAAGAAAGGGAAAGGCTGGCCGTTCTCGGCTCGTGTGCCACCATCGCTGAACTGGCTTATGCCCCAGTTGAGGAAGCCTGTGTCGTTGCCGAGGTTCTTCAGCTCGTTGTGCAGATATGATGCGTTTGCCTTGATGCCGAAGTTGGCGTCGGCAACGTGCCACTTGTAGCCAAGTTCAAACTCGAAGCCGGAGTTCTCCATGTCGCCCACGTTTGCCAATGGCTTTGCCTCGCCAACATAGCTTGGTATAGGCATCTCGATAATCATTCCGTTGGTCTTCTTTATGAAATAGTCTACGGTGAATGTCAGTGCGTTGTTGAAGAAGCCGAAGTCGAGGCCGATGTCAGTCTGCTCGCTCTCCTCCCATTTCAGGTCGGCGTTGGCAAGGCGGTTTGCCTTTGAGCCGTAAACCATCGATGCAGTCTGTCCGAGGTAGTAGTTGCTGCTGCCGCCCACTGTTGAGAGTGTGGTGTAGGCGAAGTCGCCGATGTTGTCGTTACCGTTCTTACCCCACGAGAAGCGCACCTTCATGTTGGTGAGCCATGAGCGGGTCTTCTCCATGAAAGCCTCGTTCATCACGTTCCAACCCACCGAGACTGACGGGAACGTACCGTACTTGTTGTTTGAGCCGAAGCGGCTTGAACCGTCGCGGCGTATGGTGAACTGCAGCATGTAGCGCTCGTCGTAGTTGTAGCTGAAGCGTCCGAAGAGCGACGACAGGCGATGCTCTACGTATGGACCGCCGCCAACTCCCACATAGCTCTTCACGCCTATGATGTTGCCGTCGGCGTCAACCTCAGTGCCGAAGTCGCCGCCAGTGGTGTAGCTGAGGTAAGGCTTGTTGGTGTTCACTAAGTTCCAGTGCGAGCCTGAGAGGTCGTCGCCCTTGAACTTCAGTGCCGACTGTCCAAGCACTACTCCAAACGAGTGCTTGCCGAAGGTCTTGTCGTAGGTCAGCGTGTTCTCCACCTGCCATGTGGTGTTGTTGCCTTTATATACCGAAGCCGATGTGTGGTCGGCGTTGTTGTTGCCTGAGAAATAGTATTTCTCGGTTATTGCCGACTCGTTGCCCCAGAACGACTGCTCGGCACTCCATGTGAAGTGGTATTTCAGGTTGTCCCACAGCTGCAGGTCGATGGCTATCTTCGGCATGAACTTCTGCGACCAGTTGCGTGTTGGATTCCTCTGCATCAGGGCTATTGGGTTGTTCTGCTCGTTGTATGAGCCGAGATAGCCTGGAATGGTATATGGATTGCCATTGGCATCGCGGTAGAGGTCGTACGCCGAGTAGTGGTCGATCATGTCCTGTGCCACGTCGCCCTTAAGGGTGATTGGCAGGGTTGGTGCGAGATAGAGTGCGGAACCGAGTGGCGAACCCCAAGTGGAGTTTGCATCGACTCCCGTGTTGTGTACACGCATATAAGAAAGGTTGGTGTGTAGTTCCAGCTTGTTGAGGAACGTGCGCTCCTTGCTTGCGTCGAGCAGTGTGAACGAGTTGTTGGCACGCAGCGTGAGGCGGTCGTAGTTCGACTGTCCGTAGTTGCCGCCCACGATACCTTCCTGCGAGAAGTAGCCGGCTGAGAAATAGTAGTTTACCTTCTCCGTTGCACCGCTTACCGACACGTCGTGCTGCACTATAGGCGCATTGTCGTTGAAGAGGGCTTCCTGCCAGTCGGTGCCAAAGTTCGTTATCTTGTCGCCGTTGACGTCGGTAAGGTTGTATGGGTCGGCAAGGTTTGCCATCTCGGCAGGCAGTGTCTGCTTGCCGTTGATGTACTTCTCGTTCATCAGCACTGCATAGTCGGTGGCTCCCGTCACGTCGCGCTTCTTCCATGCGCTCTGCCAACCGTATGAGAAGTTGTAGTTGATAGAGGCCTTGCCCATCTTTCCCTTCTTCGTGGTAACAAGGATGACGCCGTTGGCGGCACGCGCACCGTAGATGGCACCCGAGGCGGCATCCTTCAGCACCTCCATCGACTCTATGTCGGCGGGGTTCACCGATTCCATACCGTCCTGGTCGGTAGGCATGCCGTCGATGATGTAGAGCGGTTCGGAATTGTTGATTGTACCAATACCACGCACACGGATCATCGACTTTGAGCCTGGCTGACCGGATGCCGACGTCACGTTCACGCCGGCAGCCATTCCCTTCAGTGCATCGTCGGCACGCAGGCGGGTCTTGCCCTCGAGGTCGTCGGAGCTTACCTTTGCTATTGATGCCGTAACGACCGACTTCTTCTGAACGCCATAGCCCACAACCACCAGTTCGTCGAGTGCCGTATTGTCTTCCTTCAGCACTATGTTCATAGGCTGGTTGCTTGCCTTCACCGTTTGGTTGACAAAGCCGATGTACGACACTACGAGCTCTGTTCCCGGCTCTACATTGTTTAATGTGAAGTTTCCGTCAAAGTCGGTGATGCTTCCCGTTGACGTACCTTTAATGACTACACTTGCTCCGATGATAGGTTCACCCAAAGCATCCTTTACGACACCCTTCACCGTCGTCGACTGTGCCATGGCACCTATCGAGGCGAAGAGCATCAGAACAAAAGTCAAAACGAATTTTGAGATTTGCGTCCGTTTTAAGTTTCTTGCCATAAATTTTAATTTTAGATTTTTTATTTGTTGATTGTCATCTGTCGATTTCGATGCTGCAAAGGTAAGGCTTTTTTTGCATCGTTGAATAGCAAGGTAAAGGTAGGTGGTAAACCTTTTTAATCCTAACCCTTTGATTATCAACAATCGTTTTATGGCAAGAGGTAAACTACTTATACGTCCATTTTCCCGAGCGACATCACCGTCTCGGCGAATTTCTCCTTCGGAATAATAGCCTTGTTGCGTGTCTTCTGACGGTTGTTGTACACCGTCTGCGGCGAGCAGTGAAGGAATTCGGCTATCTTCACACTGTCGTTGATGCCAAGGCGCACGAGGGCGTAGATGCGCAGCGTGGTGTTCAGCAGCTCGTCGTCGTGGAGCTGAATCTGCTCATCCTCACGCAGCAGCGAGTTGAAGTCGCTCACGAAATTTGGATAGATGTTGAGGAACAGCGTGTCGAAGCTGTGGTAGAACTCCTTCATCTCCATTTGAGCCATAGTCGACGAGTCGGTGAGCTGCTTCAGTTCCGACACCTGACCCACCTTCAGCTTGCGGTTTATCATCTTTCGGTATTCGTCGAGCTTGTTTATGTAGCCCGAGCAGAGAAAGAACACGTAGCCGATGTATTCCTCCTTCAGGTAGTTCGCCTCCTTCAGTTCTGCGTTCATCTTGTTCAGCTCTTCGCCCTTCACGGTCAGTTCGGCATTGGCTTCCTGCAGTCTTGCCTGCATGTCGTTCAGCTTGTCGACATGCAGATGCAGGCTTTCGTTGGCAGCGGTCAGCTCGCGGCGCGACGCCTTCAGCTTGCGCATCTGTCGGAATATGTAGACCAGTGCCAAGGCGAGCATGGCGGCGAGTATGCTGACCACCAAGAGGTAGCGGTGCAACGAGCTTTCCTGTTCGGCGTTGCGCTGCTGGTAATACTCGCGTATGGCGTTGAGCGTTGCCGAGATGCCCATTATGCGGACGCGGTTTCGGTATTGCTGTGCGGCATTGAAGCAGTAGTTGAGATAGTTGAAGGCGCGGTCGATGTCGCCCTGCTTGTAGAGGAACTTGCCCAGTTCTTCAAGCGAGGCGATGTCCTTGTTTGAGGTGCGCACATCGGCAAGAGCCGACAACACGAGGTATTTCACGTAGTTCTCCGTGTCGCCCCGGTCGTTGTAGAGAATGGCGAGCAGATAGGCATTCATGGCATCGAGCCTTGTGTCGCCCGCCGCCTTGTCCACCGTCTCCACCAGTTTCAGCATCAGTCCGTCGGTGTCCTTGCCTCCCGCCCTCAGCTGCCAACCACGATACCATAGGTAGAGCGGATGGTCGTTGCTTATGTATTTCATCAGCGAGTCAATGCTGGCATTCTCCATCTGATAATAGTAGTTGCGCTGGGTGTTCATGTCCATGCCCTGATACTGTCCCTGATGGGAGTAGAGATACATCATCTGTGCGAAATATTCCATTCTCTGCCCGTCGCTCATAGTGCCCACATTTAGGCCGCGCAGTTCGTCGAAGGCTTCAGCGAGCAGGCCGGTCACTGAGAGCACGAACGACCGTTTTATCTTCCAGTCGGTCAGCCAGTCTGTCCTGCCCTCACGTTGAGCCAGGGCAATGTTGGCATTGACGTATGTCATTGCCGAGTCGGAGTCATACACCTTGTATTCCTCATAAAGTTGTTCGTTGGCGTAGTATTGTCCTGCGGTGGTGTTTTGAGGTTTCTGCTTCTTTAGCAGTGCTAT
Organism: Prevotella sp.; assembly: GCA_051869235.1. GTDB lineage: Bacteria > Bacteroidota > Bacteroidia > Bacteroidales > Bacteroidaceae > Prevotella. The sequence continues at coordinate 20,394 of JBJEAS010000138.1, forward strand.
TCTCTTCTCCTTCTCGTTAGCGAAGTGTCCCGAGACCTCTATGGTGGAGTCGAGCCTTTCAAGCATTTTCATTCCCTTTGCCGATAGTCGGTAGCTTGCCGCACTCGCAGGGCAGCAACACATCAGTAAGGCAATAGTCAAAATCCAGTTAGTAACCTTTTCTTTCTTCATGACATTTTGATTTTGATGCAAAGATAGTGCAAGTTGAGCGAAATACAAAATAAAAGTCCCAAAACTTTTATTTTTATTTCCGAGACGCAGCCTATCTTATCAAAAGATAGTGCAAAAAATCGATTAAGCGAAGGAAAAGAGAATTAATTTTCTTTTCTGAGCGTGAGATTTTTATCTAAGTTGAGCGAAATACAAAATAAAAGTCCCAAAACTTTTATTTTTATTTCCGAGACGCAGCCTATCTTATACAAAGTTACACAAACTTTTTCATACAGCCAAGAAATGAGATAAAAAGGTTCTTGATCATCGCCTATGAATATATTTCTTGCCTTTGGTGATGTATGGCTTGTTGGAAGTTGGTTTTGCAATCCTGATGCCGTCAATCGAGTAGTAACTTGTCATTGGACTTTCGTCATCCGCTATGCCTGTTACCGCCGTAGGCGACGCTGAGATGGCAAGCGAGCTGACGTAGGCTGGCGAGTTGGTAACGTTTTGCAGCAACAAGCCATAGCGACCTGCCTTCAGCGTTATCTCAACGCTCACGTCCTGCCAGTTGCCTGACGTTGAAGGTATTGTAGCGGAGGACAGCTTGTTGGCGGCTGCGATGCTGTTCTGGTAGATGTTGAACTTGTTGTTTGCTGTTGTCCTCGCACGCATCCTCAGCGTATAGATGCCGTCGGCAGGAACGTCAACGAGATAAGTTGCCCAAGAGCTGAGCTGCCATTCCACTTGAAGCGGAATGTCGCTTGCCGCATCGCTGTTGGGTCTGATGCGCAGCTGCATGTTGTCGGTCGATGCGTCAATATAGTCCTTAGCCATGATGGTTTCCCCTGCGGCATAGTATTTCGTCATGTCGAACGACGACATGTAGACATACACCTTCCCCAAGTCGGAGAGTTGGCTGTCGGGAGTGTTGCTTTTCAGAAGGCTCATGAATGGGAATTCCGTCTCGCCGCCCGAAGGGTTCGCCATGAACCAAGCGTATGCCGCCACGAGTTCGCTCTTCTCCAACTTCTGCACCTTCTGCGTCATCTGGTCTATCTGGAAGTCTTGCGTTATACCTTCCTTGTAAGGATATGACGTTGTTTCCCAAGAGCAGAACTCGGTCAGGAACATCTTAGGGTAGTGGCCGTTGGCAGCACGGTAGTTGTCCATATACCTCACGAGATTTGGATAGAGCGCACGGTTGGTGGCTCCCATGAGGTTGCACTCGTCTGAAGTGTCGCTGTCGCTGTAGAAATAGCGCGATGCCACCCAGTCGACGGCAGAATAGTAGTTCATGTAGCTATGGAAAGCGAGATAGTCTATCTTGGCGTTAGGCACCAGTCGGAAAAACTCATCGTACCACTCAAACGGTTGCCACACTCGTCCTCCCACCTTGTCGCCGCTGAAGTTAAGTGCCGGGGCTACAATCTCCAGTCCGAAATCGTTTGCCACGCCCTCCAACTTCTGCCATGCGTTGGCTGCCTGTTGTGGAGTCATTGCCGACCCACCGACATTGGTACCGAGGTTTGGCTCGTTGAACGCCAAAAGACGCTTCACCTTGCCAGCCTTTGCCGTCAGGTAGTTGCGCAGCTTCGTCTCGTTGAAACTGCCGTTCCAGCACATTGGGACAAATGCCACGTCAGAGTCATATACCGACCATGCCCCATTTCGCTCCGACTCTCCCCATGTGTAAAGCCAGCTCACCCCTGGGCTTAGCAGCCTAATGGGGTTCGATGTCAACATTTGCGTCTTCTCGTCCCAACAAACTCCACGTTTCCTACTACGCTGCTGCGCCATCACCGGTTGACCGACAAACATCATGGCAGCCAACACAGTCAATGCAATGCTCATAATTTTAGTCATAATATTTTTTATGCAAAGATACGAATATGGCATCAGATTACAACACACAAGTAAACCCATAGGTAAACTCTCAAAATAATGAAGTAGTTGAATGTCAACGCCTACACTGCTTTTTCGTCATTCATTGCGGTAAACAATACATTTGTTGCGTCAAACAATTACACACAGCAAATCGGCATCGACTCGTCGATGTCGAATAGGAGGTAAGGAGTTAAGGAGGTAAGGAGTTAACTCCCAAACACTGAATAGTTACTCGTAAGCGGAGTGGTGGTTAAGAGAGGTTAATTTCGGCAAGGGGGATTGCAAACAAAACATAAATTCGAGTGTTGTTGGTGGATTTCGTTGCGGTTTGTTGGGGAGTTTTGATAAAAGTTTGTATTTTTGTAGGTAGTAAATTAATCACAAACCGTTATATTTCAATTTAAAACAACAATGAATATGAATACTACAGTAGCCACTTTCCGACTGTTTGTAACAGCTTTCTGCCTTTTCTGCATCAATCTCGTTGCATTGGCAGATGAAACTTCCCTTCCCACTAATTGGGATGATTACGGCAAACTTGCTACATTCACTAATGGGGAGAGAATAGATGAAGACATTGTCCTTTCAACGGTGGAAGGCAGACCGACTTATACCATCTACACAGCCCGAGGCTTGGCTTGGGTGGCTTGTGTTGTAAACAATTTCTATGATAATAATCATACTCCATTTAATAAAGATGAAGGGTACTATCCTTCTATAAATAACTTTAAATATTGTAATATAGAACTTGCAAACGACATAAGTCTTGCAAAGCCATCGGAAGGTGTGTCCGATAATTTCGATGCTTGTTGGATTCCGGTAGGTGATTATAATACTTACATGGCAGGAAATTTTGATGGTAAAGGTTATACTATAAGCAATTTGAAAGTGCTTAGGACTTTGGGGCAAGGGGCAAAAACTGCTGGTTTGATTGGCTATGCTCGTTGTAGTATAGAAAATGAGCTTCTTTCAATAAAGAATCTGAACGTTACCGGCAGTAGTGTAGAAGGACCGGAAATGGTAGGAGGCATAGTCGGGTATGGTGTGAATGTTCAAATTTCTTGTTGTTCAAGCCAAATTGAAATGATTTCAATAAATTATACACCAGGTACTGAAATAGGATATACGTTTTTAGGAGGCATAGCGGGTTCGCTTGTTAATAGTGAGATAAAGAACTGCTGGAGCAGTGGAAAGCTCTATTGTGAGCCGCTTAGTTATGGTGGTAGTTATGGCGGTGGTATAGTTGGAAATGCAAGCGAAAGTACTATATCTGATTCATATTCTACCGCCACTGTCACAGCTACAGGTGCAGGTGGTATAGCTGGTAATTTGGGAGCTAATACAACAATAAAGAACTGCCTTGCATTGAATACTGACGGCATCATGGGATATAGTGATAGAGGGAGAATATGGGCAAGAGACAATAGTGAATCTCCTGTGACAGCTGCTGACAATTACGCTTCTATCTTAGTGAAGCTATACAAAGTTACCGATGATGAGATGGAAGAAAAAAACATTTACGAATCAGAAGCTTACGACGGAAAGAAATGTACATATAAAAAACTCGAAGCCTTGTTTGGCAGCAATGAAAACTTTACATTCGACGGAACTTATCTTCCGCAGCTGAAAGAAGTAAGTGGTCAAACGCAGCTGGCAGTAAATACATACCTTGGCAGCAATAGCATTACGAATAGCGTTGGCGAGAAAATCATCGTACAGAAAGCGGAAATACCTGGCGAGGAAGTGGAGATTATTGACAATCCGAACGATTGGTATAAAGTAACAGAGGTGACTATTACAGGTGCTGACCTTACAAGCGACTATGGTAGATTTACATTCACTATGCCAGATAATGAGGTTACTGTCAGTGGGTGTTCTATTATAGTGATGAACACTTGGGAAAAATATGGAGACTTTGCCGAGAAGGACACTGACTATGCAATATCTGCAGATGGAAAGACCTATACCATAAAAACTGCCCGCGGCATGGCTTGGGTGGCATGCGCAACTAACAACGGAATGACTGGCGGTGATTATCCTGCAAGTGCAGGCTTTGAGGGTTGCACTGTTGAACTTGGCAACGACATTAGTCTTGCACAGCCTACAGGTTTCCCCGTTGGTTTTGCTTCGTGGACTCCTATAGGAACAAGCGCCAATCCTTTCTTGGGAACTTTCGATGGCAAATACAAGGCAATTAGCGGATTGACAGTGACTAACGCTGAGAGTGCTGGATTGTTTGGCTATGTTGGCAACTCAGCGAGTGACAAAAAGGGAAAGATATGCAATGTTGGCATAAATGAAGCAAACATAACATACTCACTGTATGCCGGTGCTTTAGTGGGACGTTTATATGGCACAATGGAGCGTTGCTGGAGTAGCGGCAGCGTGACTGCTGCATCTTCAGGAACACAGACAGCAGAAGCCGCTGGCGGTTTGGTAGGTGAGGCAACTGGTGGCTCTATTATTTCTAATTGTTATTCTACAGCAACTGTCACTGCCCCACTTGCAGGTGGTGTTGTGGGCAGTATTAATGGAACGTTTAGTTATTGCTATGCTACTGGAGCGGTGACATCTAATGGCACTGCTTCAAGTGGCAGTGGTGCAGCTGGCGGTATTTGTGGTAAGTTAATTACTTCCGCAGATGCAGAAATCAAGCGCAACTTTGCATTGAACAAAGATGGTATTGCAGCACAGGAGAATGGTGATGTTGGTAGAATCATAGGTAATGTCAGTGCTGGTGGCAGCATAACTTATACCGACAACTATGCCTCTGTATTGATAGATGGCGTGTGGAGTGAGACAGACATTAATGGAAAGGCTTGTACATTCGACAAATTGAATCTTTTGTGTCAAGATAATGCTTTCATGTGCGACAACACTTACTTACCTAAACTTGTTGACGGTTCTTCAAACGTTATGTCAGGGCAAGAAGATTTGAAGATTCTTGATTACATTGGCGGTGGTAGTATTACTGTTACGTCAAGTGGAAATTCCAATATTAGCGCAACAAAAGAGTCTGCTATTTGCGGCGAGACGGTTGAGTTTACCGTAACTCCAGAAAGTGAGTGGTATTATATAGTTAGCGTGAAGGTTAACAAAGTTAATGATGATGGTTCATTAGGCGATGAAGTATCCCTTAGCCAACCAAGCGGCAAGTATTCATTCACCATGCCAGAAACGCCAGTAAAGATTACTGTAAACATAGATGCCATCGACACTTGGGAGGAGTATGCTATGGGAGCAGTGAAAGGCACTGACTACAATAAGGATGGAACTACATACACCATCAATACCGCCCGCGGCTTGGCTTGGGTGGCTTACGTTACGAACATCAAAAAGACCTCAAGCGATGGTGACGTTTATCCCGGAAGTGCTGGCTTTAGGGAACACACCATAAACCTTGCGAATGACATCAGCATTACAAAGCCTGAGGGAGCTCCCGGCGATTGGGCTTCGTGGACTCCGATAGGAACAAGCGAGAAGCCTTTCTTAGGCACTTTCGATGGCAACAACCATGTAGTTAGCAACCTTACGGTGTCTGACTTTGAGAGTGCAGGATTGTTTGGATGTGTTGGCAACTCTACAGTAAGTAAACAGGGCAAGATATGCAATCTTGGCGTTGATGGATCGAATGTTAAGGGAACCACGAATGTTGGTGCCATTGCGGGACAGCTTTACGGCACTATGGAGAAATGCTGGAGCAGCGGTAGCGTTACTGCAACGTCTGATAGTGGAAATGGTGGCGGATTGGTAGGTCAGGCAACTGACGGCTCTACTATATCCAATTGCTATTCCACTGCCACAGTCACTGCCTATAATGCAGGTGGCGTTGTAGGCAATTTGGAAGGCTCTTTGGCTTATTGCTATGCTACAGAAAAGGTTACATCTATCTCGGCATCAGCTGGTGGCATTTGTGGAACTGTTATCGACGGAGCAAATATCAACAACTGCATAGCTTTGAACGCTGACGGCATTACTGGTAGCGCGACAGGAAGAATATGGGGACAAGGCAGTGTTACAGGCAGCTCTAACTATGCCTCAACGAAGATTAACGGCACTTGGACATCTGATGCGACAGGAAAAGACGGCGAAGACGTAAAATATAGCGGTTACATCAGCTATGTTAAGGGAAATTGGCAGTCGGACGTGTGGACGATAAACAACAAGAACTTGCCACAGTTGAATGGCATGAGCGGACAGCCAACATTGCCACGAGAGACCTATATGGAAGTTGACGTAGCTTATATTACTATTACGCCACCTTCGTGCGGAAGAATAGAGGTGTATGAGGAAGGCGTGAAGTTAGTGCCTGACAGCGAGAACAAGATTGAGGTCGCAAATGGCTCTACTGTCACCATAAAGGCAATAGCCGACTCTGGCTACGGCTTCTCTTGGATGAAGATTGCCGGAGTGCAGCAGCAGGGGGCTACGGTGGAGAATTATGAGGTGAATGACGACATTACCATCACTGCCTCATTCTACTACATCATCCCAAGCGTGTTCATGTATGACGACGTTTGCTACGAGAAGCGTTGGGACGCTAACTATTGGGAAGAGGTGACGGTGAGAGACTTAAGCAGCTTCTATTACAACAAATACTACTCCGGCGACTTGGAGATTCCAGAGAAAGTGCCTTTCTATGGCACGAACTATAAGGTGACTGCCATCAACGACCGTGCCTTCCGCAAAAGCAGTGAGCTGAAGAGCGTGGTGTTGCCATCGGTGGTGAACAAGATTGGCAGCTATGCCTTTGAGGGTTGCACAGGATTGGAGAAACTCGTGGTGAAGAGTCCATCGGCGGTGACGCAAGCAGCAACGACAGAGCCTGTGGTGCCAACGGTGGGCGAACATGCCTTCGACGACATCTGCGAGACAGCCGTGCTCTATGTGCCTGAGAATTGGAAGGATGCTTTCAAGGCAGCACCCGAGTGGAGCAAGTTCTTCACCGTGAAAGAGCAGAGCGAGGACGGCACAGTGCTGGCTGAGCTTACGATGACATCAACCGACGGCGGATCATTGTCGGTGGACGAGACAACAGCGGAGAACGACACCAAGACGGTGAAAGTGGCAGAAGGCACTGACGTTACGGTGACGGTGACACCTCACGAGGGTTACATGCTTATAAGCCTGAACTACGACGGCGTGGACGTCACCGACCAGTTGGTTGACGGCAAGCTGACTCTCAGCGGCATCAGCGGCGAGAAATGCATCTCGGCAGTGTTTGGCGTTGACACAAGCATCGGCGGCGCGGGTGCTTCAAGCCAAAACGTTTATGTGAAGAACGGAAGAATAGTCGTTGAAGGCGTTGCCAAAGGCGAGGAAATCTTCATCTACAATGCGGCAGGACAGTTGCTGCATCGCGAGGTGGCAAACGGCGAGTCGTTGGAAATACCGATGACCGCCGGACAGGTGTATATCGTGAAGATAGGAAAGAATAGCGTAAAGGTGGCCCCCTCCAGCTCCCCCTGGGGGGAGTGAGTGTTGCGGCAGGGTCTGGGGGTGTGGGCGTCCCGCCCGCACCTCGCCTACGAGGTAATATTTCGGAATCATGCGGTTGATGGTGCGCAAGGTGCGGGCGAGACGCCCACACCCCCAGTAGCCCACACCCCCAGTAGTCCGCACCCCCAGCAGTCCACAGCGCAACAAGACAAGCAACTTGTCAACTTGTCAACTCGTCAACTCGTCAACTAAAAACTACTCGTCAACTAAAAAACATATTCCCCCGACACATTGAAGCACGGGCACGCCTTCGGCGTTGCCCCGGGCATTTCGCAGTGTCCGCGTATTAGGGCATTGGGGAACAGCTTCTTCAGCTTCTTAAGGAGCAGGAGGAGCTGTTCTTTTTGTGCCTTGGTGCGGGTGTCCTTCGGGTTGCCCTTCGAGTCCAGTCCGCCCTCGTAGCAGATGCCGATGGAGCAGCGGTTGTAGGGTTTGCAGTGGGCGCCCACCTCAAGCAGGTGGCGGTGCTGCGTCACCTCGCCGTTCCGTCTGATGTAGAAGTGGTAGCCTATGGTGCGGAACTTACGCGCCTTATGGTCGCGCAGCATCTGCTCTACGGTGTAGTCGCGGTCCTCGCGGGTTGCCGAACAGTGGACTATGAGCCACCTGACCGATGCGACGTCGTTCATAAACAACCCTGCCTCATGTTTCGTCAGCAGGTCACGCTCTGAGAGGACCTCGTCCCCTGAGAGCGTAATTGGATAGTGTTCGGTAAGCATTGTTAGTTAATACACGACGTAATGGTTATCGCACTAACGATTGAAATGATCAAGGTGCCTACTGCCTTCAGCACCTGACTCCAGTTGAAATTGATTTTTGACATAATGATGTTTTTTTTGTTAATGATAAATTTGGAGGGGAGATTTTGGAATGTAGAGGGTAGAGGGTAGAGGGTAGAAGGTAGAGATTACCGAAGCGGCAAGGGCTGGGGGTGTGGGCGTCTCGCCCGCACCTTGCGCACCATCAACCGCATAATCCCGAAATATTACCTTGTAGGCGAGGTGCGGGCGGGACGCCCACACCCCCAGTAGCCCACACCCCCAGCCCT
>JBJEAS010000139.1:0-6602 GCA_051869235.1 Prevotella sp.
CATGTATCAGTTCAGTGTCCAGAATGTAATAACAATGGACGATTTGTTCACTTAAAATACACATAAATATCACGAACAAATTATCAGCATACAGAGTATTTTTACTGAACTTTCCCACCCTTTAAATGTAGTTGAATATTTAGCGGCAAGGGCTGGGGGTGTGGGCGTCCCGCCCGCACCTAAGGTACGAGGTAATAAAAAACATGTACGAAAGATATGCCATACGGACAGGTGCGGGCGGGACGCCCACACCCCCAGCGGGAATTTTGTTCAATACATGCAAAATAGACACTTGCCTAAGAAACTAAGATGTTAAGAGTGGTCGTTTGACATACATTAATACTTTTATCACCACACAAAGTTATATAATGGAATGTGTGACGAAGTGTGACGAACTTGTGACGAACTCAAAAAGTTCGTCACACCCCATAGTCATTGTGTTCCAATGAGTTAACCCTCCAAATGTGACGAACTCCACCTTTTTTAAAAAAACTTTTTTTTGGCAAAGTGAACGATAAATCGGATCCCCACACAGTAGGACAGCGACCTGTCACCTGTCCTTTTTGTCACCTGTCCTTTCTAGAACCAATTCATAAAGGACGGCGTCATAGACATGGCTCACTTCTTGGAGCGTTTTGTCGTTTACATGAACCAAACCTACAAGATGGATCACGACACTGAATTCATAGAGAACGATGCGCGCAAAGTTTTCCTTACCTACCTGCGTCCTGTCATCAATGGAATAGGCAGCTACCATATCGAAGAGCAGACACGCGACAACGACCGTATGGACGTAGTGGTTGACTATCTCGGCAAACAGTACGTTGTCGAACTGAAGATATGGAGAGGCAACGTCTACAATGAGCGTGGCGAGGAACAGCTGTGCCGTTATCTTGAATACTTCGACCTGCAAGAAGGCTATCTCCTCAGCTTCTGCTTCAACAAGACAAAGGAATCTGGCCTGCTGCCGCCAGTGGTGCTGAAAGGACGCACGTTGATAGAGGCGATAGTATAGATGCCTTCGAGTCTGCGGTTGAGCGAAGCATATCGCGCACGGCTATTGTTCGCATAACTCTCTCTGAGTCACCTGTGGGCAAACGTAAGCAGTATGATGCCAATGGGGATGAGTTGAAATACGGACGCATGGAAAAATCGTTTTGTTAAATTCCTGTAAATATCACGCACAAGATATACATATATTGAGTATTTTCATTATCTTTGCCAACGCAATTCATGCATAAAAGTGTTGCGAATAGCTTAAAGTTCATGCATAAAAATGTAGCAAGAAGATAAAAGTTCGTGCATAAAAATGTAGATAATGGAAAGAAAGGCTTACAAACAACTGTTGGAGTGGAAGAATAATCCACGTCATAAACCACTCATCCTCAACGGAGCACGCCAAGTGGGGAAGACGTGGCTTCTGAAGCACTTTGGTGAAAAAGAGTACAGGAATGTGGCATATGTAAACTGTGACAAGTCTGTACAGATGAAAACCATATTCGAGGAGGGTTATGACATCCCGCGAATCATCAGGAATATCAGTGCAATGACCAACGTGGACATTCGTCCGCATGAAACACTGATAATCCTTGACGAGATACAGTCTGTCCCCAAGGGATTGCCGTCGTTGAAGTATTTCTGCGAGGATGCCCCGGAATACGATGTTGCTGTGGCGGGGTCGCTCTTGGGCATACAGTTGCACAGAGGCGAATCGTTTCCTGTAGGCAAAGTGGATATGATGAAGTTGTTTCCGCTGACATTCGGGGAGTTTCTTATGGCTAAAGGCGAGAATATCAAAAAGGCGGCATTGGACAATAGGGACTATGACACGACAAACGCCATTGCCCCACTATATGTGGAACTGCTTCGCCAATATTATTTCACAGGTGGAATGCCTGCTGCCGTGAGTGCCTTTATCGAGGGACAGCCGCTGTCGGCCATCAGGCAGATACAACATGGGATATTGAGCGACTACCAGCGAGATTTCTCGAAACATGCTCCTGAAAACGAGGTGCCACGAATCAATCTCGTGTGGAATTCCATCCCCTCACAGCTGGGCAAGGAAAACCGCAAGTTCATATACGGTTTGTTGAAGAAGGGAGCCAGGGCTAAGGACTATGAACTGGCTATACAGTGGTTGGTCGATTGCGGACTGGTATATAAGATTCCGAGAGTGTCAAAGGTAGCCTTGCCGCTCCGTTTCTACGAGGACTTTTCCGCTTTCAAGCTTTTCACTCTCGATGTCGGACTGTTTGGGGCTATGGTGAATGCTCCAGCCAACGAGATTCTAATCGGAAGTGACATCTTTTCGGAATACAAGGGTACGTTTACGGAGTTGTATGTCCTGCAACAGATGGAAACCATCAGCGACATGGATATATACTACTATTCGACCGACGACTCACGAACTGAGATAGATTTCGTTGTGCAGAATGAAGGTGTGGTGACACCTATTGAAGTCAAGGCAGAGGAGAACCTGCGCGCTAAATCATTGCGACAGATTGTCACAAACAATCCGTCGTTGCACGGTCTTAGGTTCTCTATGTCCAACTATAGAAATGAGGACTGGCTCGACAATGTGCCGCTATATGGAGTGGAGGCAAAATTCAGTGGAACAGATTAAGTTATTTTTAAATATCACTAAGAACATCATATCAGAATGAAAAAGCTATTTATGATTATCTCTGCTATATTGTGCAGCCTGTTGGGATGCACTGCACAGCAACAGAAGTTCGAAAGCCTTGACACCGAGGCTTTTGAACAAGCAATATCAGATACGTCCGTAGTAAGGCTTGACGTGCGTTCGATTGACGAGTATTCAAGTGGACACATCGCCAATGCCGTCAACATCGACGTTATGAAATCAGACTTCGAATCACGAGCCACATCCCTTCTGCCCAAGGACAAGACAATTGCCGTTTATTGCCGTAGCGGCAGACGAAGCAAGAAGGCAGCGGGAATACTTGTTGAAAACGGATACAAAGTAATAGAACTCAACAATGGTATTACAGGCTGGATAAATGCCGGTAAGGAAACAGTAAGATAGATACTATGACTGTCATGACAAAAAAAATTATTGTAGCAAGAGTATCAACGAGCATGACTCCCGCCCTCTTGCGCAACTCCTTTTGCGCGAAGTGGCAAAGGAGAATCTAAGGAATACAGTAAATTTTAAGGACGTAAAAGTGTGGGCAATTACATTTTTAAGGACGTTAAAATGTGGTATTAAACATTTTTAAGGACGAAAGTTACACTTGTTCTGATATTTATTTGTATCTTTGTCGCCGAAAATCAATACTTTAGGCAATATGGAAAGAGATGCTATAAGACTGTTGTATGAATGGAAGGCACGAGCCAACCGCAAACCGTTGATAATACGAGGTGCGAGACAGGTGGGCAAGACCTGGCTGATGATGGAGTTTGCCCGTAAGGCATACGACAAGTGGATATATGTAAACTTTGAGGATGAAGAGATGCTCAAGCATGTGTTTGAACCGGATTTTGACATACCGAGAATCCTCGAATCCCTAAGTCTGCGCTTTCATACTGACATCGACAAAGATACACTGCTGATATTCGACGAGATACAGGCTGCCCCGAGAGGAGTTACGTCGTTGAAGTATTTCTGCGAGAAAGCCCCTGAATATCATGTCATCACAGCGGGTTCACTGTTGGGTATATCCATGCACAGTGGGGATTCATTCCCCGTCGGGAAGGTTGACTTTCTGAGTCTAATGCCAATGAGTTTTATAGAGTTTCTCAGGGCTGCGGGACAGGAACGCTTGGCTAAACTCATATTGGAGTCAAAATGGGACTCCATAACGTATGTGAAAGACCGGATTGTCCAACAGCTACGCTCCTATTACTATGTAGGCGGTATGCCCGAGGCCGTAAAGGCATATTGTGATGGACTGGGCTATGAGGAGGTAAGGCGCATACAGTCTAATATTCTCATGACTTACGAGAATGATTTCTCAAAGCATGCTCCAGCAAACGAGGTGCCGAGAATCAGGATGGTATGGCATAGCATTACGAGCCAGCTTGCCAAGGAGAACCGCAAGTTCATCTATGGTGTGTTGCGCCAGGGAGCAAGGGCCAAGGATTTTGAGGTTGCCGTGGAATGGCTTCAGGATGCGGGATTGGTGCATAAGGTGAACCGCACCAAGAGCGGCGAGATGCCATTGAGTGCGTTTGAGGATTTCGGCACATTCAAGTTGTTCATGCTCGACGTGGGACTGATGTGTGCAATGAACAAGCTTTCCTCTGACGCCATTCTTCTCGGTAATGACATCTTTTCCACTTATCGTGGTGCAATGACAGAGCAATACGTCTGCCAGCAGCTTATTGGGGAGGTGGATTCATTGTTTTATTGGTCGGCAGACAACTCACGCGGCGAGATAGACTTTCTCATACAAAAGGACGACAAGATAATCCCCGTAGAGGTGAAGGCCGAGGAGAATCTCAAGGCCAAGAGTCTTTCCGCCTTCGTTGCCCGATACCCCTCGCTGCATGCCATCCGACTGTCGATGTCCGACTATCGTGAGCAGGACTGGATGACAAATGTGCCACTGTATGCCACCTGCGCCATTAATAATATCAAAATTTAAGTAAGGAAACTAACATGAAAGAAATAATTGATTTTCTGCGTGACCTTTCGTGCAATAATAATAGGGAGTGGTTTGCTGCCAACAAGCAGAGGTATCAGAAGGTATTGTCGCGTTGGCATGAGTTCTGCGAGGAACTCATTCAGGCAGTCGGACAATACGATCCTGACATTGCCAGCCTGACTGTCAAGGACTGTACCTATAGAATATATCGCGACACTCGTTTCAGCGCAGACAAGAGTCCTTACAAGACTCATTTCGGGGTGTTCATGTCAAAAGGTGGCAAGAAATCCATGCACGCCGGCTACTACTTCCATGTGGGCACCGGCTCAGGGGATGAATATCCTCATTGCCACATGATTGCATCGGGAAACTATTGCTTCGCCCCACACGTGGTCAAGATGCTTCGTGAGGACATCAGCTTCGGATGGGAGGAGTTCAAGACGGATGTCCTTGATGTGGCCGACCCTTCGTTTAAGGTGGATATGGACGGAGCACTGAAGCGAGTGCCGAAGGATTATCCTGCCGATGCTCCATACGCAGACTTTATGCGTCTGAAGAGTTTCTCATTGGTCACTTACCTCGACAATGATTTCATTCTCCAGTCTGGTCTCGTGAAGCGTGTTGCTGAACTGTTCAGGACTGTCAAGCCATTCAACGACTATATCAACCGGGCGGTGGATTTTAAGGAGGATTGACGTTGGGAAACTTGACCACATGTCCGTTGTTCCTCCGCTACTACTCCGTTCTTCCTCCGTACCAAAGTCGGTGATCCTCCGTACCAAAGTCGGTGTAAGTCCGCTTTTTTGCCCAAAATAAGTGTTTCTGCACCGAGTTTGGTACGGAGGCACAACGGGGATGTAGCATAGTTGCCTCCGTAGATGTTTTCGACCTGTACTGTTGTGATTTTAATGCGATAAACGCCATGCAATGACGTTCCCCTCAACCGTACAGGTAGAAATGATTTGTGCTACAAGGAAAGAAAACGAGTTGTACATATAACATAATTCCGAATGAAAATCAGCCAAACTACCGAATGAAAATCTGCCAAACTACCGAATGAAAATCAGCCAAACTACCGAATTGTATGTTAAAATTCTGTAAATAGGATGCTTAATTTACTAATATTCAATGGATTTTCTATATCTTTGCACAAAAGAAAGAAATAGAGTATGAAAAAGGTATATAGACAACGAGTTGTTGACAAACTGTTGACACGCAAATTGGCAGGAAAAGGTGCCATATTGATAGAAGGTGCAAAATGGTGCGGAAAGACGACTACCGCAGAGCAAATTGCCAAAAGTGTGCTGTATATGTCGGAAACAGGCAAAATCGAGCAAAACAAGCAACTTGCCGTTATCAATCCCAAGCTATTGCTGCAAGGTGAAAAGCCTCGCTTGATAGATGAATGGCAATTGGCTCCGACATTGTGGGACAGTATCAGGTTTGAGGCTGACCATGCCGATGAGTTGGGATTGTACATCTTGACAGGTTCAAGCGTTCCTGCCGATATGAGTGATGTAATACATACTGGCACTGGACGCTTTGGATGGCTGAAGATGCGTCCGATGTCATTATGGGAATCTGGCGAGTCATCAGGAGATGTGTCATTGAAATCACTCTTTGAGGAATCGGACATTGCGGGCATAGCCAAGGTTGACTTTGAAGGAGTGGCTTTCGCGGCTTGCCGTGGAGGTTGGCCCTTGGCTGTAGGAATGGCCAAGGAGATTGCACTCGACCAGGCATTCGACTATCTGGATGCTGTGGAACAGCGGGATATCCAAATAGCTGATGGTGTCATGCGAAATCCGTCGCGTGTTCATCGCCTTTTGAGGTCGTATGCCAGACACCAGGGCGCACAAGCAAACTATGCAACAATCGGCGCAGACCTAAAGGCAAATGAAGGAGACAGCATTGACAATGATACGATAGCTTCATACATCAATGCCCTTAAACGTATTTTTGTGGTAGAAGACGTGGCAGCGTGGAATCCAAATC
>JBJEAS010000140.1:0-28932 GCA_051869235.1 Prevotella sp.
GAGAATCGCTCTGAGATCTCCAGTTCGGAGAAGGTGATATTGTTGGCGTGCGGAACGAGTAAGTCCATATCGTCGCTGCACGAAACGAACAGTACTCCGACCCCAACCATTATGCTAAACAATAGTTTCTTCATACTATAAATTTTTAATCATTAATCTTAAATCAACAAATCAATAAAATTATTCCAGTCCCGGATTCTGTTCTATTGGGTCAGTGTGAGCCTTTCTCTCTTCCTCAGGGATAGGCCAGCAATACTGGTCGGAGCTGAAGTTCACGTCGGGCTTGAGCTTGTAGATCCAAGGCTTGCCCTCGGTCTCAAACCTAAGCGAGGCGAACCACGGTGTCTCGTTCTCCATGAACAGCGTCACCACATACTCTTTGAAGATTGCGTCCATGAGTTCCTGGTGAGTCGTTACGCCTGTTACAGGAGCCATCACAGGGTTGGTGTATTGGGCGCGCAACTCATTTATCCAAGCCAACGCCCCCTGAATGTCGGAAGGATTGGTACGTGCGAGCAGCTCAGCCTTCATAAGGTAAAGCTCTGCATAGCGCATAGGATAGGTGGCATACATGTCGTTCTTGCCCTCAAAGCGTCCACGGTGGTAGAGTTTCACGAGAATACTGTCGTTGGTTTTCTCGTCCCATGTCTCTGGAGCGCGTGCCGTACCGAAGTAGATGTCGTAACGCACGTCTTCCTTCATCCAGCCATATGCAATGTCGTTGAACTCCTCGTCGTAATAGAGGGCATAGGAATAGATGAAGTCAGAGCCTGCAATACCGTAATAGTCGCCCTCGTTGTCGCCAAGATAGCGTGAGAATACGTTCTCCTTCGAGTTCCAACCGTCCTGATAGAGTTGTGCGAGGTCGGTCTCCATCTTCCAGTCGCAAGTCTTGTCGGCAAGCAGGTCGTTGACAAGTCTCAGGGCCTCGGCATAGTCGCCCTCCCAACCACGAACCATCAGCAGCTTGGCGTGCATTGCCTTTGCAAACTGCTTGTTCATGTAATATGCAGAAGAATAGCTTGGAGCGTTCTCCTCGGCAAATGTAAGGTCGTCGAGAATCTTCTCGTAGCTCTCGCCTACAGTGAGACGGCCAACTTGAAGGTTGGAAAGGTCAGAAACCTGGTCGCGGTAAATTATTCCGTAAGGAGAATCGGCCTTGTCGAACCAGTGTCCGAAGAGCCAAAGCAACTCCAGGTTGCAGTAGCCACGGAAGCAGCGAGCCTCAGCAATGAGTGCGTTTTTGTCGGCAACCGACGAGAAATTCGAGTCGTCAAGATTATTTATACCGTCGATGGCGGAGTTGCAAGCGTTGATAAGTCGGTAAAAACCGCTCCAAATGTAACTGATGTAATAGTCGTTGCTCGACTCTTTGTAGGTCATCTGATACATGGTGTTGTTGTATTCCCAGAATCCAGCCATACAGTGCATATATCCGTAGATGTATCCTCCCAGATAGCCGTTGCCTTTATAAACGCCGTAGATGCCATTTACAGCGTTTTTCGCGCTCTCATAGTCCCTGATGGCATTGTCGGTGGTGAGTGAGTGCTTTGGCGTCTCGGTGAGGAAGTCGTCACACGAGGTGAGTGCGACAGCTCCCAGTAGTGCCAATCCTAATATTTTGATTTTCATATCGTTCATTGTTATTTAATGGTGAAACGCAATCCAAAGTTATATGTTCTCGCAGAAGGATAGGTACTGTTGTCAGTTCCGAATCCGTAGAGTGCGGAGGTGCCTGATGAGAAGTTTCCTTGTGGGTCCATACCTGGATATTTGGTAATGGTGAACAGGTTGGTTGCCTGGAAGGTCAGCTCGATGCCCTTTACCACGGTGTTGCGGAACCAGTTGGCAGGCAACTTGTAGGAGAGGTTAAGCGAGCTAAGGCGCAAGTATGAAGCATCGTGCAGCCAACGGTTTGTAAACACGCTATTTTGACCTAATCCGTAGTGGGTGGAGATTGGATAGGCTGCTCCTTCTCCAAGCATAGTCCAGCTGTCCATCACGATGTCGAGAGCGTTATAGACGTTGGTGCCGCCGAAGGTAGATGCCTCGCGTGCCCAGTAGCGTTTGCCGCCAATGGAGTAGCTGAACGTGAGGTTGAGCATCAGACCCTTCCAATAGAGTGTTGAGCCGAAGCCACCAAAGAGGTCGGGGTTGCTGTCGCCGATGGTAGTCTTGTCGTCTGCTGTAATCTTGCCGTCGCCGTTGAGGTCAACGACATAAACGTCGCCCACGCCGTCGCTCCATGAAGTGGCTCGATAATTTATTGTCCTTCCTGTGGCAGGATCGATAGGTTTTACTGCCCACACTTCCTCGCTGTTTTCGAACAAGCGTCCAGCATCAACATATCCCCAGAATGTACCTAATTTGCTGCCTTCCTCAAGTTTGTAGGTGTAGTTCCCTGTTCCTCCGAGGAATGTGTCAACGCCGTTGAGCTTCTCCAGCTTTCCGCTGTTGTGAGCAGTGTTGAAGTTCACTTCCCACTTTAAGTCACGCTGGCGAATGATTTCAGCCGTGATATCAAACTCCACACCGGTGTTGCTGATTGCGCCCACGTTCTGGCTTGTTGAAGAGAAACCAGACGAGATGGGCACAGGCTTGCTTGTGATGAGGTTATCGACATACTTGCGATACCAACCGAACGAACCACGGATGCGGTCGTCGAGGAAACCATAATCAAGACCGATGTCGGTCTGGCTTTGCGACTCCCACTGCAGTGTGCTGTTGCCAAGCGACGAAGGGTACATACCTGGCTGACCGTTGTAGCGGTTTGAGCCTATATAGCTTGCAAACTGATAGTAGCCAAGGTTTTGCGAACCTGTGAGACCGTAAGAAGCGCGCAGTTTCAAGTAGCTTATTGCACTGCTCAGTGGCTTCATGAAGTCTTCCTCTGTGATAATCCACGCACCTGAAACCGAGGGGAAGTAACCCCAACGGTTGTCCTTACCAAAGCGTGACGAACCGTCGGTACGGAATGTTCCAGTGAACAGGTAGCGGTCGTTGAATTTGTATTGCAGACGTGCGAAGACAGAAACAAGGGAAGATGCCTGTTTGTTGCTGGCGAGTGAGCCGCGCGTGGCTGCACTGCCGAGGTCTGTAAGGATATCATCATCAGGGTAGTTGCTTGCGTTGGCTGACATGTAGTCGGTTGACATACGCTCCACAGAGTGACCCACCATTGCCGTAACGTCGTGCTTGCCCATGGTCTTGTAGAACGTCAAGAGGTTGTCCCAAACTATTGTGTAGCTCTGTGTGTCTCTTTGGTAGCCAGAGTTTGTACTGCCCTCATAGTAGGCGCGGGTGAACTGGTCGGCTTTCACGTTCTGATATTGTGCGTTAAGTGTAGAGCGGAACTTCAGGAACTTGTAGAAGTTATACTCAAGGAAGCCAGACGCGTTGATGTTGCGTGAAACGCTCTCGTTCTTGTCGAGAAGCTCCACGAGTGGGTTCTTGGTGTAGTAGTCGATGGTATTGATAGATCCGTCCTCGTTGTAGGCAGGATAGTCAGGACGCATACCAATGATTTTGCTTATCATGTCATCCTTATTGCTTGCATCGCGCGACGAAACGTCCATGTTCATGCCGAACTTCAGCTTGTCGGAAACGAGTGACTCGAAGTTGAAGCGTGCGCCAACAGTGCGTGAGTTACTGCCCTTAACAATACCGTCCTGGTCCTTGAGGCTTACAGAGGCATAATAAGAGGTCTTTGCAGCACCACCACGGATTGACACGCTATAGTCCTGAACGGCAGCGTCCTGTGTCATCATGTCCCAATAGTTGTCTGTTCCGTTGTAGTAGGCGTTCTCAAGCCACATGTCGTCGATGTCGCTAATGTCCCACTGGCTGGTGCCAATAAGGTTGAACTTATCGGCATCCATATATCTCTTATTAAAATAGGTGAGACCGCCGTTTCTGAAAGCCTCTACGAGGTTTGCCCGCTTTGAGTATGCCTTATACTGCTCCGCGTTGAGGGTCTTCATGTCGTTTGAGTTGAGGCTTTGCCAACCGTAGCGTGCGGTGAACTCGATGGTAGGTTTCATTCCCTCTGAACCTGATTTCGTAGTTACGATAACCACGCCGTTTGCGGCACGCGAACCATAGATGGCGGTTGCTGAGGCATCCTTCAAGATGTCAACGCTCTGCACGTCGTTGAGGTTAAGGTTGTATAGAGTGTTGCTCACGTCGCCAGAGATTCCGGTTGAGTACTGTGGCACACCGTCAATCACCCAAAGTGGCTGACCGTCGCCGTTGATTGACGACTGACCACGGATAACCACCGTAACAGGCGATGTTGGCGATGCGTTGGCAATCATGACATTCACACCGGCTGCACGTCCTTGCAGCATTCCTGCGATGTTTGAGGTCATTGGTGCTGTTTCAATCTCTTTCTCTGAGAGACGTGACACCGAACCCGTCAAGTCCTTTGCCTTTGCCGTACCATAACCGATAACCACCACCTCGTCGAGGGCTTTCTTGTCCTCGTTCATGGTGATGACGATGTTCGACAGGTCCTTGCGTCCATTAACGTAATAGGTGGTGTTTTCCATTCCGAGGAACGAAACCTCCAGTGTCTCGCCCTTGCCCTTTGGCAGCTCAACGGAGAATCGTCCGTTAACGTCGGTTATGGTTCCCACGCTGCCGTTGTCGGCAAGTTTGATGGT
Source organism: Prevotella sp. (assembly GCA_051869235.1). Classification (GTDB taxonomy): domain Bacteria; phylum Bacteroidota; class Bacteroidia; order Bacteroidales; family Bacteroidaceae; genus Prevotella. Next base: position 4,662 of record JBJEAS010000140.1, read on the forward strand.
TGCGCCTGGGATGGCATCGCCGTTCTCGTCGATCACGCGACCGCTTACCCTAACCTTGTTTGCGCCGCCGTTGGTTGTCGTGGCAACCTTTGTTGCCTTTGTTGCTTTCACGGTGTAGATGTTGCCGTTGGATGAGTAGGTCACTGGCAGACCTTTCAGTACTTGCTTCAATGCCTCCTCGATGTTGTTGGCATTGACGCGAGCGTTTACCTTATAGGTTCCGAGGTCCTCATACGAGAAAACGATTTTCGTAGAGAACTTTTCTTCCAACTGCTTCAGCACGCTTGTCAGCGACTGACCATTAATCACTTTCTCATACTTCGCCTTGCCTCCTTGGGCAAAAACTCCCGACGATGTTATGCCGGGGAGAAGCATAATAAGGAAAGATAAGATTAAGAGTTTTTTCCTGCTCATTTCTCTCTCATTTTTATTTGTTACTAACTAAGGGACTTTCCCCCATTTACTTAATTCGTTCATTCTTATGATGAACTGAATATAAAATAGGGTACCTCAAATTTAATAAAAATGTAACAAAAATATGAGAATAATGGCATTTTTCCTATTTTCCCATCCCCAAAACGTTATAGGTTGTTATTCCTACACTTATTGTAGATACTTACTTCACTTGTATCGTATTGTCATCAAAGGTTATGTCGAGGTCGGATGCGTTGCGAAGCAGTTGTATTGCCTTGTCTATCGAATCGTTGACGTTGAACATATAGTGGAAATGCTTGTCGAGGAGCGACGACTTGTCGCACACCACACTCACATTGTACCATGCGCCTATCTGATGGAGAATGGTACGAAGGGTGGCATTGTCGAAATACATCAAACCCTCGCGCCAACTGGTGAAGTCCTTGGGGTTGACGTTGGCAACGACGAGTTTGCCCTCTGTGAGGCAAGCATCCTGGTTGGGGCTTATCTTCACCTTATTAATATTATAGGAGACCTCAACAGAGCCTTGCACGAGAGTGACGTGTACGTCATACCCATCATAGCAGCGCACGTTGAACTCCGTGCCGAGCACCTGCGTAGTAATGTCGTTTGCCTTTATCACGAATGGGTGGATTTTGTCGTGGCTCACCTTGAAATATCCCTCGCCATTGAGGCTTACAAGTCGCATCGTTCCCTCGAATGTCTCAGGATAAACGAGTGTACTCTTGGCATTGAGGCAAACCTCGGTGCCATCGGGCAGCACCACGTCTGATATTTCTCCAGCAGGCACCTCTACTGTTATCATTTTTATCTTCTTCGTCTTTACTGCCTTGGCTATTGTTTCCTCGTGCTTCTCAATTTCCGCCTTTTCCATAGCAACCGCCATCTCTGGCACAACATCTTGCTCTGCTACAGGTGTCTTGTACTTCAGAATCACCAATAGCAATGCTACGGCTGCGGCAGCTGCCACAACCTTCCATATCAGACCTATGCTTACAGAGTGTCGCTTCGGCTGGGGATTTGCCTTGCCTTCCAGTTTCTTCTTGAAAGCTCCCCATTCGGCATCGATGTCAGGTTGTTCTCCCATAGTTCTGTTGGCTGCCTCGTCAAGGTCCTTCAGTTCATTCCAAGCCTTTTGCCCCTCCTCGGTGTTGAGCAGAGCCAAAATCTCGTCGTCGTTGAGTTCCTCCTTCCCATCGAAGAAATCAAGAAGCTTATCTATTTCCTTATAATTGTTGTCCATTCTATCGTATCTGTTTCGTAAATTAAGACTGATAACATTTAAAAAAGGGTACCGCAAAAGAAAGTATTCCGTTGATTTTAACGTTATGTAACTATAAGCCAGTGTTTTTGAACTTTTGTCGTAGAAAGCTGAGTGCCTGCATGATGTGTTTCTTGACAGCACTTTCGCTAATGTTGAGTTCGGCAGCCACCTCTCGGTATTTTTTCCTTTCAACGTAGCAAAGATTTACTATTGTCTGCGTCCGAGGCGTAAGATTCTCTACGGCTTTCATCAGTTTCTCCATCTTCTGTTCCCGTTCCATCATCGTCTGTACGTCGGGTGAGGTTCGTTCCTGGTGGAGCAGTTCCATCTTGGCGTACTTGTTGTGCAGTTGTTGTCGCCTCAGATATTCCAATGCCATATTCCTGACCACCATCAGCAGGTAAGCCTCAAGGTTGCTCACCTCTATCTTACCCTCCTCCGTTTTCCCCCATACTTTCTCAAACGAATCGGATACAACATCCTTACTCGCCTCCTCGTCGTGAAGCAGACGAAGAGCAAGGAAATAAGCCTTTTGGTAGTTGGCGCGGAAGAAAGATTCGAATCTGCCGTGTTCCATTTCGCTGCAAAGGTAGTGCAAAAGAGTGAAATGACAAAGGAAAATCTCATTTTTCTTTGCATTTCCGAGTGCAGCCTACCTTATCAAAAGGTACACTTTCCCTTCCTTTAATGTAGTTTAATATCCAGCGACAACGGCTGGGGGTGTGGGCGTCCCGCCCGCACCTTGCGCACCATCCAGGAAAAGCCGCTTGTTAATATTACCTTGTAGGCGAGGTGCGGGCGAGACGCCCACACCCCCAGTAGCCACACCCCCAGTAGCCATACCCCCAGTAGCCAGTGCATCAAAAGGGTTTAATAGCATAACGTAATATCTTGTCATACTTCCCTGTCGAAAAAGTCCTTAACAACCTATGCAATTGTTCTCCGTTGCCTAATTGATTTATGTTTCACGACGTGAAATGTATATCCCACGGCGTGAAACGTACATTTCACGACGCGAAACGTATATTTCACGCCGTGAAACATAACTCGCAAAGGCTATTTGAAACAATTAGACAGGAAGTTTAGAACAAAAGGAAAGGTAGTTTGGGAATATTTTGAAAGGTTGTTGTGATTAGGAGTGATGGCAAGAATATGAAAATAAATATTCCTTTTTTCTTGCAAGAAAGAAAGGAAAGTTGTAATTTTGCAGCGATTTTTTCTCAAAGCTCCATAATGGCCGAACGACTCAACATAAGGGAATACGAAGAACTGTTCAGGACGCACTATACGAAGCTGTGCTTCTTCGCGTTCGACTTTCTTGGCGACATCGACCTTGCGCGCGATGTCGTCAGCGACGTCTTCGTGCAGCTGTGGAATGATCGGGAGCAGATAAAAGACCTGAAAAGACTGAAGAACTTCCTCTTCGTGTGCGTAAGGAACAGATGCATCAACGAAACGAAAAAGGTACACCATACGGTGGCGATAGACGAGATTGACGAACGAAGCGAACTTCTCAACATGGAATGGCTCGACGCCCAGGAGGAAAGGATAGCCGAAATGAACCTCATCATAGACCAAATGTCGACAAAGACCCAGCGGGTGCTGCAGGAATGCTACTTCAACAACCACACCTACAAGGAGACGGCAGAGATGCTCGGCATCAGTCCCGACGGGGTGAAAAAGCACATCGTAAAGGCTTTTGCACAGCTGAGAGGGCATTTTAAGGTGGTGAAAGGTTTAAAAATGTTATTGCAAATACCCATTTGGCTTGCAGAATTGTTATTCTTATATACAAACAACTGAAAGAAATGGACGAAATTCACGATATGCAGAACCAAGAAATGCCAACCGAACAGGAAATTGAAGAACTAAAACAAGTCCTTACAAGGCGTTTCATTCCCAAGCCCGACACCGACGAGGCATGGGACGACTGTCTGCGCCGCATAGGCAAGCCTACACGCCGCACGGTGAGGATGCGATGGTTGACAGCCGCCGCTGTAACCGCCGCCGCTGCCGTAGTAGCCCTCTTTGTCCTCGTGAAGGGAAACACGGTTGAACTGGACACGGCTGCCGCCGACGTGCTGTTCGCTGCCGTCACATCAGCCGACAACGTCACCGTGAGCACCGCAGAGGGCGACAAGAAGGTGGACGACCAAAAGCCGCTGAAGTTCTCCGACAAGCAGACGAAGGTGGAGGACATCACCGTGACCACTCCCCGCGGCAAGGACATGACCCTTGAACTGCCCGACGGCACAAAGGTGTGGCTCAATGCCGACACCAAACTCACCTTCCCATCGCAGTTTACAGGAAATCGCCGCGAGGTGAAGCTCGTGGGCGAGGCATATTTTGAGGTGAAGCACGACAAGGCGCACCCCTTCATCGTCAGCACCGAACGCCTTGTGACCAAGGTGCTTGGCACATCGTTCAACGTCCGTGCCTATTCGGGTTCGCTGCCAAGCGTAGTGCTTATTGAAGGCAGCGTGCAGGTTGCGGTGCCTGGAGTTGCCAAGCCTGCACGCATGAAGCCAGGAGAGCTTGCCACATTGTCGGCAAGCGGAAGGATAGATGTTGCCGAGGTAGACACTTACCCCTACACCCAGTGGCGCGAAGGCTTCTTTTATTTTAATAATGTAGATGCGCGCGAGATACTGAAGGAAATAGGGCGTTGGTACAACGTAAGCATCGTTGTAGAGAGTCCCGAGAAACTCTCACGACGCCTACATTTCGTAGCCGAACGCGACTCCAACCTCCGCGCCACCATGCAACATCTGAATGGACTGGGAAATATTGAGGTGGAGCTTAAGGACAAGACGATTGTAGTGAGGTAGAGAATAGAAGGTAGAGATTCTACCCTCTACCTTACAAAAACATACTTTTTTTTAAAAAAATTAGTTTCTTAGTACCCGAAAGGGTACTTTTTTTGTTCTTTTTGTAAGAAGTGAATTTATTAACCTATAATTTTTTTACGATGAGAGAGAAAAGATTATTAACACTCCTCTGCCTATGCGTCGCAATACTTCTCGGCGCTAAGGCACAAAACAAGGAAACGCTGATCACGCTGAGCGTGAACGGCGAGTCGTTGCCCTCTGCACTCGAAAAAGTGGAGCGACAGTCGGGCTACTACAAAATCAATTTCGACTTCGATGCTGCAAACCGCTACAAGGTGACGGCAAACATCAAGCAGAAGACGGCACCACAGGCTGTGCAGGCTCTGCTGAAAGGTCTGCCGTTCAACTCTACGGTGCAGGGAAGAATCATTAAGGTGATGCCACGCAACGGTGCCATAATCACTGCCAAGGGACGCGTGTTCGACTCTGACGGCGAACCGCTGATGGGAGCTACGGTGAAGCTGAAAGGCAGCGACTCGGGAGTTGTCACCGACATCAACGGCAACTACACCCTCGCCAACGCTCCTGAAGGCGAAGTACTCATGATTTCCTATATCGGAAAGCAGACCGTGGAGCATGTGGTTGGAAGGAAGAACATCGAGGTGATTCTTGAAGACGAGAGCACCGTGTTCAACGACGTCATCGTGACGGGTTATCAGCAAATCTCCAAAGAGCGCGTGACGGGTTCGTTCGACAAGGTGACATCGAAGCAACTTGAGGCTCGCCCAACAGCCGACCTCTCATCCGCCCTGCAAGGTATGGTGGCTGGTATGCAAGCCACAGAGAACGAGGACGGAACGGCAATATTCACGATTCGTGGACAAAGCACGCTCTATGCCGATGCACAACCATTGGTTGTTGTCGACGGATTCCCCATCGAAGGTACGTTCTCAAACATCAACCCTAACGACGTGGAGAGCGTGACAGTGTTGAAGGACGCTGCAGCAGCCAGCATCTGGGGTGCACGCTCGGCAAACGGCGTCATCGTTGTTACCACAAAGAAAGGTCAGAACAAGAAACTTGAGGTGAACGGCAAGGCTTTCTGGCGCATCACCACAACGCCTGACCTCGATTACATCCTTAACCAGGCAGACAGCAAGACAACAGTAGACTTCGAACTGATGGCTCTCGACAAGGGTTGGGACTTCGGAAGTGCCTACTCTCCATCTTTGGACTATCTCTACGGCTCATCGCTATCGCTTGCGCTTGAGTACTACTTCGCCAACAAGTACTACGGAATGTCGGAGGCAGAGATGAACGCCGGACTCAACATGCTACGCAACCGCAGCAACCGCCAGCAGCTGAAGGACTACATGATGCAGACAGCCATGCTGCAGCAGTATAACGTGAATGTTTCGGGTGGTAACGAGAAGATGGACAACTATGTGTCGCTGATGTACGAAAAGAACGACGAGCGCACCATAAAGCGCGGCTACGAGCGTTTCATGCTCAACTACAACAGCAGCATACGCTTCAACAAGCGCATCACAGCCACCATCGGCGCCACGATGCAGAAGCGTGAGACCGACTTCACGGGTGTAACCCTGCAGGAGTTTACCGAACTCTCGCCATACGAGATGATTCTCAATGAAGACGGCACTTACGCTGACCAGCTGAAGACCTACAACCGCTTCGAGCTTGACAAGATTGACAAGAGCCAATTTACTTACAGCGACTTCTCCTACAACATGCTCCGCGAGGTGGAGAACCGCAGCTACAAGACCGAATCGACAAACTACCGCATACAGCTCGGATTGAACGCCAAGCTGATAAAGGGCTTGAGCTACGACCTGAAGTTCCAGTATGAGCGCAGCGAGGCAAACAGCAGCCAATATGACAACGAGAACACCTTCTTTGTCCGCGACCGCGTGAACTTCTTCACCGACTTCAACACAGAGACAGGCGAGGTTGGCCAGTCATACATACCAAAGGGCGGCATAAAGCGCTCGTCGAGCAGCCTCAACTGGAACCAGGTGTTCCGTAACCAGCTGAGCTACGCCGACACCTTCGGCAAGCATGACATCACTGCCATTGCAGGTATGGAGGTGAGCAAGTATGTAAGCCAGTCGCAGACAAATCCTACTGTCTATGGATATGATGAGATAACCAACTCCGGACAGACTCCAAACTACGGACAGATGGACAACATCGGCAACCTTTGGGCATACTCTTACTACAACAGCACTTATTATAACTCGCTGAAGACGACATACGCTCGCCGCGAGGACCGCTACATCTCTTATTATGGCAACGCAAGTTATGTGTTTGACGAGAAGTATGGAGCATCGTTCAGCATCCGAAGCGACGGCTCGAACTTCGTCTCCAAAGACCCCTCGCTGCGCTGGAGCCCAATGTGGTCGGCAGGCGCACGCTGGAACATCAGCAAGGAGAAGTTTATGGACGATGCCAAGTGGATTGACCGACTCACATTGCGTGCCACCTACGGTATAAACGGTAATGCAGAGAAGACAACGTCGCCACAGACACTTATCTCTACATCCACCAGCTCGACGACCCACGGCACTGTAGGTCGTATCACCAACTACGGCAACCCACTGCTGAAATGGGAGCGCACCAAGACATTCAACGTCGGTGTTGACTTCTCGTTCTTCAAGAACATGCTCTCTGGTAAGGTGGATGCCTACAACCGCTACTCGGTTGACGTAATCGGCGACGTGACCATTCCAGCCGCCTACGGTACATCGACACAGCGTTTCAACAACGCCGAGATTTCAAACCGTGGTGTCGAGGTGGAGTTGACAGGCAACTTTAAGGTTAAGCCTATCGGACTGGGCATCAAGTCTACCGTTACCTTCGCCTACAACAAGAACGTGATAGAGAAACTCTATAATCCAAACCTCTATTGCTACCAGCTCGTGGAGTCGGAGACCTTCGTTGAAGGCAAGCCTATCGGCTCAATCTACTCCTACCAGTTTGCAGGCACAGAGGACGGCATACCTTACGTTTATGGCGTTGACGGCAAGAAGTCGAGCTTCAACGACGTTTCGCTCCACAACCGCGAGCTTGGTCTCGATGTGCTTGAGTACAGCGGAACAGTGATTGCTCCTTACACACTTGGCTGGAACACGCAGTTGACATGGAACGGCATCACCTTCTCTGCCTTCTTCACAGGCAAGTTCGGAGCCGTATTCCGCGCACCTATCGACCAGGTACCGACTGTCAGCGACAGCAAGACATTCGTATCAGCACAAATCAAGATGTTCGAGGAGAGCGACGGAACACTCTACCCGACATGGCCAAACCCAGGCGAGCCAAAAATGTATCTTTGGGGACGCTATTTGCCAAACCTCACATACTTCGTAGAGAGCGCCGACTTCATAAAGCTGAAGGAGCTTGACCTCTCTTGGGAGCTGCCTAAGAAATGGCTACGCAAGATTAATGTTGGCGAGGCTTCGGTATTCATGCAGGCCCGCGACCTCGGTTGCATCTGGCGTGCCAACGACCTCGGCTACGACCCAGAGTGGTTGCCAGGCACCAACAAGCCATCGGCAAGCGTATCATTCGGTCTGAACGTTAAACTCTAAAACTGTGGAGGAACAAAACATGAAAAATATTAAATCACACATAAAGAACAAATCGTGGATTCTGGGTCTCACCCTTGCCTTGTCGTCTTGCGGCGACTATCTCGACAAGCAGCCCTCAACTTCCACCAACGCTCCTATCACCGATGCCTCACAGCTTTTGGCACTGATAGACTATACGACAAACACCGAGGAAGCAAGTGCGTCGCACACCTATTGCACCGACGACAACGGTCAGTCGACAGGATTGCTCGATGCTTATCCATCATCGTATGAGAATGGCTATTTCACCGGCTTCTTCCTCGACGGCATTATGAGCAAGGCCTATGATGGTTTCTGGAACGGTGAATACAAGAAAATCTACACCGCCAACACCATTATCGAGGCTGCTCCAAACATGACCGACCAAGCCACCGCCAAAGAGGCACTGGCAAACGCCTACTTCATGAGGGCATTGGCTTACTTCACCATGGCGCAGTATTACTGCCGTCCATATTGCGAGGCAAACAAGGAGGAACTTGGCTTGCCTATCCGCGAGGCTACCGACTTTGAAGAGAATCTTAGCCGCGCAACGCTTGGCGAGACCTACGACAAGGTTTTCGACGACCTTGCAAAGGCAGAGGAACTTACCTCGGTGCAGAATGTCAACGAAGACCAGCGTTGGCGCGTCAGCAAGTGTGCCATCGACGCCTTCTACGCTCGTCTCTATATGGTGACCGGCGACTATCAGAAGGCCCTCGACCGTGCCAACAGTGCATTGGCAAAGGCTCCAAAGCTGTTCAACTACAATGACTTCAAGGAAGGACGTTCGGTGAAATATGCTGCCAACGAGGTGCTCGGCTTGCCAGAGCAGACTCTCTACTACTGTGAGACAAACAGCTGGTCGGGCATTCAGTATCTCTATTTCCAGGAGTATATCTACACCCGATTCTGCTACAACGGCAGTCAGTGGTTCATTCCTTCTGAATCGTTGAAGGCTCTCTACGATCAGGAGAACGACATGCGTTTCAAGTGGTTCTTCATTCCTCACAGCAACCGCCGCTTCAACTGCACCTACGACGAGTATCGCTACGACCCATTGTACGACGGCCGCTACTGCTTCTCGGGTCTTGGCACACCTGAGCTGATGCTCATCAAGGCAGAGGCGCAGATTCGTCTCGGACAGTGGCAGAACGCATTGGCAGGACTCGACGAACTGCGCGAGAACCGCTATGCCACAGGCACATGGACTCCGCTGACGGCTACATCGCAGCAGGAAGCACTGAAGAAGGTGCTTGAAGAGCGTCGCCGCGAGATGCCATTCGCAATCCGCATGATGGACATCAAGCGTTTCTCGGTGAACGAGACTCCAGATGATGACGTAATCATCGAGCGTGACTTCTATCAGATGACTCTCGGTGGCTATGACAAGACCATCAAGCACATACGCGTAGCCGGCAACGACAAGGAACTTGCACTGCCTATCACCGACGTTGAGATTAATTCCAGCCACGGAATGATACAACAGAATCCATACTAAATACCATAAATAATGAAAAAGCTACTGTTCATTATATCTCTGTTTGTCTTCACCGCAGCATCATTTGCTGCGGTGAAGAAGCAGAGCCTCCGGGTGCTGTACGTGGGAGGCAGCGGCGACTTTGCACATAGTGCATCGCTCAGAGACAAGGCGGCTCCCGAAGATGTTGCTGCACGCATGGCGGCGTTCACCGACTTGCTGAACACGCATTTCACCAACGTAAAAGCCATCAACGCCTCTGACTACACGGCTACGATGTCTGACGACTACGACGTCACCATCTTCGACGGAATGCCAAAGGCAATAAAGGAACGCAACTATGTTAAGGATGCCAACGGGAAGGTGGTTGACTACCAGCCTGCTGAATATCTGCCAGAAGACTTCGACCGCGCGGCAATCTGCATTGCCGACATCAGCGAGGCTCTCTGCCGACCATTGGGAATAAAGAACGACTGGTATTGCCTCTGCCTCGATGCCGATGCGCACAGCCTTGTGAAGGACCACCCAATATTCCGCGGACCGTTCAAGACCTCGATAACCATGTTCGACGCTCCAACTCCTGAAGACGCTTTCCATTACTCCTATTTCTACGACAAGCCTCTTGAGGCAACAACTCCACGCTGGAAGGTGCAGACAATCGGCTACGAACAGGACAAGAATGTGCGTATAGGCATGGTGGCTCGTCCATGGGGATATGTTGAGTCGTCTGAATCGGAGTATATATCCAGTGGCGTATGCGCCAAGACCATCGATGCCGTTGCCATTGGTCGCCACGCCAACTTCCTGCATTGGGGCTTCGCCGCATCGCCGAAGTATATGACCAACGAGGCAAAGGAGGTGTTTGCAAATGCCGTGGTCTATATCTCTAAGTTTAACGGTGTGAAACCTATTGTACGCAAGTACAACGAGCGCCAGTCAACGAAGCTCTACATCAGGGAGTGCAAGTACTATGCCTCAAAGGCAGGATGGGAAGCACGAGTGAAAAGTGAGAAAGAGTGGGCGGAGAAGGTGCGTACCGAACAAGACGCACTTCGCCAAAAGCAGAAAAACGGCGAGAAACTGACCGACGACGAATTGAAAACCTTGGAGATAACTCCCGCCGACCCTCCAACATACGAGCAGTGGCTGAAGAAACGTCAAAAGGAATTGTTCCCAAAGTTCGGCACAGACGAGCAGAAATATCTCGACTACTACGACCCAAACTACGACTATTTCTATGGTGGCGGCAAGGAGATGTACCATCTTGAGATTGACGAGGACGCAAAGAGCCTTGGCATTGCCAACACCGACAAGCGACTCATCGACAAGGCTATATCACTTTGGGAAAGTGGCAGCGACGTGGAGAAGGCGAAGCGCATTCTCTATCGCTACACATTGTTGCGCTACGACAATGCGAAGCAGTGGCGCGACTGGTACAAGAAATACCAAAAGAAACTCATATTTACACAAGCTGGAGGATGGTTCTGGCTCGTCGACAACGGCGACCCAACGACTCCAGGCAATGACTACTCTATAATTAAAAAAATAAAGGAAAAGCTATGAAAAAGACAATGGCTATAGTGGCAGCCATGATGCTTGCCACAACAACATTTGCAGCCGAGAAGGTACGCATCTCTGGCAAACTCGGCGAACTGAAGAGCGACACGATGTACGTTATGACAGAGGATGCCGACGGCAACGATGTCAAGGAGATGTTCATGTCGAAGAACGGAGAATTCGACTACTCTTTTGAACCAAGGGAAGTAACAAAGGCTTACCTCGTATTCTCATGCGAGCGACGTGGAAAAGTGACAAACGGCTACATCGGCTTCACTGCCGTGCCAGGCGAGCACGCACAGGTTAGCGGCACACCAAACGAATACAACATCACAGGATCGCACTTCTATCAGAAAGCTGCAGAGGTGGATGCTATTGACGACAAGTTCGATGCTGACTCGAAGGCTCTCTCCGAGAAGATAAAGACTCTGCGTGAAGACAAAAGCCTCTCCGACGATGAGAAGGAAAAGCGTTACAATGCCTACTTGGAGGAATACGAGAAGAAGGTATCGGCAGCTACAATGGACTACATACGACAGAACGCCAACGAAGAAGCCACTGCATTAGCTTTGCGCAAAATTTGGTGCGACGACATGGACAAGGCGGTAAAACTGTTGTCTGCAAATGTTGCGAACGGACGCATGAAGCCAATCTGCGACCAAGCTGTAGAACGCGCACAGAAGAAGATTCAGTTGCGCGAGAACGCAAAGAAGGTGACCGACGGCAAGCCAGCTCCCGATTTTACTCTCATGGACATCAACGGCAAACCGTTCACACTGTCGTCGCTCCGTGGCAAATATGTCATCCTCGACTTCTGGGGCTCATGGTGCCACTGGTGCATCAAGGGAATGCCCGACATGAAGAAATACTATGCCAAATATCCAGGCAAGTTCGAGATTGTAGGCGTTGACTGCAACGACACGGAAGTGAAGTGGAAGGAAGCCGTTAAGAAGAACGAGCTGCCATGGCTCCATGTGAAGAACGAGAAGGGCGAGAAGGACATCTCTACAAAATATGCCGTGAAGGGCTATCCTACAAAGATTATTGTCGACCCTAAGGGCAACATCGACAAAATCATAGTAGGTGAGGATCCTGAATTCTATACCTATCTTGATTCGTTGTTTGGAAAGTAGTGGCCCCCTCCAACTCCCCCTGGGGGGAGAGAATGGTAGCGAGACATAAATAATTAAACTTTCGCAAGTGACGAAATCTCCCTACATACGGCGGTCTTGTAACATGCGGAACTTGAATAAATTATTAACATGAAAAAACATATCATAATCTTTACACTTTGTCTCTTCGCCGCTGCCTCGTTTGCGGCGGTGAAGAAGGCAAACCTGAGAGTGCTGTTCGTCGGTGGAAACATCGACAAGACGGGGCAGGGAATAGCGCAGCGTGGCGTGGACGAGAAATTCGAGACCGTTGCCGAGCGCAACGCCTCGTTTGCCGACCTGCTTAACCAGTATTTCACCACGGTGAAGGCTGTGGAGGCAAAGGACTATACGGCGGAAATGTCGAAGCAGTACGACGTAACAGTGTTCGACGCTGCGCCGAAAGCTATAAGAGAACGTAAGACAGAGACAGACATAACAGGAAGATTCCTCACTATGCAGCCTGCACAGTATCTTCCTGCCGACTATGACTGCGCCACTCTTTGCATTGGAGCCGCAAGCGAATCTCTTGGCAGGTCGCTCGGCGTAAAGAACGACTGGTATTGTCTCTGCCTCGATGCCGATGCTCACCACTTGGTGAAGAACCATGCAATTTTTAAAGGTCCGTTCAAGACCAAGATAACGATGTTCGACGCACCAACTCCCGAAGATGCTTTCCACTACACCTATTTTTATGATGCACCGCTGCCTCCTACCACACCACGCTGGAAGGTGCAGACCAAGGGCTATGAGAGCGACAAGGGTTTCCCCGTTGGCATGGTTTCGCGTCCTTGGGGATATGTTGAGTCGTCGGAATCGGAATACATCTCCAGTGGAGTTTGCGCCAAGACCATCGACGCTGTCGCAATCGGTCGCCACGCCAACTTCCTGCACTGGGGCTTTGCCGCTTCGCCACGCTACATGACCGACGAGGCTAAAGTGGTATTCGCCAATGCCGTGGTGTACATCTCGAAGTTCAACGGCAAGAAACCTATAGCACGCAAATATAACGACCGCATAGCCACTAAGGAAGACGTCAAGGAAAAGCGTGGCTTGGCATCGCATGCTGTTTGGGAGGAGACTGTGGCACAGGAGAAGAAGATGTACGACGAATTTTTAGCCCAAAAGAAAGCCATTGAGCAAAAGAAACAGCGCGGCGAGACACTTACCGAGGAGGAAAAGCAAACACTGGCTTACGAGGTAGAGCCAAACTTCACCACCTACGAACAGCGACTGAAGAAATATCAAGGCGACCTATACGCACAATTCGGAAGTGACGAACAGAAGTATATGGACTACTACGACCAGAATCTCGACTACTTCACCACCAACCCCGACGAGTCGTATGACCTGCACATCGACGAAGACGCAAAGCGGCTGGGCATCTCCGTTGACAGCAAGCAGCTTATCGACAAGGCAATCACACTGTGGGAAACAAGCGAGGACGTGGCTACGGCAAAGCGTATTCTCTATCGCTACACATTGCTGCGCTACGACAACGCAAAGCAGTGGCGCGACTGGTACAAGAAATACGAGAAGCAGCTCTTCTTCTCTGAGGCAGGCGGTTGGTACTGGCTTGTCGACAACGGCGACCCAACCACTCCAGGCAACGACTACAGCGTGGCACTGAAGGAGAAACGTGAGCGCATTGAGGCTCAGAAGCGAAAGGTGGAGCAAAGCCTTGCCACTGATGCCACTACCGACGACCAGCCCGTGGCAGCATCGGCAATAGTTCAGGAATACTGGAGCAGCCAGAAGGACCTCACAATAAAGGTGAGCATCAAGGACGGCTACCACATCTATGGCAACGTGTCGTCGTCAGACCCATACCTGCCAACCGAGATAAAGGTGGAGCTGAGCAACGGCTACACTTTTGTTGGCAACATGAAGAATCCGAAGGTGAAGGCTCTCAACTCTACCGGCACCACAATCTACGAGGGCGACGTGATGTTCCAGCAGCGCATCGACGGTTCAGGCCGTGGTAAGGCAAAGGTGACAATCAGCTACCAATGCTGCGACGACCATATTTGCTTCCCGCCGCAAGACATCGTCCTCAACGTGGAAATATAATTGACTGAACTTTCGCAAGTAGTAAAAAGAAGATAAATGAAGATAAAAGGAGATAAATGACGTATGATTAAGCCAGTCTTTTCTATTGTCCTTTATCTTCCTGAGCGACCATAGGGAGCGATATCTTCTTATAACTCCTTTTAACTCCACAAAGTTAAGCAAATACGAAAGTTAAGTAATTTTGAATCAATCTCTCTCTAATTTAATTTTGCGAAGGTGGTGAACATCGTTCTTCGACGTCATCACCTTCTTTTAGTAGAGCAATACCAATCCTGCTATAGCAGAATAGAATATCATGCGGATGGGGTTTATCTTAATGTAATAAGTGCCTACGAAGGTGGCGACAAAAAGGCCGCAGCTAATCCAGAACTGCCAAGGATTGACCGAGGGAAGGCTGAAGTTCTCGGGGGTCATCAGCAGCAACGTGGCTGCACCCAACAGACCAACGACAGCAGGACGCAATCCAATAAACACCGACTGTACTGTAGGGGTGTTCACATACTTAAGAAACAGTCGGCTGATGAGAATCATAAGTATGAATGACGGAAGAACGAGGGCGAAGGTAGCCGTGGCACTGCCAAGAATCGACATCATGTTACCATAACCTGCATTATGGACAGCAGTGTAGCCACAATAGGTTGCCGAGTTTATTCCTATGGGGCCAGGAGTCATCTGACTGATGGCCACAATGTCGGTAAACTGTGCCGTGGTGAGCCAATGGTAGCGGTGTACCACCTCACCCTGAATGAGCGACAACATGCCATAGCCTCCACCGAATCCGAAGAGGCCTATCTGGAAGAACGTTATGAAAAGGAGGAGGAAAATCATATTTAATTATTTAAAAATTTACCATATACATAGCCTCCGGCTGCAGCAAGTATGATGATTATTATAGGCGACACGCCGAGAGCCCAAATGGCAAGGGCACAGGCAATGGGAATCCAGCAGTTGCTGAATGTCACCTTCGCACTGCGTGCCATGTTGAAAGTAGGCACGGCAATGAGTGCCACCACGGCAGGACGAATGCCACGGAACATTGCCGCCACAACCTTGTTGTCCTCAAACTGATGAAAGAACATGGCGATGATGAGAATGATGATAAACGACGGCAAGGCGGTGCCCAACGCCGTGACCACGGCACCACGCACCTTCTTCATCTTATAGCCTATGAACACACTGAGGTTGATTGCGAAGACTCCCGGCGACGACTGCGCTATGGCAACAGTGTCGACAAAGTCCTCCTTTGTCAACCATTTCTTCTTTTCAACGACTTCCGACTCTATAATAGGAATCATGGCATATCCACCCCCGAGGGTGAATATGCCAATCTTGAAGAATGTCTTGAAACTTGTTGTATAAAACTTATCCAAAATAAAAATTTTTTTTAGAGGAGAGAGGAGTGGGGAGAGAGGAGTGAGAATAGCGAGAGCCTAAAAACCGCGCAGTGCAGTAATCTCACTCCTCTCTCCTCACTCCACACTCCTCATCAAAACACTTCCCTTCCTTAATTCTTTAATTTTTCTGCTATCCACTTCCTTGCATTGACAAACGCTTCGAGCCATGGAGTGCAGTCGTCCTGACGACGGGTGCGTGGATACCAGCCGTTCTGCCATGGGAAGATGGCACGCTCAAGGTGAGGCATCATGGCAAGATGGCGACCGTCGGCGCTGCAGATGCCTGCCACGTTGTAGTCTGAGCCATTAGGATTGCCGGGATACTCGGCATAGTTGTATTTTGCCACCACATTGTAGTTGTCCTCCGGCTGAGGCATGTAGAAGCGTCCCTCGCCGTGAGCCACCCAAATGCCGAGCTTGCATCCGCTGAGAGTGCGGAACATCACGCTGTTGTTGCGTGGTATGCTGAGCGTCAGGAACTGGCTCTCAAACTTCTTCGAGTTGTTGTGGCGCAGGTGGGTCTGATACTTATGCTCCGGATTGATAAGGTTCAACTCTGCCATTAGCTGACAACCGTTGCAGATGCCGAGCGAAAGGGTGTCCTCACGGGCATAGAACTTGTCGAGAGCCTCCTTTGCCTTAGGATTGAAGAGGAACGCGCCTGCCCAACCCTTTGCCGAACCGAGAACGTCGCTGTTGGAGAAGCCACCGCAGAAGACTATCATGTTGATGTCCTCCAATGTCTCGCGACCGCTGATGAGGTCGGTCATCATAACGTCCTTCACGTCGAAGCCTGCAAGATAGAGCGAGTAAGCCATTTCGCGGTCGCCGTTGGTGCCCTTCTCACGTATGATGGCGGCGCGTATGCCCGACTTCTCCTTGCGGTCGGGAGTGATGCCGAGCTGCTTGAACGAACCTTCGAAGTCTGAACGCATGATCATTTCCAGTGGCTGCTTCTTGTAGTTGGTGAAGCGCTTCTTTGCCATGCCGTTCATGCTCTGCTTCTGGTCGAGCTTATATGATGTGCTGTACCATATATCGCGCAGTGGCTCAATGGCGAACTCGTGTTTCCAGTCGCCAATCACCATGCTGATGCTGCGTGTCTCGGGCGTCGGATGTCCGATGTTGGCGTATGCTATGCCCTGCTCGTCGAGATAGCTGCGGAAAGTCTCGTCGTTCTCCTGCGACACCTCTACCACGATGCCTGGGTTTTCGGCAAACAGCGTCTTCACGATGTCGCCGCCACGGCAAAGTTCGCTAAGGTCGATGTGCATACCGCCCTCGATGTTGGCGAAGGTCATTTCAAGCAGTGTGGTGATGATGCCACCGGCACTGATGTCGTGTCCGCAATAGATGAGTCGGCGGTCTATCAGCGTCTGTATGGCATTGAAGGCATCGGCGAAATATTCCGGATCCTTCACCGTTGGCACGTCGTCGCCCACCTTGCCGAGGCTCTGTGCGAAGGCACTGCCGCCGAGACGCTGCTCGTCGAACGAGAAGTCGATGTGGTAGAATGTAGCGTTGCGGTCGTTCACCATTACAGGACCTATCACCTTGCGCACGTCGGAAACCTGTCCGCCGCTGGTCACTATTACCGTACCTGGAGCTATTACCTTCTGTCCGTCGGGATATTGCTGCGACATTGACAGCGAGTCCTTTCCTGTTGGCACATTGATGTGCAGTGCGCAGCAGAAGTCGCTCAATGCCTTCACGGCACTGTAGAGACGAGCATCCTCGCCTTCCTGCGAGCGGCAAGGCCACATCCAGTTGGCTGAGAGGCTCACACTGCCCAGGCCATTTACCAAAGGAGCGAAGATGATGTTGGTCAGCGACTCGGCTACCGACAGCACCGAGCCTGCCTCGGGAGAGGCGAGACCTGCCTGAGGCGCATGACCGAGAGCGGTGGCAATACCTTGCTTGCCACGATAGTCGAGGGCAACGACACCACAGTCGCTCAACGGCAACTGTATGCGTCCCTGACACTGCTGGCGTGCTATCTTACCCGTCACCGAACGGTCAACCTTGTTTGTCAACCAGTCCTTGCAAGCCACAGCCTCAAGCTGTAGTACTCGATTGAGATACTCATCGAGTTTGTCCTGCTCGTAATCAACGTCACCATAGTGTCGCTCTACCGTACTGTCAACCATGACTGTCTTTGGCGAGTGTCCGAACATCTGTGCCACGTCGAGGTCGAATGGGCGAACGCCGTCGGCCTGCTCGAACGAGAAGTGTGCGTCGCCAGTCGTCTCACCTACCACATACAGCGGTGCACGCTCGCGCTCGGCAATGCGGCGCACATGCTCAATGTGCTTCTCGTCGATGAGGAGTCCCATGCGCTCTTGGCTCTCGTTGGCTATTATCTCCTTTGCCGAAAGGGTCTTGTCGCCCACCGGCAAGTTCTTCATTTCAATCTTTCCACCACACTCCTCTACAAGTTCTGAGAGGCAGTTGACGTGACCTGCCGAACCGTGGTCGTGGATGCTGACAACAGGATTTACGTCCTCCTCGCAGAGGGCACGCACAAGGTTGTAGGCACGTTTCTGCATCTCAGGGTTGGCACGCTGCACGGCGTTAAGCTCTATGCCGTTGCTGTAGCGACCTGTGTCGACCGACGATACCGAACCGCCACCCAGTCCGATGCGATAGTTGTCGCCACCGACAACGACCACCTTGTTGCCCTTCTGTGGCTCCTTCTTCAGGCAGTCGCGTTTTGTACCGTAGCCCACACCGCCGGCAAGCATTATCACCTTGTCGTAGGCGTAGCGTGTGTCGCCCTTCTCCTGATGCTCGAAGGTGAGCACCGAACCGCAGATGAGCGGCTGACCGAACTTGTTGCCGAAGTCGCTGGCACCGTTCGAGGCCTTTATCAGAATCTGCTCCGGTGTCTGGTAGAGCCACTTGCGCACTGGCAGGATGTCCTCCCAGTCGCGTCCGCCGTCGAGACGAGGATAGGAAGTCATATAGACCGCCGTTCCTGCAATAGGCCATGAGCCGACGCCACCGCCCATACGGTCGCGAATCTCACCGCCCGTACCCGTAGCGGCTCCGTTGAAAGGCTCCACTGTTGTTGGGAAGTTGTGCGTCTCAGCCTTCAGCGAGATGACGCTCTCTATTGGCTTTGTGCGGAACCAGTCGCTTGTCGACTGGTCGGCGGGTGCGAACTGCTCTACCACTGGTCCCTGTGCGAAAGCCACGTTGTCCTTGTATGCCGAGAGAATAAGGTTCGGATTCTCCTGTGTCGTCTTCTTTATCATCTGGAAGAGCGACGACTCCATTTCCTTTCCGTCGATGATGAACGTACCGCCAAAGATTTTGTGGCGGCAGTGCTCGGAGTTGATTTGTGCAAAGCCGAAAATCTCCGAGTCGGTGAGCGGTCTGCCCAGCTGCTTCTCCACGTTGTGCAGATACTCTATCTCCTCTGGCGAGAGTGCCAGTCCTTCCTGCTCGTTGTAAACCTCCAGGTTCTCAACGTGCTTTATAGGCTCCGGCTCGTGGTTGACGGTGAAGATGTCCTGGTTCAGTCCGTCATACATTCGCTGCAGCATAGGGTCGTGCTCGGCGTCCTTAGAATCAACAGGGAAATATTCCTCAATACGCAAAATGCCGTTGAGATTCATGTTCTGTGTAATCTCTACGGCATTGGTGCTCCAAGGAGTAATCATTTCACGTCGTGGTCCTACGAAATAACCGTCAATACACTCGCTCTCCTCCAGCTTTGCGTCGCCGTAAAGCCAAGAGAGTTCATCGATTTCGTTTTGTGCGAGCTTGTGGTCAGCCTCAGTGGCTATCACGCTCTTCGAAGGTGTTCTAAAAAAGAGAATCATACCGTTATCTTTAATTTGTTTACAAATTTGAGGGCAAAGATAATATAAATTTTGCGTAACACAAAATAAAAACGGCTCTTTTTTATTATTATTCCAAAAACTCGGCAAAGATGGCGCAAAAACCTATTTGACAAAGAAAAAGAGAATGTTATGCAAAGCAGATGTTGCAAATCATCAAATAATTCATTAAAATCAAGTTAAAGAATAAAAAATAAACGGCGAAAAGGTTGCAATTTAAAACAAAAACCCCTATCTTTGCGATACCTAATAAAACTGTAACACTAATTTTTAATATGCTTATAACAATGACCAACTTCAACGTGAAAACCATTCAACAATGCCTTGACGACTACATGTCGATGAAAGGAAAGACAGAAATTGGCGACATCGAGGCCAACCAGGCTTTAGCTGTCGCCGGAGTAATCAACGACGACCAGGCCCACCCAGGACGACCATTAAGGGAAATACTGAGGCACCTGCGTGACAGCAACCTGCTGCCACAGAATGTCAAACAGCTTCAAGGACTTTGGACCATAAAACATTCAAAGACAATGGCAAAGGTACTGCAGATAATGCAGTTCTGACAAAACTCACACTTCCCAGTGTGAAACAACAATAAAAAGGCGATTCAAGAGTTAAATACACTTAAATCGCCTTTACTCTTGCCCCGTTTCGCCGTCTTAATGAATAACTTTGCAATGCATATGTAAAATAAAAAATGAACAATACAATGAACAAAGGTTTAATAGTAGTGACTTTGGCAGCCGCACTCGTTGCGACAAGCTGCGCAAGCAAGAAGGACTTGGCTAACTGCCAGGCAGAGAACAAAGAATTGGGACAGAAGTATGTTGACGTAAAGGAGCAGCTCGCTGCTGCAAATGCACGCGCCACAACACTGCAGGAACAGCTCAACCAAAAGACCGCCGACATGGCGGCACTGCAGTCGTCGCTCGACAAGAGTCTTACCAATGCGTCGCAAAACAACATCAGCATCGACAAGCTGGTTGACCAAATCAACGAGTCGAACCAATACATCCGCCACCTCGTGGAAGTGAAGAGCAAGAGCGACTCACTCAACATGGTGCTCACCAACAACCTCACACGCTCGCTCAGCAAGGAAGAGCTGAAGGAGGTCGACGTGCAGGTATTGAAGGGTGTGGTCTACATCTCTCTTGCCGACAACATGCTCTACAAGAGCGGCTCGTATGAAATAAACGACCGTGCAGCAGAGACATTGAGCAAGATAGCGAAAATCATCAAGGACTACAGCGACTATGACGTGCTCATCGAGGGCAACACCGACAACGTGCCTGTAAATTCTGCTGCAGCGTCGATGAAGAACATCCGCAACAACTGGGACCTCTCTTGTCTGCGTGCATCAAGCGTCGTTCAGGCTCTGCAGAACCAGTATGGCGTAGACCCAAAGCGTCTCACCGCCGGTGGCCGTGGCGAATACAATCCATTGGTCAGCAACGACACCGAGACTGGCAAGCTCCGCAACCGCCGCACTCAGATCATCATCACTCCAAAGCTCGACCAGTTCATGGACCTCATCGACAAGGCTCCTGACGCCGACGAATAATTCAGATTAAATTCAAACATAGCTCGGGATTCCCAAGTGGGGATCCCGTTTTTTTTGTCCAACTCACCGAGGCACAGAAATAGGCGATGCCGACGCCTTCCGTCCGAGCGACCCCGATTTTATTAAAAAGATATTGCAGTATTTATAACAAATAGTCGGGCTATCATTATGGATAGCCCGACTATTAATTGCGTCACATTGCAACAAGTCTTACCTCATATATGTGTGGCGTGACTTCTTTTTGGAATTTCTCAATTTTTATTGTTACATTATTAGCCTTCGCCTTGTCTTTAGGCAATGCCAGCTCTATTGGCGATGTACTGTCGTGGGATATTGAGCCTATCTCCACGTCGTCGACCAGTATGCGTGCGTCCCTGTTGGCGTCTTGACGGAAACTGATGCGCACTTTCGTGGCTTTGCCTCCAGTCTTCATCGTATAGCTGAACCACGAGCGTGTCTCGCGCCAGTGTATGCCATCGTCGTCGCCCATGTCCGATGCATCCATCTTCACAAAATGGTCGCTCTCGGGCTGCTGCTCACCACATGTCACCTTATCGGTGGTGCGGCTCTCCAACGCCAGTGCTTCACGCTCGCTGCGTTCCTGCTGTTCGCGCTTCTGTTCCCATTCGTCCTCTGTCATCAGTGGCCAATAAACCATATAGCGCGACTCATGTATGCGGTAGAATGGCTCCAGGGTCATTCCCTCGTGGTTGTCGGGTCTTACACCGCTCAGCTTGAACGTGAGTTTGCCTTCTGTCTTCGTCAGATGGTTCAGCAGGTTCTCCTCGTTGCCTATTACCACCGGCATGTTCTGCAGCGGCAGGCGTGGTCCGTTGGCAATGTGTCCGCCACGGCTGTCGTCGGCAAACAATCCGTCCTGTTGTTGTGTTCCCATACGAGCCGCCAACACTATAGGACCATAGAGGAACGAGTAGTTGCTGGACTTGTCAGGCATTCCAATGGCTCTTAGATGCATCGGTAGACTGACATGCAGTTGTTCCCCGGCTTTCCATGTACGTTCCGCTCTTATGTATCCATTGTCAGCCTTGAAGGCGTATTCCTTGCCGTCAATCTCACATTTCACCCTTTCGGCATCAGTCCATTCCGGCAGTCGTACCATAAGCGCAAAGTGTTTCTTGCCATTCTGTGGATTCACCACAATCGTAGTCCCCTCTTCCTCTGGGAATGACGTCAGCTGCTCAATCTCCACGTCGCCCCATTTCAATGTCGAAGGAATGAAGAGGTTCACGTAGAGAGCCTTGTCGCCCTGGTGACCGTAAATCATCTCGCCATAGCGGGCATGGTTCTCAAGTCCAGAGCCTACACAACACCAAAAGCTCGTCTGTGGCTGCGAATATACGCGATAGTGACCTGAACGCATCGGGGTGAAATACACGAATCCTCCCTGTACAGGGTCTTGTGTAGAGAGGATATGGTTATATAGCGCACGTTCATAGTAGTCCATGAAGTTTGCCTCGCCCGTTGTTTCATACAACATTTTCGTCAGTCGCAACATGTTGTAGGTGTTGCACGTCTCTGGCCCCTGCTCGCTTGTCAGCATGCTCTCGAAGTTGTCGGCGGGGTGGAAGTGCTCTCGTACGCTGTTTCCGCCTATTGTTATCGAGCGGTTCCTGACCACCGTTTCCCAAAAGTAGCGTGCCGCATTGCTCCAGTCGTTGTTGCCCTCAAGGTCGGCGATGCGTTTGAATCCGATTACCTTTGGTATCTGCGTGTTGGCGTGTATTCCCGTCAGTCGGTCTTCGCTTTTCAGCAGAGGTTCGAGAATGGTGTTGTGGCTGAATCGGCGAGCCAGCTTCAGGTAGCGTTTGTCGCCCGTTATTGCAGCCACGTCGGCAAATGTCTCGTTCAGCCCTCCGTGTTCGCTACGCAGCATGTCCTGCATCTGTTCGTCGGTGAGGTTGCTTGTCAGGCGGTCCATCCAGTCGGTCAGCTTCACCAGCATCTCACGTGCCTCCTCTCGCCCTGCCACGAGGTAGGCATCGCGTAGTCCGGCGTATATCTTGTGTATGTTGTAGAGCGGCACCCAACGGTCGTTCAGTCCAAAGGCTGCAGCCCTGATGTCTCCACGGGCAATCTCGTCCCATGCCTTGCGTCCGTATGGCACTCCGCAGAGATAGCCGTCACCTGTAGCGTCCTGGCAGCGTTTCAGTTCCGCAATTATGTAGTCGAGCCTGCGTTCAATCTCCTCATTGCCAGTGGCAGCCCACATCAACGACAGTGCCGAGAGGTAGTGTCCGCCAATGTGACCGTCAAGTCCCGTATTCTCCCAGTTGGTGTAGTTCTCTGCCTTGGGTGTCAGACCAGCTCCCTTGAGGTAAGGAGCCAGCAGACGGTCTGGGTCGAGGGCAAGCAAGTAGCGTATGTCCATGTCCTCAGCATGTTTGAAGGGGCTTGCCGTAAGCCTCACGTCGCTCAACTTGAAATGTTCCACAACTGTTGTAGTCTGTGCGTCTATCTTTTGCGATGACATGATTGCAACAATCGCCAACAGTGTAAATACTTTTGTTCTTTTCTTCATAAATGCCAAATATTATTATTCCACTGCAAAGATAGTGCAAGTTGAGAGAAGAACAAAATAAAAAAGGAACTTTTTATATTTTTTCTTCCGAGACGCAGCCTATCTTATTTAAAGATAGTGCAAGTTGAGAGAAGAACAAAATAAAAAAGGAACTTTTTATATTTTTTCTTCCGAGACGCAGCCTATCTTATTTAAAGATAGTGCAAGTTGAGAGAAATACAAAATAAAAGTTCAAAAACTTTTAAATGAAGAATGAAGAATGAAGAATTTTAGAGGGTAGAGGGGAGAAGGTAGAGGGGAGATTTTAGAGGGTAGAGGGGAGAAGGTAGAGAATAGCTATAGCCTTGATTCCGGTGGCAGGCTGGGGGTGTGGGCGTCTCGCCCGCACCTTGCGTACAAGGTAATTTTCCCTTCTGCTCTTTTGCGTCTGATGGTGCGCTGTGTGCGGGCGGGACGCCCACACCCCCAGCCATTGCACCTCGCCTACGAGGTAATCTCACTCCTCACTCCCTCATTGCTCCCCTCCC
>JBJEAS010000141.1:0-6551 GCA_051869235.1 Prevotella sp.
TTGAAAATTGAATGTTGAAAATTGAATGTTGAAAATTGAATGTTGAAAATTGAATTGCTGCGCATTAGTGCATACATTCATTTTGCAACATCGATTTTATTTTTTATTGTTTTTATAATGTTGACCAAAGTTCCGACCAGTCTACTGCATTGATTATAGATATTGTTATACATATCATCAGGCAAATAACCCGACTCATGCAAAAGCTCCAACCAATATTGAGTTTCATCGGCTTCTTTTAGTGCAATGTTTATTTTATTCAGAAAATCATTCCTACTTTGGGCATTCTTGCTCTCTCGAACATTTGCGCCAATACTTGTACCACTACGCAACATTTGTTTGGATAAAACAAATTCATTGTTAACATCCACCAAATACTTATACAACTTTATTACTTCTAATGCAAAAGACTTACTTTCTTTTTGTATTGATATCTGAGTCATATAATCTTGCGCAGCAATTCAATATTCAACCTTCAATGTTCAATTTATCAAGTCACAACCCATGTATGGAACAAGTGCCTTTGGCACGCGGATTCCTTCTGGGGTCTGGTTGTCTTCAAGTATTGCTGCTACGATGCGCGGCAGGGCGAGGGCTGAGCCATTAAGGGTGTGGCAAAGCTCTATCTTCTTGTCCTCGGCATGACGGTAACGGCACTTCAGGCGATTTGCCTGATAAGTGTCGAAGTTGCTCACCGACGACACCTCAAGCCAACGGCCTTGTGCCTCGGAATAAACCTCGAAGTCGTAGCATATTGCCGACGTGAACGACTGGTCGCCACCGCAGAGCAGAAGAATGCGGTAAGGCAGTTCCAGCTTCTTCAGCAATCCCTCAACATGGGCAAGCATTTCCTTGTGCGACTCCTTCGAGTGCTCCGGCTTGTCGATGCGCACAATCTCTATCTTCGAGAACTCGTGCAGACGGTTCAAGCCACGAACGTCCTTGCCGTAGCTGCCTGCCTCGCGGCGGAAACACTGGGTGTAGGCGCAGTTCTTTATGGGCAGGTCCTTCTCGTCGAGGATTACGTCGCGGTAGATGTTGGTCACTGGAACCTCGGCAGTAGGAATCAGGTAGAGGTCGTCAACCTCGCAGTGGTACATCTGTCCTTCCTTGTCGGGCAGCTGACCTGTGCCATAGCCCGAAGCCTGGTTGACCACCGTTGGAGGCATTATCTCAGTATAACCCGAAGCGCGGGCCTCGTCGAGGAAGAAGTTGATGAGTGCGCGCTGCAGGCGTGCGCCCATGCCAATGTAGACAGGGAATCCGGCACCCGTTATCTTCACGCCCAAGTCGAAGTCGATAAGGTTGTATTTCTTCGCCAGCTCCCAGTGTGGCAGTTTAGCCTCCTTGTTCTCGGGGTTTACAGTCCAGTTGCCCACGGTGTCGTTGCCGTTACATTCCTTCAGGTTGCTCTTCACCACATGGTTGTCTTCGGCTGCAATGCCCTCTGGCACCTCTTCATAGGGTATGTTTGGTATTTGGCAAAGCAGTGTGTTCAGCTCCTTCTCGGCATTAGCCATCTGCTCCTGCAAGGTCTTGTCCTGCTGCTTCAGTTCTGCCACTTGCTTCTTTGTCTCCTCAGCTTCTTCTTTCTTTCCCTCCTTCATCAGCGCACCTATCTTTGCCGCCATCAGTTTTGCCTCTTGCCTTGTCTTGTCGAGCTGCTGCTGCGAGTCGCGACGACGTTTGTCGATGGCAAGCACATTGTCTATTGCCTCCTTTGCGCCGGCAAAGTGTTTCTTCTCAAGACCACGAACTACGCGGTCGGTTTCCTCAGTAATGAGTTTTAGTGTAAGCATAATTATGTCTCAATTTGTTTATATTCCGAAATAATGGTGCAAAAGTAAACAAAAAAAATGATTTAACGAAAGAAAACAATAAAAAAAACGCATTGTCGGTTAAACAATGCGTTTTAATATCATATAAGCTAAGTTTTAGCCCTTTATTGCTGCAATGCCAGGAAGCACTTTGCCTTCGATGGCCTCAAGCAGAGCACCACCACCAGTAGAGATGTAAGAAACCTTGTCGGCAAGACCGAACTTGTTTACACAAGCCACAGAGTCGCCACCACCGATGAGCGAGAATGCGCCCTCTGCCGTTGCCTTTGCAATGGCCTCGCCAACGGCACGCGAGCCGGCTGTGAACTCCTCGCACTCGAAGCATCCTGCAGGACCGTTCCAAAGGATTGTCTTTGCACCCTCGATGGCAGCAGCAAACTTCTCGCGGCTCTCAGGACCAGCGTCAAGACCGTCCCAACCTGCCTCGATGGCGTTAGATGGGAACACCTCAATCTTTGCGCCTTCCTTAACTGAGAATGTCTTGAAGTCGTAGCCTGTGCAGCATACAGAGTCAGAACCGAGAACCAGCTCCACGCCCTTCTCAGCAGCCATCTTCTCTACGCCGAGAGCAACGTCCAGCTTGTCGAGCTCTACGATAGAGTCGCCAATCTCGCCACCGTGAGCCTTGGCGAAAGTATAGGTCATGCCACCGCAGAGGATCAGCTTGTCAACCTTGCCCAGCAAGTTCTCGATGATGCCAATCTTGGTAGAAACCTTCGAGCCACCCATGATGGCAACGAATGGACGCTTGATGTTGTTCAGCACGTTGTCGACGGCATTCACTTCCTTCTCCATCAGGTAGCCCAGCATCTTGTTGTCAGCATCGAAGTAGTCGGCGATGACGGCTGTAGAAGCATGCTTGCGGTGAGCTGTACCGAAAGCGTCCATAACGTAGCAGTCGGCGTAAGAAGCGAGCTTCTTGGCGAAGTCCTTCTGGCGGCCCTTCATCTCCTTCTTTGCCTCGTCATACTCAGGAGTACCCTTCTCAACGCCTACTGGCTTGCCTTCCTCCTCAGGATAGAAGCGGAGGTTCTCAAGCAGCAGAGCCTCACCCGGCTTCAAGGCTGCAACCTCAGCATCGGCATTGGCGCAGTCGGCAGCGAACTTAACCTCAACGCCGAGGTTGTCGCTAACGTTCTTTACAATCTGTGCGAGAGAGAGTTCCTTCTTCACCTTGCCCTTTGGCTTACCCATGTGGCTCATCATGATGAGAGCGCCACCATCGGCAAGCACCTTCTTCAGTGTAGGCAGAGCACCCTTGATGCGGGTCTCGTCTGTTACATTACCATTCTCGTTCAATGGAACATTGAAGTCCACACGAACAATTGCCTTCTTACCGGCAAAGTTGAATTGATCGATATTCATAATTGTTTCTGTTAAAGTGTATATTTTATGTCCTAACTTCTTTCAAATAATTGCTTAGCGACCGCAAAGTTACAACAAAATATTCAAAACACAAAAGATAATCCGCCTTTTTTTCATTTTTTCTTTGCTTACGAATGGACTTAGTGCCTTACTGCAATTGCATGGGATTGGTATAATGAGCGGCAAATACCGTTCATTGCAACACTAACAAATCAGTGCGTGTGGTGGAACACAAAGTCTGTCCCCTGTTCATACAATCCATCCAATCATCCCCGTATTATCCACTGACGGAACAGGGGATCGACGAAGTCAAAGCCGTTGCCTCTCTTTTCTATTATGTCTTTTTCTACAAGCACCCTCTTGTTGCGCGTAATAGTCTGCGGGCCTCCCAAGTGATAGCGATTGA
Source organism: Prevotella sp. (assembly GCA_051869235.1). Lineage (GTDB taxonomy): Bacteria > Bacteroidota > Bacteroidia > Bacteroidales > Bacteroidaceae > Prevotella. Next base: position 3,610 of record JBJEAS010000141.1, read on the forward strand.
CAACTTCAGAGGCATTAAGGCGACATTCGCCGTTTGCCACTGCATGAAGCATAGCCATTTGCGACGACGAAAGCTTGTCGGCATCGGATTCAAATACAGGTCTGTTGGTGTCTATTACCGACAACAAGGCATTGTCAACCATTTCCACGGTGGCTTTGTCATCCGTGTCTGCCCATACGAAAAAGCTCAGTTGCTGCACATACCACGAATGACAGTCCACAGCATCGCATATCCTCTCGGCTGCCTCTCGGGATATTGACTTGCCGCTCTTGCGGAAGGTATCAATAATATAAGGTATCCAGTGTTCCTTGGAAATCTTGTCGAGATACATTACCTGACCAAAACGGTAGAACGGGTTGGACGAATTGTTGAAGATGTCGAGCATCATGTGGCGTTTGCTGCCATATAAGCAATATGTGGTGTGCTGATGCTGCTGCCATACGGAGCGAAGCATACCCTCAATCCTGTTCCATTCCGACAGATTGGCAAGATTCTGAAACTCGTCGATGCACACAATGACTTGCAGACCACGCTGCTCGGCAATCTTTTCAGGGAGGTTCAGAATGTCTTCGGCACTCCTGCTCAGAGGCTTATAGCCAAGGTCAACCCCAAGGGCATTCAGCGGGTCGCTCTTGATTGTTATGCTTGGACTGAGAGCCTGGATGTATTTGCGGAACACCTCAATTCCTTTTTCAAAAGAGGAGGAAACCCCATTGAATACGGCTGTTGCGTAGGCATTATAGAAATCCGCCTCGCTTGTAATCTTAAAAGCATCAACAAGGCAGACCCTTACATCCTTGTTCTCTTTTAACATCTCCTTCATCGTTGCCTTTACAAGCGACGACTTGCCCCATCTGCGTGGAGATATAAGCATGACATTGATGCCATTGCCCAAGAATGTCTTCAGGCGTTTCCTGTCCTCATGGCGGTCGATGAAATTCTCGTCTTGTGCCAATTCACCGTATATAAATGGTCTTCTCATACTACTATTGTTGTTGAATTCAACGGCAAAGTTACAAAATTATAACGGCATTTATATCAACACCTCTTATAATTTATGTTTTTTTATATTTAAACATATGCGAGGGTAGCCAACCCTTTTATATGTAGATGTGCGCCTCGTGGCACACGAATAGGCACCTTGGTTCACCAGTCACCGTGTACCGTAATTGTTAAACATTAACTGTTGTTTTGTTAATTACCCTCATCTCCGTTTCCTTCGGTATGTGTTCGAGATGCCTTCGAGATGCGTTCGAGACGTTGACCTACGGTTTGTAAACATTTTCACGCTCCGAAAGCGCAACAATAATTGCAAATATGCAAGTATCTACAGTTTGCCATCTTTCTGCCATTATGCCAGCTATTATGCCATTAAGAATTCCTTCGCTCTTCCTTCGCTTGGCTGCTAAGAGGAAAGTGGAGGCTCAGTGGAGCCATTAGCGAAGGCATGGCAAGGTGGCAACCGATAAGTCTGTATTTCGATGGCTTAAAGAGTTTTGACTTCTCAATCCCAGTAGGCCTTTCTTACGAGATTTCCGACTTCGTGTCTTACTGCAATTGCATGGAATAGGTATAATGGCAGCGACAAATAACGGTCGCTGCCTTTTGTCTTGGCAGAAAATTAGAGAAAAGTTTGGTGGAAAGGAAAATAGTTTGTATCTTTGCGGCATCAGAAAAACGATAAGATATGAGACGACCGGAAATAGTGGAAAAAATACGCAAGGCAATGTCTGTTGTAGCCCCCACAGCCAAGACTATCCTGTATGGCAGTGAGGCAAGAGGAGATGCACGCTCTGACAGTGATATAGACTTGCTTGTGCTTGTTAATCAGCCAAAGTTGTCAATAAGCGAAGAGGAAAGGATTATATCACCATTATGTGATATAGAAATAGAAACAGGAGTATTGATAAATGCTCGTGTTATTCCTCGTTCTGCATGGGAAAACCGTCCATTTACAACTCCGTTTTATATAAATGTAACAAACGAAGGAGTGGTGTTATGAAACAGCAGTTGAGTGAAGAAAATGTAAAGGCTCTTGTGACCTACCGCTTAAATAGAGCAAAGGAAACATTGGCAGAAGTTCCCAATCTAAGAGATATGGGCTATTTTAATACGGCTATCAATAGGTTGTATTATGCTTGTTATTATGCATTGGTCGCTCTATTGATTAAGAATCATATCCAGGCATCTACTCATGCTGGAGTAAAACAGATGTTGGGGTTGCATTTCGTTTCTAAGGGATTGATTTCGAGGGAATCAAATAGAAGCTTTTCGCTATTGTTTGAACGTCGTCATAGTTCAGATTATGATGATTTCGCGTATGCCACTATTGAAGAGGTTGAAGAATTGCTCCCCAAAGCAAAATCGTTTATTTCAGAAATCGAGAAATTGTTGTGACATATTCAGATATTATTATGAATTCAAGTTTCTGAAATACTTAATTCTCAGAAGTTAAGGAAGTTAAAGACAATAGTCTTGTCACATCCGTCAAGGAGTTTTCCATGTGTAGAACATACGTCCTTAACTTCTTTAACTTCCCACTTCCGAAAGTTGAGTAATTTTTGCTTTTTTATATTTGAACAATGGTCGAGTAGAGCGTGAAAGTCGCCTCTCACACGGCTCTTCACACTCCGGCTCGTTGTGCATAGACATAAACCTGGTGTCTGACCTCTCTACCAATGATACCGTTCATCACAACACGAACAAATCAGTGCGTGTGGTTGAACAGAGCCTGTCCCTTGTTCATTATTGCCTTCGCCGTAGCCCCACTGTGCCTTCGCTTCTTCATTAATGTCCGAGCGAAGGAAGAGCGAAGGCATCTCGAAGGATAAAGAGACAAAAATCACAAACGACCGTCGCTATTTATTGTATGCAATCTGATATTTTCTTGGGGCACCTGCAAAAACCTGTGTTTAGCCAAATATCTTTGAAAGTCTGAATAA
>JBJEAS010000142.1:162-6370 GCA_051869235.1 Prevotella sp.
CATTCAACATTCAATTTTCAATTTTCAACATAATGAATAAGATTGTTAGAAAACACCAATTTTCGGAGAAGGTATTCCTCTTCGAGGTTGAGGCACCACTGATTGCCAAGAGCCGCAAGGCAGGAAACTTCGTCATCGTCAGAGTGGGTAACAAGGGCGAGCGTATGCCGCTTACCATTGCCGATGCAAACATTGAGAAGGGTACAATAACAATTGTTGTACAGAAAGTAGGACTTTCGTCGACAAAACTGTGCGAACTGAACGAAGGCGATTATGTTACCGACGTGGTTGGCCCGCTCGGCAATCCAACCCACATCGAGAAGTTCGGTACGGTGATTTGTGCCGGCGGTGGAGTGGGAGTGGCTCCCATGCTTCCTATCATGCGTGCCTTGAAGGCAGCGGGCAACCGTGTACTGTCGGTCATTGCAGGACGCTCGCACGACCTTATTATACTTGAGGACGAAGTGCGCGAGAGCAGCGACGAGCTTATCATCATGACCGACGACGGCTCTTACGGCGAGAAAGGTGTAGTGACTGTCGGCATCGAGAAGTTCATTGAGCAGGAGCACATCGACAAGGTGTTTGCCATTGGACCTCCAATAATGATGAAGTTCTCTTGTCTGACAACTAAGAAATACAATATCCCGACCGACGTTTCGCTCAACACCATCATGGTCGACGGAACGGGCATGTGCGGTGCCTGCCGACTCACAATAGGCGGCAAGACGAAGTTTGTCTGCATCGACGGTCCTGAGTTCGACGGAGCACTCGTCGACTGGGACGAGATGTTCAAGCGCATGGGAACATTCAAGAAAGAGGAAATTGACGAAATGGAGCATTTCAGCGAGCATCTCAGCGGCGTGACCGACAAGTCAACGCCAGAGGCCGACAAGGAGTGTGCCTGTGGAGCTGCACCTAAAGCCAACGATGCTCAGGAAGAATCCATAGAGACGCTTACGGACAGAAATGCCGAGTGGCGCAAGGAAGTTCGTGCCACGATGAAGCCAAAGGAGCGCACTGCCATCAAGCGTGTGCAGATGCCGGAGCTTGACCCTGTCTATCGTGCAACGACGCGTACGGAAGAGGTTAACAAGGGCCTTACGCTCGAAATGGCAATGACTGAGGCGAAACGCTGTCTCGACTGTGCCAAGCCGACTTGTGTTGAGGGATGCCCTGTGAACATCAACATACCTTCGTTCATCAAGAACATTGAGCGTGGCAACATCCTCGGTGCTGCAAAGGTGCTGAAGCAGACTTCTGCCCTGCCTGCCGTTTGTGGTCGTGTTTGTCCACAGGAGAAGCAGTGCGAGAGCCGTTGCATACACTTGAAGATGAACGAGCCTGCGGTGGCTATAGGTTATCTGGAGCGTTTCGCCGCCGACTATGAGCGCGAGAGCGGTCAGATGTCGCTGCCTGAAGTGGCTCCTGCCAATGGCATCAAGGTTGCCGTCGTAGGGTCAGGTCCTTCGGGATTGAGCTTTGCCGGCGACATGGTTAAGTTGGGCTACGACGTTTATGTGTTTGAGGCTCTGCATGAGATAGGTGGAGTGTTGAAGTATGGCATTCCTGAGTTCCGTCTGCCAAACCGCATCGTTGATGTGGAGATAGAGAACCTGAAGAAGATGGGCGTACATTTCCAAACCGACTGCATTGTGGGCAAAACGATTTCCGTTGAGGAACTTGAAAACAGTGGCTTCAAGGGCATCTTCGTTGGTTCGGGCGCAGGTCTTCCAAACTTCATGAACATTCCTGGTGAGAATGCAATAAACATAATGTCGTCCAACGAGTATCTGACTCGCGTCAACCTCATGGACGCAGCCAATCCCACAACCGACACTCCTATCAACCTTGGAAAGAAGGTGATTGTTGTTGGTGGAGGCAACACGGCAATGGACTCTTGCCGTACGGCAAAGCGTCTTGGTGCGGAGGTGACTCTTGTCTATCGCCGTTCGGAAGAGGAGATGCCTGCCCGTCTTGAGGAGGTTAAGCATGCCAAGGAAGAGGGAATCAACTTCCTTTGCCTGCACAACCCAATAGAATACAAGGCCGACGAGAAGGGTGCCGTTTGTCAGGCTGTGCTTCAGGTGATGGAGCTTGGTGAGCCTGATGCCTCTGGTCGTCGCAGTCCTGTACCTATTGAGGGCAAGACGGTTACGATAGACGTTGACCAGGTGATTGTTGCCGTTGGTGTTTCGCCAAACCCACTTGTGCCAAAGTCAATTGAAGGTCTTGAACTTGGCCGCAAGAACACCATCGCCGTCAACGAGCAGATGCAAAGCTCGCGCCCAACGGTGTTTGCAGGTGGCGACATCGTTCGCGGTGGAGCAACCGTAATCCTTGCCATGGGTGACGGTCGTCGTGCTGCGGCTGCGATGAATGAGAAGTTGAAAAATGAGAATTGAAAGTTGAAAATTGAAAGTTGAATAGCTGCGCGTTGTTATCAGGCGGAGCAATTCAATTTTCAATCTTCAACATTCAACATTTTAAGTGGATGAACGGACTTTATACCATAATGTTGCTCATACTAAGCAATGTCTTTATGACACTTGCTTGGTATGGGCATCTTAAACTACAGGAGACGGGCGTTGCCGCCAAATGGCCTCTGCTCGGAGTGATAGCGTTTTCGTGGGGCATTGCCTTCTTTGAGTATTGCTGTCAGGTGCCAGCCAACCGCCTTGGTTTCATGGGCAATGGCGGACCATTCAATCTTGTGCAGCTGAAGGTCATACAAGAGTGCATCAGCCTTGGTGTATTTGCTGTTATTGCCAACATCATGTTTCAAGGGCAGAACCTGCATTGGAACCATATATTGGCTTTCTTCCTTATAATTTGTGCCGTATATCTCGTGTTTATGAAATGACGGAAGTAGAGCAACGTTTGACGAAAGCCTTTAAGAAGGCAATGGGTCGCTTCGGTGTGATAGAAGACGGCGACCACATTCTTGTCGGTCTCTCTGGCGGCAAGGATTCGTTGTTGTTGCTCGAACTGTTGGCGAAACGCAGCAGAATAATAAAACCCAAGTTCACGGTCGAGGCTATCCATGTGCGCATGGCAAACGTAAGATATGAGACCTCTACAGACTATCTCTCCCGCTTTTGTGAGTATCTTGGCGTAAGGCTTCACATTGTCACAACATCGTTCGACGAGACAATACCAACGCACAAGCCAAAATGTTTCCTCTGTTCGTGGCATAGGCGAAAGCAGATGTTCAACCTCGCACAGAAGCTGGGTTGCAACAAGATTGCCCTTGGTCACCACAACGACGACATTATCCACACGGCACTGATGAACACCATTTTCCAAGGACATTTTTCTACCATGCCCGTAGTGTTGAAGATGCGCAAGATGCCGCTGACCATCATCCGACCGCTCTGTTTCTGCGAGGAAAAGGACATCAGGGCATACGCCGAAATGAGTGGCTATGAGAAGCAGGTGAAGCTCTGCCCATACGAAACCGACTCTCATCGCACCTCAATCCGTAACCTCTACAACCAGATAGAACAAATGGCACCCGAAGCCCGCTATTCTATTTGGAACGCATTGGAAGCTGAAGGGAAATTAATTGAAAAAGAATAATAATACTACTATGGCAACAAACAGACATGCATACCTCATAATGGCACACAATGAGTGGGGACTGCTCAACACACTGCTCTCACTCATCGATGACCCGCGAAACGACATCTTCCTGCATATAGACAAAAAGGTGAAGACAATGCCGGAATTGTACAAAACAAAGTACTCAAAGCTCTATCTTACTCCGAAACGCTACGATGTTCGATGGGGAGATGTAGGCCAGGTACATTCTGAGATGCACTTGTTCCGCACGGCTTACGAGCATGGGCCATATCAGTATTATCATAAACTCTCAGGCGTTGACCTTCCCATCAAGAGTCAGGACTATATCCATGACTTTTTCGACAAGCATAACGGTAAGGAGTTCATTGGCTTCTTTACCCTCACCGACTTTATAAAGGGCGACATCGAAAGGAAAAGAAGGCGCTATTACTTCCTGATGCGCTGGAACTACCGCACACCGTTTGTGCCCAAATGGAAGGTGACTCTTGCCAAGATAGTGCGCCATACGGCTCTGAAGATACAAGACATCCTCCACACGGACAGAGGCAACGAACTGACATTCCGCACTGGTCACAACTGGGTGTCTTTGACTGGAGATGCCGTAAAATACCTTCTCGACCAAGAAGACTTCATCAACCGACGCTTCGCCTATACGACATGTGGCGACGAGATGTATAAGCACTCTATACTAATCTCCAATCCCGAAATACGCAACCGCATCTTCGACCTTGAAGACGGCATCCACAGTTGCATGCGCTTCATCGACTTCAACCGCGCCTCTGCCGAACAGAAGCGCAGAGGAGAGCCATATACATGGCAAGATGGTGACGCTGAGGAACTGCTTAAATCGGAATACCTTTTTGCGAGAAAGTTCTCAAGCAAATATCCGAAGGTAATACGAGAGATAGAAACTTACATCAAGGAGCAGTAAAAGCACTACACGCTACAGTGCTACAGTTGAAAATGCGCAGCACTGGGGGTGTGGGCGTCTCGCCCGCACCTCGCCTACGAGGTAATATCTCATTGCCGCTGATTTGCGCTTGGTGGTGCGCAATGTGCGGGCGGGACGCCCACACCCCCAGCCGTTGCCGCAGAGTATTATCCGAAGGTAATACTGTTGAACACGGGCTTTCAGCCCGCCTTCCCAACCGTACAGATCGAAATTATTCTGCCAATAGATTGTGTCAGTATTTCCTCGATGCCAAGAGATTTCTTATGACAATATACATGTTGGGAAACAGTCGGAATAGTTGAAGACTTCTTGGAATGTATTGCTTTTCTACCTTTTGCAACAGTTCAGACAATGCTTTTATTATCTCTTTCCTTCGAGAGAAGATTTCATGGTAATGGATGGTGAACCACAAGACAATGTTTATGTTGACGCAAACGTTGTCTGAAAGCTTTTTCCTAACCTCTCCCGATGTTTCCGTGGCTAATTTTGCAATGATGCCTATGGCTTGACAGCCAAGCAACATTTTTTCCGTCGTCACATTTGCCATACATGAAGCAGAGTTGCGCCTATATATATATAATAAGGTGTCGGCATTGACAAATGTCTTGCTCTTTAGGATTGCCTGAGTGATGAAAGCCCAATCCTCCATGAATGCAACCTTTTCGGGAAAACTCAAATTGTTGTCCGTTATCAGTTTCCGTGAGATGAGATAGCCCCAGCAATAGCCTTCCTTTAGTTTTGTCACTTTTACTATTGCATCTTCGCCGGTCATAACATCAAAAGAAGCCGTGCGTTGCGCATTGGAATAATCGTCACACACCACAGTTTCAGACGCTTCAACATGAGCACCCTTCACAATGTCAGCCTTTGTTTCAACGGCAATCTGCATCAGTGAGTCAAGTCCACCATTGACAAGCAAATCGTCGGCATCGACGAACGTGATGTAGTCGCCCGATGCTTTCGCCAAGGCGTTGTTTCGAGCGCAAGCCACACCTTGGTTCTCTTGTTTGACAACTTTCATGTTTTCATGGTTTAATGCATAGTCGGTGACTATGGAACAGCCATTATCGGTACTTCCGTCGTCAACTACTATGACTTCGTAATCGTAGTTGTCGTGGCCTTGGCTATAGATGCTGTCAAGACATTGATTGATGTATTTTTCGCAGTTGTATAGCGGAATGATTATCGAGAGTTTCGGATTATTCATGTCATTATAAATTTGAGATTACTTTTTCCATTTGACATTTCCATGACAAGTGTTTAACTGTCTTTCTGATGTCTTCAGGGTTGATGTTGTGGGTATCGATAAAGTCAATTATCTTTTGTATTTTTATTGGCGACTCGTCGGCAGGTGCCTTTATGATGTAAGGTTTGTCCTCGAAGTCGCTGTCGTTCTCGGAATAGATGAACGAGATGCCACGTGCGGCATATTCACGGTTTTTCAACGTCTTGATGTCAGTAATGCCGCTTCTGTGTCGCCCAAGGCTTCCAATGGCGAACACGCATTGGTTGAAAACATCGTCAAGCTGCTCGCCAAAGAGTTTGCCGTGGTTGATGACGAAGTTTTCAATACCATATTTCCTTGCCGTTTGTTCTATGGTGAGATAACCGTTGCTCGTTGCCCCACGGTCGTCCTCCCAACCGACTACATGGAAAAACACCTTGCGTCCATCTGGG
>JBJEAS010000143.1:0-80541 GCA_051869235.1 Prevotella sp.
CCTTCTTGTCGAGGCGGTAGCGTCCCATCATGCAACCTACTGCATAGCTGATGAATTGTTTCATCACCACGTCATCGTGCCAAACTAATTCCATTTTTTCAATTTATAATTTATAATTTACAATTTATAATTGATTCCCTTTCTTCAGTTTAATCAGTGAAATCCGTAATCCCTTTCTCTTTTATTACAGATTCTTCTGATCTATCTGATTTGCAATTTATTTTTATTCTTTCACAAGACCTTCATTTTCCTTTTTCAAGAACTCTGTCATGCGTTCTTTTGAAGGCAAGCTAAGCTCGTACTTCGAGATAAAAATATCCTCATCAGTATCGAGTAGCGTATATTCAGCCATTTCCTGTCCTATCTCCGAACACATCAGTATGCCAATAGGAGTATTGTCATCGGGCTGCATGATGTTTTTTCTGAAATAGGCAAGATACATCTTCAGTTGTGCTGTATCAGCATAGTCAAGCCGGTTGGCCTTGAGTTCAATAATGACATGACGTTTTAATATGCGATGATAGAATACAAGGTCTGCCTTGAAATATCGGTCATCAATGAGTAGTTTCTTCTGTCGTTCCTCAAAACAAAAGCCCATACCAAGTTCCAGAATGAAATCTTGTAGATGGTCAAGCAATGCTGTTTCAAGGTCTGACTCTTCCACTACATCTTTTGCCGACAAACCAAGGAATTCGAAGGTGAATGGTGATTTGATGTCAAGCATAAGTGATGCCTTCTCTGCCTTACCATCTACGAGTTCTGCCAACTTCTCTGGTTTTTTACTCCATCCGCTACGTACATAGTAGTTGGAGTCAATCTGACGCTGAAGCTCACGCACGCTCCATGTGCCACGAATGGCCATGGTCTCATAAAAGGCTCGTTGCAGAGGGTCTTTGCAAGGCAGAATGGCTGCAAAGTGGGTGAAAGAAAGACGATTGAAAAGCAATTCTGGGTTGACTCCACTAAATTGACTATATAGCGAATGGAGATTCGCAGGCAATTGGGCAATCAGTGATTGCCCAATTGTAACGGCTTGATTTCCATTCGATTCTAATTGGGCAATCGCTGATTGCCCGATTAGAAAAGTCTTCTCCAAGAAGCCTTTCATAGGCAATGCCAAGCATTGATAAGTCTGATAAAACAACCTATAAAGTTTAAGTGTTCTGTGTGTATATCCTTTTCCCAGCCTTCTGGCAAGGTTCTGTAGCAACTGCTCTCCGTATTTAGCCCTGTCACTTCCATGCTGTTCATATTCCGTAATATAATAGCCCGTAAGCCATGCCTTGGCTGTGACATGCCTGTTGATTACAAGGCGTGCATTGTTTTGCAATGCATCGTTTGTACGCTCTATTTGTGATACAAGACCTTCAAAATTTATGTTTTCAAATCTCTCTTCCATTGTTTACACCTTATTATATATATTGTCATTCATGCGAATCAGAGGAACCTGTCCCTATGACCTCATTATCCATTATAAATTATAAATTGAAGCTCACCTCTCCTTGTTGCAGGATGGTAATCTCGTCAAGGGGAACATCGGGGGTGAGTTCGTCTTGCAGACCGTAGATGTCGATGAACTGGCGGTTGAGTTCTTCCTCGTTGGCGTGGAGCTGCATGAAGAGGTACTCCCACTTCTGCTTGTAGGCATTCATCAGGTCTTCCAGTAGGAGCTGCGGTGTCTCACCGCAGCAAGAGTCAGCAGAATCGTTGTCTGTGGTGCAGTGAGACACTGCACCTCCTAGAATCTGCGGTGTCTCACCGCAGCATGACCCCATACAAAGTGTGTAGGAAGAAGACGGGAGATTTTGAGGATTTGCTTCAATATATTTGAACTTCGCTTCGAAATCCTCGTTACCTCTAACCATACGGTCAAAACTCTCTCTCTCCCAAACACTACCTGTCTGGTTTAACATTTTGTTTATCTCATGTGCAGAGAATTTTTTCCAACTTCCCACAATGGACTGCACTTGATTATCCCCAATGGGACTAAGCAACACATGCACATGATTAGGCATGATGACATAGGCATGGATATTGTATTTCTCTCCATTGAAGTGGAGGATGGAGTCTTCCACTATCTTCCTTATTCTCTCGTCTTGCAATATGCAACTGCCATATCCGGCATCCAACCATTTGTCTATCTTAGTGCCGATGATACGGTCGTACTCTTCTTGTGTGGCATCGTCCCATGGTTTGGGATGAGCGGCAAGCCATTCCTCTTTGATTTGCTTATATTCCATAAGTTTAGATTGTGGCAACGAGTCGGCGAGGCGGAATGTAACGAACTGTACACAGTCGTTTTGATTCCAGTGTGGCAGTTGCTGTCCATTGATATGTATGTACTCTCTCTTATTTACGAATTTTAGGAGCTGCGGTGTCCCACCGCAGCATGAATTAGCTGAATCGCTGTTTGTGGTGCAGTGAGACACTGCACCTCCTATTGCCAACAATGGATTCTCCTCGAAATCCCATGAGGTTTCGTGAGCATCCCAGTCTTGTTTGCTGATGGAGATGTTTTGCTGAACGAGTTGATTTTCTATAGTTTTGTCAATATGGCAAAACGGCAAGGAAGCAACATTACCAATTTGACATGCCAACGTGGGGTTGATAATGGAAAGGAATTTGCCACACATTTTAGTGTTTAAGTATGCAAGCATACCGATGTTATCAGTAAAAAGGCTCATTCCATTCACGTCAAAGATAAAACCTTGAGGAAAATATCTGAAAGCGTTTCCTACTGATGAGGTCAAACTCCAGGTTATTGAAGAACGGAAATAGTACGATGGGTTACGAATTACCGCTCCTTTGAATTCTTTTATTGCTTGGCCATCATTTTCCCAGTTTACTAGAAGTTCCTGATTACCATACCACTTTCTTGCACTCCCTCCTTTATTATAAGGAAACCATTTTTTTTGTGAGCGAGCCGCTACCGCGGCATTTTCGCAGCCAAAGCCAATACGGCTTTGGCTGACCTCGAACCAAAGGCGGAGAAATCTCGCGTTGTCTGCGGTTTGCAGCCCTACGCAAGGGCTCGCAACCGCAGACAACGCGAGATTTGATGTAAATATCTCCTTCACCTTATCGGATACCCAGTATCCGATAGGTGCTCCCGGAATCTTCTCAAAGTCTTGCTGAGAGACGTTGGGGTAGTAGATTTTTTTACCGTCCTCATTTCCGCAGATGTGGTCGAGGAAGAGCTGTTCTTTTTCGCTGCAACTTTTGCCGTCCACTAAGCGATAATAGGTGCCTTTTTTTGCTACCTCGGGAGGGAGCAAATTTTTCCTCGGGAGGGAACAAGTGTTAGCACCCGAGGTATTGGTAATGACGAAGGCTGTATTCTGCACCACTTCGCCTGAGAGTTCATCGAATGTACGAGGGCCGAGGTGGAGCATGTTGTCAATAATATTCTCTTCAAGCAGACGGGTGCGGAGCTTCTCGAAAGAAGAGAGGAACATCCAGCTCTGCATGTTGATCATGCCATATTTGCCGTTAGGCAATAGGCGGTCGTTGGCCAAGAGCATGAAGACGGAGAAAAGGTCGGCTTTTCCTTCCTCGTATTCCTCTTTGACATACTTAGCGAGTGTAGCATTCATATTACCACCGCCCATATACGGCGGATTCATCACGAGCGCATGATACTTCTCGGTGAGGGCAAGGATGAGGCGGAAGGCAGGGATAAGTTCTTGGCATTCGCCTGCACCTTCTGTTTCCCAACGGTTGAGGCTCTCTTGCATCAGTTGGCGCGTGCTTTCGTCGATGTCGAACTTCATGATGGAACCCAAATCATGGGCTTCTTTTATTATGACAAATGCACGTACCAAGGCTTCGAGATGAGTCCGAGATGCCTTCGAGATGCTCTCGGAAAGGAATTCGTACAAATTCTCGTGGTGGGAAGGAATGAGATGCTCCATATCGAGCACATTCGGCAGGCAATGTCCATCGGCAAAGGCGGCATCCTTCTGGCAAGCCTTCAGCAGGAGGGCAAAGGTGGCGAGTTGCTTGGCACGGGTGTCGAGGTCAACTCCCGTGAGGTTATGACGGAAGATGTTTTCGATGGCTTCGCCTCTGCCATAGCCTTCGGCAATGTAGAGGTCGTAGAGCAGGTCGAAGCACTCGTTGAGGATATGACCTGAACCGCAGGCGAGGTCTGCCACTTTCAGTTCTGTCAGTTCGGAGAATAGGAGGTGCGGTGTCTCACCGCACCCTTGCGAAGATGAATAGCTGCTGGTGGTGCAGTGGGACACTGCACCTCCTACAAGATACTTCCATTTCTTTTGGAGTTGCGTTTCGTATGGGTTGTTGTCGAGATAGATGCGGCCTACGGTGTTCTGCACCATGTACTTCACAATCCAGTTGGGTGTGAAAATCTGGGTGGCGGCAGGTATCTCGTCGGCCTCGAACTTGCCCTTCTTGGCAAACACCTCGTCCTTGCGCTCGGAGATATAGAACTGATAGAGCCAGCCGATAAGTTCGGGCGAGCGGTAGTCGGCCTCGGTGATGAAGTCGGTGTGATTCAGCATATCCACAAAGCCACCCTCGGTGAGGATGTTGTTGGGAAGGAGCAGCTCGGTATAGTCAGCCATTGCACCGAAGCAACGGTAGATGATGGGATTGTCGTGACACCAGGCGTTGATGAGCACGGCAAACTGCTCGGTGACCTTCGTATCGTCATCAAGCAAGTCGCTCAGGCGCGAGCGCATCTCGTCGTTCATCTCGGGTATGCGTCCCTGTCGCGCTTCATCCACAATGAAAGGGGTGCGAGCTGCATCCGTATAGTCGAGCACAGGAGCACAGAGGTCGTTCTTCTGCAGGATGCGGATGGCGCAGAGACGGTTGAACCAGGTGTATGCCGCTTCCTCATACACCTCGCTGATGCCCTTCTGCCGGATGCGGTTGTAGAGCGAAGTCCATTGGTGGTAGAAGGTCTCGGGCAGCAGTTGCCCGTTCCAATGCGTACCGCCCTGCATAAGCTGCGGGCGATGCTCATCGGCAACGTTGCCTTTCTTGTCGAAGCCAAGCGTGCGAATCTTGGCTGCGATACCCTCTTTCAGTTTGTTGCGTGCCTCAGTGGCAAAACGCTTTATCCTATTCGTGTCCACGGTTGTTTCAATTTATAATTTATAATTTATAATTTACAATTATTGGGCTTCTCTGATTATTTCATCTGCCAAATATTGGTCGCTGCGACAATGCATATCAGCCACGCCTTTGTCTATTAGTTCAAAAACTGGAGAATTATAGAAAAGATCCATAGCATCCTCTCGTGTGATGTTCAAGCGTTGAGCAAGTATCTCTATGATACGTGCATACTTCATATCCAAGATGATTCGATTAGCTTCCATATCTTTCCTGTTAGAGTTCTTTGGATTCGATAAAAGAGATGCAGTTGTCTATTGCCCTTTGGTTTGTAAAACAGAGTTGCTGATTCGGCTTTTCAAAAATCAGACGTTTCAAAGCTTCTTCTTTAGTCATCTGATTTGAGAAATACAAGTCAAGCGTGTTGAATACTCTATCGTTGGCAATTCCTCCGCATATCACATCATACTGTTTATAGACATCTTCACCCATGCGACAAGCAGCTACGAAATCGAGCCACTCACTGTCATAAGTATCAAAGCACTTGATATTTAATGCTTCTGTCGGATTGTATTCATAGACATTAAGAATACCTTTTCTATTCCTTAGGATGAACCTTTGGGCATATAGCTCCGCCTGCTCTCTGATAACGGTGGCATAGAACCCCTTGCCGAAATCCAGATTCGTGCGTGAATGCATGGTGTCCGGGTTATTGACTATTGTGTCTGAAGCATGATAGATCAACATAGCTTTATTCCTTTCTCTTTCATAAAGTCCAACACATCGTCAACTAAATATTGGCGGCCGAAAGTATGCAACACATCGTATGCAGGAATCAAATATCCTGCTATGACATTGGATTGTCTAAATATCTTATATATCTCAGAAGGGCTCTTTTGTAGCCTTTCTGCAACACTGCCTATGGCAAACGTGATAAATTCCAATATATTTTTATCCATGAATATTCAATTTTTAATTTATAATTGGAAAGTATGCAGCATTGATCGCAAATCAGATTGTAATGACTCAATCTCTTCGTAACCATTAGTGTGCAGACATTTGTCAAGGATATCTGACTTGAAGGCAATGCCGGTTCCGCTGCAAAGCGTAGAGCCGATGTGCATCATCAACTTGTATAGTTGGTGTCCCTGGATGTGAAGATAAGCATTCTCTTCCGTGAGGTGTTCTACAGCCTTCACCTCGTAAGGGAGTGCTATCAAGGCCTTGTCAAAGTTCTCTTTCACTTTTGCCAAATAGCCTGCACCATTGTCTGCCAAATCCAAACGACCGGGCTGAAGTGGAATACAGGCATTGAACTTCGAGACATTCCACAATTGGTTGGTAGAACTGTCGGCACCATACTGAATCAGATAGAGCAACGGCTTATAGACTATCTTTGAGAAAGACTGCAAGAAAGCTTGAAGGTCAAAATCTGAGCCGGTTATAGCCTTATCTTTACGTTCGTTCAAATGAGAAGCCTCACACAAATGGTTCTCCCATGAGTAGGTGTAGGTCTGCGCTATATGGTTGGCAGCCACAAGTTCCTGTTCGCCACGAAGCAAGCGAAGGTCGCTGTCTATGCAGATGAAGAAGCGGTCTGTAAGATAGGGTCTGAAGCGCAGACACTGCTCACAGCCACGACTGTCTGTCCCCTTGTCGCTTTTGCTGTAATACAGATAGCGGTAACGGCTAGGCTTGACGCTCTGCAACTGATAATCCCAGAAGTATTCGTCTTCCTTGTCCTCTAAATGCACTACAGCCTGATAGCGCATTGTTTGGGCAAGGTTCTGATATAATCTGGCTTGTTTTCGAATCCAATCCATAGCCATTGTTACTTTGTGATTTGTTCCATGTACCAAACCTTATCGCCCCAACCTTCACCGAAGAGGGCTGGCGAATGAGTGGTGATGAAGTATTGGGCATTGGGATTGAGACGCACAAGCAGATTGATGAGTTCAAACTGCCAGTCAATGTCCAATGAGTTTTCCGGCTCGTCGATGAGCACGATGGCTTCACGTCCATTGAGAAGGAACACACGGAGAAGGATGAGCAGCACCTGCATCTCACCCGAAGAAAGACTGCTTACAGGCAAGACCCCGTTCTCGGAAATGACAGAGAACTTGTTCCCCTCAATCTCTATGCGCTTCTGTGTCAATGCAAACAGTTCGTTTACGGTCTGTTGGAAGGTCTCAATACGAGCCTTTAATTCAGCCTGTCTTTCCACAGAGCTGTCAATCATGGACATGCGTAGACTCATCAGAGATGGCCCTGTTTTCATATCATATATAAAATACTCCAAGTCCTGCGAAAGGGCTGTGGCGGTCTTGCGCTTATCTCTCATCGAGATGTTATCGATGGAAGGAAGATAAATCACATTGTCTTTGGTGTCATTGCTGCTGAGCAATGACTTATACAGATTGTTCAGAAAAGTGGTCTTCCCACTGCCGTTGATGCCCATAATGATATTGACATCAGGATTAGCTTGGAACTTAACTTGTTGCTTGTTCCAAATGCCAATGTTTACTTCTGATATTCTTGTCTGTGACATATATAAATGCTTTTTATGTTTTACTTTGTAATCATCACTCCGTCATGGTCAACAAGCAGTTTCAGCAGTTGCTGACGCAAACCTTCAAGATAATGGTCAATGTCCTCGGCATTGGTGATGGGCAACTTGGTCTTCGTCTGAAGCGATGCCTGACGGATGCGTTTGGACGGTGTTGTGGGAGGCTGTGTGCCACTTCCACCGTCGCCTCCTCCAGATGGAGGTGTTGGCGGTATATAGGACATGATCTTCTCTATTTGTTCCTGGTAGAACGCATCAGTGTTGATGTTGTTCTGCAGTACAAGGATATTGCACGGAGATGTCTTCAAGTGTATGGTTGCCTCGCGGTCTGCCAAAATAGTGGACGGGACATGCTGTTTCTCAGCCACCTGACAGAGATAATCGAACTGCTCATTGTAGGCATTGCGTATCTTCTCACGCATGGCATTGCGCACCTCGTCAAGTGCGCCGGAGAGTTGACGCTGTAGCTTGATATAGCCACGCAAACCGGCAATAGGCCAAGGGTCATCCTTTATCTTGACGATTTCACCCACGGCATCTTGGATGTCCATAGGTACGAAAGCAAAGTTATATTGGTTGTCATCCACAAACTGACGAAGCGAGCGATAAGTGGGGAGCTGGTCGTGAGTGAACTGCACCACTTCCTTGCAGCGGTCTATCAGAGTATGGGCTGCTTCCCTGTCGCTTGTCACGGTTTGGAAGAACTTCAGCGGGTCACGCTCGGAAAGCCACTTCTCGAAGAGGTCGATGGCTTCACGGATGGGAGCGACAAAGGGATAAGCCAATATCTGCTGCTCGATGTCCTTATATCCCTTGATCATGCGGGCAAGACTGCGCTCGCTCTCCTGGTCACGGCACATACGGAAAAGCTGGGTGCTGTCTGTTGTGGCAGGTGCGGCAGAAAGGCCGAAGATGTCTTTCCATGCTGCGATGAACTCCTGTATGACCTGCGGTGATATGACCTTGGCTTGGCGAAGCGTGAACTTGTTGTACTCGCTGACAATGCGGTTGGCAACAGTTGTCGTCTCCACGTTAGGATTGTTGGAATAGGAGTAGTCGCGGTTGTGGCGACGCACCAGTTCATTGATGATATATAGGGTGCAGATATTATCCCAACCGTAGGGGGCCTTGGAGAATTTGGTGAGCACATCGGCCACGTTCACCTCCATAAACTGCTTGTTGAGATAAATCTCCACCTCGTGCTCAGCATCGGTGAGGACGGCATTCATACCCTCATATTCTCCAGGCTGAATGTCGCGGAGTATTGCTTTCTTCAGTTGCTCCGTGGTATGAGGTATGCTGGGGCTGTCCACCAAATTGGCCTTGGTGAAGATACCCGAAAGGTGCTTGGCGATGGCAAGGCGGTAACGGTCGTTACCTTTTTTCTGTCCCAACTCCGTCTCATCGATAACGCTCAATCCCGACACGATAGGACAGGTATCAACTATCTTCTGCATCTCGGGAGCGATGACGTAGGTATATAACTCCTGCGCACGCTTCGTGAACTCTGCGTGGGTCTTGGCATCACCATTCTTGGCAGCAGGTGTAGCCATGTAGAGATTGGCTTGGCAGTACCAGTAGAAGGCGTTGTAGAGCCGCTTGTTGCTGCGGAACTGTGGACCGAGGTAAAAGACCATGCGGTTGGGCTGGTTCTGCAGAGCCAAGGTATCGACGTTGTCGTAGTCGGTGTCCATGGCAAACTCCACCACCACATCGGGGTTGTTGGTGTGTAGGAAGTGGCGTTGCTTGATGTCGAGTCCTACGGAGAAGGAGCGGGTCATGTACTGCTCCTTGTTCTTCAGGGCAGAGATGTACTTGCCGAAGATCTCCTTCAACTGCTCCGCCTGTGTGTTGTTGTCAGCCACCTGGCTCTGGATGAGTTGGGCGACTTTCATCTCCTCCTCACTATAGAACGTATAGGTGTCGGCAGCTCCCTGCTTGCCTTGTTCACGGCGGATGATGTTGTTGTCGCAGAGGAACTCTACAATCTTATCCACTTCGTTCTTGATGGTGAGGCGTGGTGTTTCCATGTTGTTCACCAACAGGGAGGTCACGTTGTCTATCGTGGCAGGGAATATAAGTTTGTCCGTCTGCGAGATATTGCAAATCATGAAGAGGACGTTGACCACACGAATGGCCAACTTCGGGTCACGGTCGTAGGTGCGAGCCATACGGATGGCGTTATCGACAGCCTTCTGTCCACGAGCCTGCAAGCCCTCCTCGAACATGTTGTTGTAGAGTTCATCGAAGGAAATAAACTTGCCCAACTCGGCATCGGCATTGGTCTTTGCCGTGGAGTGGATAACCTTGATGATGCTTCGCTCGTTGCCCTTCACCTCCTTGGCTACGTAGCCCAAGGCAAGGAAGGAGTTGAACACCTGCATGATGAGCTTGAACTGATAGGGCACGAAAGGATAGTAGGCCACGAAGTCATCCCGGCTGTCGTAGCTGCTGTAGGAGTTGGGCAACTTGAACTGAAGGTCGAAAGCCGCTTTCTGTTTGTCGTAGAGTTCCTCTAAGTCGGGCTTCACCTCCTCTTTCTTGTCGAGAATACGCTTCTGGGTGATGACCTCAGGCTGTGTGCCTTTAAGCGATACCTTTACTTCAAAGCGTCCCTTGATCTTTCCCTCTTTGTCTTTCTCCTCGGCTATGTGGCAATCGTCCATAACCTCGGAGAGGTCTTGCTGGGCAGTACAGGCCACCCACACCTTGTTCTCGCACGCCTCCGAGAGTTTGGTGATAATCTCCTGCAGATTGAGGTAGCGGTCACGCTCCTTGTTGATGAACTGGCTCACTTCATCGGCAAGAAGTATCAGACGGTAGTCTTCTCCTTTGTCTTTGAGATAAGAAGCCAGCTCCATGGCGAAGCGGTCGATGCTGAGGATGGTATCACGCTTGATGATACGCTCACGGATGCTATCTATGGAGAGGGTCGGTGCCAGTTCCTTGGCAATGTCGAGCACCCAGTCGAGTTCGTTGTCTATGAGGTCGGCTGCCATGCCTGGGTCGTTCCAGTCGCCACCTTCCTCGGCAATACGTTCCTTGAAGGCCTCAAACACCCCTTTCTCCTGCAAGGGCTTTTCGAGGTTTTGCGCCAAGGTGATATTGAACTTGTTGAAGCCACGCTTGCCGTTGAACTCGTTCCAAAAGACATGGAGGAAGGCTTTCTTCTTGTCGGTAGAGTTGTCGTAGCTCGTTTCGAGGTTGAAAATGCACGTATCAATGGTGGCACGCTTCAGCCAGTTGGCTATGGAGAGCAGCTGCTCATAGTCAAAACCGATGTTGTGCTTCTCGTCAAGTGGGTCGATGGACTTCACCGCATCGAGCAGACGCTGCATGGCGGCATCACGGGTGTGAGGCGTGATGCAATAGTCGAGGTATTTCAGGAAGTGTGACTTACCCGAGCCATAGTAACCGTCTATCCATATACCCACATGGTTGTAGGGACGGTTGTTCTTGATGGCATCCAGTATGCGGAAGAGACCGTTGATAATCTCGTCCGTAAACACATATTCCTGTATCTCCACTCGTTCGGTCTCTGGGTCGAACTTGGTAGCACTCACGGCAGGGTTGACTGCTCGGTTGATGGGCTTGCTGTATAATTCTCTTAGCTTCATGGCTGCTCTATTTTATTCATTGATTAATAGTGTAGCCCGATAGGTGTGGTTGTCGGGCAATGTTCCGAACAAGCGGAAAGAGTTTTGGTCACGATGTCCGGGGTAGAAGACGATAATCTTGTATTTCCCCGTCTCGTTGTAGTCCTCATACAAGGCAAGGAACTCGTTGACACGCAGATAGGGAAACATCGAGCCTATCCCATAGAGGAAGACATAGGGACGGCGGTATTGATCCTTGATGGTGATATGTTCGAGGATGCGCTGATGGATATACTGCATGAATTCAGGCGAATGGGCGTTGCGGGTCAGCGTGTCCTGTGTGTTCTGTGACTTGGACGGATCGGCCTGTTCTTTCTCCAACTGGTATTTCAGCATGGAAGGATGACGCAGGAATTTCTTCTGGTCGAGAAAATTGCAGAACTCATCAAACAGATTAAGCGTAAGCACATCCACATAGTTGATGGGGCGAATGAGGTTCGCCTTGAACTCCTGTATCTGCTTACGTATGTCATACTCCTTGTCTGCCGGGTACTGGTAGATGAAGAAGTTATAGAACAAATCGCCATTCTCCGTGTCCTGGAAACCGGGACTGTTCAGTTTGTCATCAAGTTCCTTTATCGTCATATCATCATCTGTTTAATACGGTCAATCTGATAGGGTTGTAAGAGACAGGCTTCAAGAAACCATGGCTCACCTATCTTTATATAATAGTCCATGTTATTTGCCTCCACGCTGTGAAGTTGGCTATTGTGGTCAAGCATACCGACCTTGCGAAGTATTGACAAGTAGGTGCTTGCCACCTTGCGCATAGTGTTCTCACTCCATGAATTTACAAACTCATCCTTTGCGGCAATCTCGGAGAACTCCATCAGCAGGTCGTCTCGCGTCAGCGACTTGGCAATGCCATTCCATTTGCGCATAGTCACCCGTATGTGGAAGTCAAAGCAAATTTTATAGGTCTTTAGGATAACGAAGAACAAAGCAAGTCTTTGCTCATGCTCTTCCATTGTCTTGTAGTCCTCCCAAAAACTGACTGGCATGGTGTCATAGCGTCGGACAATCTCTCGGATGTTGTTCTCACGTGACTTCTCTGCATTGATTTGAAGGATACGGTTGTTCACCGTTTCCTCTTTCAACATAGCGGCACGGTCTTCAGATTGGAGCAGGGGCAACAACAGGTTGGTCTCCTCGAAAAGGAAACCTCCGCCTGTGATGGCTGCTGTATATGGGCTTCTAATTTTGTTCATAAGTAATATTCTTTGCAAATCTATGATAAATGAGTGCAGCCTATCTGCATTTCATCGTAATTTTGTATATTTCTACGTATATTGGCTATTATTTCCTTCTTAAATGGTTCGGGCTCGAGTACTCTTACGTCTGAGCCGAAAGAAAGTATCAATTGAATGAACTCATAGGTGGGACGGACTTCTACCGCGATGATGCCGTTCTCGTTGTCGATGATTACCTGAGAGTGATGTAAAGGCTTAGAGGCAATATATGGGTATTGCTTTTTGGAGAATTGAAGAACTACTCTGATTTTCTCTACATCAGCAGGTGGGATGGTGACACCAAAGACATCATCAAAGTAATGCTCAAAATCTATCTCCTTATTGGGAATAAAAGCAATGCCTTCTTCTTTCTGTAATTCTTGAATACGGTCGAGGGCGAAGTTGGTGATACGGTCTGCTTCGGCATCGTATGCCATCAGGAACCATCGGTTGTTGTATTGCTTGACATACCAGGGATGTACTACAACAGAACGTTCCTCTCCGCTGGTCTTGTAATTGCGATAAGTGATTCTCACAACTTGATGGTTCACCGTCACATCGATGATTTCTGGTAGAAGGTTCAGTCCCTTCAAAAAAGGGTTCTGCTCAAAACCTATGACATTTTCATTCTTCCCCCGTAGCCCAAAGCGCCATTCGAGATTGGAAATCACCTCGTCAACCCAGGCATTGCAGGGCAAACCTCTGAAACGGCTGAGCGTAAGGATTACCGCACGGAGCTGGTTAGCCTCTTCTTCCGTCAAGGGCTGGGCATTAATGGTGAAGTTCGGGTCGTTGTAACGATAGTAAACCCTTCTGCCGTCTTGATGTCTTTCAAGGGGAATGTTCCATCCCGTTTTGCTCTCCATAAACTTAATGTCTTCGAATATCTGACGGCGGCTGACTCCTCCAATGCCATTGTAATAGTAGAGGGCCTCTTCGCACTTGTCGATGAGGTCTTCCAGATAGTACCTGTGCCGATAGTCCCCAAAACATCTGTCAAGAGTCTGGTAACGGATAGCTGCATTCTTGTTTGTAGGCATAGTGGTTTAAAATCGTTTGCGTATTTATATATATGCAAAATTAATGTTTTTATTTGAAATATCGTGCAAAAAGCTGAAAAAAAAAGATTGCAACTAAAAAAAATGTCCTTTTTGCCATTTATGGAGTGGGTATTTCGGTTTTTTGTATGTGAATTGATATTCGTTGAACACACTTTGGCATAATCCTTAGTGGAAATGAAAAAAACTAATTACTAAAAATGCGCCCAAGACAGAAATCTTGAGCGCAGAAAAGCCCGCCACCACTGGCTTGTCTTCACGGCTGAGGGAAAGAAGCCTACCCTGACCCCGCCGAGGTATAGCGGTGAAACCCTAAAGGCTTCTGGTTTCATTGTGTCGGGTGCCTCGACGGGGGTTAGACCGGCGACCTTTGGCAGATGGCCCGACATATACGAGGCGCCGCGATCGCGTCAAATCTCCTCAGAGGGAGCAGACAATCGTCTCCCTGTGGCAATGACCTCGTATTATTCCAATTAGTTTATGGCGATTTATGATGTTGTTATCAATTCATTCAGTTTATCTTCTCTTATTATCTTTGGCTGAGCCTTGCCTGCCAGAACGAGAATCTTCTTCCCGGTTCTGTAGATGTGCAGCTGTCTGCTTCGTACCACTGCCGTCAAGGTCTCATCGTCCTGCATGGCTTGCCATACAGGATAATACACACCTTCAGGTTCAAACAGCTTCTTCTGGAGGTGTGAGCACATGTTTATTGTATCTATTGTCATTATTCTATTTGCATCTGTTTTTCAATCCATGCCATCAATACGGCAACAGCATATTCCTGTTCTTTCTTGGTCAGTGCCCTGCCTGCAGGTATATGATGCCATTTGAAGAAGCATCCCCGACAACAGCAGCCAGTGGCATGTTGGGCAAGGAAAACAGGATGCCCACGCATGGGTGTCTGCTTGCCATCATTAGGTATAACAGCTGGAGCAAGTCTTTTTGCTACGAAGTCCTCTGCGTGTTTCCGTATCGTCGGCAATCCCTTTTCCATTACATACTCCCTGTCTTTCTTCGAAAGATGGAAATGGCTGCGGAAGTCTGACATTGCCAGTCTCTCAAAGAGATTCGTCAGGGCGTACTCTTTCTTCTCCGAAGAAATGTCCTCCTGTAGCTCTTCCTCTGGGAACAAGGATGGATATATGTATTTCTGTGACATCATTATCTGCTGCTGATTTACATTATTATATCCATATATGACCGCTTGCCGTCTATATGGTCGGCATAAAGTTGCCCCTCTTCCTGTGCTTTATTTACAAGCCAATCTTTATTGGCTTGTGCGTATTCTCTTTTATTCATGTTCAATCAATATTTGTTAGCAGATAGACCGCTAAGGCGACCTGCAAGATGATTATTAGTGGTATGCCATACTTAAACTTCTTGTGTATCGTCTTGTGATGCCAAGCCGCATACCTGCCCAAGCTCCAAAGTTGCCTTTTCCTTTATATATGTAGTTCTACGTCCTTCCCGAATGGCGCGAGCGATAGCCCTGCCATCTTGAAATGCTGCTTGGTAAATGGGATGCCGATGATGGTGATGAATAGCAGCACCCCGAAGAAGACGTGCATCAGCCATGCCCACAGACCGCCAAAGACAATCCATAGGATGTTCAGCGGTATGCGGATGCAGCCGGTGGGACTCTTCGTGTCCTTCACCTCTGCTCCGAAAGGCCACAGGCACAACAAGCCAATCTTGAATGTCTGCAAAGCCACTGGGATGCCGATGATGGTGATGGCCATCGCCAGGCTTCCCGTGAAATAACCGATGGCGGCTTCCAGTCCACCGAAAAGCCACCACAAAAGATTTCCTAATACTTTCATCGTTTAATGATTTACTCTCGATAATAGGCTGCAAATATACTAATCTTTTAAGTATTACGCAAACTTTTACTTGAAAAACATATCAAGATATGGGTTTATTGGCTTGCAACCCTACCCTTGATGTGTTTTTGATAGTGATCTATAGGTTGCTCCCAGGGGTAAAGGAATCTGATAAATTTCTATGCAAAGTTATGAGTGTCTGATTTATCTCCAAGGCGTTTGACTCGAAAATCTCCACACCTACGGGTAGTATTTTCTGCCAAAGTCTTGCATATAAACAGCCTTTTCTCATTCCATTGCAACGAAATTTTTCAAATTCCCTTAGCCCTTTGTGGTGGGGAGGTAATTATTAATTATTTAAACTTTTTATTATGAATACAAGAACATTAAATGAAAAGGAGCTGATAATGGCTCTGATGCAGGTTGGTAATAGGACGGAATCTGAGAAAAGGGCATATCGGTACTTGCCTGATTGCATGAAGAAGTGTGCCATGTGTAATCCAGCGATAGCGTTCGAAAATTCTCCTTGTGTTTATTTCCCTGACCTATTCTTCGAGGAAGAGGGTTTTTGCGTAGAAATAGACGGCGGTTATCATTACAAACGGGTTCGTCAAGATGCCCACCGGGACAAGGTTTTCAAAAGCAATGCGTTTACAACAATAAGAATAAAAAATGAGGATCTTGTTGTTGATGTAGTTTTTTGGCAATTGTTGGTGACAGGGTTGAGAAAGATAGAGAATCCTGTAGAAAATGTCATGCTGTTCATTCGCGAACTTGACATTATGATAGACGAGGAAATAAAGTCTTGGACACAAATTGAAGTATCTGAGTAATGCATTTGCACACTTTTGCGACATATAATAGAAAATCGCATGATGTATATGAACATCCATAAATGTGTGTCAATTATGGTTATGGAAATTTGTGAACCAATATGCACCTTTATGAATAGTGGTAGGATATCGTGGAGAATGTTTTTTGAAATGTTCCATCAATGTTCCATCAAATATAGGGATGCTTCCTAAGAAAAATCCCTGTAAGCTTCTGACTTACAGGGACTTTTAAGAGAGGGTGCCCGGTGGGACTCGAACCCACGACATTCAGAACCACAATCTGACGCTCTAACCAACTGAACTACGGGCACCGTGTTCACGCTATGTTATCGTTAGCGGGTGCAAAGGTACGCAATTTATTTGAGTTGACCAAATAAATTGCGCACTTTTTTACTTTTTTTTAGTTTTTGGGCTGTGCAGCAGGCTTTGCTGGTGTTTCCTGTGCAGCAGGAGCAGCGGCGTCCTTGGCAGGAGCAGCGGCGTCCTTTGTCTGGCTTGCGCCGAATCCTGGCAGGTTGTTAGGATTGGTGGTTGGGTTTTCCACGTTTTCCATTACTGAGCTGTCGCCTGCAGCCTGTGGTGCTACATAAGCGCATGCTACGCTGATTACTACCATGGCAATGGCGAGTCCCCATGTAGCCTTCTCGATGAAGTCTGTTGTCTTGCGCACTCCGCCGATTTGGTTGTAGGATGCAAAGCTTGAAGAGAGGCCTCCTCCCTTTGACTCTTGAATCAGCACGATGCCAATCATGAGCAGTGCTGCAATGATGATGAGAATTACTAATAATGTGTACATTTTATTATACTATTTTTTGTTGTTGTTTAATATTAATTTCTGCAAGAAACGTATTTGATCTGCAAAGTAAGCATTTTTTTTTGGATAAATCAAACTTAATCGCTGAATTATTTCCAAAGCCTTGGAATATCTGCCCTGTTTTATGTAAATTCGCGCTAAAGTCTCGGTGAAAAAGCCTTCGTCGCCTTGTTTTCCTGCATTTTCGTCTCCTGCATTGTCCAGTTGTGGGGTGAACTCTACGGTGTCGCTGAGCACTATTTTTCCCTTGTCGTTTTCTATGAAATTATCAATCAAATTTTGTCCCCTTAGCTGTGGCGCATCGTCGGTCTCAGACACCTCGTCTTCTGCGTCGTCCAGTTCCATGAGATATGCCACATAGTCTACTGTGGCATCGGCAGGGGTGGGGCGTCTTCGCTGTTTTGCCTTTGGTGCAGGCTCTACGGGAATGTTGTCGAGGAAGTTGTCGATGAGTGATATTGTTCTGTTTTCCTCTTTGCCTTTTTCTTTCTCTTTCTTTGCCTTTGCCTTTTCATCCCTCATGTTCCTGAGTCCGTAGTGTGCAGCCTCCACCATGCGGAACAGCACTTTGCGGTCTGTGATGTATATGGCAGCCCGTCGTAGTTCTTCGTCAAAAGAAGGGTCGTGCAGCAGGAAGAGGTTTTGCAGCATCAGCAGTCGTGCTGTTTGGAAATATGGGTATAGAGCCAATGTTGACCGCAACTCGTAGAGAGTGTCGCGATCCATCATCTTTGGATGTTTTATCAGCTCTGTAATGTTCATTCCTTGCCTTAATTATATATTTTGCCCATTACCAGTTTGCTACTGTGGCATTGAATATCTGTTCCGTTATTTCCTTCACCATCTGAGTCACAAGTTCCTCCTGCACGGCATTGAGTGTCTGTGTGTTCTCGTAGCTTGCTGTTGCGGTGAACTGCTGTTCGAAGTCTTCCGTGTGGTTGACGTTGTTGGTGAACCTCACGTTGACGGTCATTGAAAGTTCCGTCTGTGACGAATATCCTTCGCTCGACACCGACTTGTTTCTTTGGTCGTAGCGTGTTATTTCACCTTCTATCTTCAGGTCGCCGTTGCGCTTCACTTGTATGAGTCGCGTATGGTTGGCGAACTGGTCCTTCAGTTCGTTGTTGAAGATGCTTGCCATGGGTCCCCATACATAGCTTGACCTTATGGGGAAGTCGGCAATCTGTATTGTCTTTGTCTTCGTATAGTCAATGCTTGCGCCGTTGAACTTATATGAGACTTGACAACTGGTGAATGTCGTCATCATGATTAGCAGTGCTGCCACTGCAATGCCAAAATGGCGCAGCCAGCGGTATAGTGTTCGGTCGGAGATGCCGAGTTCTTCAGCTGCTTTCTTTCTGTTCCCTCCATTTCTTTCGAGTGCTCTTTCGAGGTGGTTTTTGCTCATGTCTTCTATGTTGAGGCTCTGTTTCGGGTCTTTGTCAATTGTTTGCAGTTGCGACTCTTCCACCAGTTCTTCCGCCATCGCGAATTCAGCTTCCGGCTTTTCGTTGCTGATGATGACGGGTTTGCTTGCTCTGTTTGCGGCAGCCGTTGACGTCGAAGGAAGTTCTTTGCCTCTCGATGTCGTTTCGGTAGGAATAGCCAGTTTTTTCTTCAGCATGTCCACTTCTTGCCTCAGTTCGTTGACGTTGTTTCTGAGGTCGAACAGTATCTTGTAGAGTATTTCCCGTTCGTTCTCGAAGCTATGGTCGCTTTCGCTGTTGCTTATTTTCGCAAGTTGTCTGCTTTCTATGTCCTGAGGTATGAACTGTGCCAGCACGTCGGCTGTAATCTCTCGTGTAGGGCTTAGAATGGATATTTGCTCTGTCAGGTTCTTCAGTTGTCTGACGTTGCCTGGCCATTTGTATCGTTTAAGGATGTCTTTTGCCGCATCGTCGAGAACAACTCGTTCCATTTTGTATTTCTCTGCCATTTGCATGGCAAAGAGCCTGAAGAGTAGCACGATGTCCTCGCCCCTTTCGCGCAGCGGAGGCATCTGTATTGGAATGGAGTTGAGCCTGTAGTAGAGGTCTTCGCGGAACCGTCCCTCGCTTATCGCCTTCTGTATGTTGACGTTTGTGGCGGCAACGATGCGCACGTCGGTCTTCTTCACCTCTGTGGCTCCTACGGGTATGTATTCGTGTGTTTCGAGCACACGCAACAGTCTGGCTTGTGTCGCCATGGGCAGTTCTCCCACTTCGTCGAGGAAGAGCGTTCCTTTGTCAGCCGCGCCGAAATATCCCGGACTGTCGCCTATGGCACCTGTGAACGAGCCTTTGACGTGTCCGAAAAGCTCGCTGTCTATTGTACCTTCAGGAATCGAACCGCAGTTGATGGCAAAATACTTCTCTCGTCGTCGTGGCGACTGGTCGTGTATTAGTCGAGGAATTATTTCCTTTCCTACGCCACTCTCGCCTACAATGAGCACGCTCAAGTCTGTCGGCGCCACTTGCAGTGCAACGTCGAGAGCATGATTCAACGCGTCGCAGTTGCCTACGATGTTGTATCGTTTCTTGATATTTTGCAGTTCAGAAATCCTCATAAGCGCACAAAGTTACACATATTTTTTCAAATACAGCCCTTTTTCTCCGAGAAATGTCCAATAAAGGCTGTTTTTTTGAGCCACGGAGGTCATTTCTTGTCAAATTTGATGAGCAGAAGCCCTATTGCGGTCCATATCAGTTCGCGCACCCTAACAATGAGCGCCACGAAGATTCCCGCGTTTGCAGTTAGCGTCAAGCCCTTTGCCGACATCAGGAATCCTCCTTCACGTCCACCGAGTTGCAACGGCATGAAGAAAAGCATATTTGCAAAGAGTGAGGTGAACGCCAGTATCAGAATCGACTGCAGATAGTTGGCAGAAGGCGAGATGACCAGCAGTATGAAATAAATTTCAAGTGCCGACACTATTCGGCATGCCAGTTCAAGTCCCACGGCAGCGGCGAACGCCTTGGGGTTCTGCTGGTGCAGTGCTGCAATCTGGTTGTCTATCGTCGACAGTTGTTCCTTATGGTTCTCGAAGAATCCCTGTGCCCAGCGCTTCACCATCGGGAATCGGCTGAGCAGGCTCATGCAGCGTGTCGCAATGCCTTTCTTGTAGCCTTTCAGGAAGAACCATATAGCCAGTAGGCAGAACGCCGAGATGGCTGTGAGCATCAATGCCATCAGCACGTTGACGTGCTCAGTGAAGACATACAGAACTACGGAGACGAGCCAGAACCAGAAGTGGGAGAAGATGTGCGTCATGGCATAAAGTATTACCGACGACGATGCCCTTTCCGTCCCTATTTTTGGCGATAGTGACATGATGCGATACGGTTCGCCTCCCATCAGTCCTCCTGGAGTGGCGTAGTTGAGCGCAAATCCACTTACTGTAATCTTGTAGAGCCACCAGAACCCCACTTCTTTTTCCCTTGCTCTGGTTTTGGCATTGTCAATATTGTTGTGAATTATGACATACCATGCCCCTGTGTTGAACATGTAAAGGAAGAACCAGAGGGCGATTACGGCAAAGAACCAATATCCTGCTCGTTTCAGTCCTTCGAGCACTTGCCCGAAGTCCAGTTGTGTGAGCATCAGTATCAGTACGGCAATGCCGAAAACAAAGAATATGTTCTGATATTTCTTCTTCATCTTGTGGGGTTCGCTATTCCTTGTCGTTCAGCTCAGCGTTGGCTGTCTGCTGTGTCTGTTGCGTTTCAGCGGCTTCCTGTTTGTCGTTTGAGCGGCGTGGGTCACGTGTACCGTCCTGACGCTTGAATTGGTCTTTAGGGCGTGGCTGTGCGAATCTCACCTTCTCGCCCTCGTCGCGTTTCTCGTGATAGAGTTTTGGCAGTGGATTCTCAAATGGCTCGTCGTAGTTGGTTCTGTTGCGGTAGATGTCTATCGCCTCGAATATGGCGTGGCGGAACGACGTTGGGTCTGCCTTGCCAAATCCGGCAATGTCGTATGCCGTGCCATGGTCGGGTGAAGTGCGTACTATTGGCAGTCCTGCCGTATAGTTCACTCCTTCTTCAACGGCGAGAGCCTTGAATGGTGCCAGTCCTTGGTCGTGATACATAGCCAGCACGGCGTCAAAGTTCACGTATGCGCCGCTACCGAAGAATCCATCGGCGGGGTATGGTCCAAACGCCTGTACCCCCGCCTCTTCAAGTTCGTTGATGGCGGGAATTATGATGTCGTTCTCCTCGGTGCCTATCAGTCCGTCGTCGCCGGCATGTGGGTTCAGTGCCAGTACTGCAATTCGTGGGCACGACACTCTGAAGTCGCGCCGGAGGCTTTCGTGCAGTATCTTGGCTTTTTTCACTATGCCTTCCTTCGTTATGGCTTTTGGTACATCCTTGATGGGCAGGTGTGTTGTTACCAGGGCCACTCTCAGTGGACCGTTCATCAGTATCATGAGTGCCTGTTTGCCTTCGCCTACGCAGTGCTCTATGTATTCTGTGTGACCATGGAACTTGAACATGTCGCTCTGAATGTTGTTCTTGTTTATCGGAGCCGTTACCAGTACGTCATACAACTCTGAACGGTAGTCTGTCATTGCCCTGTCGAGAGCCTTGAGGGCAGCTTCTCCGGCTTCTTTCGATGGGTAACCCATTTCCACCTTCACTTCTTCGTCGAAGGTTGCAATGAGGTTCAGTCTGCCCGGTTTTGCCTCTTCCGCCTTGTCGATGATGTTGAAGTTGGTCTGCAGTCCCATGAGTTTTTTGTGGTATGCCGCCACTTTCGGTGAGCCGTAGACGATAGGTATGCACAGCTCGAACATTTCTTGGTCGGCAAATGTCTTGAGTATCACCTCATAGCCTATGCCGTTTGTATCTCCGTGCGTTATTGCAACGCGTATCAGTTTGTCTTCCATTCTTTGTTACGTTTGTTGTTATGTTTTCTTTATTCTGTCTTTAAAGTATATAATGTGGCTTCGAGCCGTTTCATTGCTCTCGCCTTTGTCGTCGCTGGTGCGTAGATGAAGGCTTCCGCCGTTACGGTGCGGTTTCTGACGGTATCGCACAGTGTTATGCTGACGAATGGTCCTCCCATGGCGTCGCCCTTCATTTGCCAGAGTCCGCGTGCCACTGTTCCGTTGCCCTGTCGGCTGAACTTCACGTCGGCTCGTCGCTCGGTAGCCATCACCATGCCTTCGTGTTCGCCCTTTATGTTTTCTGCCATTATGCTGTCTCTCAGCCTTATGATGTCGTCAGGTTGGCAGTGGATTCCTTTTGCCGCATAGACGCAGATGTTGCGCATTGTCTTTACTCCGTTGTCTGAAATCCAGATGAAGTCCTTGCCTTTCTTCGATGCCTTCATGTCGTCGGGTATGGTTATCTTGCATCCTACGGTCTTAGCTACTTCCTGCATCATTCTTTTGTTGCAGTTTTTGCTTAATGCGTTTACGGCACGCTTCCTTTCCACCCTTTCCAACAGTCTCAGTAGGCTTCTCGCCGTCTTTGCGCTGTCTGCCTTGAACATTGCCTGCGAAGGAGTGGTGATTGACACCAGCAGCTGATTCCTCGCATACGCATTCTCTTCGTATCTTATGTTAGTGTGGTCGCCGGCTCGTCTGACGAGGATTATTGTCCTGTCATACTGTATTGCTGCGTCTACGTTCCTGCCTTCTGCCGTCTTTACGTTGAACAGCGTCTCTTGTTGCGGCACGCCGTCCACCGTCGTTGCCAACATTCCCTTTGCCGTGTTCAGCATGTTGCTGTCGCTTGCCACCAGTGTTATGTCGTAAGGCTCTCCAATGCTGTTGGGCTTGCCTACATTGGTCTCGGTGCAGGAAGCAAACATCATGTAAGCCAAAAGCGGAAAAGCACTCTTCATTCTTCACTCCTCTCTCCTCACTCCTCTCTCCTCTCTTCTCTCTCCACACTCCTCCTTCTTCGCCGTTGACAGCAGTCCGCAAGCAGCGAATATGTCTTGTCCTCTGCTGGCTCTGATGGTGGTGAACACACCGTGTGAGGTGAGGTAGTCGCGGAATGTTTCCATGCGTTTCATGTCCGACTCCGGCAGGTCGACGTCTGGTATGGTGTGGAAGCGTATCAGGTTCACCCTGCATTCCAGTCCGCTTGTCAGCTTTACTATCTCCCTGGCGTGTACCATCGAGTCGTTGATGCCGTTGAACATTATGTATTCGAACGATGCCCTTCTCTGGTGTGTGAAGTCATATTGTTTCAGCAGTGCCACTATGTCGGTTATCGACATTTGCCTTTCTGCCGGCATCAGCTTCTGACGCTGTTCGGGCAGAGGCGAGTGCATGCTTATTGCTATGTGACACTCGCTCTCATCGAGGAATCGCTTCAGTTTGTTCTTTATGCCCACGCTGCTCACCGTTATCCTCTTCGGACTCCATTGGAAGCCGTAGTCGGCTGTCAGGATCCGTGTCGCCTCAAGCACGTTGTCGAGATTGTCCATAGGCTCTCCTTGTCCCATGAAGACGATGTTGGTGAGCCTGTCGCGTTCGGGCAGGGCGCATATTTGGTTCAGTATGTCGGCTGTGGTGAGGTTGCCTTCAAAGCCCTGCTTGCCCGTCTGGCAGAAGAGGCAGTTCATCTTGCATCCTACCTGCGACGACACACAGAGTGTAGCACGGTCGTGGTCGGGAATGAACACCGTTTCAACAAACTTCCCGTTCTCTGTCGGGAACAGGTACTTTATCGTCCCGTCCTTCGACCTTTGGCAGTCAATGGGTGCCATTGTTCCCACGCAATACTTTTCAGCCAGACGGGCGCGACCTGTCTTCGAGATGTTTGTCATCTCGTCGATGCTTGTCGCGCCTGCCTGGTATAGCCATTTTGCTATCTGTGAAGCGGTGAATCGTGGTAGTCCCATTTCTGCCGTCACATCCTTCAGTTTTTCGGATGTCATGCCTATGAGTCTACGCTTTGTATTTTCGTTCTCCATACTTTATTGCGTTTTAAGGTGCAAAAATAATGGAAAAAACGGAGATGGCAAAATTATAGCCGAATATTTATGTTTTTTTTGTTTACGGGGGCAAGATATGAACTATTCTATAGTCCTATATATTACCTTGTGCCTGATGTGCGGGCGGGACGCCCACACCCCCAGCCGTTTCTTGTTCGGTACAACAGCCGTCATTGGGCTGCTGTATTGGTAGTGTCCTTCTTTGCCTCGAATAGTGCGTTGTCGCTTTTGTGCTTTGAATAGTCGTGCCAGTCGGCTACTTTCACGAGGTCGAAGGAAGCTAATTGCTCGCCTGTGTCGTAGTCTTCGAAATATCCGCGGAAACGCTGTGTGCCTCCTCGCCAGTAGAGGTCGTAACGGTCGATGATGATGTTGTAGCCGTCGTCGTAGTACATGTAGATGCGTCCGTTCCTCACCTTCCAGTCGAAGTAGCTGCGGTAGCATCGTCCACGGTAGTCCCAGTCGCGCTCCTCGCCGCTGCCACCTCGCGAGAAGTCTCCGTTCTGGTAGAATCTTATCTCCGTGTCCCAACTCTCAGAATTGCCATAGCGGTCTTGGTAGTAGTTGCCGTAGATGGAGCCTTGCCAAATGCCGTCAAGGTCGTATGCCGTCTCTGTGTCTTCGTCGCAGCTTGTCATTGTGAGGATTGTGAAGATTATCGTCATCGTCAACCCCAATTTGTCAATCAGTCTTTTCATAATTAAAGTTTTTTTGTCGTTATTATTTTATTTGACTGCAAATTTATATAAAATACTACAACTAAAGTAGAGAAATTTCCTATTCCCGGGTAGGGATTTTCCTATTCTGCCGTCTTTTTCCCGAATTTGGGGTCTATTTTCAGCATCGATGTGACAATGTATGTCATTAGGCACGACACCATTACAATGATGAAGAATGTCCTGTAGCCCACTGCCTCCTGCAGTGCTCCCGCCACCAGTCCGGGCAGCATCATCGACAGTGCCATGAATGCTGTGCAGATGGCATAGTGGCTTGTCTTGTGTTCGCCTTGACTATAATATATAAGGTAGAGCATATAGGCTGTGAAGCCGAATCCGTAGCCGAACTGCTCTATGAAGATGCCTATGCTGATGACAAGCAGGCTTGACGGCATGGCATAGCTGAGATACACATACACTATGTCTGGCAGTGTTATTGCCAGTGCCATTGGCCATAGCCAGCGTTTCAGTCCGTGTCGGCTTGCCGCTATTCCCCCGAGTATTCCTCCGAGCGTCAGTCCTATGATGCCCACCGTGCCTTGTGCCAGTCCGTATTCCGAGTCCGACAGTCCCAGGCCTCCGTTGTGCTGTTGGTCGACGAGGAACAGTGCCGCCACCTTTGCCAGCAGTCCTTCGGGCATTCTGTAGAGCAGCATGAAGCAGATGCCCACCGTCACCTGTGGCTTCTCGAAGAATGTGCGTATGGTGCGTCCCAGTTCCTTCGTCAGTTGCCTTGCCGACAGTCTTCCGTGGTCGCCGTCTTCCTTCGGGCGGGGCAGCACCCAGTTGTGATAGAGCCACAGGGCTATGAAGAGGCCTGCTGCGAAGTAGAACATCAGGCTCCACGAGTATCTTACGTTTCGTGTCAGCACGGCGATGTTGCCTGCCACTGCCACAAGCATTCCCTGGCCGAAGATGGTGGCTATGCGGTAGAACGTCGACCGTATGCCTACAAACCATGCCTGTTGGTGCGAGTTCAGTCCCAGCATGTAGAATCCGTCGGCGGCGATGTCGTGTGTCGCGCTCGAGAATGCCATCAGCCAGAAGAAGAACAGCGAGCCCTGCATCCACCACGAGGTGGGAA
This sequence comes from Prevotella sp., assembly GCA_051869235.1. Classification (GTDB taxonomy): domain Bacteria; phylum Bacteroidota; class Bacteroidia; order Bacteroidales; family Bacteroidaceae; genus Prevotella. The sequence goes on from JBJEAS010000143.1 coordinate 25,777, forward strand.
TGGTGAACGCCACTCCTCCCAGTGCGGCGCCTATGAGCAGCTGCATTGTTACTATCCACCATCGTTTCGACTTTATTATGTCGACGAATGGACTCCAGAACGGTTTTATCACCCATGGCAGGTAGAGCCACGAGGTGTAGAGTGTTATGTCGGTGTTTGACATACCCAGTCGCTTGTACATTATCAGCGAGATGATCATGACGGTGACGTACGGTATGCCTTCGGCAAAATACAGTGTGGGCACCCATGCCCAAGGGTTTTTCTTTTTCATGTTTTACTATTAACCATATCTTCCCTTACATATATAACTTCTTTATTTCCGCTCCGCGGTAGTAGTGCAGCAGGATGGCGTCGTAGCTGTAGCCTTCGTTGCTCATCATGGCTGCCCCTATCTGGCATAGTCCTACGCCGTGTCCCCATCCGGCTCCCGTTAGTGTGAACCGCTGTGGAATGTCGTCTTCGCCTATGTCCTCGCGGTCAACCACGAATGCGCTGCTGTAGAGGTGTGTCGAGCTTAGTGTGCGCCTTATCTCCAGTTCCTTGCCTATGGTGAGCGTCTTCTTTGTACCCACTATCTTCAGTCGGCAGATGCGTCCGCTCTTGCCACGCTCCAAAGGAATGAGGTCTACGATTTGTCCGAAGTCGTCCTTCGTCTTCTCTCCTATGAGGCTCGACAGCTCTTCCTGTGTGTATTCCACACGCCAGCGGTAGAAGTCGGGCGTCTCCTGGTCGTAGTCGTTGAGCACCTCAGAGAGCACCTTGCGGTCGTTGGTGTTGCAGAACGATGGTGGTGCCGTCCTGATCCATTGTTCCGCCATTGCCTCGTCGCTCAGGTCGGGAGCCGTTCCGCTTCCGTCCCTTACTGCCTTGAGGTAGGGCTTGGGGGTGTTTTCCCAACAGTATTGGAACTCTTCGGTCACTCCTCCGCAGCATTTGCTGAACCTTGCGTCGCATATCTCGTCGCCGTCGGCAAGCACCTGTCCGCGTGTAGCCTTCACGGCGTCAGCCACTTCCGCCTTTCCGGCTTGCGTGATGCCTTGGTAGCGTTGGCAGTGGTCGTCGGCGCACACGTCGAATATGGTGTGGTCTTCGCGGTCGTACCAGCGTATTGTCTCGTCGTCCTTCTTTATGAACGAGAAGAAGTTGTTCTGTCCGTCTTTCAGCTGTTGCCGCTTCTCCATCTGTGCCAGCAGCCAGCTTCGCGATATTACGGCATGTGCCTTCAGCAGTTCGGGCGACGATGTTGACTTCATCTCGCTTGAGATGACGCTGCTGAGATACTGCTCTATTCTTATTTGGTTTATTGCCGTTATCTTGTCGGCCTCCACCACCAGTCTCAGTGTTCCGTTGAATGTCTGCGTCTGTCTGCGCTGCCAGTGGAAGTCGATGCCAATGGTCACTTCATGCAGCGAGAACGATGCGTCGTCGCTTTGTGGTGTGAAGGTCAGTTCGCGGTATTGGTTTCCTCTCCAGAGTATTCCTCCCTCCGAGAATTCCACCGTCTGCCGTCCTTCTATGCTTTCTCCCTTTGCCGTGTAGGGTGCGTTAAGGTCGAAGTCGATTTTCTGCGCGCTCAGTATTCCCACTGTCACTTCGGGTTCTTCTGTGTAGGTCTTTCTCTGGTGATGGGTTAGTGTCTGGCTTCCGAGGCTTTGCCTTATCTGTTCCGCGTCGGTCTCCTGCATTGCCACCTCACGCAGAATGCCTACCGCCCATTCCGGTGTCAGCTTGAGGTAGTCTTCCTCGCGTGGCGTTATTATCAGTCCTGCCATGTCGAGTGCCCCGGGGCTTACCATGCATTGTCCTGTGCCCTCGGCGTAGTAGCAGTCGGGACGGTGCTTCGATCGTGGTATTATCACCGTTATGTAGTCGTCGCCTCGTCGCCATGCCACTATGTTCATCATCGGCTCGGTGTCGTCGCCCCTTTGCGGCATCACGTTGTAGAGTTTGTTGAACAGCCTTTCGGCGGTCTCGGTGTTGCGGCTTCTCAGCAGCAGTGCGAAGCAGAAGTAGTCGCTGATCTGCCAGATGCCTTCCGTCTCGTCGATGGTGAGCAGTGGGGTGAGGTTGCGGCTCAGTCGTTGCCAGCTGCGCTGCAGCGGCAGCAGTCCGCTTGTTCCTGCCTGGAAGTGGGCGTGGTCGGGAGCTGACGCGCCGCATTTCGGTCCGTTGTAGAACACCATCTGGTCGGGGTATTCGGTCAGTATGCGCATCATTTCGCCGAAGTTGCCTTTTATCCTCTGCGGCTCGTGCTTCTTCGACGGAATGGTGAAGTGTGTGGGCAGTATGGGGTAGGGGTTGACGAGCAGTTCGAAGCCCTCGCCGATGTCTTTCTTCGACTGTTCCGGCGGACGGTTGGCTTCGCAGAGGAAGCATGGGCGTTGTGCCAGTGTCTGCCGGTCTATCTTGGCTCCCGTGGACACTATGCGTGTGGGGTTGTACTGCAGTGTCAGTTCCGAGTCCTCATACTGCAGCTCCCGACTTTTCACTCCCATCAGTGCCTTGTAGCGTTTCCGTGCGTCTTCCCATGTTTCTATCTGTCGGTTGAAGAATCTCAGCAGTGTGCTGTCCGCCATAATGTCCTCCTTGCCGCGAAGCTGCTGCTGTCGGGCAGAAATCTCCAATGTTCGCAGGCGGTCCTTGTAGAGGTTGTTGGCGTTCACCTTCTCTATGCTCAGTGCGGCGTCGCTGTTGCCTCCCCATCGTCGGCAGAGGTATAGTTCGTCGAAGATGCGTCCTATGCGGTAGTGGCGTGAAAAGATCAGACCGAGGGCATAGTCCTCGCCGTAGCTGGTGTTGGGGAACTGTATCTGTCTGAGCAGTGGCGTGAAGAAAGCCCTTGGTGCTCCCAGCCCGTTTATGCGCAGTGCGTTGTTGGGACCGTTCTCGTCGGTCCATTCGTGGTGGTCGATGAGTCCCGGCGGCAGGGTGTTGAGGTTGAAGTCGCACATGCGGTACGACCCTATTATCATTGCCGCCTTCTGCTCCTTGAATGCGTCGACGATGCGCTGCAGCGTGTCGGGACCGCTGTAGAGGTCGTCGCTGTCGAGCTGCACGGCGAATCGTCCGCAGCGGCTGTCGCATATCGCCATGTTCCAGCATCCTCCTATGCCGAGGTCGAGGCGTTCGGGAATGATGTGTATGAGGTCGGAGTCGGGTGTGACGAGTTCTGACTTCTTTCTGATGTCGTCGACTATCTCGCCGGTGCGGTCGGTCGAGTGGTTGTCCACCACAATGACGTTATATTTGAATGTTGTCTTTTGCTTCAGTGCGCTCTCCACGGCATCGCGTATAGTTTTCTCGCGGTTTCTTACAGGTATTACCACCGTAGCCTCCACGTCGAAGTCTTGCTCGTTGAAGTCGGGCGTCTTGTAGCACGAGGTGTCGATGAGTGCCCCTATGGCGTCGAGGTGTCGTGTGACGCATTGCTCCATTTCCACCTGCACCTTACGGTTTGCTGGGTTCACGTAGTCGAACTGCTTTGCACCGCTTACCCTGAGGTCGGTCTCCTCTTCGGTGTAGAGGTATTCGTTGATGTGGAAGATGTCGCCTTGTCGGCTGAGGAAGAGGCGCAGGTCGTAGAGTGCGGCGTAGTTCAGTGCGTCGGCTTCAGCCTGTCGGGCGTATTCGTGCAGCAAAGGTGTCTTTATGAGCAGCAGCGACCCGAAGTCGAAGTCGTCCCTCACGCTGCCTTTCTGGTAGTCTATGGTGGGGTGTGGCTTCAGCTCTCCCTCCTCTATGGAGTAGTGGTCGCTGTAGACCATGGCTGCGTTTGAGTCGCTTGCCACCCTTAGCATTCTCTCCAGTGCCGTCTGTCCTATGCTCAGTCGGGTGGCCTTGGTCAGCAGCAGGGTGTATTCCGCCGTTGCCGCGGCGGCTATCTTGCTTATTGTCGCAGAGCTGGTGGGGCGGTCCACTTCTATCAGTGCGCATCCCTCGGGTTCGTCGTCGGCGGCGTTGTCGGCGTCGGCTGTCAGCAGGAAAATGTTTTGTATGGTGCGGCTGTTGCGCAGTCTGCATATCTCTTCGCTCAGTTCGTCGAGATTGTCGCACGTCAGGAAACAGTCAATCTTTTGTCTCATCTTGCCAGTCGGTTCTTCGTTTCTTCGTATTCCGCCTTCAGCCGTGCCATTATCGTCGCCACGTCGTCGATGCTTCTTACGGCTGATGCAATTTGTCCTATCTCTATCTCTCCTCCTTCTGTGTCGCCTTCGAAGATGCCCCTTTTCGACGCCGCCTTGCCCAGCATCTCGCGCAGTTCGTCGGCTTCCGCCCCCCGTGCCTCTGCTTCGGCAAGTCGTTGGTATAGTTGGTTCTTCACCAGTCGTGTAGGCGAAATCTTCTTCAGGCAGAGCATGGTGTCGCCCTCTTCGAGTTGTGTGCATCGGGTCTTGAAGGCTTCCGATGCCGAGCTTTCCTTTGCAAGTGCGAACAGTGTGCCTATCTGCACTCCTTCGGCTCCCAGTGCCTCGGCAGCCACCATGGCGGCTCCCGAGCCTATTCCTCCGGCGGCTATCAGTGGCAGTCGGGTGGCTTGTCTCACCTGTGGTATGAGGGTCAGCGTGGTGGTCTCTTCGCGTCCGTTGTGTCCGCCTGCCTCGAATCCCTCAGCCACTATGGCGTCCACTCCCGCCTCTTCGCATTTCCGTGCGAACTTGCTGCTCGACACCACGTGTGCCACCTTTATTCCCTCTTCGTGCAGCCGTTGTGTGAATTTCTTTGGCGAGCCGGCTGAGGTGAATACTATTTTCACGCCTTCGTTTATGATGATGTCCATCAGCCGGTCTATTTCCGGATACATCAGCGGTACGTTTATTCCCCAAGGCTTGTCGGTGGCGGCGTTCATCTTGTGGATGTGTTCCACCAGGGTCTCGGGGTGCATCGAGCCGGCTCCGAGCAGTCCCAGTCCGCCGGCGTTGCTCACTGCGGCGGCGAGCCTCCATCCGCTGCACCACACCATTCCTCCTTGAACAATGGGCAGCTCGATGCCGAACAATTGGCATATTCTGTTTTTCGTCATATCTGTTGTCGTTTTTATTTGGGAGCAAAGTTACGAAAAAAAGTCGGAAGTACAAAGCAAATGTCGAATTCTTTTCTTAATTAAACACAATTTTCAGGACGGACCGATGAACAAACAGATATTCAAACAGTCATTCTTTTTAGCCTGCTAAACTAAACATCAACTAAACACACGGGGTGTGTTGGTTAGGTGATGGGGAACAAGGGGAGTGAAATTAATATGATTATTATATTATAATAACATAATGTATGGTTTTAATAGTCATCGTTGAATGCCTGCAACCTGTGCTGCACCAACTCATTCCCATCACATCTGTATTTTTTAAACTCATAAAAAACGTCACTAACGTCACTTTTGCTTATAACTTGTTGATAACCAATAGCTGAGGAAGTGACGTTTTAGTGACGTTAGTGACGTTTCGATGACGTTTATAGGGGTTTTGCAAGGTAGCAGGCACACAAATTGGTGTGCTTTTTCACTATTCCCTCAATCTTGCATGTCTCCATTTTGTCTTATTTTATTATTTATCCAAGTTTCTGAAAAGATACGAAATATTGCTCATATTTCCAAATTTTTTCCCCGAAAAACATCATAAAACATCACTAACGTCACTAAAACGTCACTCATATAATACACTAAGTATTAGAATATTAGCCCCAAAGTGACGTTAGTGACATTAAAAAAACAAAAAAGTTTTTGTATTCCTTGAGAAAATTGACGTATATAAGGAAAAATCATTATCTATGCAACTGAAAGTTCTCCGTTCATAGTACTATAAACGTGCGTTCAAAACCTTTGAACGGACATTCAAAAGCTTTGAACGGACATTCAAAGGCTTTGAACGAAACTCTTGCAGCTAACTTCCTTAACGTCTTTAACTTCCTTAACTTCAGTAAGCTGAGTACATGCGAATAAAGGATTCTGTTGCTTCGGTTTAGGTTCTCTTCAGGTAGGGTCGCCGAGCGAAGGTACAGCGAAGGAAGAGCGAAGGAAGAGCGAAGGCACTTTTGTGTGCCTTTCCCTGATTTCACTATGGCGAGTTGCGGGCGGGAAGTCCCCTCCCTGCGGCGCACACCTCCTGCGTGACGGCGATGGTGTTGATCACTGAACTTTCCCACCCTTTAAATGTAGTTGAATATTTAGCGGCAAGGGCTGGGGGTGTGGGCGTCTCGCCCGCACCTTGCGCACCATCAACCGCATAATTCCGAAATATTACCTTGTAGGCGAGGTGCGGGCGAGACGCCCACACCCCCAGTAGCCAGCGCACCCAAAGAGCTGAATGTCTTGAAGCATTAGTTTGCTCGTACTGAAAGTTAAAGGGTGGGAAAGTTCAGTTAATGACAACTACTGTCGCAATAGTGATGTCATCAGGCGGGCGGCATTGTCGGGAGCCGTATCGTTGCCGAGGCGTTGTGCAACCTTCTCGTAGCCCTGTAGGATGGCAGAGCGGCGGTTGGGGTCGAAGAGGATTGAGTCGAGCTCGTGCCGCACGTTCTTCGCATTGAATCCGTCGGCAACCAGCTCGGGCACCACTTCCTCGTCGGCAATGAGGTTGACAAGCGAGACGTGCTTCACCTTCAACAGGAAACGCCGGAGAAGCGACATGAGGCGGGGCAGGGGAGTGGCGTAGCAAACCACCTGCGGAACGCCGAAAAGGGCTGTCTCAAGGGTTGCCGTGCCGCTTGTGACGAGTGCGGCATGGGCGTGCGAGAGAAGCGGGTAGGTGTTGTCGTAGACCACTTCCGCCGGGCTGTCGGCAATCAGACGGTCGTAGTAGTCGTGAGGTATGCTTGGCGCACCGGCAACAATCAGCCTGTAGCGGTCGGTGAGGTGACGTGTGGCTTGGAGCATGACGGGCAGGTTGTCGGCAATCTCGTGGCGGCGCGAACCGGCGAGCAACGCTATTATGGTCTTGTCGGACGCGGTGAAGCTGCCGTCGTAGGAAGAGCGGAAGCGGCGCACCTCGTCGGCTGTGGGGTTTCCGACATAGTGGATGGGATAGTTGTGCTTCTGCTCGAAGAATGGCACCTCGAAGGGCAGTATGGAGAAAAGCTCGTCGACATCGCGCTTGATGGCCTTGATGCGGTATTCCTTCCATGCCCATATCTTGGGCGAGATGTAGTAGAAGACAGGAATTGGCGTTTGGGACTTGACGAACCGGGCTATCTTGAGGTTGAAGCCGGGATAGTCGACAAGGATGACCACGTCGGGTTGCCACGCCACGATGTCGCGCTTGCACATCCGCATGTTTTTGAGAATGGTGGGAAGATGTAGAAGCACGGGAATGAAGCCCATATATGCCAAATGCCGATAGTGGCGAACCATTGTCCCGCCCACGGCAGCCATCATGTCGCCTCCGAAGAAACGGAACTCCGCCTCGGGGTCGTGATCCTTCAGGCTCCTCATGAGGCAGGAAGCGTGGAGGTCGCCGCTCGCCTCGCCGACAATGAGATAGTATTTCATAGCTGCCAGCCTTTCATTTGTTCAATCATTTCGTATGCCGTCACGTCGATGGTGGTAGGTGTGATTGCCACATAGCCGTGGGTCAACGCCCAGTTGTCGGTGTCGTCGGCAAGAGGCTCGTCGTTGGTGTATTCGCCTGTCATCCAATAGTAGTCGTAGCCCCTGGGGTGACGGCAGCGAACAACCTCGTTCCCCCATGTGCCGTGAGCCATTCGGCAGACTCTGACGCCCTTGAATCCGCCTTCCACTACTGGGAAGTTGACGTTGAGGCAAACACCCTTAGGCAGCCCTTCGGTCAAGACGCGGCGAGTAATCTTTTTTACGAGTTCGGTGAGCGGCGTGAAGTCGGCGTCGTCGCTGTGGTCGCAGATGGAGTATGCCACCGAGGGGATGTATTTCATGCAGCCTTCGAGAGTCACTCCCATGGTGCCTGAGTAGTGGGCGTTGACCGATGCGTTGTCGCCGTGGTTGATGCCCCCGATGACCATGTCGGGCCATCGGTCGTTGCACAGTTCCGCCAGTGCCATTTTCACGCAGTCGACAGGTGTGCCGCTGCACGACCACACCTGCACGCCGTCCCATTTTCGGCGCAGCTTAAGCCTGAGCGGCTCAGCCGCCGAGAAGGCGCACGAGTATCCACTGCGGGCCGATTCCGGTGCGCACACCAGCAGCTCGCCCATTCCGCTTACCATTTCAATGAGCGATGCCAATCCTTTGGAATGATAGCCGTCGTCATTTGAAATTAATATTAAAGGTTTGTTATTTTCCATAAAAAATAGATGTTTCGACTGCAAAAGTAATAAAAAAATGAATTATTCCGCATTTTTTTCATCAAAAATGTGTATCTTTGCACGATAAAAAGCGAATCGCGTGGCATACGCGGGTCGAAATAATCTATTTGAAGTAAAAGAAATGGGAAAAATTATCGCATTAGCAAACCAAAAGGGTGGAGTGGGCAAGACCACTACAACGATAAACTTGGCTGCGTCGTTGGCAACGCTCGAGAAGACGGTATTGGTGGTGGATGCCGACCCGCAGGCAAACGCGTCGAGCGGACTCGGCGTGGACATAAAGCAGATCGACTGCTCGCTCTATGAGTGCATCATCGACCATGCCGACGTGCGCGATGCCGTGTACACCACCGACATCGACGGCCTGGACATCATTCCGAGCCATATCGACCTCGTAGGAGCCGAGATAGAGATGCTTCAGCTCAACGAACGAGAAAGGGTGTTGAAGAACCTGTTGCAGCCGATATGCAACGACTACGACTACATACTGATTGACTGTAGTCCGTCGTTGGGACTGATTACCGTCAACTCGCTGACGGCAGCCGATTCGGTGATAATCCCCGTACAGTGCGAGTATTTTGCGCTTGAAGGCATCAGCAAGCTGCTGAACACGATAAAGATAATAAAGAGCAAGCTGAATCCGAAACTCGAGATTGAGGGCTTCCTGCTGACGATGTACGACTCCCGCCTGCGTCTGGCTAACCAGATTTACGACGAGGTGAAGCGCCATTTCCAGGAACTGGTGTTCAAGACCGTCATTCAGCGCAACGTGAAGCTCAGCGAGAGTCCAAGCCACGGTCTGCCCGTTATTCTCTACGATGCAGACTCGACGGGAAGCAAGAACCACCTGGCATTGGCGAAGGAGATAATAAACAAGAATTAGGAGTTTTTGAGTTTTGAGTTTTGAGTTTTGAATTTTGAATTTTGAATTGTTCTCGCTTCGCTGCGATTTATCAATTCAGAATTGAACAATTGAGAATTGCTCAAAGAGCAACAACTCAAAACTCAAAATTCAAAACTCAAAACTCAAAACTCAAAACTCAAAACTCAAAGAATGGCAGTACACAAAAGATACGACCGCAATGTCCTTGGCAGAGGACTTGACGACATTGGCAACGGAAGGGGACTCGATGCCCTCATCGACACAGGCGAGGTGAGGACGCAAGGCTCGTCGAACCTGAGCGAGATACCACTGTCGCAGATAGAGCCTAACCCTAACCAACCGAGACGAGAGTTCGACGAGGAGGCGCTGCAGGAGCTTGCCAACAGCATAAAGGAAGTGGGCATCATACAACCCATAACACTGCGCCAGATAGAGGACGGACGCTACCAGATCATTGCCGGAGAGCGACGCTGGAGAGCATCGCAACTGGCAGGACTACAGGCTGTGCCGGCATACATCAGGACGGTGCAGGACGAGAACGTGATGGAAATGGCACTCGTGGAGAACATTCAACGCGAGGACCTCAACGCCATAGAGATAGCCCTGGCATACGAGCACCTCGCCGAGACGACGGGCATGACACAGGAGAAAATCTCAGAGCGCGTGGGGAAGAGCCGAACAGCCGTCACAAACTACATGCGACTGCTGAAACTGCCCGCACAGGTGCAGATGGCACTGAAGAACCGCGAGATAGACATGGGGCACGCAAGAGCCTTGCTGTCGCTCGACTCGCCAAGCGTGCAGATAAAGCTGTTCAAGGAGATACAGAAGAACGGGTATTCCGTGCGCAAGGTGGAGGAAATGGTGAAGATGCTCAACAGCGGCGAGGACGTGCAGACCGCAAAGAAGAGCATCGCCGCCAAGGCACAGCTGCCCGAGGAATTCAACATACTGAAGAATCGACTGTCGACGCTCTTCCAGACACCGGTGCAGATGACCTGCACGCCGAAGGGCAAGGGCAAGATAAGCATTCCGTTCGCCAATGAGGAGGAACTGGAACGCATAATGAACGCCATTGACAGCTTATGCAATAAATGATGAAACCAACATCGACGTTGACGACATTTGACCAAAAGCACACGTTGGGAGGGTGGATGATAGCCCTGGTCCTGACTTTCCTTGTGGCTGCAAGGGCGGAAGCACAGACCGACTCCATGGCAAAGCGACTGGAGCCGGTGAGGGAAGCCGCCGACAGCCTGCAACTGAACATGGGCATAGGCGACAAGACAGTGGAGAAAAGCCTGAAGGCAATAAGCGAGGTGCCACTGCTGCTCAACGACACCACGATAAAGACAAAGCCGAAGCGCGACTGGGCTACATGGAGTCCTGACCCGAAGCGGGCACTGTGGCTCGCACTCGTTATTCCAGGAGGCGGACAGATATACAACAGGAAATACTGGAAACTGCCGCTGATATACGGAGGATTCATGGGATGCCTATATGCCATGAGCTGGAACAACATGATGTACAAGGACTATTCGCAGGCCTATCTCGACATCATGGACTCTGACCCTACGACGCAGAGCTACAACCGATTCCTCCACTTCGGAATGACGATAACGGAAGCCAACGAGGAACGCTACAAGAAGATTTTCAAGTCGAGAAAGGACAAGTACCGCCGATGGCGCGACATGAGCTTCTTCTGCCTCATTGGAGTCTACGCCTTGTCGGTGATAGACGCATACGTAGACGCCGAGCTGTCGCAGTTCGACATTTCCGACGACCTCTCGCTGAAGGTGGAGCCGGCGGTGATAAGCAACGGCATCTCAAACAACCTGCTTGAAGGCTCGTCGATAGGAGTGAATGTAGGGTTGAGGTTTTAAGGAGTTAAGGAGTTAAAGGAGTTATAAGGAGTTAAGGAGTTAAAGGAGTTATAAGGAGTTAAGGAGTTAAAGGAGTTAAGGAGTTAAGACATGTGCTTGAACATAAGGGCTAATGTGAAACTCAAAATAACAATTGAAAAAAACAAAAACATAATAATGAAGAAAAAGACAATTTTAATGACCGTCGCCCTCTTCTTAGCCTCACACGGAGCGGTGAAGGCACAGGTGGTGGAAGAGGACTTTGAAGACGAGAACGAAATCACCGTGACGGATTCTGATGGAGACGAAGAGGTAATAGAGTTTCCGGAAGCCATGGCTTTCGAGCTTGACAGCCTACTGAACCTTTACATGTCGAAGGCATATCTCTCAGAAGACAACGACTGCAGAATGAAGGACGTAAACCCCGTATTCGAAAAGGAAGTGTACATAGACCGCCTGAAGAGAATCCCGTCGGTCATAGAGCTTCCGTACAACGATGTGGTACAGAAATTCATCGACCGCTACAGCGGACGTCTGCGCCACTCCGTCAGCTACATGCTGGGGGCTTCAAACTTCTATATGCCGATATTCGAGGAGGCACTGGAGACCTACGGACTGCCGCTTGAGCTGAAATACCTCCCGGTGATTGAGTCGGCACTGAACCCAAAGGCTGTGTCGAGGGTAGGGGCGACGGGACTCTGGCAGTTCATGCTCGCTACGGGCAAGATGTACGGACTGAAGGTGAACTCGCTCGTCGACGAGCGTCGCGACCCCGTAAAGTCATCATACGCCGCGGCACACTATCTGAGCGACCTGTACAAGGTTTTTGGCGACTGGAACCTGGTAATTGCAGCCTACAACTGCGGTCCCGACCAGATAAACAAGGCAATACACCGCTCGAAGGGCGTGAAGGACTATTGGCACATCTATCCCTATCTGCCAAAGGAGACGAGGGGATATGTTCCCGCCTTCATTGCGGCAAACTACATCATGACATACTACTGCGAGCACAACATCTGTCCAATGGTGACTCGTCTGCCGGCAAAGACCGACACCGTGATGGTAAGCCGCAATGTGCATCTCGAACAGGTGGCAGCAGTGTGCAACATCGACATGGAACAGCTGAGGGCACTAAACCCCTCATATCGCCGCGACATAGTTCCAGGACTGACGGAACTCTCTGCCCTGCGACTGCCGCAGACGGAGGTGGGACGATTCATCGACCGTGAGGACTCGGTATACAACTACCGTGCCGACGAACTGATGACAAAACGCTCGCTGGTGGTGGTGAACGACGATGTGCCGACATACACCTCGAAGCGAAGCACCTCGAAGCGCAGCTCTCGTAGACGCAGCTCGGGAGGAAAGACGGTGACCATAAAACAGGGTCAGACACTCTCGGAAATAGCCAAACGCAACGGAACTACCGTGGCGAAGCTGAAAAAGCTGAATGGCATAAAGGGTACGAACATACGTGCAGGAAAGAAAATCAGGGTGAGATAAGGACACCTTATTAATAATATACTCAACTTTCGCAAGTAAAGGGAATTGTTGGAAGTTCAGTAGTTAAGTAGTTAAGGAGTTAAGCCAAATGTTATTGCGCTGATACTCTATGCTCATAACTAATGTCTTAACTCCTTAACTCCCTTAACTCCTTAACTCCCTTAACTCCTTAACTCCTAAAAAAATACACTTATGGACGACGAGCAGAAAAAAAGAGAAGAATTGGATGACAAACTGATAATGGACGCATTCCAGCATCTTTTGGATTCCTACAGCCGGTCGAGACACCGCCAAAAGGTCGACATCATAACCAAGGCATTCAACTTTGCACGACAGGCACACAAGGGCGTGAGAAGGCTGTCGGGCGAACCGTACATTCTTCACCCCATTGCCGTGGCTCAGATAGCCTGCGAGGAGGTGGGACTCGGTTCGACCAGCATTTGTGCGGCACTGCTGCACGACGTGGTGGAGGACACCGACTACACCACCGAGGACATTGAGAACATCTTCGGGGCAAAGATAGCTCAGATTGTCGACGGACTGACGAAGATAAGTGGAGGCATCTTCGGCGAACAGGCATCGGCTCAGGCGGAGAACTTCAAGAAACTGCTGCTCACCATGAGCGACGACATTCGCGTCATACTGATAAAAATCTGCGACCGTCTGCACAACATGCGGACCCTGGCAAGCCAACCCGCCAACAAGCAATACAAGATTGCCGGCGAGACGCTCTACATCTATGCGCCTCTGGCTAACAGGCTTGGACTGAACAAGATAAAGACCGAGCTTGAAGACCTGAGCTTCAAATATGAGCACCCCGACGAGTATGATGCCATTCAGCGCAAACTGGCTTCTACACAAGAGTCGCGCCACGAGCTGTTCGACCAGTTCACCTCGCCAATAGAGCAGGCACTGCAGCACATGGGTATAAAATACGTCATCAAGGAACGTGTGAAAAGCCCTTATTCCATCTGGAACAAGATGCAGAACAAGCATGTCACCTTTGAGGAGATATATGACATTCTGGCTGTGAGAATAATATTCACGCCGAAACAGCGCGAGGACGAGATTAACGAGTGCTTCAACATCTATGTGGCGATAAGCCAGATATACAAGTCGCACCCCGACAGGCTGCGCGACTGGCTGAACCACCCGAAGGCAAACGGCTATCAGGCACTGCACGTGACGCTGATGTCGAAGCAGGGACGATGGATAGAGGTGCAGATAAGGTCGGACCGAATGAACGAAATTGCCGAGCAGGGATTTGCTGCCCACTGGAAATACAAGGAGGGCGGCGAAATAGAGTTCACAGAGGACGAAGGCGAGCTGAACGAGTGGCTACATACCATAAAGGAAATACTCGACGACCCGCAACCCGACGCCATGGACTTCCTCGACGCCATAAAACTGAACCTCTTCGCATCGGAAATCTTCGTCTTCACGCCAAAGGGAGAGATAAAGACGATGCCGGCAGGATGTACGGCACTCGACTTCGCATTCTCCATACACACGTTCCTTGGCAGCCATTGTATTGGTGCAAAGGTGAACCACAAGCTCGTGCCGCTGAGCCACAAACTGCAGAGTGGAGACCAGGTGGAGATTCTCACGTCGAAGTCGCAACATGTGCAGCCATCGTGGATAAACTTCGTCTCTACGGCAAAGGCGAAGGCGAAGATACAGGCTATACTGCGACGCGACGGAAGGGAAACGCAAAAGCAGGGCGAGGAGCAGCTGCGTGCATTCTTCAAAAACAACGACCTGGAGTATTCCGCTTCGGCTGCCGACCAGTTGGCACAGTTCCACGATGTTGCCAAGCGTGAGGACTTCTTCCAGGCAATAGGAGAGAAGACCATCATCTTGGGAGAGAAGGACATCGACGAACTGACAGGAAAGAAGAAGGACAACAACGGGTCGGGATGGCGCAAGTTTGTGCCTTTCCTGAAGGCGGGCAAGCCTAAGAAGGAAGAGGCTGGCGAGACGCAGAAACTGCTTGTGGTGTCAGACAAGCTGAACCGCAAGAAACCGATATTCATCACCGACGACAACATCACCCAGTACAAGTTCATGCATTGTTGTCATCCTATCCCCGGTGACGACGTATTGGGATTCATCGACAACAAGAAGCAGATAGAGATACACAAGCGCGCCTGTCCGGTGGCTGCACGACTGAAGAGCAGCTTCGGCAACAGAATACTGGACGCCAAGTGGGACATGCACAAGAAACTGTTCTTCGACGCGACGATACAGATGAAGGGAATAGACCGCATCGGTCTGCTCAACGAGGTGACAAACGTCATCTCACGCCAAATGAATGTCAATATACATACAGTATCAATAACATGCGATGAAGACATCTTCGACGGAAAGTTCGAACTGCGTGTACATGACCGTGAGGACGTGAAGATAATCATCGACAACTTGAAGCAGATTAGCGGTTTGCAGGAAGTGAGTCAGATAATGTGAATAAGTTGACGAGTAGACGAGTTGTCAACTAAAAAAATATATATATGAAAAGTAAGCTACTATTATTACTGGCAATGGTGTCGTTGACACTGAATGCCGCCAACAAGTACGACAACCCGGACACACTCTTCGTAGCCCGCGATGGCACGGGAGAGTTCCGCAACATCGACGATGCCATAGAGGTCTGCAGGGCTTTTATGGACTATCACAAGGTCATCTTCGTCAAGAAAGGTGTGTACAAGGAAAAACTGATCATTCCTTCGTGGCTGACAAACATTGAGATCTGCGGCGAAGATGCGGAGCAGACAATCATAACATGGGACGACCATGCAAACATCAAGACACAGGAAAGACCGAAAGGAATAGGCACATTCCGTACCTATACGTTGAAGATTGAAGGCTCTGACATCACACTGAAGAACATCACGATAGAGAACAATTCCGCACGTCTCGGACAGGCTGTGGCGCTGCATACCGAAGGCGACCGCCTGGTGTTCGTCAACTGCCGCTTTCTCGGTCATCAGGACACCGTCTATACTGGTGTAGGAGGCTCACGTCAGCTCTTCCGTAATTGCTACATAGAGGGAACGACAGACTTCATCTTCGGACCGGGCACGGCATGGTTTGAGGAATGTGAGATACGCAGCAAGGCGAATTCATACATCACAGCCGCCTCTACGCCCAAAGACCAGCCCTACGGCTATGTCTTCAACCGCTGCCGTCTGACAGCCGAGGAAGGCATCGACAAAGTCTATCTCGGTCGTCCATGGCGCGACTATGGCTATACACTGTTCATGAACTGCGAATTAGGCTCACATATCCGTCCGGAGGGTTGGCACAACTGGCAGAAGAACCGCGAAGAGACTGCCCGCTATATGGAATACGGCAACAGCGGTCCCGGTGCCGACACGAAGGATAGGGTAGGATGGAGTCGACAGTTGGACAAGAAGGAGGCTAAGAAAATAACGCAGGAAGAGGTGTTATCGTCTCAACAACCATAGCGCAAAGAACTTGTTGAAAAGACACAGGAAAAGACAATAGGAATAGATACTGTCTTTTTTTTGCAGTCACATAATATAATAGAAAGGTATGGAACAGAAGAAGCTGAAACGACTACCCGTAGGCATACAGACATTCTCGAACATCGTTGAGGATGACATGCTCTACATCGACAAGACTGAGTATATCTGGAACATGATACACCTCAGCAAGTATGTATTCTTGAGCCGTCCGAGGCGGTTCGGCAAGTCGTTGCTTGTATCTACGCTACAGGCATATTTCGAAGGAAGAAAGGACTTGTTCAAGGGACTCTTCATCGAAACAGTTGAGAAGGAATGGACGGAATATCCCGTGCTGCGGTTCAGTATGGCTTCAGGTAAGCACATGGAGAAGGAACAGCTTGAACGCTATCTTCTCTACATTTTGGAAGAAAACGAGTGGCGTTTTGGCATAACCTCTGACTCCAAAGACCCTAATGTGCGATTGAAAAACCTAATTTTCAATGCATACCAAAAGACAGGCAAGAAAGTAGTCATCCTGATAGACGAGTACGACGCTCCTCTGCTTGACGTGGTCCATGAGGAGACAATGCTGCCAGTGCTCCGCAATGTGATGCGCAACTTCTATTCGCCGTTGAAGGACTGCGACCCATATCTGCAGTTTGTGTTCCTGACCGGCATCACGAAATTCTCGCAGCTAAGCATCTTCAGCGAGCTTAACAATCTGACAAACATCTCCATGTTCCCTGAGTTTGGCGGAATCTGCGGCATCACGAAGGAAGAAATGCTGACGCAGATGAAGGATTATGTAGAAAGATTGGCTAAAGCCAACGAATGGACTTATGAGGAGGCAGTAGCAGAATTGACTCAGCAATACGACGGCTACCATTTCACATGGCCATCACCCGACATCTTCAATCCTTTCAGTCTGCTCAATGCCTTTAATGTGAATCGCATAGAAAACTACTGGTTCTCGTCAGGCACTCCGACATACCTAATAGAAATGTTGCGGAAGTTCAATGTCATGCCTACAGACATCAGCAATATCGAAGTCCTTGCCTCGTCATTCGATGCACCGACTGAAAACATGAAATCCATCACTCCACTGCTTTACCAGAGCGGATATGTGACCATAAAGTACTATGACAGGGCGACGCTTCTCTACGTTCTTGACATTCCCAATAACGAGATACGTGTGGGACTAATGGAGAGCCTCCTGCCCAGCTATGTTGAAATGCGCACCGAAGCGGGAAATACTACCATCGCCAAGATGTATCGTGCGATATATAACGAGAATATCGACGAGATGTTCCGTCTCCTGCAGGCATATCTCCTCACCGTACCTTACTGCGATAATGCCAACTCCGAGGGACACTACCAGCAGATGCTCTACGTCATATTCTCGCTATTCGGCAGATATGTTGAGGTTGAAGTACGCACGCCGAGGGGGCGTGTGGATGTTGTGATGAAGACTGACAAGGCCCTTTACTTGTTTGAGCTGAAACTGAACAAGAGTGCGGAGGATGCCATGAAGCAAATCGACCTCAAGGACTATGCCTCGAAGTTTGCACTCTCAGGTCTGCCCATAATAAAAGTAGGTGTCAACTTCGACCCTGACCGTCGCACCCTCTCCGACTGGAAAATAGTACAAAGCGACTAAAAGCAAACCCTTGCCCCATTAACAGACTGTCCCGGTTGTAGGGCACACCATCAAAGGCTCATTATTTCCTCTACTGACAAGCCTGAAATGTCTGATATCATATCCGTAGACAAACCAAGTGCCTTCATCTTACGGGCATTTGACAATTTTTCATGTCTCTGACCTTGTTGTAAGCCTTGCATGAGTCCTTCTTCCCTGACTCCCTCATATACACTGATGGTGTCACGGTATTTTTTTAGTGCCTCGTCATATTTCATTCGGTCTGCCCTATTCAGTGCTCCTACGTCTGCTATGTCTGCCAGCTTTTTGAATACGGCACTCTGTGCCGCCCATGGTAATCTGTTCAATGTCTCCATATTCTTTAATACATAAATCCAACGTTCTACTTGTGTCTCACATTCATCTGCCTCCTTGTCAAACAAGGGAAGCTGGAGATAAATCATTCGTAACTTGTCTGAGAACTGCTCCTTTGTGTCCTTCTCCGCCAATACAACGTCGGTGCGGAACTGTTTTTTGAAATCCACAGGACAGAAATTCAGAAAAGCAATGAGATATACGGAATCGATATCATAGTTCCAACTTGAACCTCGCTCGCCTTGGCGGGCGAAAGACTCTGAGACATAATAAATACTCCTGTTCTTGAAGTAAGGTTGAGTCTTGTTCTGCATCTCTACTATTATCCTCTCACCTTCATCTGTCTCACAGTATATGTCGTAAATCAAAGACCTGTCATCATCAAAAAGAGCCGGTTGCTCCTTATCGAGGAAAGTCAGGTTGACAAAGTGTTTCTCTTCCTCAAACAGACTGTTGAGGAAGTCGAGAAGCAACGGTTTGGAAAACTCCTGCCCGAAAATTCTCTTGAACCCGACATCGGTAAACGGATTGATATATCTTGCCATATGTTATTTTAATATTCTGCAAAGATTATGCAAATCGAGTGTAGAATCACCAAGCCAGCTTGAGTGTTATGCCGATATGCAGCTAATTTTTTGCAAAGATAATAAGATTATTTGGACAATACAAGATTTTTCTGGAAAAAAGTGAGGAAAGGCAATAAAAAAGGCGACATCGAAAGATGCCGCCTTTTGTTATAGTGATAGGGAATGCTTACTTAACGAATCTCTTAGCCTTGCCCTTCTGGAGAATCAGACCCTTTGTTGCTGGACGACCGCCAAGGTCGTATGTCTGACCCTCAACAACAGACTCTGCTGCCTGAATGCCGTTTACACCTGTGCTACCACCTTCGCCGATGAATGTGATTGCGAGAGGATTGCCATCCGCATCAGTACCAGCCAACTGAAGGTCTGTGATAGGATCCTTAGAGAAAACTACAGCAGGAACAGAAATCTTAGAACCTGCAGCTTGTACGAGATATGTACCTGCATCTTTGTAAACAGGGAAAACGATGAAACCTACACCATTCTTCTTTACGTCAGAAGCATCTGTGCCAAGCACAACCTTTTCTGGCCAACGTGCCTTGCCTGTAGACATATCAACATATTTGTCAAGGTCAGCTGCTCCAAAGTCAAGATATCCATCATTATTTTTAGGCCATGAATAAGTGATTGTGGGTTGATCTGTATTGGCTGCAGCACTCCAATCCATATAGAGTGAGTAAGCTATTGGCATGGCAAATGTTGCATCACCTTCCCACACATAGTACTCTTTGTTTGAAGAGAGCTTAGAAACAACAACGATATAGCCATCTTCATTAACATCAAGCTGAATAACTGCACCTGCGTTAGGAGCTGTGGATGTCTCTAAATCAACCAATTTCTGACCTGCAGGGTTAGTGTTACCCTGAACACCATTGTCAAAAGATACTGAGGTTCCATTTATTATGGCATTGTTATAGCCTTGGAAAGCACAGCTGACAATCTTGTAAGTATCGTCATAAGCTGCCTTTACAGTAACATTGTCAGAAGAACCGAGAACAGTTCCTGCTGAAATGGTAACGCCTGTTTCGTCCAATCCTGCCGCTGTTCCGTCAACAGTGATTTTTTCAATCTGTGCATTTGCACACACGGCACCCATAAGGAGTGCGCCAAGAAGTAATTGTTTTTTCATAATTAATTATGTTTTAAATAGTTTTTATTTGGGTGTGGCAGTTCATGAGGCTGCCACACCGTTAATTAACACGTTTATTTCTTTCCTTCAAATGTATAGTTGTATGTGTAAGTTTTGCGACCTTCTCTCTCTACAAGCGTGAAAGCAATTGTAGCAGTACCGTCTGCTTCAATCTTGCCACTGAACTTTGTGCCGAAACCGTTTGTGGTTGCCATATTGCTGAACCAATAGAAATCATTGGCAAAAGAGATGTTTGCCGTTGATGACTTGTCGAGTTTCAAATCGCTGCAAGTTGCTGTAACGTAAGTCACATACTTAGTGCTCTTTCCATCAGCATCGGTAGCAGATAGTGTTAGAGTGCCTGAGCCTGTTGTGGTGTCGCCACCAACCTGCTCTTTGGTCCATGTGCCGGTATATGTTCCGGCAGTCTCAATTTCGGGCGTTGTGCTGTGGCTTATAGGGTTGTCTTCATCGTCGTCACTACAAGAAGTGAAGCCCATGCCCGCAGCCAACAGGAATAACATTCCGCATATAATCTTTTTCATCTTTCTTCTGTTTTAAATGATTAATAACCTGGGTTCTGGTCGGTGTCGTTGATTCCAGTGTTGGAAGAAATTTCCTCCTGTGGAATAGGACGGAGCCACTTGTACTCACCTGCAACGTTAGCCATATCGGCAGCCTTTGAAACGTAGTTGTTGAACTCTACGTTGTAGCGGATGAGCTGCTTTGTACGGCGAAGGTCTGTCCAACGCTGACGCTCTGCATACAGCTCACGGGCACGCTCGTCGAGAATAACGTCGATTTCCTTGATTGAGAATGTAGCACTTGTTGAGTACTCTGGAACGTAGGCAGAGAACGATGCGAGGCTTGCAATGCCTGCACGGTTGCGTACTGCATTAAGTTTAGCAAGAGCTTTTGATGGATCGTTAGCCATAAGGTAAGCCTCTGCTGCAACGAGGTACATGTCGCTGACGTGGAATATAACGACATCACGATAGTCGTTGCTGCCACCAAGCTGTGCCGACTCTGGATCGTCGAACTTCTTCACGCTTCCGAAGGCATCTGTTGTTTCCATATACTCAGCGTATGTGGTTTTCTTTGCAGCCTTGAACGAGCCATCGTCGTTGAATGTGTATTCAAGCACGTTGTTTGAATCGTCGAGACGTACAGCCTTCTGCACTTTCGCACGGTTGGTGTACTTCGCATACTGAGACTGGTGAGCCTTGAGGTCCGCCTCAACCTCAGCCTGAGTAGTGGCTGGATGATAGAACCGAAGGGCTATTGGCTGAGAAGCCAATTTTGCTGCATCGAGGTTATAATATGCATAGTAGCCGTTAGTTCCCCAATCAGCAGCAGCAGAACCGTCCTTTGTACTGTTGTAGTATGTGGTCATAAAAGTAGCCTCATAGCGCTTGTCAGCCTTGTCGAAAAGCATTATTGCCTTTGCTGTCGGCTGGTTGTCGCTGTTGGTATATTTCAGGCCGAACTCAGTCACGTTGCCGAAATAGCCGCCGTAGGTATTCTGAAGACTGTGTCCACCGCTCGAAACGTCGCCAGGATAAGAGGCACGGTCATATTGTACTGACCATATCTCCTCTGCATTGCCTTCCTTGTATGGCGACCACTTGTCGTCAAATGACATGGTCAGCTGTACGCCGTTGATAGCTTTTTCTGCCCATTCTGCTGCTTTTCCGAAATACTCTGTGTTGTTCACCGTATATGTTCCCTGCTCTGCGTTCTGAAGAGAGGTCTGAACGTCCCATCCTGCAGCAAGACATACTTTTGCGAGCAGTGCCGCCACGGCCTGCTTGCTTGCGTGACCAGTGTGGTCTTGTGCAGGGAGCGATGAGCTGTTGTAGAGGTCTGTCAGGTCAGCAATCATTGAGGCATAAACTTCATCGAGCGCAATGCGTGGATATTCACGCTCGGCGCTGTTGATGTACTCTGTGATGTAAGGCACTGCACCAAACTGCTGGGTCAGCAGATAGTAGGCATAGCCGCGGATAAAGCGTGCCTCATAAGCCTCCTGTGATTCCTCGCCGGCATACTGTATTACACCATTTGCAAGACGGATGACATTATAGCACTGAGAGTAGTAGCTCTGCACCGTTCCGTTCTCCGGTGTCAGCGAGTAGTCGTTGAAAGAACCTGCAGCATGACCGCGGGTGTTGAAATAAAGGTCTGTGCCGTGGTCGTGAATGTCAACTTGCGTAACGAGAGATTTCAGATTGCTGTAAACAGTTACAAGCAATTCATTAGGGCTTTTGCTGAAATACTCGTCAGCCTCTTGTCCTGCCGCTGTCTTGTTCTCAGCATCAAGGAAGTCGCTGCAGCTTGTCATCAGTGCCCCTGCAGCAAACATCATTGCGATGGATTTATAAATATATGTTTTCATCTTTCTTCTGTTTTGTTTTGTTAGAACTTAATGCTTGCGCCAAACTGCCAAGTTACAGTGCTTGGACCGTCATTCTTGTTGGCTGTGCCTGCCCATTCTGGGTCGAAGCCCTCATAGTCGGTGATGACGAATGGATTGGTTACAGTAGCATAGAGGCGCAGATGCTGACAACCGATGTGCTTCAGCAGACTCTTTGGGAATGTGTAGCCAAGAGTGATGTTCTGTACCTTCCAGTAAGAAGCGTCAACAATACACTTGGCACTGTTCCAATAGTCGGATACCGGCTGCAGACCGTTGTTGACAGCTGCCATTGGGTAAGAGCCGTAGTGAGTATATTCCTGATATACAGGGTTGATGTAAGTACCGTCAGCATTTACACCATCGCACATCAGCAGTGTTCCTGCAGGAATGTAGTAGTCAACAGCAATCATCTGCTTTGCACGCGAGTAACCAACATTCTCTGCCATGAAGTTTGAATAAACCTTAAAGTTCTGCTTTGTGTAAATTGAGAACGAGAAGTCCCAATTCTTGTAGTTCAGATTGGATGTGAGGCTACCAGTCCATGATGGGTCTGAACGATATACGAACTTGTCGTCGTCGTTGATAGTGCCGTCGCCATTGCGGTCGGTGATGATAGGCTGACCTTCTGTCCAACCGTAGCACTGATAGTAGTAGTCATACTCCTTAATGGTCTGTCCAGGTGTCAAGCCCTTTGCCTTTGCTATCTCTGTGTCAGGCACTGTCATGTCGCGGTCTGTCACAATGCCTGCCCAATCGTAGCCATACACATTGTTGATAGGCTCGCCAACGAAGAGACCGTCAGCCGGCAGGTTTTCGCCTGTACCGTTGATTTCAATGATCTTGTTCTTGTTGTGGGAGAAATTTAACGAGGTTGTCCAGTTCCAGTCCTTTGTCTGAATGTTCACTGTCTTGAGTGAAATCTCGATACCAGAGTTCTGTACCTCACCAACGTTTGTTGTCATCTTGCCACCACCAGTCACGAGAGGCAACTGAACAGTGTAAAGAAGTTCCTTAGAGTTCTTCTTGTACCAGTCGATAGTACCACTGATACGGTTGCGGAGGAATCCGAAATCGAGACCGAGGTTGATTTCATGCGACTTCTCCCATGTCAGAGCCTTGTTGACGATGCTTGATGGATAGTAACCAGAGAATGATGTGTCACCGAACGGATAGAATACAGGTCCACTGACAGTCTGTTGTGTAGCGTAGTTGCTTGTTCCCTTGTTGTTACCTGTCACACCGTAGCTTGCTCGAACCTTCAAGTTGCTCAGCCAGTCAACCTTCTTCAGGAACTCCTCCTCAGAAGCACGCCATGCAACAGCTACTGATGGGAAACAGCCCCAACGGTTGCCGTCAGCGAACTTAGAGCTACCGTCCCAACGGAATGTGGTAGTGAGGAGATACTTGTCCTTATAGCCGTAGTTAAGACGCGCAGCGTATGAGAGCATTGAGTTCTCGCCGTAGGAAGAGTAAGAGGCATCGGCATTGTATGTACCAGTACCCATGTTGTACCAGTCGGTCTTTGCCATCACTCCGTTTGTCACCCAATAATATGTCTCAGAATTGGCTGATGTTGCAGAAACAAGTCCCATAATGCCAAGGCTGTGGTCCTTTGCTATTGTGGTGTTGTAGTTAACGATGTTGTCCCATGTCCATGAGAAGCTGCTGCTCTTAGTGAGCTGAGTCTCAGAGTCGGCGAGGGCATTGTCGTCATAGGTCATTCCTGGGTTGTTCGGGTTCTCGTAGCCAATCATATAACCCTGGCGATAGCTTGTGTAGCTTGGTGAGAACGTGGTCTTGAAATTCAGACCCTTCATAATGTCGAACTGGAGATAGATGTTACCCATCATACGCCATGTCTTGCGCTGCTTGTAGGTGTTCTCCATAAGGTCGAGCGGGTTTACGTTGTCTGAGAACTGGTGGTCGTTGGTGCCAATGGCTGCCTTGTTTCCCGGACGGTGGTTCACGTTGCCCTCTTCGTCATAAGGAACAGAGAATGGAGTCATGCGATAAGCGTACTTGATGGCATCATCGTTGGCATACTCGTTGTTGATGTGTGCCATGTTGATTGTGAATCCACCACTTATAACCTTGTTTATTTTAGCGTCAACAGAACCCTTGAAGTTAATCTTGTTCTGCTTGTCGCCTTTGTAGATACCTTCATTGCCGTCGTAACCAACACCAAAATGGTAGTTGACCTTGTCACTGCTACCACTCATTGAGATGAAGTGGTTCTGGCTGCTACCGTCCTGTGTTACAAGACTTGGCCAGTCGTAGGTCTGGTTGTTCTCAATCATCTCCAACATGCGGAATGGCGATGTGAGGTCGGCAATGTCTGTCTGGAGCAGAGCCTGACCGATACCGCCCGAACCACCTCCTGGCATGTAGAACGAGTTCTGTGCACCCTTTGTGCCTGCATAGTCAAGGAACTTGGCAAAACGGAAGTTGGCAAACTCCTGTCCATCCATGAAGTCAGGCATACGGGCTACTTTTGAAACACCGTAGTAACCATCATAGCTGATGGTAGCCTTAGCGTCTTTCTTCACGTTGAGACCGCCCTTGGTAGTTACCATTACGACACCTGCAGTAGCACGGCTACCATAGATGGCAGTAGAAGAAGCGTCCTTCAATACGTCGATACGCTCAATATCTTGTGGATTAAGGAATTGGATGTCGTCACAGATTACTCCGTCAACTACATAAAGAGGTGTTGTAGAAGAGTTGATGGATGACTTACCACGAATTTCTATTGAGAAATCTCCATTAGTACGTCCTGTTGATTGAGTGATGTTAACACCAGGTGTAGAACCCTGTAGGTTGGCCATAACGCTTGGCGCACCCTTTGCGTTCAACTGCTCAGTGCCAACCGAAGAAACAGAACCCGTAAGGTCGCTCTTCTTCATTGTACCGTAACCAACTACAACGACGTCGTTAAGAGTTTGGGCGTCGTCTTCGAGAACTACATTGATTGTTGTTTTACCAGCTACCTTCACTGTCTGAGGCTTCATTCCAATGTAGGAGATTACAAGTGGATTGTCACCAGACACCTTAATGGTGAAGTTACCGTCGAAGTCTGTCACAACACCATTGCGCGTACCTTTCTCTAAAATAGAGGCTCCGATGACGGCCTCACCCTGTGAATCCTTCACCGTACCGGAAATGGTCTTTTGCGCAAAAGCGAGGAAACAAACCATCGTCATGAGCAGAGCCATGGAGGCTCTCTTGAGCTGTTGTTTCATACGTTTGTTTTTTTAGTTAGTCCTAAAATCCGCAATATTTTTTTCGAGAGTTAGATTTAGCCCTTTGTTATGGGGATTCAGGCAGACTTTGTCCTTAGATGCATTTGACATGACGTATATGTATATACCTTCCCCTTACCCCTTAAGGCCGAGAGGCATTGACCGAAGTTCCCACGAAGAGTGTTGGCCTATCCGTGTTCCCAAATGATGTCGTATGGTTTGTTGGAGTAAATATTGAGTTTACATTGTCTTGCCGTTTTGATCCACTTGGCAGGCACTGCGATGAACCTGAAGAGGAAGCTCTTGACCCTGTCGGTGGCTTTGACTGCGAAGAGGGTTTCCATGAGCGGCAATGCCACGATGTACCGGTAGAAGTTTGCGGCCATGGCGGTAATGATAAGGAATACGGTGTTCTGGTTCATGAACGACTTTGGCAGGTGTGCCCATCCGAAGTCGTTGTTCTGACGGTCAAAGACCCGCTCTGCCGCTCCACGCTTATTATAGTGCAGTATGATCTCCTCATCTGTCATGTCCCAGTCGTTGGTCAGTATGCAGCGGTATGTGTACTCGCCGTCGAAGATGTCAAGTTGCTCGCCTTTCTGCTTGCGCTGCCGCTGTACGACGAGACGGCAGTGCCTCACGTCCTCGAAGCTGTCGAAGGGAAATGACTGTACCTCATACTGTTGGAAACCAATCTCCACGGCAGTCCAGCCCGTCTGACGCTTCACCCTCTCGTACAGACCTGCATAGCGCTCGGCACGGATGTAGAACTTGTCCGCATGCTTTATGACCTCCTTCACGATGTCCTCGCTATATGAGCCGCAGTCGGCACGGAAACTCCTGATATGAATGCCGAACGAGTCCATCATCTCGAAGAAACGATGAAGGGTCTCCGCCTGCATGAAGCGCACGTTGCAGTTGCCGTCACGGTTTTCCAAATAGGCAATCAGCCCGCCGATGGTGAAGACACCGGGACTGTAGCCGTCAAAGCCCTTGTAGGTGCGCTTGCTGTCATACTTCTCTGCCTCAATGAACTGGTGGTCGAAGTCAACGTCGTACTCGCCTCCCTCCGTGAGTTGCCCGGTGGCCAGAAGCAGCTTGATGAGCAGCCGGTTCAGACTCTCTGCAGTGTTGAAGGCATAGGTGTTGTTGGACTTTTCCGCCTTGTATGACACGTTCTCTGTTGCCAGTTCCTCTATGCCACGAAGAACAGTGTCCGCACTTGGGACACGGGTATGGGGACGCTCCGTAAGAACCTCTTTCAGGTACATGTTGAGGTCTTCGATGCAGTTGCCGCCACAGTAGAACACTGAGAAGACCGCACGGATAATCTCACTGTATTGATAGCCTGTCAGCTTGCTGCGAAGTCCCAGGTGTGAGTCTATCACAGAGGACAGAATGGAGTCAAATTTGTCCAAAATGAAAAATATTCCGCCAAAAGCGGTGATTTTCTCAGATTTTATTTGTACCTTTGCCATGTCATTGATGAATTTCAGTTACTATTTTTTTGACACTGCAAAGTTAAGTGAAATTTCCGACATGACAAAATCCTGAGCAACTTTTTGTTGCTCAGGTACTTATAAATAAAGTCAAACTAAAGCACTGCGGAATTTAGGTTAGTATATTTATTACTTAATTTATGATTTTTTTTTGATTATAGTTTGTATTTTGGCATGCCCGTGGAAAATCGCAATAATCCCCTCTGACATTAGCTTTTGCAAATTTATACTAAATAAATTGGTATATATGAGGATATTTTTACAGAGAAATAATGCTTTTTGCTTTACTATTGCCACATTTCGATATTGTTTAGCATTTTGCAACAATTATGATGTCCAATAGCCGACCTTAATCGTATACGTCTTTTAACTAAGATAAGAGCATCAATTATCCAAAAACAGGCGATAAATGGAGCTCCATAGCCCCTTAAAACATAATAAATGTTAATCCAATGCGATTTTTTGAAGATAATGTATCGTTTGTGATTTATTTAGTATAAATTTGCAGCAGAATAGGCACTCTGGGATATAACAATCTTCATATTGTCTTCCAAACAACAAACTGGAATCAAAAAATATTCTATAATACACTAACTAAAAAAAACAAACGTATGAAACAACAGCTCAAGAGAGTCTCTATGGCTCTGCTCATGACGATGGTTTGTTTCCTCGCTTTTGCGCAAAAGACCATTTCCGGTACGGTGAAGGATTCACAGGGTGAGGCCGTCATCGGAGCCTCTATTTTAGAGAAAGGTACGCGCAATGGTGTTGTGACAGACTTCGACGGTAACTTCACCATTAAGGTGTCTGGTGACAATCCACTTGTAATCTCCTACATTGGAATGAAGCCTCAGACAGTGAAGGTAGCTGGTAAAACAACAATCAATGTAGTTCTCGAAGACGACGCCCAAACTCTTAACGACGTCGTTGTAGTTGGTTACGGTACAATGAAGAAGAGCGACCTTACGGGAGCAATATCTTCTGTCGATACCGAGAAACTGACAGCAAAAGGTGCCACCACTGTTATGGAAAACCTTCAGGGTTCGGTACCAGGTGTCAGCATCACACAATCGTCGAGCCGTGCAGGAGGCGGCTTCGAGATTGAGATTCGTGGTAAGTCTACAATGGGAAGCAATAATAATCCTCTTTATGTAGTCGACGGGGTAATCAGCGACGACATCAACTGGCTCAACCCACAGGACATCGAGCGTATCGACATTTTGAAGGATGCTTCTTCAACAGCCATCTATGGTTCTCGTGCAACCAATGGTGTCGTAATCGTTACCACCAAGAGCGCGAAAACACAGGGCGGCAAGGAAGCAAAGCCAACAATTAGCTATGATGGCTACTATGGCGTTACAAAGGCAGCACGTATGCCGGATTTCATGGACGGTGCCGAATTTATGCAGTATCGTCATTTCCGCTATCTGACTCCTATGGACGAGAATGGCAACATCGGTAATTATGCTGCACAGAACAATTGGGGAATGACCCTTGGTAACTACAAGACAGCATACCTTACTCAGTATGTAAATGGAGCAGAGGACTACACTCAGTCTTATTTGAAGAATGTACTGGCAAATGGTACAGAAACGAATTGGCGCGACCTTGTATTGCGTACTGCAGCGCAGCAGAACCACTATCTCAGTGTAAGCGGCAACAAGGGCGAGACAAACTATCATTTTGGCTTCGGCTACCAGAGTGAGGAAGGTATTTACCGCGACGATGAGATGGAACGCTTCAACCTCAAGGGTACTGTTGACACCAACATTACAAAGTGGCTGACAGCAGGTATCAGTTTCAATGGCGCATTTACAGACCAAAGCACCGTTGATGATTCTGCCATTGCTCAGTCTTTCCGCCTACAGAACTTCTGCCGCGCATATGACGACGAGGGTAAGCCAATCACCAACCCTGGTATGAGTGAGTATCTTGGCACGAGCGGCGACCAGTTCACCTCAACAGCCAACCCAATGCTCGACTTCGAGAACTCAGAATACAATTATAAGACCTACCAGGTGCTGGCAAACCTCTACTTGATGCTGAAGCCAGTAAAGGGTCTTACCCTGAAGACAACGTTCTCTCCTAATTATATTCATAGCCGCACAGGTCAGTATGAAGGCTCGCTCACAGCAGCACGCAACATGCAGGACAACCGTGCCTATGCAAAGACCTACGACAAGTTCAGCTGGACTTGGGACAACCAGATAAACTACGACTGGAGAAACGACAAGCATAGTGTGGGCTTCATGGGGCTGTTCAGTGCAAGCTCCTTCAATCAGGAGTCCTACGAGCAGGAAGCATACGGAGTGCCGGAGGGAACTACTTGGTTCAATCTCGGTCAGGCTTCAAGCACTACCTACACTTCAGGTTCTGCCTACACTGAGTGGAAGATGCTCTCTTACGCAATGCGCGTCAATTACAGTTATCTCGACCGCTATCTCTTCACGGGAACAGTGCGTTGGGATGGTAGTTCTCGTTTCGCCGATGGTCGCCGTTGGGGTTCATTCCCTTCTGCTGCTGTTGCATGGCGCATTTCTGAGGAGCCTTTCATGAAGAGTACTCAAGATTGGTTGTCTAACTTAAAACTCCGTGCAAGCTTCGGTATCACTGGTAACAACTATACTCAGGGTACAAACTATCCTGTAACCGTCGTACCTACAGGTGGTACCATCTATTATGGCTTTGCCGATGGTACAGGCAACACGCCTTACTATCCAAGTGGTATCGTAAACAAGGAACTCACTTGGGAGAAGACCACAGAATATAACGTAGGTCTCGACTTCGGCTTCCTCCGCAACCGCATCAACGGTAGCATTGAAGTCTATACTAAGACCTCTAAAGATCTGCTCATGTCTCGTCAGCTTGCCTACGAGGCTGGTGGCATCTCTGTTATCGACAACATCGGTAAGGTGCGCAACAAGGGTCTTGAAATCACATTGAACACAGTAAATATAGATACTAAAGACTGGACTTGGACAACAAGTTTCAACTTCTCGACCAACAAGAACGAAATTCTTGAAGTGAATGGCGGAAAGGTCGACGATATTTCAAATAGCTGGTTTATCGGCGAGTCTATCAACGCAATCTATAATTACACATGGAGTGGCATCGTTTCAGACAAGAACATGACTGTTCCTGACACACAGATAGCACGCGACAAGGGCTTCACTCCAGGGCAGTCGGTTGTAAGCCGCGACTACTACTATGCCTGCTATGGTTGGGGTGAGGGTATGCCAATAATCGACGACCTCAATGGCGATGGTACCATCGACCAGAACGACAAGCAAATCATTGGCAAGAGCAACCCATCTTGGACAGGTAGCATCAACTCTTCTCTGAGATATAAGGATTGGGACTTCTCGTTCTCCATCTACACAAAGCAGAACTACCAGGTTTACTCTTCGTTCTACAACCAGTACATCCAGTATGGCGACCGTGGTATGGAGCACATCAACCTTGACTTCTATATCCCAGCGGGAACACTGCTCAGCTGCGACTACGATTCTGAGGGCAACATGATAAATCCTGTTTATCAGCAGGAAACACACTACGGAACCTATCCATTCCCTAACAATGCGAGTGCAGCCAACGCCGGAGCAGGTACATTGTGGGCAGGATCAAATGCAAAATCAGGCGCAAGCTCGATGAGCAGTATGGCATCTGCCAACAGCAAGGGTACACCTTACCAAATTGTGGATGGTTCATACTGGAAAGTCAAGAACATTTCTCTTGGCTACACATTCCCAAAGAAACTTCTTGCCAAGACTCCTATCAAGAGCCTGCGTCTATACGTGAACGTGACCAACCCATTTGTATGGGCTAAGGACTATGTAGGCTTCGACCCAGAGTGGTGCGGTTCAAGCCTTTCATCTGGTGGACCAAGCACTGTAACATGGCAGTTTGGTGGCAGCATCAAGTTCTAAATTCAAATATTTCATTAAACATTGACAACAATGAGAAACAAGATATTATTTTCGTCATTGCTTCTGGCAGGCTCCATTGCGCTGACCAGCTGCAGCGACTTCCTTGACGCCGAGAACAAGTCGAACTTGGAGTCAGAGAAATACTTCATGACTGCTGACGGCTTCGAGAATCTTGCAGTCACACCTTATTATAAATTGCGTGCCATATATAATGGTGCACCAAACCTCTTCTGTAGTGGAACAGACCTTTATGAGAAGGGACGCTCGAACTATTCAAGCACAAACCTTTCAATTTATAAGGGATTGAATTCAAGCGATGGTGATGTATTGAACCTTTATAAGAATTGCTACGATGGCATTCAGCAATGCAACACCGTAATCTACTATGCAGAAAACGGAGCAGAAGGAACAAATGTGCAGAAACGTGTCGATGAGGCAAAGTTCTTGAAAGCGTTTTACTACTATCTGCTGACACAGCAGATTGGTGGTGTGCCAGTTTCCGATGACTACATCTCGTCGGTAATCACCTCGTTCCCCCGTAAGTCGCAGTCGGAGGTCTATGACTACATCATTGGCATACTGAAAGAGGTTGAGGCATCAAACAACCTCCCTATGGAAGACCACACTGGTCGTGCTTCAATGAGAGCTGTATACAATCTCTTGGCTAAGGTTTATCTTGCCTATGGTTGGGACGCAAACGTGTCAGCAGGCGCAACAGGTCTTGCCGAAGGTCAGGCAGCAACAGCATCTGACAAGACTAACTTCCAAAATGCAGCGACATATGCCGACAAGGCTATTGCAGGTAAGAGTCCTTCGCTCTCCTTCAGCGACATGTGGGATGTTGCAAACGACAACAATTCTGACATCATCTTCGCAATTCAGTATACTCGCGGTATTGCAGGTCAGGACGAGACTACAGGTGGGAACCAGCAGCAGGCTCAGTTCTCCAACTACTACAATGACGATGGCGACGGGCCTGGTCTGACAAAATACACAAGCAGTCAATTCCCGGCCAGCGAGAAGCTCATCTATCTGTTTGAGCCAGGTGACGACCGCTTTGAAGGCACTTTCATGGTTGAGCAACCCACAGAATATAAGCGTTTCTACACCGACGCTGATTGGAAGTCTCAGGAGATAAAGTATTATTTCCCTGCTTGGTATTCTGACTTGAGCGGTTTGGACAAGTACAATACTGCTTCTGACAACCACACTACAACGAATATTTATTCTACGTCTGACCCTTGTGTATATATTAAGGTGACGGTGAATCCTCGTACAGGCAAGATAACATACAAGAAGGATACACAAAAGTACGAAACGAGCCGTACAAGTACGGGAACTTCGCTCTGTGTACGCAAGTTCGACGACTACAAGTCTAAGCGCAATGGAACAAGTGCTGTTTCGTTCCACGACATCGTTCTTGCACACCTGACCGAGACTTATCTCATTGCAGCCGAGGCTTACTATATGGCTGGTGATACACAGAAGTCGCTTGACCGCCTTAACGTGGTTAGAAAGCGTGCAAACGCAACGCAGCTTTCAAGCTATGCTGCCTATGTTCGCCACTATTCTGACGGCACAGACAACTGCTACAACAATGGCAAGGGCATCGACAATGTTCCAAAGCTGACTGGTGCTGACCTCGACCCAATCGACATCATTCTCGACGAGCGTGCCCGTGAGCTTTGCGGTGAGTACTATCGTTGGATGGACCTCCGCCGTACGAAGCGTCTTATTGACTACAACGTAAAGTACAACAGCGGAGTGGCTTCGACAGAGAACTTTCTTGGTGCTGACGGTCAGTATCGTTGGTTCCGTCCGTTCCCACAGGATGAAATCAACCTCAACGAGGGTATTACCGATGAGGACCAGAACCCAGGCTACAGAACTGTAGAGTAAACTAATGAAAATACAGATTGTATGGGTGGACGCATATTTCTACCCATACAATCTACAACATTAACAGAGAGAATAACATATTTATTATTAATCATTTTAAAACGTTTTATTTATGAAGAAACAATTACTTTTCGTAGCTGCTTTGTTTGCAAGCATTGCAGCTTCTGCACAAACTGTAGTATGGCCATGTACCTCTACTTCTGAGGATGGCAAGAATGCTACTTCAGTTAACAACGATGCTACCGTTACTGGTAGCGAAACAATTGAGGCCTACGCAATTGGATGGGGTACTGGTATTTTAGACCCTTCAACATGTCAGAAAACTCATAAAAATGTTGCAGGTGAATCACTCAACTATTTCGAAGATGGAACTACATGTGTGACTAAGTGGGTTCCTGTAGTTCCTTCTGATGCAGCGATAAAGACATTAGCAGAAGCTGACGGAGCAGGTCAGACTCTTGAATTTACTGTTTACGAATCAGATCCAGAAAAGTACCTTGACATCAAGAAGATTACATTTAATGCTGCTCGTTATGGAACAGATGCTGTGCGTATAAACGTAAAACTTAAGATTGAAAGTAATGAAGCCGGCGAGTCAGAGACAGAATGGCTATTCACTGATGACACTTGGAATGCATATAGTGGCGGCGAAGGATTCTGGACAGCAGGTGAAATAGCTGAAGGCAATACCATCCCAGGCTACGGTCCAGCACGTGAGGATGCAAGCAAGGATAATACAAACGACAAGAACGAGGATGGCTTTAGTAACATCGTAATTCCTACAACAGACCTTATTCCTGCAGATGCATACAAAGTAACTCTCCACCTTACAGTTTATGGCATTGGCAACAACAAGGCAATGGGTCTCAACAACGTTACATTCAGTTCAGAGGCAGCTACTGGTGTAAACGGCATTCAGGCAGAGAAGGCTGTTGTTGAGGGTCAGACATACGACCTCGGTGGTCGCCCAGCAACAAAGGGTCTGCTCATTCAGAAGGGCAAGGCTAAGAGATTCGTTAAGTAATCATTTCCTATCATCTATAACTAAAGGCGGCATCTTCCGATGTCGCCTTTATTGTGTTTGATCAGCATGTGTCAGCAATTAAACGGCAATTTACAAAAAATAGTCAACCATATTGTTTGGAAAATGATGGTGTCTTTAGCTCCAACTTCTTTCCGGCCTCGTTGATAATGATAAACTCTGTCCCTCGTTGGAGCACACCACAGCAGTCTCATGCCCCGCTGTCCCTTCAACTATATATTTACAGACATTCTCTACCTCTCCTATATACGGATAGTAGTACTTTGAAATATGAAGTATTCTCATAAAACACTCCTTTCAATGAAACTTATATTGTCATTCATAATTAATTTGTGTAATTATCGTTAAATATTTAGGCATATATGCCGTATATATGGAATATATTGTATATCTTTGCCTAAGATAAGCTGCATCTCGGCATAACACTCAAGCAAGCTTGGTGATTCTGCTCTCGATTTGCATTATCTTTGTAGCCGAATTAAAGCATTTGACTTATGAAACCAGCGACATTAACACCATCGAAAAGAAAGATAATCAATCTTGAAGAGTCAACCTTCAAGACCCTCTCCATCATGGCAATTGAGAATGGAACAAATTTGAAGAACTACATCGAACATTTGCTTTCTGACATAGCAGACAATTACGAGGACGCAAGACTTTATGCCAAGCTGAGCAAGGAACGTCCCGAAGGACACGTCATGCTCAACGAACAGGAAAAGGCAGACTTTGAAAACTGGTTAGGCGTATGAATATAGATTACTCCAAGGACTTCAAGAAGTCCGTCAAGAAGCTTTCCGGCAAGATGCTTGACTCCGTGCGAAGAGTCGTTGCGGAAGTCAAGAGTGCCGAAAGCCTTAAAGACATCACCGACTGCAAGAAGCTTGTCGGCTATCGTAGCGTCTATCGCATACGTATAGGCGATTATCGTGCATTCTTTACTTTCCATATCGAGATTGTAAACGATACTGTCTTTTTCAGATACCTCGTACCCCGTGGCGAAGCCTACGGAAAGAAGACACAGGCAGAACTGAAACGGATTGATGAATAACTCAAGTTTCTGAAGTACTTAATTCTCAGAAGTTAAAGAAGTTAAGGAAGTTAAAGACAATAGTCTTGTCGCATCCGTCAAGGAGTTTTCCATGTTTAGAACATACGTCCTTAACTTCTTTAACTTCCTTAACTTCTTTAACTTCCCACTTCCGAAAGTTGAGTGAATAATAACTTTGGTTTCATTTTGTTTCACCCTTTGAAACTTGTTCTACAAGTCGAAACAAAACAAACGATTAATGATTTTGCGGGACAATGACCTATCACCTGTCCTGCCGTTCTAACCCTCGGGGCGTGTCAGGTGTGACACTTGTGACAGATACTATATACATATTTCGCGTAAAATGAATTAAACGGTTACTAATTAGTAGGGCTTTAATAGAAATTACAATAAATGTCACTATATCTTCTGTCACATCTGTCACGGGGAAGGTTGACAAGTATTCTTTAATCCTTTAATTTCAGTTCCCAACTGACCACCCTATTCAGTTCCCAACTGACCACCCTATTCAGTTCCCAACTGAAAGGAGTATTCAGTTCCCAACTGATTACCCTATTCAGTTGTCAACTGATTGCCCTATTCAGTTATCAACTGATTACCGCATTCAGTTATCATCTATTACATGACTCATCAAAGGCATAACGTTCGCACATTAAGCCACGCTCCCCACTGCATCTCGGAAATAAAAATAAAAAATTATCGTTTTTATTTTGTATTTCGCTCGATTTAGATAAAAATCTCACGCTCAGAAAAGAAATAAACTTTCTTTTCCTTTGCTTAATCGATTTTTTGCACTATCTTTGAATAAGATAGGCTGCATCTCGGAAATAAAAATAAAAAATTATCGTTTTTATTTTGTATTTCGCTCGATTTAGATAAAAATCTCACGCTCAGAAAAGAAATAAACTTTCTTTTCCTTTGCTTAATCGATTTTTTGCACTATCTTTGCACCACAAATCAAATATGTGCTCAAAGACAGGTTATAGCAATCGAAACAATATTTAAACAAATAATTATATGTCGAAATTAAAACAAATCAGAATCGTGCTTGCAATGGTACTATTGTTCGTTGTGGGCAGCGTTTCCGCACAGAGCGTCAAGGTGACCGTTACCGACCAGACGGGCGAGACAGTCATTGGCGCTACGGTTATGGAGAAAGGCACCAACAACGGTGCCATTACCGACTTTGACGGAAATGCAACAGTGAAACTCTCGGGAAAGAGCCATCAACTGGTCATTTCTTATTTGGGTATGAAGACCAAGACCATTGACGTCAAGAGCAAGACACAGGTCAGTGTGGTGCTTGAAGACGATGCCACTACTCTCAACGACGTGGTGGTAATCGGTTACGGTACGGTGAAGAAAAAGGACCTCACGGGTTCCGTTTCCTCACTCAACGAGAAGCAGATTGCCAACATTCCTGTCAGCAACGTCAGCGAAGCCATGACAGGTAAGATGGCGGGTGTGAACATCACAACGACAGAAGGTTCGCCCGATGCCGACGTGAAGATTCGCGTTCGTGGTGGTGGTTCGCTCTCGCAGGACAACTCGCCTCTGTATATCGTCGACGGATTCCCTGTGACAAGCATCAGCGACATCTCGCCAAGCGAAATCCAGAGCATCGACGTGCTGAAGGACGCTTCGTCGACTGCCATCTACGGTGCTCGTGGTGCCAATGGTGTAATCATCATCACCACCAAGGAAGGTAAGGAGGGCAAGACTCAGGTCAGCTTCAACGGACTGTTGGGTTGGAAGAAGGTGACAAAGACCGTAAAGACCCTTTCGCCTTACGAGTATGCATATTATCAGTATGAGTTGGGTTCTACGGACTATGGCAACTTCAACGACCTCGACATTTGGAAGTCGGTTGAGGGCAACGACTATCAGGACGAAATCTTCGGCCGCACCGGCTTGCAGAAACAGTATAACGCCAGCGTAAACGGCGGCTCGAAGGAGATAAAGTTCAACGTAGGATTTGCACATACCGACGAGGAGAGCATCATGCTCGGTTCGGGTTATGCCAAGAACAACATCAACGCCAAGTTGAATGCCAAGCTCAACAAATGGCTGACTTTCGACTTCAACGCTCGCCTTGGCTTCACAAAGCTCGACGGACTGAGCGGTGGTGCCGACACCAACGAGTCGAATGCCGCAAACAGTATCGTCGCCAACACCGTTGCCTACGCTCCTGTTGAGACTCTAACGTCAAACGGCGACGAGGACGAGGAGAACAGCACATCGACACGCCGCACTCCGCTGCAGCGCATCACTTCAACATACAAGTATCAGGAGCGTTTCCAGCAGAACTACAATGCTGGACTGAACTGGAAGCCGTTCAAGAACTTCACATTCCGCACAGAATTCGGCTATGGATGGCGCTACAACAACACCGACCAGGTTTGGGGCAGCGACGCCACTACAAACTCCAAATATGGCTTTAATGGAATGCCGCAGGCGCAATTTACCAAGGTGAACCAGCGCGACTGGCGCAATGCCAATACTGTCACCTACGCCAACGACAAACTCTTTGGCGGACGCGACCGCATCAACGTGCTCATCGGTCAGGAATGGTCGAGCACAGAGAAGACCACGCGCACATCGACTTCCGTCGGTTTCCCTACGAGCATGACAATCGACGAGGTGCTTGCCAACACTTCTGCGGGAACAGCACTGCCCAATGAGTCGGACATCTCTGCCGACGAGAACATGATGTCGTACTTCGGACGCATCAACTACACCATGGCAGACAAATATCTTGCCACGTTCACTCTGCGTGCCGACGGTTCGAGCAAGTTCGGCAAGGGCAACCGTTGGGGCTATTTCCCTTCACTCGCCTTGGCATGGCGCTTGTCGGAAGAAGACTTCATGAAGTCGACAAGTACTTGGCTC
This sequence comes from Prevotella sp., assembly GCA_051869235.1. GTDB lineage: Bacteria > Bacteroidota > Bacteroidia > Bacteroidales > Bacteroidaceae > Prevotella. The sequence continues at coordinate 63,445 of JBJEAS010000143.1, forward strand.
TCAAACCTCAAGCTGCGCCTCTCGTTCGGTACGGCAGGTAACAACCGCATCAATTCAGGTCTGCTCTCAACGACCTATTCCATGGCAAGCAACACTTCCAAGGCTCCTTTCTTCAACGAGGAACGCCAGCCGATGCTTGAACACGGAACATACCTCTACAATCCCGACCTGAAGTGGGAGACGACGATAACCCGTAACTTCGGTATCGACTTCGGCTTCCTCCGCGGTCGCATCAACGGTACACTCGACCTCTATTGGAACACCACCAAAGACCTGCTCATGCAGAGTGTCGTTCCTACAAGTACAGGCTACAGCTTTCAGTACCAAAACTTCGGCAAGACCAGCAACAAGGGTGTCGAGCTTACCGTAAACGCCGTCATCGTCGACCAGCGCAAGTGGGGCTTGAACTTCAACTTCAACATTGCATACAACAAGAACAAGATTGACGAGCTGAACATGGAGAACCCATGGCAGAGCAGCTCATGGAGCGGAAGCACCATCTCGAAATACGAGGACTTCAGAATTGAAGAGGGCGGTCGCCTCGGCGAACTCTGGGGTTACAAGACCAACGGCTTCTTCACTGTCTATGACCCAGTGAGCAACCCCGACGGACAACTCGTGCTGAGCGGAACGACATGGAAACTCCGCGAGGGCATCGTCGACAACAGTCCTTCAATAACAGGCGGAAGCTATTATCCCGGTGGTCTGCGTGTTGAGGTCGACGAGAATGGCGACCCTCTGAAACAGCGCCTTGGCAACACCGTTCCTACCACAACTGGTGGTTTCGGCTTCGACGGTCGTGTAGGCAATGTAGACTTCAACGTGTTCTTCAACTATTCTCTCGGCAACAAGATTGTCAATGGTACAAAACTTGCCAACGCCTTCTACCACGGCTCGGCAAAGAACTACAACCTTGTTGACGACTTCACGCTCGACAACCGCTACACATGGATTGACCCATCGACGGGTCTCAACCTCGGTCGCCCATCTACAAGCACCATTGCTGCCTACGGTGGCTCTGACGCAATGATAGCCCGCCTGAACGAGATTAATGCCAATGCTTCAATCTACAATCCTGCTGCTGTGTCTACCATGCAGACCATCGACTATGCCGTTGAGGACGCTTCGTTCCTTCGTCTGCAGAACGTGACTGTCGGTTACACATTGCCTAAGAAGTGGATGAAGAGCGTCTTCCTTGAGAGTGTCCGCATCTATTTCACAGGCTATAACCTCTTCTGTTTCACCGGCTACGACGGCTACGACCCCGAGGTCGACACCAGTAGCAAGAGGAACCCAATGTGTCCGGGCATCGACTATGCTGCCTATCCCAAGAGCCGCACCTTCGTAGGCGGTATTAATGTAACATTCTAACATCACCAAAACAGAACAGAAGAAATGAAAAAGACATTATCGATAATAACCCTTTCGGCAGGCATTGTCGCCATGTCGTCATGCTCTGACTTCCTCGACCAGACATCGCCTTCCGAGCAGACCGACGAGTCGGTATGGAACTCAGTGTTCTATACCGGAGCGCGTGTAAACAAGCTCTATGGAGCTTTGGGACAGGACAGAACCTACTCTCAGGACCTGTCAATAGTGTGGAACCTGAACAGCGACTGCGAGTTGGTTGACGGTCTTGGAGCCGATGCCTATAACGCATCGAGCGAGCGAGGCAACATGAACTACAACCAGAACCCAGGTTGGTCGAAGATTGGCGACGTTTGGACGGCACTTTATGGTATTGTTGAAGACGCCAACCTCAACATTGCAGGAATCAGACAGAGTTCGCTGCTCACGGCCGGTGGCAGTGACCAAAGGTCGATGGAGCGCTATCTCGGCGAGTCGCTGACGCTGCGTGCCATGATTTATTTCGATCTCGTGAAGATTTTCGGCGACGTGCCTTTCAAGGTCGATCCAACACTCTCCGACCTCAGCAATGCCTATATGGGCAAGACCGACCGCGACGACATCATGGATGCAATGATCTCAGACCTCGAGGAGGCTGTGGTACTGTTGCCTTGGGCTGACGATGTGACGGGATATACCACCGAGCACGTGACCAAGGGTTATGTACACGGACTCATAGCTCAGATTGCACTCACACGTGCAGGATATGCCATCCGCGAGAGAGCCAAGAGCGGATATGAGACTGCTGCTTATTCCGACGCCACTTATCCCACACAGCGTCCCGATGCCGCCACCCGCAAGGCTCTCTACGAGAAGGCACTTAGTCATCTCACAGCTATCATCACCAGCGGTAAGCACTCGCTCAACCCCTCGTTTGAGAATCATTGGTATCTTCTCAACCAGCTCACTCTCGACCAGAGCTATCATGAGAACATCTTCGAGATTCCTCTTGGTCTCAACCTCAATAGTGAGCTTGGATATACCGTAGGAGTGCGTCTTAACGGCGTAACAAGCAAATACGGCTATGGCAACTCTTCGGGTAAGCTGAAGCTAACCGCTCCCCTATTCTACTCGTATGATGACAACGACTTGCGACGCGACATCACTTGCTCAAACCTAAAAGAGATAAAGCAAGACGGTGCGTTGACCAAGGAATATGCTCTTGAAAACACTCCTTTCGGTATCTATGTCGGCAAGTGGGATCCGCGTAAGATGAGCGACACTTGGCTCAGCCAGAACCTCGTGGCTACAGCCAAGCACACCACAGGCATCAACCCAGTGAAGATGCGCTATGCCAACGTGCTGCTCTACTATGCCGAAGTGATGAACGAACTCGCAGGTCCTGATGCCAGCTACAGTGGCGACGCAGGGCTGACAGCGCGTCAGGCTCTCGCCCTCGTTCATAAGCGTGCCTTCGATGCTGAGCATCAGGCTGACGCCGATGCATATATTGCAGCCATCCCCGGCGACAAGGACTCGTTCTTCAATGCTATAGTGGATGAGAACGCATGGGAGTTTGCCGGTGAGGGCTATCGCAAGTGGGACCTTATCCGTTGGAACCTGCTTGTGGCAAAGACCATAGAGTTTAAGGAGACATACTTGCAGCAGCTTCGCGATGGAGTTTACCAGGAGAAACTCTACTTCAACTATGCCGATGAGGCAAAGACGGTGCTGGACTATTCGAGCATCACATGGCACGGCATTCCTGCCGGCAAGAGTGAGGCTGACTATGACGGCAGTGTAAGCTCGTTTGGAGGAGCCAAGATTGACGACCCGACAGACAAGCAGGTATACACCAACCTGCCTACAATCAGCAGCGGTCTGTTGGACGATGGCATACAGGTGAAGAACCGCTACATCATGCCTATCGCATCAACTACGATTTCGGCATCCAACGGTTCGCTCCACAACTCTTACGGCTATTCGGACTAACTTTTTAATGAAGAGTGAAGAGTGAAGAATGAAGAATAAATAAATAAAAATTATGAAGATAAAAAACATTTTATATATTGCGGCAATGGGCTTGACAGCCACGGCATGCACTGACGGCAACGACTGGGGCATTGACAGTGCCTACGACAGACTTTTCGGCATCAACTCCGACAAGATAAGCGTTACGGCAGAAGACCTTACTGCAGAGGTGAGCTTCAGCACCGTGAAGGATGCAGAATACTACATCATCGAGGTGAGCACCGACTCGCTCTACGACGATGTGGCAATGGGTGGCTCAAATTCTATAGTCTTCGGCGCCAACAAGGAGATAACGACATCGCCTTACACTCTCAACCAACTCGTTGGCGACACCCGCTACTATCTGCGAATGAAGAGCATGGCAGACGGAAGAAACGACTCCAAGTGGTGCTACTACAAGAGTGGACAGACCTTCAAGACCAAGGCAGAGCAGATATTCTATGAAATTACGGATGCCGACCGTTTTGAGGACCACGTCAACCTGAAGTGGAATGCCGAGATGGAGGCAACCAACATTGTTGTGATGAGTGGTGAGGAAGAAGTGCAGAACATCACACTCGACGCTGCTGCAAAGGCTGCGGGAGAACTGACAGTAACAGGCTTGAAGGCATCGACTGCCTACACCTTTATTATATATAATGGAACGGCAAAGCGCGGAACCGTTGTTACAACCACAACAGCTGCCATGCCTTCGGGCGACTTCAAGATTCAACTGCCGGCTACGATAACAGCCCTCGACCAGGACATCATCAACGACGTGGTTGCTCAGGCGCAGGCTGCTGTAGGTGCCGACAACGTCAGCGTAACGATAGGTATTCCTGCCGGTCTTACTCTCGATGCACGAGGCATCTCAGCCGAAACAGGTGAGGCTACTGGTCTCTACATTCCTGATGGCGTTTCGGTGACTTTCTTCGGACTCTCAGGCGGCGACACTCCTGTGCTTAACATCATGAAGAGCTTCAACATCAAGGGCAGCCACAACTACTTGCGATTCGAGAACGTCAACTTCACCGATGGCGGCTGCCAGTACTTCATCAATCAAAGTGCCGATGCAGTAATAGCAGAAGACCTGACGTTCACACAATGTCGCTTCGAAGGCTTTGATCGTTCTGTGGTTCGTACTCAGGGTTCTCCCGTCATCACGATAGGATCTATCAATCTCAACAACTGCGTACTCACCAACATGTCGAAGGGCAATGGTTATTCAGTATTCCAGTTCAAGCTTGATTCGCCAGCCAACCAAAACATTGGAAGCCTGAATCTCAGCAACTGTACTTTCGACACGGCTCAGCGCAGCTTCATCGAGACATCGGCATCGCCGCTGAAGAACGGTATAACCATCACCGACTGTACGTTCTACAACGTAGTTCAGTCAGGGCGTTATCTGATTGACGCTAATGGTCAGCCTACCGACATCACGCTGAAGAACACCATTCTTGGCAAGACCTACGTCGACACTGCCAAGGGTGTGCGCACGGCAGGAAGCATTACCATAGAGAACTGTCTGCGTGCTTCCGACTGTATCTTTGCTTCCAATGACATCAAGGAACTGGATGCAAGCGACATGTCGTCGGCAGACATCTTTTCAGATCCTGCCAACCACGACTTCACACTGAAGATTAACCAGCGCATTGGCGACCCACGTTGGTTCCCTGTTGAGTAATTAACTGTGATGTATATGAAAAGTACTATAATTAAGTCATTGTTGCTGTCAGGTTTGTGCCTGACAGCAACAGCTGTATTTGCCGAGGAGAAGACTCCTGCATTCCCCGGTGCGGAAGGGTTCGGTAGATATGTTACCGGCGGACGTGGAGGAGAAGTGTATCACGTCACCTCACTTGCCGACGACGGCTCGGAAGGCACACTACGCTGGGCTCTTGCCAAAGGTGGAACAAAGACCATCGTCTTCGATGTGTCGGGAACAATATTCCTGAAGTCTGCCCTTAACCTCACTGTAGGTAATGTCACCATTGCCGGACAGACGGCTCCCGGCGACGGCATTTGCATTGCCGACTATCCGTTCAGCATTCAGGCAAACAATGTGATCATACGTTATCTGCGCTTCCGACTTGGCAACAACAACGTAACGTTGACAGGAGCCGACGGTTGGGACGGACTTGGAGGCATGGACCAGGAGAACATCATCGTCGACCACTGCTCCGTCAGCTGGAGCATCGACGAATGTCTGTCAATCTATGGTGTGAAGAACGCCACCGTGCAGTGGTGTATCTCTTCCCAAAGCCTACAGGATGCAGGCCATTCCAAAGGTTCCCATGGCTATGGCGGAAACTGGGGCGGTAGTGGCATCACCTATCATCATAATCTGATGGCACACCACGAGAGTCGTGTTCCACGCTTAGGTCCGCGATACACCACACAGTTAGACGAGCGTATGGACATGCGCAACAATGTGTTCTACAACTGGGCGGGAAATGGATGCTATGGAGGCGAGGCAATGAATGTCAACATTGTAAACAACTACTACAAGCCAGGCCCTGGCACTGCACAAATCAGCTCCACAAAGCAGAAGCGCATTGCTGCCATTGGAATCCGTACAAACAAGTACATAGAAGACTATCCTGCCTATGCGCCAACACTCCACAAGTGGGGGACATTCTTCGTCGACGGCAATGTCAATTCAAAGTATTCTGACGTGACCAACGACAACTGGACCAACGGCATCTACAACCAGATAGACAACAGCGGCAACGACAACCTCTATACCGACGAGGCAAAGACGGAGATGAGGCTTGCCGAGCCTATTGACTTCGTCAGCGTCACTACCCATTCAGCCGCCGACGCCTATGCAAGAGTGTTGGACTATGCCGGTTGTTCGCTGAAGAGGGACGCTGTGGACGAACTCATCATTTCCGACACCCGCAATGGACTTGCAACCTATACAGGAAGTGGCAACCACAAGGGAATCATAGATTCGCAAAACGACAACCGACCATCTGATGCCTCTGAGGACTGGAGCGCATGGCCAACACTTATGTCAGAGTCAGCCCCAACAGATACTGATGGCGACGGAATGCCCGACGAGTGGGAGAGGGCAAACGGGCTTGACCTAAGCGACCCTAAAGACGGCAAGACCATAGGCAGCGACGGCTATTCAAATCTTGAACGCTATCTCAACTCGCTTGTCGCCGACATTACCGAAGCTCAGAACGAAGGAGGCGAGATGTTGGGTTCTGTCGTTGAGGAATCTGACGAACCTATAGCCACTCAGTATGAGCTTACTCCCGAAACGGCAAATGGCGACTGGACTTTCAGCAATGGCTTCAGCATTACAATGTCCACACCTAAGAATTATCAGGCTGCCAGCAACTGCGGCATTAAGGGAATTAAGTATTCCAACAATGTTGAGTATGCAATCCAGATACCCGATGGCATTAGCATAACGGCAGTGGAGATAAATGGATTCTGCAACGAGGACAATGTTGAAGGCTATCTGTCGAAACTCGGCGGCAAGACCTTCGAATCCACAGATTATGTGTTCCCTTCCCGTACAGGTGGAGTGTCTGTCACCCATAGCATAGCCCTCGACCAGCCGGCAACTGGCTCGATAAGCTTCAAGTTCGTCAAGCAGGAGTGTGTCAGAATTACACTGCATACCAACTCGGCAACTTCTGTGACTAACGTAATGCCTGACGCTACGGACCAGAAGTATTATGACCTTGGCGGACGCCGTTCGCAGGGAAACAAGGGTTTGGTGATATCCAAAGGTATAAAAACTATAAAAAACGGCAGAAACGATTAATAAAATACAAAAAAGGACAAGGTGATATGAAAATATCGCTATCTTTGTAAGGTTTAATAACGAAAATGCGATATGACATTACAAGAGATAGCAGAAGAGTTGAGACTGGAATTGTCGTCAATAGTAGATCGAAGCGGCATCATGTACCGCCTCTTTGCCCGTGCAAAGACCTTTGCTTCCATCGAGCATAAGATAGGAATGAAGGGTGAGGCGTATAGGAGTGGAAAGGAAATGATACGCGACATCATAGGTCTGCGTATAGTGGTCTATTTCACCGACGATGTAAATGTGCTTGCCATGTACTTCGACGACAAGAATGTGGTGAAGAGGCATATTGACAATCTCGACGTCGATACGTTCCGACCACAGTGTCTCAACATCACCAAGCCCTTGCCAGACCGTTTCGTCGACGACTTCCGTGCTGCATTGCCGGCAGACTATGCCAACTTTATCGACAGTACGTATGAGATACAAATCCGCACTGTCTTTTCGGAGGGATGGCACGAGGTGGAGCACGACCTGCGCTATAAGTGCAAGGAAGACTGGGTCGACTATGAGGAATTTGGAAGAACCCTCAATGGCATTCTTGGGTCTCTTGAAACGTCGGAATGGGCTTTGCGCTCGCTGTTTCAGCAGATGGCACTTTCAAACATGAACAATGGCAACCTGCGTGCCATGTTCCGCAACAAAATGCGCATACGACTGAAGTCAACAGACTTCTCGCCCGCCGTAAACGACTATCTGAAGAAGAATCCCGATACGGTTAAGGCCGTCCTGATGAGCGACCGGCTCGTCGTGCTTTTCACCCTAATGATGCACGACGAGCCGATACCTCTTACCTACGACAACATCTTGTTCTTGATAAACCGCATCGATTTGGACGACAAGAACATCATGGCACTTGAAAGCCCTGAAGTGTCGAGGGCTATAGAACGTTTCTTGGAGTCGTAAAAACGTATGTTCTTAAAAAAACATAAAAACAAAACTCGTTTTACATAACATTAACGGAAAATCATTATATTTGCAAAAAATATAAAACTAACTGGATTTCATTGAAAAATGATGTCTTTGATACGATTTTTAGACTTACAAATATGAAGAAAAAGGAAACTAAGGGAGCGGCATTTTTATGCCTTTTGGCCTCTGTTATGACATTAGCCTCTTGCGTGGATTGGAAGATGGAATTGTTCCAGCCTACTCAGGACACAGGTGCTACGTATAATACGTTCGACTATGCTACCGTTAAAGACGGCATCAATCTTGTCGTCAGCTATGCCGGTTGCGGTGTCAAAAGCCCTGTATATTTTGAACTCTACGACGAGAATCCAATCGTTGATAGTGAAGAAGGCAGTGCCTACACCAAGAGGGAAGACTTGAAACCACTCTTCTCCGCATATACCGAAGAGGATTGTGTCTTCGGTGGCTTTATTTCGTTGCCTTCCTATGTTGAGAAGGTTTGGATTTACACTCCTTCGTTTTTTGCAAAAACCATTATGGAGGCTGACGTAGTGGGCAATACAATCTACGCTTCAGATACCGAAACCACTTCTCGTGCCAAATTGTCAACTCGTTCTGTTGGCGAGGACGGTTTCAGCTACATGACCCGCACTGATGCTCCAAAGGAGTATCAGGCAGGAAAGCGTTGGAAGGAATGGCTTGGCACATACGACGGCAATGGCAGGATTAGCTATGCCTACACAGGAAGTGACTTGGTTCCCGATGCCTCTCTTTATGATACACATTCGCAAATTATCAACGTAGGTCAATCTCAATGTCCACCTAAGTATCGCAATGCTTCTGACCTGGAGATAAGCGATCCGGCACAGGTGGTGGTAACTTTCTTGGGAGGCAACACTTGCTGGAACAGTTCTTTGGGCTATTATTATTATAAGGTGGGACAGGAACCGAAGAGCCTTGATGACGCTAATGTGATAATGCTTTTCCCAAACACTCAGGATGGACAATGGTGTAAGATAAGTCAAGATGTCGACCGCCAAAAGGCGGGTGTCAGTCGCATGACGTCGGTTAAGCTGATTTACTATCCAAACATTGCCAAGGACAGTAAGGATGGTGCTACCGACATTTTCCCCGCAGGATATAAGGTAGGTCTTGTGCTTGCAACAAACGCATGGAGCAAGAGATTGGAATATGAATATTCCAGAGCCACAAAGACATTCTCCGAAAACCGCTACTACCGTTCGGCTTCGTTAAGCACTCTGAGTGTGCGCCAGAATGGCAATTCGACAGATTTGCCTCTTGTCGCTTCGTATTATACCAAGGGACAGAAGTTCATAGTCGCATCGTTTGAGGACGACTATAAGTTTGAAGACGGTAAGGGCGGCGACCAAAACTTCTCAGATGTGGTGCTTGCCATTGGCACCAATCCAGTGGCTGCCGTTGCCGATTTGCCTGTCGTTGACTATAGGATGAATGCTGACGGTACAGGTCCAGTGCTACTTCACGAAACTCTGGATGGAACTTATCTCTTTGAAGACCTTTGGCCTGAACAAGGCGACTATGACATGAACGACGCTTGTGTGGAATACACCTACGGTCGTGCCTATGACAAATGGAACGATACCTATGGTGAAACCTTCGAGTTCAAGGCACGTCAGAACTATGCTACAAAAAAGAATGGCATCGCATTTAGACTCATTGGCGGAGAACGTTCGGAGGTTAATTCCAAAGGCGGTGAGACAGGTAAGAAGATTTATGGTTATCAAAAGCCGGCTGAGGTTAAACTTTACATCGGCGGTAAGGATGCTACAAGCCAGTTGGAGTATGACGAGGTGAATCAAATATATTATGTAATTCCCGAAACGAGAAAGAATCCGGGCGTTACTTACATAGTGGAGTTTGTCCATGTTCCCGAGGACGCCCCAAAACTTTATGAGCGCAACTATAAGAAATACAAGAGTCAGATCGATGTGTTCTTGTATCGCAGGGAAGGCGATAAGAACTGGGAGGTGCATACAAGCGGTATGCAGCCTACACCATTGATGGACTACAAGTATTTTGGCACGGGCGACGACCTTTCCGACCCCGCCAAGGGTGTATTCTATGTCAGAAGCGGAAATTATCCATTTGCCCTGTACCTCAGCGGACAGGAGATAGACAAGTGCTCTAAACTGTTCGATGAAAACAACGAGGGAGTGTCGTTCGACTTGTTGTACCCCAACTATGTGAATTGGGTTGAAAGTGGTGGAGCGCAATGGTGCGATTGGTATAAGTAAGGTATTGACTTATGTAAAAGTTCCATCGAGCTGCTGCTTCATGAGCTGCAGCTCGTTTTTTATGCTTGTCAGTCGAGTGAGTATTTCTGCCGTCTTGTCTGTGCCCGAGGGGTTGGTATTGAGTATTTTCCTCGCCGAACTGATTTTGAATCCCCTTACCTTTATGAGGTTGTGTATTAGCTTTACTTGCTCAATGTCCTTCTCCGAATATTGGCGTATCATGGAAGGGCCAGAGGTCTTCGGCTTCAGTGTAGGGAATTCCTTCTCCCAATAGCGCAAAGTGCTCTCGTTGATGTTGAACATCTTCGCAACTTCGCCTATGGAGTAGTATAACTTGAGATTTTTGTTCAAATTTAGAACCATATTCGCCAATTTTTATTATTTTGCTTGCAAATGTACGAAAAATAAAGTAACTTTGCAACAATTTTAGAGAAAAATTCAATAATAGGCATAAAAACAATGATGACAGCAAATGAAATCCGCGATTCGTTCAAGAACTATTTCGAATCGAAAGGGCATGCAATCGTTGCGTCGGCTCCTATGGTCATTAAGGACGACCCAACACTCATGTTTACCAATGCTGGTATGAACCAGTGGAAGGATGTTATTCTTGGCACACGCGACCCGGAACCTCGACGCCGTGCCGACTCTCAGAAATGTCTTCGTGTCAGCGGAAAGCATAACGACTTGGAGGAAGTGGGTCACGACACCTACCACCACACCATGTTCGAGATGCTTGGAAACTGGAGCTTCGGCGACTACTTCAAGGAAGGCGCCATCGATATGGCATGGGAATATCTTGTAGATGTTTTGAAACTCGACCCTAAAGACCTTTACGTCACTGTCTTCGAAGGCTCGGAAGAGGAAAACCTCGTGCGCGACGATGAGGCTGCCGGCTACTGGGCAAAGCATGTGCCTGCCGACCACATCATTAACGGCAACAAGCACGACAACTTCTGGGAAATGGGTGATACGGGACCTTGCGGACCTTGCTCGGAGATTCACCTCGACTCACGTACCGAAGAGGAGAAGGCAAAGGTGCCAGGCCGTGAGCTTGTGAACAAGGACGACCCACAGGTCATAGAGATATGGAACATCGTGTTCATGCAGTTCAACCGCAAGGCCGACGGCTCTCTCGAACCTCTGTCGATGAATGTTATCGATACGGGTATGGGCTTCGAGCGTTTGGTGCGTGCTCTGCAGGGCAAGCACTCCAACTACGATACCGACATCTTCCAGCCAATAATAAAGGAGATTTCGCGTCTCTCGGGCAAGGAGTATGGCAAGGAAGAGGACATCGACGTGGCAATGCGCGTCATTGCCGACCATCTTCGTGCCGTTTCGTTCTCCATTGCCGACGGTCAGCTGCCAAGCAACGCCAAGGCTGGCTATGTGATTCGCCGCATATTGCGTCGTGCCGTTCGCTATGCCTATACTTTCCTCGGACAAAAAGAGGCATTCATGTATAAGTTGTTGCCGGTGTTCATTGGTGAGATGGGAGCCGCTTATCCTGAATTGGAGGCACAACGCGAACTCATCGGTCGCGTAATGAAGGAAGAGGAGGACTCGTTCCTGCGCACGCTCGACAAGGGCATCAGCCTGCTCAGCAGTGCCATGGACGAACTGAAGGCAAACGGCAAGACACAGCTCGACGGTGTTCGGGCCTTCCGCCTGTTCGACACCTACGGATTCCCTCTCGACCTTACGGAACTTATCTGCCGTGAGAACGGGTATTCGGTTGACGAGGCAGGCTTTTCCGTTGAGATGGAGAAGCAGAAGGCTCGTGCCCGCAATGCCGCCGCAGTGGAGAACGGCGACTGGGAGATAATCAGCGATGGTGAACAGAAGTTCGTTGGTTACGATTATACGGAATATGAGTGCCGCATCTTGCGTTACCGCAAGGTGACACAGAAGAAGCAGAGCTTCTTTGAACTGGTGCTCGACAATACACCTTTCTATGGCGAGATGGGTGGTCAGGTAGGCGACTGTGGAGTAATCTGCAACGAGAACGAGACCATCGACATCATCGACACAAAGCGTGAGAACAACCAGAGCATACACATCGTGAAGCAGTTGCCAAAAGACCCAACAGCCGACTTCATGGCTTGTGTTGATGTCGACAAACGCTATGCCAGTGCCGCCAACCACACTGCAACCCACTTGCTCGACTATGCGTTGAAGCAGGTCTTGGGCGACCATGTGGAGCAGAAGGGTTCGTATGTAAGTGCCGACACTCTGCGTTTCGACTTCTCTCATTTCCAGAAGGTTACCGACGAGGAGCTGCGCGAGGTGGAGAGAATGGTGAACAAGATGATTCGTGAGGACATTCCTCTCGATGAGCATCGCGACACACCGCTTGAGGAAGCAAAGAAGATGGGAGCGATAGCCCTATTCGGCGAGAAGTATGGTGACAAGGTGCGCGTGGTTCGCTTCGGTCCTTCGTGTGAGTTCTGCGGTGGTATTCATGCGCAGTCGACAGGTCGCATCGGAATGTTCAAGATTGTCTCTGAGAGCAGCGTGGCTGCAGGCATCCGCCGTATTGAGGCAAAGACGGGCAAGGAGTGCGAGGAGATGATGTATATGCTCGAAGACAGCTTTAAGGCTATCCGCTCGATGTTCAACAATGCCAAGGACTTGCGTGGTGTAATCCAGAAGTACATTGAGGAACATGACTCAATGAAGAAGGACATAGAGCATTTCCAGGCTCAGAACGTGGAGCGCGCCAAGGAGTCGCTCATTGAGAAGGCTCGCATCATCAATGGCGTGACGGTAGTTTCTGCCGTATTGCCATTGTTGCCACAGGCTGTCAAGGACCTTGTTTTCAAGATACGTCAGGAAATACCCGAGAATCTGCTATGCGTCATAGGAAGCATGAACGAAGGCAAGCCAATGCTTAGCGTAATGCTTAGCGACGACATGGTGAAGGACCACAACCTCAATGCCGGTCAGCTTGTGCGCGAGGCAGCGAAGCTGATACAAGGTGGCGGTGGCGGTCAGCCACACTATGCTACTGCCGGCGGCAAGAACGTTGACGGCCTGAGTGCAGCGGTGGATTGCGTGATTGGCAAGGTGTAATTTATTGAGGAGTTAAGGAGTTAAGGAGTTAAGCCATTAGTTAAGAGCATGAGATGTCAGCGCAAAAGCATTTGGCTTAACTCCTTTAACTCCTTAACTCCTTAATAAACTACAGTGATAACATACCCTCCATAAACCTCTGTATGGAATTCCACTTCAGATGCCGGTGAAAGGTTAAGCACGGTTTTAATATCGCGGCGTAGCCCTTCGCCGGTATATTTTAGCAGAGCCTCTTTCATTGTCCATAGCTTGGTGAAAGTCTCGGCAGGATTGTCGGAGCGTGTTATCTGGTCATACTCCTCATCGTTCATGGCATATCGTGCCAAGCTGTCTTTGTAGCGATTTGTCTCCTCCACATCAATGCCCACCTGATGGTCGGCAACGACGCATGCCACAGCCTTGGCGCAATGGCTGAGGTTGAAGTGTATCTCAGGGTGTCCCTTTAGTGAAGGCTTTCCCCCCTCGTCATACTCAAACACTGGCTTCTCGTCGATGCCATACACCTCTCTCAATGCGCGTTTCAGCAGCAAGTAAGCTGCAGCGCATTGTTTCCTCGACCCCTCGTGCTTAAAGCGCAGCACTTGTTCCCGCCGCTGTTCCGACAACTGCGGCAGAACAGCATTGAGGTCAATCTCCTGAAATGTATCGTCAATGTATAAATTCATAATATTATTTGCGTAGCAATTATTACCGACTACAAAGTTACATCATTTTTCTCTATCACCAATACCTTTTGCAAAGTTTTTGATGCACAGATGCCAAATAGCCTTTTATGCTGTTTATTTTATACCCAACTGTCAAATTGTTAAACATTAACTGTTGCTTTGTTAATTATTCTCCTCTCCGTTTCCTTTAGCATTTGTTCGAGATGCCTTCGAGATGCCTTCGAAACGTTAACCTATGGTTTGGAAATTTTTCACGGAGCAGAAAAACAACAATAATTTCAAATATGCAGATATAGCCTCCCTCCCCAGGGAGGGGTTGGGGGTGGGCTTCTTCCTTCGCTCTTCCTTCGCTCGGGCACTAATGAAAAAGTGGAGACACAGAGGAGGAACGGCGAAGGCATAACAAAGAGGCTGTCGGCATAAAAAAATTTTTTTTCAAATTTATGGGACTTCGTCACAAATCAGGTCTATCTCGTTGATAATTAGGTACTTGATAGTGTGACGAACTTTTTGAGTTCGTCACACCTTCGTCACACTTCGTCACGCAGGCAGTAAACATCCCCCAATTTATGTCGAAGGAATTATAAATGGAATATGTGACGAACCTGTGACGAAGGTGTGACGAACTCAAAAAGTTCGTCACACTCCATTGTCGTTGTGTTTCAATGAGTTACATCCCAAATGTGACGAAGTCCAACTTTTTTAAAAAATCTTTTTTTTGGGGCAGAGTGAACTATACATCGGGTTACCGTACTGTAGGACAGTGACCAGTTGTTTGTGAATGATGTCGGCGGAGATGTGTTGCCACGCTTGTGATATCACTGAACTTTCCCACCCTATAAATGTAGTTGAATATTTAGCGGCAAGGGCTGGGGGTGTGGGCGTCTCGCCCGCACTTCGCAACGTTGGAGTATTCGTCAACATACTTTCCAGTGGAGAGGTCAACATAGCGTGTGAAGCGTTTCCTTCTGTCACAGTTTGGGCAGACATGCTTTGTGCTTCCACCCATCTTGTATTTTTCCAAAACAAAACGATGATTTTCCAGGTTCTTTACTTGTTGTTGCGGAGATTTTTGCCAATCTGCCAATCGCCTTATCCGTTTCGCGACTTGTTAAGCAGATTGACGAGTGGAAGGTTTGGAAATGATGCAATAAATGCTAAATACGAAAAGTTTCAGGATTTTTGTTGCAAGATTAAAATAAAATTTGTAATTTTGTGCCTGAAAGCTGAGGAAATGTGGTCTAAAATGATAGATTTCCTCAGTGTTCAGGGGTGTTTTTATGTAAAGACAACGATATGATTATAGGCAGAAAAGAAGAACTGAAACTGTTCAAGGCGTTGATGAATTCCAACAGGTCGGAATTTGTGGCGGTATATGGACGTAGAAGGGTGGGGAAGACTTTTCTTGTCAGAGAAGCCTTCAACTATCAGTTTACGTTCCAGCATACGGGTGTGCTTGACGCGCCATTGTCCGAACAACTGGTGGAATTTCGTGAGTCGTTGTATAGTGCCGGCATGAAACGGACGGCTTTGCCCAAGACGTGGAGCGAGGCTTTTCATGCCTTGGAGCGGTTTTTGCAGCAGTTGCCCGAAGGAAGGAAAGTGCTGTTCATCGACGAATTGCCATGGATGGACACCCCACGCTCCAACTTCATCCGTGCCCTCGATCATTTCTGGAACAGTTGGGCTTCCGCCAGAAGGGATATCCTGCTTATTGTATGCGGCAGCGCCACGTCGTGGATTATCGACAATATAGTCATGAACTATGGCGGGCTTCACAACCGCCTCACCCGTCAGATTTACCTGCGTCCGTTCTGTCTGCGCGAATGTGAGGAACTGTGCAAGTCTGAAAAGTTGGGCTTTACCCGCAGGCAAGTTCTTGAAGCATATATGGCTCTTGGCGGCATACCGTATTACTGGAGTTATATGCGCCGCGGTGAGAGCCTTGCCCAGAATTTCGACAGGATGTTCTTCTCGGAGAAAGGAGAGTTGACGGGTGAGTTTGATGCCCTGTATGCTTCACTTTTCCGCAACCCCAATCCACATCTCACGATAATAAACACTCTTGCCGGCAAGAAGTCGGGCATGACGCGTGGCGAGATACTCGATGTGTCGGGAATGGATGACAATGCGACATTTGTCAAGGCTATGAAGGAGTTGGAGCAGTGCGACTTCATCAGGAAGTTCACGGTGATAGGCAAGAAGGCAAAGGGAGCCATGTATCAGTTGATAGACAATTTCACGTTGTTCTACTATCAGTTTATGAAAGAGAACGTAAATGGCGACGAACATTTCTGGACAAATAATTACCAATCATCCATTCATAATGTATGGGCTGGACTTGCCTTTGAGCGTGCCTGTCTGCTGCATCTTCCGCAAATCAAGAAAGCCCTCGGTTTTTCAGCTGTCATCAGCTCCGCCCATTCCTGGTCGTTCAAGCCTGCCGATGGACATGGAGTGCAGATAGACCTACTTATCGACCGCAATGACGACTGTATCAACCTGTGCGAGATGAACTATTCCACTGCGAAATATCGTTTGGACGAGCAGGAATACGAGCGACTTCAGTATTGTCGCGAGACTTTTATTGCCGAGAGCGGAACGTCCAAGGCAGTGCAGTTGACCATGGTAACTCCCTTTGGCTTGGTGCCAGGAGGCTATGCTGACGACATACAATGCAATGTGACGATGGATGATTTGTTTTTAACAAGCTAACAGCAGTCGACGGGGTAAAACTCGATGAAGACAATTATCCTGACGAGAAAGCGGTCGAGACTACAGAAGGCATCATAGGCAACCTGTAATACTGCGATTTCACCCTCACCTTCGAACCATTTGATACAATTCCCGAATCCTTCAACTTCATTGAGGGTGACATCAAGGGAGCGTTTGTAGTACGCGACATTATGATTGCCAATAAACAATAAATCTAAGCAAAAAAAGATTAATCCCTTGCTCATTTGGTTCTTTTTTTGTACTTTTGCCG
>JBJEAS010000144.1:0-27811 GCA_051869235.1 Prevotella sp.
GCCTTCTTTCAATGAAGTGAAATCCCCGAGGATAACATTGTCCTTGGGGATTTCTCTTGTTTTATAGTAATGATGACAGATTGTATTCATTATTTTTGCCTTCTATTTACCATTCAAAAATGTATGGAATTTATTAAATACTTCTTGTTCCTGACTTATATCCTAATATTTTCAGGTATTTGTTATGCTTTTCATCAAAAAAGTTACAAATTATTTGTTTGTTCCATATTTTTTGATTAACTTTGCACCGTGAAATTAAATAGAATTGAATATGAACAACAACAGTCTTCTACACATTATTACTTTTATTCGACTTCGTAGAGTTGTCGGAAGTGAAAAGGTGTGTATATAGGCTGACACAGCATAATGATATGAACCTTTCTCACTTCCGTGAGGAAGGTTCTTTTTTGGTAATAATAATTGGATAAAAAATGAAAATAAAATAACAATGAGCGACAGATTATTTATTTTTGACACAACCCTTCGTGATGGCGAACAGGTTCCAGGATGCCAATTGAATACTGTAGAGAAGATTCAGGTTGCAAAGCAGTTGGAACAGTTAGGAGTTGATGTCATCGAGGCAGGCTTCCCCATTTCAAGCCCAGGTGACTTTAATTCAGTGATTGAAATCTCTAAAGCAGTGACATGGCCAACTATCTGTGCTTTGACACGCGCAGTTGAGAAGGATATTGATGTGGCTGTTGAGTCACTTAAGTATGCAAAGCACAAGAGAATACACACGGGTATTGGCACAAGTGACTCACACATAAGGTACAAATTCAATAGTAATCGTGAGGAAATCGTTGAGCGTGCCATTGCTGCAGTGAAATATGCCAAGAAATATGTCGAGGACATCGAATTTTATGCAGAAGATGCCGGACGTACAGATAATGAGTATCTTGCACGCGTTGTTGAAGCCGTGATAAAGGCAGGTGCTACGGTCGTAAATATCCCAGATACAACAGGTTATTGCTTGCCTTCAGAATACGGAGCGAAAATAAAGTATCTTATGGAGCATGTTGATGGTGTTGATAAGGCAATTATTTCAACCCACTGCCATAATGACCTTGGTATGGCCACTGCTAATACGTTGAGTGGTGTACTCAACGGTGCTCGTCAGGTTGAGGTTACAATAAATGGCATTGGAGAGCGTGCGGGAAATACATCGCTTGAGGAGGTGGCAATGATTCTTCGTTGCCATAAGGATGTTGACATTGACACAAATATAAATACGACAAAGATATATCCGACAAGTCGTATGGTTTCAAGCTTGATGAATATGCCTGTCCAGCCTAATAAGGCTATTGTCGGTAGGAATGCATTTGCACACTCAAGCGGTATTCATCAAGATGGTGTGTTAAAGAATGTCAGCACATACGAGATTATGAATCCAAAGGATGTTGGACTTGACGACAACTCTATCGTCTTGACTGCACGTTCTGGAAGGGCAGCGTTGAAGTATCGTCTTGGAGTACTTGGCGTAAAGATTGACAGTGAGGAAACCGTTGACAAGATATATCAGAAATTCTTAAAGCTGGCTGACCAGAAAAAGGAGGTTAATGATGACGACATTCTGATGCTTGCCGGTGCTGATGCAGCGGAGACTCATGCTGTTAAGCTTGATTTCCTGCAAGTAACCACTGGTATGGGAGTTAAGAGTGTTGCAAGCATTGGTCTCGACATTTCAGGTCAGAAGTTTGAGGAAGCCTCTACAGGAAATGGTCCAGTCGATGCTGCAATTCGTGCATTGAAGAAAATAATTCAGAAGCAAATGACACTGAAGGAGTTTACAATACAAGCTATTAGCAAGGGCTCCGACGATGTTGGTAAAGTACACATGCAGGTAGAATACGATGGTAATGTATATTATGGCTTCGGAGCCAATACGGATATCGTTACGGCGTCAGTGGAAGCATATATTGACTGTATAAACAAGTTTAGAAAATAATTTTACACAATGAATACTTTATTTGATAAGATTTGGGATAAACACGTCGTTCAGAAAATAGAGGACGGCCCAACACAATTGTATATCGACAGACTTTATTGTCATGAAGTGACATCACCACAGGCATTCGCAGGAATGAGGGAGAGAGGCCTAAAGTGTTTTCGCCCTGACCATATCTACTGTATGCCTGACCATAATACACCAACACACGATCAGGACAAGCCTATCGATGACCCAGTATCGAAGAAACAGGTCGACACTTTAGCAAAGAATGCCGCAGACTTCGGTTTAACCCACTATGGTATGTTGTCGAAGGACAATGGTATTATCCATGTGGTAGGTCCAGAGAAGGGTCTCTCACTGCCAGGCATGACCATAGTTTGTGGCGACTCACATACTTCTACTCACGGTGCAATGGGTGCTGTAGCTTTTGGTATTGGAACTTCTGAGGTAGAGATGGTGATGGCATCGCAGTGCATCTTGCAGCAGAAACCAAAATCGATGCGCATTAATATCAATGGAATTCTTCAGAGGGGAGTGACTGCAAAGGATGTTGCCCTGTATTTGATGTCTAAGTTGACGACCTCTGGTGCAACAGGCTATTTCGTAGAGTATTCTGGACAGGTGGTTAAAGACTTGACAATGGAGGGGCGTCTTACTCTTTGTAACCTCTCCATTGAAATGGGTGCCCGCGGCGGTTTTGTAGCTCCAGATGAGACAACTTATGAATATATAAAGGGACGCGAGTTCGCTCCTAAGGGTGAGGAATGGGACAAGGCTGTAGAATGTTGGAAGACCTTGAAGAGTGGTGACGATGCCGTTTTTGACAAGGAACTCAACTTTGATGCTGCCGATATAGAACCACGTATCACCTATGGAACCAACCCTGGCATGGGTATTGGCATTACAGAGGCAATTCCAACTCTCGACGAGATTGACGAGGCTGGCAAGTCCTCTTTCAAGAAGTCGCTTGACTACATGGGCTTTGCCCCTGGTGAAAAGTTGCTTGGTCACGCCATCGACTATGTGTTCCTTGGAGCATGTACCAATGGTCGTATTGAGGACTTCCGTGCCTTTGCTTCTATCGTTAAGGGAAAGAAGAAGGCGGATAATGTGGTCGCTTGGCTTGTTCCTGGCTCATGGCTCGTTGACAAGCAGATTCGTGAAGAAGGTATTGACAAGGTACTTGAGGATGCAGGCTTTGCCATTCGTCAGCCAGGTTGTTCAGCCTGTCTTGCTATGAACGACGACAAGATTCCGGCTGGAAAGTATTCCGTATCAACAAGTAACCGCAACTTTGAGGGGCGTCAGGGACCAGGCTCACGCACTATCTTGGCATCGCCATTGGTGGCTGCCGCAGCGGCTGTGACAGGAATGATTACCGACCCGAGAGAGTTGATGTAAAGTTGAAGATTTACATTGAATGTTGAAGGTTGAACATTGAAAAAATGAAAGATTGAAAGATGAAACAGAAATTTGACGTTATAACAAGTACTTGTGTGCCATTGCCATTGGAGAATGTGGACACAGACCAGATAATACCTGCCCGTTTCTTGAAAGCCACCGACAAGGAAGGCTTTGGTGAAAACCTCTTTCGCGATTGGCGATTCAACAAGGACGGCTCGCCAAAGAAAGATTTTGTACTCAACGACCCAACATACGGTGGTTGCATTCTCGTGGCAGGAAAGAACTTTGGTTCAGGCTCAAGCCGTGAGCATGCCGCGTGGGCGATAGCAGGCTATGGTTTTCGCGTGGTCATCAGCAGTTTCTTTGCTGATATACACAAGAATAACGAGCTGAACAACTTCGTACTTCCAGTGGTTGTAAGCGAGCCTTTTCTTGCCGAGTTGTTCGAGAGCATAAAGAGCAATCCTAAGATGGAGGTCAAGGTTGACCTACCAAACCAGACTGTCACCAACTTGGCGACAGGAAAGAGTGAGAAGTTTGAAATCAATGGCTATAAAAAGCACTGCCTTATCAATGGTCTTGACGACATCGACTATCTCATTCAGAACAAAGACAAAATCGAGCAATGGGAAAGCCAGAACAAGTGAGTGACTCCACTAAGCGCAGCATGCAGCCCTTCATAGAGATAATGGACTGCACACTGCGTGATGGAGAACAGACGAGCGGCGTATCATTCCTTCCCCACGAGAAGCTGATGATAGCCAGAATGTTGCTTCGCGACGTTAATGTTGACCGCATAGAGGTAGCATCGGCAAGGGTGTCGGAAGGCGAGAAGGACGCTGTTTCTATGATTTGCCGTTATGCTCGTCAGATGAGTGCATTGGAAAAGGTGGAGGTGCTGGGCTTTGTCGATGGCACACAGTCTATAGACTGGATTGAGGAGTGTGGGGGCAAGGTGATAAACCTGCTTGCCAAAGGCTCTGAGAAACACTGCCGACAGCAACTGGGAAAAACTGTAGAGGAGCACATTGATGATATAATGCAGTCCATTGACTATGCCACGAGCAAGGGCATATCCGTTAATCTCTATCTTGAGGATTGGAGCAACGGTATGAAAGACTCGCCAGAGTATGTCTATGCCATGATGGATGTCTTGAGCAAGACCAAGATACGCCGTTTCATGCTGCCCGACACGCTTGGCATAATGAATCCGCTCCAGGTGATAGAGTTTTTCCGCAAGATGAGGAAACGCTATCCTGACGTGCATTTCGATTTCCATGCTCACAACGACTATGACCTTGCCGTGAGCAACTCACTGGCTGCCGTGCTCAGTGGTGCCAAAGGTATTCATGTCACGGTTAATGGACTTGGCGAGCGTTGTGGCAATGCGCCGCTATCGAGTGTTCAGGTTATCTTGAAAGACCAGTTCGATGCAAAGACAAGTATCAACGAGAGTAAGCTGAACGACATCAGTCGACTCGTGGAGGGCTATTCTGGCATTGCCATAGCTCCGAACCAACCCATAGTGGGTGAGAATGTCTTTACTCAGGTGGCTGGAGTGCATGCCGATGGTGACAACAAGGACAACCTCTACTGCAATGACCTCGTGCCAGAGCGTTTCGGACGCAAGCGTGAGTATGCGTTGGGAAAGAACAGTGGCAAAGCAAATATTGCACGAAACTTGCAGGAACTGGGTCTTGAGCTGACTCCGGAGCAGACAAAGCGAGTTACGAAACGTATTACAGAGCTTGGCGACCGCAAGGAGATTGTCACACAGGACGACCTGCCATTCATCGTAAGCGACGTGCTGAAGCACGATGCTCCTGAGGATAAGGTGAAATTGGTCAGCTACATGGTGTCGTCAGCCTATGGACTAAAGCCATTGGCAAGTGTGAAGGTGGAGATAAACGGTATGCAGTATGAGTCGGATTCTACTGGAGACGGACAGTATGATGCCTTTGTGAAGGCACTGCGCAAAATCTATCGTGACTATCTCAACCGTACGTTCCCAGTTCTGGCAAACTATGCAGTTAGCATTCCGCCAGGAGGACGTACCGATGCTCTTGTGCAGACCGTTATCACATGGCAGAACGGCGACAAGCTGTTCCGCACACGCGGACTCGATGCCGACCAAACTGAGGCTGCCATTAAGGCTACGTTCAAGATGTTGAATATCATTGAAAATTAAAGTAATAGTTGACGAGTTATTACTGACAGTCTGTTGCAGACATGCGAAACTTTTTTATAAGGAATTTTAATACAACAAAATATGAAATTGAAAATTGCAGTTCTCGCGGGCGATGGTATCGGCCCAGAGATTATGGAACAAGGCGTGGCAGTGATGAGTGCCGTAGCCGAGAAGTTCGGACACGAGGTGGAGTACAAGGAAGCACTATGTGGTGCCCACGCCATCGATGAGGTGGGCGACCCATTTCCTGAGGAGACTTTCCAGACCTGTGAGCAGGCCGATGCTGTATTGTTCGCCTCTGTTGGTGACCCTAAGTTCGACAACAACCCCTCTGCCAAGGTACGTCCTGAGCAGGGACTTCTTGCTATGCGCAAGAAACTGGGTCTCTTTGCCAACATCCGTCCTGTAACCACTTTCGACTGCCTCGTACACAAGTCACCATTGAAGGATGAGATTGTTCGAGGAGCCGACTTCATCTGCATCCGTGAGTTAACCGGAGGCATGTATTTCGGCAAGAAGCAGGAGCCTACTGTCAATGCCGATGGAGTGGAGGAAGCTCTCGACACCAACTACTATACACGTCCTGAGGTAGAGCGTATTCTGCGTGTTGGATACCAATATGCTCGTCAGCGTCGTAAGCATCTTACCGTGGTTGACAAGGCCAACGTCCTGGCTTCAAGCCGTTTGTGGCGCAAGGTGGCACAAGAGCTTGCTCCAGAATATCCAGATGTGGAGACCGACTATATGTATGTTGACAACGCAGCGATGCGCATGATTCAAGAGCCAAAGTTCTTCGATGTCATGGTGACAGAGAATACCTTTGGCGATATCCTCACCGACGAGGGGTCTTGCATCACAGGCTCAATGGGTCTGCTCCCATCAGCCTCAACAGGTTCGAGTACACCAGTTTTCGAGCCTATCCACGGCTCATGGCCACAGGGTAAGGGACTGAACATTGCCAACCCACTGGCACAGATTCTTTCTGTAGCTATGCTCTACGAGTATTTCGGCCTGAAGGAAGAAGGGGCTCTCATCCGTAAGGCTGTTGATGCCTCTCTCGACCAGAATGTCCGCACACCTGAAATTCAGGTTGAGGGCGGTGAGAAATATGGCACCAAAGAAGTTGGTGCGTGGATTGTTGACTATATCAAGAAGAATTAGTGAACATTTCGCTCAAAACAATTATTGTGTCAGCTTCATTGCTGTGGGGTGGGGACGTTGTTGCCCAAACTCCACAGCAATGGCGTGACTCGCTTGCCACGTTGAGCAAGCAAATTTCCCAAAGTCCCTATTCCTCAGACCTTTATCTTCGTAAGGCTGCCGTAAACATCGAACTTCAGCAGTGGGAGTATGCCTTGGAGACCTATAACGACATACTGCGTCGTGATCCAGCAAATCCTGCCGCACTCTACTATCGGGCATTTGTCAATGGCAAGTTGCGCCGCTATGACCTCGCACACGACGACTACCAAAGGTTTCTCCAACTCTCTCCCTCGCATCTCGAGGCACGTCTTGGGCTTGCCTATACACTCATAAAACTTGGTAAACGTAATGATGCCCTTGACCAGTATGGCCTCTGCATCGAACAGCATCGTGACAGTGCCGTGGCATATGCCTCCCGCGCTTGTTTGGAAGAGGAGCTTGAACAATTTGACACAGCCCTTTACGATTGGGATAAAGCCATCTCTCTTTCTCCCGCCAACAACGACTATCTCTTTTCAAAGGCAAATCTCTTGGTGAAAATGGATCGTAGGGATGAAGCGCGCAAGTGTTTGGGGGAACTGTTGCGGCGTGGTGTTGCACGCGCCGACCTTGAGGAGTTGCTAAGACTCTGTCGTTAAGTGTTTTATCACCAGTCCTGCAATAGTCATTCCGAAAATGGCAGTTATGTGCATCAGTGAGCCGTTAATCTGAGCCTTGCTCGAACACCATTCGTGGTTCAGCAGTGCTACGTCACCAGGACCAGTCTTTGCCTTTGGACACATGCATTTCTCTGTACCGCAAGTAGCATTGTATCCCTTGTTTTCAAGCAGTTCGTCACTAAACACGCATTGGAATTTTCTTGTTGGCCTACGTTTCAGTCTCTTGAAACGCTGGCGCAAGGCACGGGCCAGTGGGCATCCCTGTACTTGCCAAAACTCTGCTACCTTTATTCTCGTTGGGTCAAGTTTCAGAGCCGCACCCATAGAGGAGTAGAACTTTGCCTTGGTTCGGCAAGCCATCTCTATCAGCAGCATCTTGTCCTTCAGCGAGTCTATTGCATCTATAATGTAGTCGTAAGTGTCAAGCTCAAAGCTCTCTGCTGTGTCTTCACAGAAGATTTGCTGCCTTGTGTCAATCTCTGCCGTAGGGTTGATTGAAAGCAGCCTTTCTTTCAAGGCCTCTACTTTCACCTGTCCCACGGTCTTTATCGTAGCCATAAGCTGTCGGTTGATGTTTGTTATGCAGACACGGTCGCTATCCACTATGGTCAGCTTTCTGATGCCAGAGCGCACAAGGCTTTCGGCACACCATGATCCAACTCCGCCCACGCCAAAGACAATCACACGCGCATTGGCTATCCTATCCATTGCCTCGCCCCCAAGTAGAAGTTGTGTTCGATTGAAAATACCTTTTTCTATTCCCATTGCTTTAAAAAATATGTGCAAAGTTACATTTTTTTTCGTAATAAGTTGAGAAAATTGCACATTTTTTTTGCTGTATCGGAATTAATTCGTACTTTTGCACAAAAATAGAACCTAACATCGTAATGCTATGTCACGAACAGAAAAATGGAAAGAAATGTATGATAATATATGGGCTTTTACTACGGAACATCGCCGTGGTCCAACACGTCACCATAAGGAAGAGGCTCGTATGCTGAATTGGTTGAAATATAACCGAAAGCGAATGAACAAGGATCTAATATCGCCTGAGCGTAAAAAACTTATTGAGGAGCTCAGGGCATATATCGGTTCGTTTTGTCGAGTAAACCAATATTGCTGATGCCAAACATACTCTTCCTTCTTCAGTTCGGTTGCCTGATATTCACTTTGGTCATGGCTCTCGCACTTTCCGTGGCGAGAATACATATTGTCCGACGGTATCAGCCCTACGAGAAGTCGCGTTGGCTTCTCGTTTCTGCTCTCTCTATGCTTTCGGTTCACTATCTGTTGCAGATTGTTTTCAATCTGCGTGCCAGTGGCGATGATGTGGGAGCCATGGTCAACATTCTGTTCTACGCTCCAGTTGCATTCTTGGTGTCCTATGCTGTGCTTAATCTGGAGTGTAGTAGAGAGACTTTATGGTCGTATATTAAGGTTGGATTGGCAGGTTATGCGCTTATCGTTGCAGTCTGCGGTGGAGGCTATCTCCTCAGTGGCAGCATCCATATCGGTGCTTCTCTTTACCTCATGGATCTGCTTTTTCTTGGTTGTATGCTTTATTTTACGTTCATACCGACACGAGAAATTCGGCGTACCTACAAAATGATTGAGGGCAGCACGAGTGGCGACATGAACTCTTACCTGTATTATGTCAAGACAGGTTTCTATCTATTGTGCATCTCTGCCTTGTCTGTGCCCTTCACTATCGTTTCTACCGCGTCGCTCTTCATCATAGGTCCACTGCTGTTGGTTGTATTGCTCTCTTTTGTTGTCAATTTCATCGCACTCGGTTACAGCGCATCAATGCTTCAGACTATTCAGGAAGACCATGCTGATAACAGTGCCGACATTGCAGCCGCAATTAAGGCAACTGGGAAGGACAAACTATCGCCAGAGCGTGCAATGTCGATTCGTGCCATGCTTGACAAGTGGGTAGAGGCGAAAAACTTTCGCGAGTCCGATTTGTCGCTCTCTTCCCTTTCGATGTTGTTGGGAGTCAGTCGTCGCGACCTTAGCGTTTATTTCGAGCACCATGAGCAGGTTACCTTCCGTGTATGGCTGTCAAACGTGCGTTTTCGGGCTGCTAAGAAACTGATGCAAGAACATCCCGAATACAGCAATGATGCAATCTCCGCTGCCTGTGGTTTCACTTCGCGTGCCCAGCTCTACAACATATTCCGCGACAAGGAGGGAATGACCCCAAAAGAGTATCTTGCCAAACAGCTCGATAAGAACTGAAAAGGTGCAAAAGCAAGTGAAATAAATGTCTAATTCCTTACATATAGATGTCTATTTGGAGGGAATTGGACATTTTTTTGACGAATAAATGTGTGCTTGTCTACATTATTTTCTAATTTTGCAGTTGCTAAGTTTTGACTTTGTCTTAAAATCCAATATATATTTCATTCGTCATTTATTATTATGACACGTATCAAAGCACAATTTCTGCAAGGTATGCTTTGTACTACTGTCACCTTTAGACAGCCGACTGCTGATATTAGGATAGTCGACTGTCTAAAATGTGACAGTCCTGTTGGTGAAGATACTGTCTAAAAAATCAGCGACACCTTGAAAGAATGTCGCTGATTATGTGATGTTCGTTGTGTGCCTAAAAGTTGGTGGTTACCATGTGATGCTCATACCCATGGCAACGTTAACATTGGAGTTGAGAGGTATGCCTTGCTTGCTGACCTTACCCATAAGACGATCCATGCCTATGAAGAAGTTGTAGCCCTTAGGGTGAATGTTGAGCGTCCAACCCATACTTGCCGTAAAGCTGCTGACGGCAAAATTTATGCCACCGTTGAGCCATTTTAGTGGAGAGTAGTTAGTGCTTAGTCTCCCTTCTGTCCATGAGTATTCTCCACGAAGCCTGGTGCTGCATAGAACGCCAAATTTCAGTTTTTTATATACAGGCAGTGTGTATTCGGCACCGAGGTTTATCGTTGCTCCAACTGCAGTGGAACGGCTACCCTTGTCACCATTGTCTTTCAGATGTATGAAGTCGGTAAACTGATCGGCGAGTCTGTCGGTCTTGTCGCTTAGCTTTTCTCCACCTTCCTCGCGTGTAATGGCAACATCGTTGAAGCCGTCGAAAACGAATGGTGTGCCGTTATTGACTGCCTCCATGTTGTTGCTCCAAGAAATGAAGCCAAGGTCAAGGACAGAGGCACTGAATGTCCAGTCGTCGCTGAGCTTGTAGACAGCACCCAAGTCGAATGCCAATCCGAAGCCGCCTATGCCACCTCCGTCTACATCCACGTCAGTCACCTTTTGGTATGGTGGCAGTCCTTCCTGTTCATATTCTTTTGTTTCACTCTTATAGTAATGAAAAGATAATAAAGAAGGAGAAAAGATATAAAATATTAACGTAGTTTAACAGGCGTGTCTTTCTTGCACCCTTTGCAGCCCTGACATTTCGTCTGTTCGTTGTCGCTGAAAAGTGTGTAGATGCGGCGTGATACGTAGGCTACCGAGGCTGCAAGGATTATTATGGTTATTGTTGTCTGCATGGTTGCGTAAATTACTGAAACAGAGTCTGTTCGAATCAATTCTTGCCGAAGAAACGCAGGTATTCCTGTTCGAAATTTGGTGTAAAGATGCCTTTACCCATGTTTTCCTTTATCTCTTCTTCAGTCCAGAAGCGTCCGCCTGCCAGTTCATCGGGGTTTGGTGTTACTGGTCTGTCATAGGTTGTACGGTGGACAAAGACGAGCTCGCGTTCACGTTGGCTCTCGAATATGTAGTGGCCAAGTGTCTCGGGAACGAAGTCTTCTATGCCAAGTTCTTCCTTCACTTCACGGCGCAGTGCTGCATTGATGTTCTCTCCCAAATCGACATGCCCTCCAGTGGCAGTGTCCCATCGGCCGGGCTGAATGTCCTTCCAGTCGGGTCGCTGCTGCAGATATAGTTCCCCTTTACAATTAAAGAGGTGTAGGTGTACTACAGGGTGTAGTATTTTCGATCCGTTGTGGGCTTCGCCTCGTGTGACGCAGCCTATGATGTTTCCGTCTTTGTCGACGGCGGGGAAAAGTTCTTGCTTGTTGTCCATAGTGAGTTAATTTCCTGTGAGTTTTCTTAGCAGCACCTTGTTGATGGCATGGATTTTCCGTCCTTGTTTCTCAAGGTCCTCGCGTACATTATTAATATTGTTGAAGAACATCGAGAATGCGTTGAGCATCTGGTTGGGCTGACGGGCATCTTCTGTTTCATTGGGATTGGTGATGATTCTGATTCCCTTTTCCTCGATGTGGACATCAAAGTCGGTGCCTGTCATTATCGGGTCGCCGTCGTAGTGGATTGCCCCAGGGTTGGCTCGGTGTATGTGTATGCGTTTTGCCTTGAAGGTTTTTATCTTCGAGTTTTTGTCAAGTGTGCGGTTCATTAGGTCTATGCCAATTTGTGGGGCATCAAAGGCTGTGAATGGTTCCATGATGATTACATCCATGAGGCCGTCTGTCATTGTGGCCTTTGGAGCAATGTAGGCATCGTTGCCGTATTGCGAAGCGTTGGCGCAGGCTATGAGGTAAGCTTTATACTTCATGGTTCCTGTTTCGTCGACCACTTCGTATGTCTCGGGCTTGTATTTTAGTCCTTCTCGCAGCACGTTTTCTATGTAGGTTATTGGTCCCCGTTTCCCTGACTCGGCAAATTTCAGCGAGATGAATGCATCGAATCCCATTCCGCATGTACAGAAGAACGGCAAGTCGTTGATGACTCCGTAGTCCAGTAGTTCTATCTTGCACGTATTGATTATCTCTATTGCTTTTTTGGGGTCCAATGGAATGCAGAGGTGTCGGGCGAGTCCGTTTCCAGAACCGCAAGGTATGATGCCGAGAGCGGTGTCGGAGTGTACAATTGAGCGTGCCACTTCGTTTATAGTCCCGTCGCCTCCTACAGCCACGACGATGTCTGTGTTGTCTTCCACACATTGCCTTGCAATGTCTGCAGCATGTCCTGGATATTGAGTAAAGACCACCTTGTGGCAGAACTTCTCTTTGTCGAGAGTGCTGTCAATTAGTGCCGGCAACTCCATCTTGCTCTGTGTACCAGAGTGTGGGTTAAGAATGAATACAATACTTGTCTTTTTCTCCATTGTAGTGCAAAAATAATGTATTTTGCGCAAATTCATAGTCTTTATTGCCCTAAAAATGCCTAAAAGATGCATTTTTTTAAAAAAAAGCATAATAATTGGCAAAAAATTAGTACCTTTGCCGCCTACAAACAAGAAAAAGAAAAAAAAGAGACCGTTTACAATGGGACAATTACAGGAAAGATACAAGAATTATCGCGAGCCGCAGAAATTTATGGAGGCTGGCGTGTATCCCTATTTCCGCGAGATTACCGGAAAACAAGGTACAGAGGTTGAGATGGGCGGACACAAGGTATTGATGTTCGGTTCTAATGCCTATACAGGCCTTACGGGAGATCAACGTGTTATAGATGCGGCCAAAAAGGCACTTGACCAATATGGTTCTGGATGTGCCGGTAGCCGTTTCTTAAATGGAACTCTTGACTTGCATGTCAAGCTGGAAAAGGAATTGGCTGAATTTGAACACAAGGATGACGCATTGTGTTTTTCAACAGGTTTCTCGGTTAATGCCGGTGTCATTGCGATGGTTGTCGGTCGCAACGACTATGTAATTTGTGATGATCGCGACCATGCGAGCATCGTTGACGGCAGAAGGTTGTCATTTGCCCACCAGCTCAAATACAAACACAACGACATGGACGATTTGGAGAAGATTCTCCAGAAGTTGCCCTATGAGGCCGTCAAGCTGATTGTTGTTGACGGTGTGTTCTCGATGGAGGGAGATTTGGCTAACTTGCCAGAGATTGTCAAGCTGAAGAAGAAGTACAACTGCTCGATTATGGTGGACGAGGCTCACGGACTCGGTGTCTTCGGCAAGGAGGGCAGGGGAGTGTGCGACCATTTCGGACTTACCGACGAGGTTGACCTCATAATGGGTACATTCTCCAAGTCATTGGCAAGTATCGGCGGATTTATCGCTGGTGATGCCGATACCATCAACTTCCTCCGCCACACATGCCGCACCTACATATTCAGTGCATCTGACACTCCCGCCGCTACAGCAGCCGCCCTTGAGGCCCTTCACATAGTTCGCTCGGAGCCGGAAAGGATAGAGGCTTTGTGGAGAGTGACGAAATATGCGCTCAGGAGGTTCAAGGAAGAAGGTTTCGAAATAGGAGAGACTGAGAGTCCCATCATCCCGCTTTATGTGAGGGATGTTGAGAAGACTTTCATCGTGACTGCGAGAGCTTTCGACGCAGGTGTGTTCATCAACCCTGTAATACCTCCAGCATGTGCTCCCCAGGACACTTTGGTACGATTTGCTTTGATGGCTACTCATACAGAGGAACAGGTTGAAAGAGGTGTACAAATATTGACTAAGATATTTAAAGAGCAAAATATTGTTAAATAATTGCTTTAAATTTGCGAGACTCAAAAAAAGTTTGTACCTTTGCACCCGCAAAACAAAAGGAACGACATTCTTGAGTCAAGCAACCGAGGTGTAGCGCAGTTGGTAGCGTTCCTGGTTTGGGACCAGGCTGTCGCAGGTTCGAGTCCTGTCACCTCGACCAAAAAGAGAAGAATCTTCAGTGATTCCTCTCTTTTTTTTGCACCAATAATATTGATTTTGGCGTATATTTTTGCCGTTAGTAATTTTTTTCGATAAAAAATTTGTTTGTATCGTTTTATTTAGTACCTTTGCAAGGTAATAAATACAACCTCAGCCTTTATAAAGGAAAGAATAACTGATGACGAATAAAACTATAATAAAAATCATACTGGCCGTAGTGGCCTTTTTGCCCGCATTGGCTTATGCTAAGACCGACAACCGCAGCTTCCGCATAATAAGTGCTGCAAACGGTCTGGCTGACAATAGTGCCCAAACGATTGATTGCACGTTTTCGGGCAGAATGATTGTGTCGAGCCTCGGACGCATTAACATCTACGATGGAGGTTATTTCTTGCAGGTGTCCGACGAGGATGAATCCATCTATGCCTTGAAGAACTACCAGGGCAACTATCATTTGTATTTTGACGGGAATCACCATCTGTGGCTTAAGGACAAACACAAGGTGAAGTGTGTAGACATGATGACTGAACGCTATATCTCCGACCTTGCTCCTGTATTCAAGGCGGAAGGTGTGGCGGACACCGTTGACGATTTGTTTGTCGATTCAAGCGGTAGGCTATGGCTTGTGTCAAAGGGTTTAGCTTCAGCCGAGAAGGGCAAGTATAAGGTTAAGGTGAATGGGAAGAAGAATTTGCAGGATGTAGATGTCAATGGCGAATCGCTGATGTTCTTCTATGGTGACGGCTCGATGGAGGTGTATGACATAAACACGGGTAAGTTCCTTTATTATAGTGTTGCTTATGACAAGGAGTGCCAGGAGGACTACAGCAAGTCTACCGTATTGATGCGCACTGAGGACGGAATCTTCCAGATACGCAATGGAGGAAACAAGTCGATACTGATGTGGTATGATTTTGCTTCGAGAAAGTGGAGCGAGATAATGAGACAGGATTACAGTCTCAACAATATGGTGATAAAAGACGGTTTGCTATATATTGCAAGTGCATATGGCTATTGGACTTACGACCAAAAGTCGGATGTGCTTGAACACTACGATGAGGTGATGCTGGAGAATGGCAGAGTATTGCTTACGGACATCAATGCCTTGGAGTTTGACCGTCAGGGAGGAATGTGGATGGGTACTGAAAATCGCGGATTGCTCTATTCCAAGCCTCGTCTCTCGCCGTTCAGCGTATACACATGGGATAATCCGAAAGCTATAGAGTTGTCGAATCTTATGGACAGGTTGATTGATACTTCGAGCTTTGTGTATGAGAGTGGAGTGTATTGCCGATTCACTGATAGTCGCGGTTGGAAATGGAAGGGAGGCAGGAACGGACTGTCGTTTGAGCGTCCTGGCGACAAAGAAGAGACTTATGTAGATAAGAACATTGGACTGCTCAACCATGTGGCTCATTGCATAGCAGAAGACCACGAGCACAATATTTGGATTGGCACCAGTTGTGGCATTGCCGTGATAAGGATTAATGAAGGCAAAATATCGTATGCTGTAAGTTTCGATGCCAACGACAATGTTCCCATTGAGACTTTCACCAACGGTAGGTCCATAACTTTGCCTAACGGCAACATCGTGATGCAGGCCATTGACCATGTTGTGGAGTTCCGTCCAAAGACCTTTATCACCTCAGAGGACAACTTCATACTGTTGCATCCGAAGTTCTCTCGACTCATGGTTAATGGAACGGTGGTCAATGCCGGTACTATGATTGACGGGCAGGTGATAATCGATGATGCTGTGTCCCGAACACGCCATCTTGAACTTGACTATTTGGAAAACACCGTGACGCTGACGTTCTCGGCATTGAATTTTTTCCGTCCGTTGCAGACTTACTATAGGGTGAGAGTAAAGGGTTTGGACGAGGACTGGCGTGTCATGTCGTATTTCAATTCCAATGGTCTCGTTGACTCTAAGGGTCTGCTTCATTTGCCGCTCATGGGACTTGAACCTGGCAACTATACTGTAGAGGTGCAGGCATCAATGTTCCCCGACAAGTGGGTTACACCAGCCTTGAAGATAGGCATATCGGTAAAACAGCCTTGGTGGCAGACGACGGGCCTTTACGTTGGTCTGTTTGTTGTTTTGGCAATATTGTTGGCAGCCAACATTGTCTTCTACAATCGCAACAACCGTTTACGCATAAGATGTAATCTTGGCGAGTTCGAGTTGACCCGATTACTCAACAATTTCCTCAAACGTAGCGATGCATGCAAGGACGAGCAGCAGGTGCCTTCACAGGAAGAGTATTTGGGAAGTAATGAAGAAGCCATTGGCGACCTTAGTGAAAAGTTCATTAACGTGATGCTGGACTTGAAGCCGCATTTGGAGAAGGAGGCTGTCTCTCATGTGGTATACAAGGATGTGAGTGCCCGCAATGGCATTGACATTCTTGAGTTCTACGATCTTGTGTCGGCAAACATAAACAAGAGTCCACGCCTATTCAATAGGGCGTTGAAGTTGCAGCAAGCAGCAAGAAGACTCGTTGAGACCGACGAGAGCGTTGAATCCATAGCCGAGAAGAATCAGTTTGTTTCTACAAGCTTCTTCTGCACCTGTTTCCTTAAGCGTTATGGTGTTACGCCGGAGGAATACAGGAAAAGAAGAACAATCAACTCATTTAAATAGCAGTTGGCGATAGCCTACTAGTTGCCAGTAGCGTTGCCCTTGTCCCTTAAAGTAGACATAGGCTTGGTATTTGTTTTCCGTTTCGTGGAAGTTGCCTTCGCTTTCGAGTTGTGAACTATTGCCATTGTTGTCTGAAAACAGATACTGATAGGAGTAGTACCCCTGTTTCTGAAGAATACGTAGGCTATAGCAGTCGTCCTCATCGTTGTATTTTGCAACATAGAGGTTCTTGTCGGCGTGGTTGGTCCATTTGCCATTTATGACTACATTGCCGAAAGGCCTGTCTCCCGTCTTTAGTCGATAGTTGACGTAAACGTAGTCGCAGGTTGTCTCATTCTCTGAGTTGTCGCTGTTTCTGATGTAGAAGGCACCATTGGCATCAACGTCGTAAACATAGTTTCGGCGTGGTTCGGCAATGAACGGAAAGGCGTTGTAGTTTGCCCCGTCCCACCAAATCTCGTCAATTCCCATTGTAGGGTGGGAGAGCGAGAGCGTCTCGAACTTGCGGTATTCGTTGCCTCCGTCGAAGATGAGGTTGCGGTTGTGTGACCATTCCATGCCTTCTGAGTTGCGCATTGTTGGTCTCACATTGATGCGCATGTTGTCGTTCCTTTCGTTTTGTGTCACTATGGTAAAAATCTCTTCGTCGGGATTTGTGACATTGAGGTGATGGTAGTTCAGCGTCATTGACAGTTGCTGATGGCTTTTGTTAACATCGATGTCGGTGTTTGTCGTGGCATTGAGCATCAAGTCCGTCTTTTGGTCGACAATCATTAGCCGAGCCTCAAGAAGTTGCTCGCCGCTGTCGTCGTCGATAACAGTGATGCGGTAGTTGCCGCTCAGTTTCAGCTGGCATTTTTCGTTTGGCACCGTAAACGAGTAGTGGGTGTAGAGCACAGTAGTGTTTATGGAGTTTTCATAGTCGTCGATGACAATGTCGTTGAATCCCTCAAGGAAGTCACTTTCAAGCAGGTCTGTCGTTGTAGACCAGTCGGGATTGCAGTGCTCTATGTGGTAGATAAGCCGATGATAGTCGTGTGACATTTCGTCGAAGCTGACATTCACTTTCTTCTCTCCGTCGAGTGTGATGACGGGAGGCGACATGAAGTCATCGTCAGCCACGATTTCCAGCGTATTCACATTCTTGCTGAATATTTTACCTTGAGCTTGAGCCAAATTGGCTGTAAGCATGATGATAAAGGCTATAAAGTAGTATTTTGCTTGAATATATGACATTGTTGATTCGTTGCTGCAACTAAAAAATCCCATCTCCCTGCAATGTATGGAACACGGCAATGGAAATGGGATTTGTTTTGTAGTGAATAGTTTTTACTTCTTGTTGATAGCCATGTCAACGGTAACGGCAACGGCAACGGTAGCACCTACCATTGGGTTGTTTCCCATACCGAGGAAGCCCATCATCTCAACGTGTGCTGGCACTGAAGAAGAACCAGCGAACTGGGCGTCAGAGTGCATACGTCCGAGTGTATCGGTCATACCGTAAGACGCAGGACCTGCAGCCATGTTGTCTGGGTGCAGTGTACGACCTGTACCACCACCTGAAGCCACTGAGAAGTAAGGCTTGCCGGCAAGTACGCGCTCCTTCTTGTATGTACCGGCTACTGGGTGCTGGAAGCGAGTTGGGTTGGTTGAGTTACCCGTGATTGACACGTCAACGTCCTCAAGCCAGTTGATGGCAACGCCTTCGCGAACGTCGTCGGCACCGTAGCAGTTCACCTTTGCGCGTGGACCGTCAGAGTAAGGAGTGCGCTTAACCACTTCTACCTTACCAGTGTAGTAGTCGAACTTCGTCTGTACGTATGTGAAGCCATTGATACGGCTGATGATCATGGCAGCGTCCTTGCCCAGACCGTTGAGGATGCA
Organism: Prevotella sp.; assembly: GCA_051869235.1. Classification (GTDB taxonomy): domain Bacteria; phylum Bacteroidota; class Bacteroidia; order Bacteroidales; family Bacteroidaceae; genus Prevotella. The sequence goes on from JBJEAS010000144.1 coordinate 18,539, forward strand.
GCGCAGTGGGTTCTTGCGAACCTTGTTTGCCATTTCGGCAATCTTGATGGCACCCTCGGCAGCTGCGAACGACTCGTGGCCGGCGAGGAATGCAAAGCACTGTGTGTCCTCGCGGAGCAGACGTGCTGCGAGGTTACCGTGACCGATACCTACCTTACGGTCGTCGGCAACAGAACCTGGGATGCAGAAGCTCTGCAGACCTATGCCGATAGCCTCGGCAGCCTCGGCAGCGCTCTTCACGCCCTTCTTGATGGCGATGGCAGCACCACAAACGTATGCCCACTTTGCGTTCTCGAAGCAGATGCCCTGAGTGTCCTCGCAAATCTTGTACGGATCAACACCTGCGTTCTCGCAAATCTGATTAGCCTCTTCGATATCCTTGATACCATTCTCATTAAGAGCGGCGATAACCTGCTTGATACGACGCTCCTGGCTTTCGAATTTCACTTCTCTAATCATAGTTGTTCCTCCTTATTCTTTACGTGGGTCAATACTCTTAACAACTCCCTGTTCGGCCTTAGTGCGTCCGTAAGAACCTGTGAACTTCTTCACAGCCTCGTTGGCGTCCATACCAGCCTTGATGGCCTCCATCATCTTGCCGAGGTGTACATACTCGTAGCCGCAAACCTGGCTGTCCTTGTCGAGGAACATCTTTGTGATGTAGCCTTCGGTCAGCTCGAGGTAGCGTGTACCCTTGGCAACAGTGCCATAGAGTGTACCTGTCTGGCTGCGCAGACCCTTGCCGAGGTCTTCAAGACCAGCACCGATTACAAGACCGTCCTCAGAGAATGCGCTCTGTGAACGACCGTATACGATCTGGAGGAAGAGCTCACGCATGGCTGTGTTGATGGCGTCGCAAACGAGGTCGGTGTTCAGAGCCTCAAGAATGGTCTTGCCAGGAAGAATCTCCGATGCCATGGCAGCAGAGTGTGTCATACCTGTACAACCAATAGTTTCAACGAGGCACTCCTGGATAACACCTTCCTTGATGTTCAGCGACAGCTTGCAGGCTCCCTGCTGAGGTGCACACCAACCCACACCGTGGGTATAACCAGAGATGTCCTTAATCTCTTTTGCCTGAATCCATTTTCCCTCTTCAGGAATTGGGGCTGGTCCGTGGTTTGGACCTTTTGCAACAACGCACATGTTGTTGACTTCATTAGAATACTGCATATTCTTCGTTTTATTTAAATAATGAATAATAAATACTCGCTATATTAAGCACTGCAAAATTAATGAATTTTTCTGAGAAAATACCTAATGTATGGTATCATTTTTAACTCTTTAACTCTTTAAAGGTAGAAATCGCATGTCAAGGACACGAATTTTTCGTTGCCTATGACAAGAATGTCGTTTTCAATGTGTTTTTGACACTTTGAAAACTCAAGCATGACGCGTTTTGCTGGCTTCGTTTCCTTGGTCTTGATGTGGCAAACGCGGGATACGAATAATCCGCAGAATATCGCCTCTGCCTCCATTTCTACCTTGCGGTCAGAAGGAATGATTACAGAGAGTGTTCCTGCCTTGGTCAGCAGCCGACTGGAGTGCCTGGCAAGTTCGGCAAAGGTCAAGGTCTTGGCGTGTCTGGCAAGTGTTCGTTTGTCGTCGGGACATTGCAGTGAGTCGACGAAAAAGGGTGGGTTGCAGACAATGGCGTCAAATGTGGCTTCGCCCAAAAATTCCTGTAGTGGTGATGCCAAGGCTGTCAGACGGTTCCCAAAAGGCGAAGCCGTAAAGTTCTCCTTTGCCTGTTCTACTGCCTCAGGGTCGATGTCAATGGCTGTTATGCCGGCATTTTGGAATCGCTGGGCGAGGAACAAGGCTATTAGCCCTGTGCCTGTGCCAACATCAAGTATTTTTAACGGCTCGTCGTCGGTTCTGTCGCAAGCCCATGATCCAAGCAGCACGCCGTCTGTGCCAACCTTCATTGCACATCTGTCCTGCTTGATGCTGAATTGCTTGAAATCAAACGAATCTTTGCCCATAGTGTTCCGTTGGAATTTAAAGAATTAAAGTTTCCCACCCTTTATGATAACAATACAATATGTATTCAAGGCTAAATCTGTCGAGTTCAGTAACTTGCTCTCCCCCTAAGGTAGGGGGAGTCCCCCAACGGGGGAGGGAGTATGTACTGCCTCGGTAGCAAACATTACTTATGCGGCAGTTTCATACGCCCCCGTCACTACGTGACACCCCCTCTATCTTAGAGGGGGAGCAAGTTACCGCACTGCATAAATAAAGGAGGGAAAGTTTAGTTAAAGAATTAAAAAATGAAAGAATTCTCTCACCCCTCACCCCTCACCTCTAACCTCTTACCTCTCACCTCTTACCTCTAAAAACTTCTCCGCCCTCTCAAGGTCGGCTGGGGTGTCGATGCCTACGGTTTCGATGTCGGTGAGTCCTACTCGGATTTTGTAGCCGTTTTCAAGCCAGCGTAGTTGTTCGAGGCTCTCAGCCTTCTCCAGTGTGCCCTGTGGCAGCTGGGTGACTTCCCTCAACACCGCGCGTCGGTAGGCATAGAGTCCGAGATGCTTGAGGAAAGGATAGGCTGAAGGCCATTCCTTGCTGTCAACACCACGCACGAAAGGTATTACGCTACGACTGAAATAGAGTGCAAATCCTTTCTTGTCGACGACAATCTTTGGCGAGTTAGGGTTGCTTATGGCTTCAATGTCGTTGCCGAAAGGTTTCCCCAATGTGGCTATCTGCGTTGCCGGGTCGTCGAAGCATTTGCTTACAGTTTCTATCTGCGATGCCTGTATGAAAGGCTCGTCGCCTTGTACGTTGACCACCACATCGTAGTCGCCTCCAATCTTCTCGGCTGCCTCTTCAATGCGGTCGGTACCACTCTTGTGGTCGCTACGGGTCATCACCACCTTGCCTCCGAAGGCCACAACCGCATCATATATGCGTTGATCGTCGGTGGCCACGTAGGTTGCGTCAACCACCTTGCTTACCTGTTCATACACTCTCTGTATCACGCTCTTGCCGCCCAATATGGCAAGTGGCTTGCCAGGGAAGCGTGTTGAAGCATATCTTGCAGGTATAAGTGCTATGAAATTCATTTTCAACGAATTATTAAATTAAAATCTTACACTGAATTGAATGTCTGCCATACTGTAGTTGTGGTTGGTCAAACTGCGGTCGTTGACAAACGAGTATTCTGTCTGTATCTCAAGGTTCTTGCAGAACAGATAGTTGATGCCAGCCTTATAGATTGTCTTTGCCGTACTCCATTCGCCTGCAGGTCGGTAGAGGTCGTAGCGTGCCTTTGCTCTCAGCTTGCCCTTGATGATGGGTGCCACGCAGGCAAGATAGACACCATCTGCACGGTCGCCGAGCTTTTCGTTCAGTGTGCAGTCCTGAAGGTCGGCGTTCTTATTGGCTCGTGTGGCGAAGGCACCACCAGTGTTGTGGATGTATTCTGATCTAATCTGCCAGTCGGCATCCTTATATTCAGCAGAGATGGCATAGCGATAGCGTCCAACCTTGCGTATGCCCGACGTTTCAACTCCGCCGTCCTGCCATGTTCCCTTGCGGGCGTAGGAACCAATCCAACCGAAAGCACCTATTCTGACGCCTTTCAATGGCGACACCCAAGCACCGCCGATGATGTCTTTTTGGTTGTCCACCTCTTTCTGGTTTAGTCCTTGTCCGTTGAACATGCCAACCTCATAGTGTAGTAGGGTGCGCCCCTCGTTGTCTGGCAGCAGGTCGCCCGACAGCTGGACACCAATGTCGCGTCCGTTGCTCGACTGTTCGCCCGTTCGGTCTGTAAAGCCCGAAAGGCACATCACGTTTTGGTTCAGTGTGGTGAAACCGATGTCGATGGGATTCATTGGATTTTCAAAGGTGAATGGACGCTTGAACTGTCCTGCTTTAATCTTGAATCCCTTGTATTTCTGCCATTCAAGGCTCATGTCCACCAGTCGTGGTGAGTCGCCGTAGGTGCCAATGTTGCCGTTTATCTGTCCTTGGATTTTGTACTCAAAGTCGCCAAGCACACGTCCGGTCATTATCAGTCGAATCATTCTCAGACTGAATCCGTTGCTGTTTCCCTCTTCCTGGAAAGTGGCGTTGTAGTTGCCAATCATGTAGCCCGACAACTTAGGCTTGCTGAAAACTTCGTCCAGCTTCAGGTTCTTGTTTTCAGTGACCTCTTGTGTCTCAGTCGCTTCAGTGGCATTGCCCGATAGGGTCAATGCAGCCATAATGGCTGTAGTTAAGATTTTTGTGTTCATATCTCTAAACTCTTCATTCTTCACTCTTCATTCTTCACTCTTCTCTCTAACAGTACCACATTCTCAACGTGAGGCGTGTGTGGAAACATGTCTACAGGTTGAACCTTAACCACTTTATAGTCAGTGTCAAGCATCTGCAAGTCTCGAGCTTGTGTTGAAGGATTGCAACTCACATATACGATGCGTTTTGGCTCAGCATTCATTATCACCTTCACCACATCGGAGTGCATACCGGCACGTGGTGGATCGGTTATTATTACGTCAGGTCTGCCGTGTTCGGCAATGAAGTTGTCGGTCAGTATGTCCTTCATGTCGCCTGCAATGAAGGTGGTGTTGTCTATTCCGTTCACCTCAGAGTTCACCTTTGCGTCCTCTATAGCCTCTGGCACATACTCTATGCCAATGACGTGCTTTGCCTTGCGTGCCACGAAGTTGGCTATCGTTCCTGTACCGGTGTAGAGGTCATAGACAGTCTCGTTGCCTTTCAGTTGCGCAAACTCGCGTGCCACACAGTAGAGGTGGTAGGCCTGGTCGGTGTTCGTCTGATAGAAACTCTTTGGCCCAACCTTGAACTTCAGGTCCTCCATCGTCTCGTATATGTGGTCGTTGCCCTTGAACACCATCACTTCCTGGTCGCCAATGGTGTCGTTGCACTTCTGGTTGTCGACATACATCAGTGATGTTATCTCTGGGAAGTTGTCTGCAACATGCTGCAGCAGTGTCATGGCACGTTCCTCGTCGCCTGGCTCGTCGTAGTGGAACTGGACAATCACCATCCACTCGCCCGTGTTCGAGTTTCTTATTATGATGTCCCTAAGCAGACCGTGCTGTCCTCTGAGGTCGAAGAACTTTATGTCGTTTTGGAAGGCGTAGTCGCGAATGCTGTTCCTTATCTTATTGTGCAGGTCGTCCATAAGCCAACATTTTTCTATTGGCAATATCTTGTCGAAGGCTCCCGTAATGTGGAACCCAATGCCGTTCATGTTGTCGTATTTGAATCCCGACGCCACCTGCTCCTTGGTGAGCCATCGTTTGTTGCAGCATCCGAATTCCAGTTTGTTGCGGTATTCGAATGTCTTTTGCGACCCCATGATGGGTTGAAACTCTGGCAGCTCCACCTTGCCTATGCGCGTCAGTTGGTCGAACACCTGCTTTTGCTTTGCCTTCAGTTGCTCTTCGTAGGGCAGGTTTTGCCATTTGCAACCTCCGCAGATGCCGAAGTGCTCGCATTGTGGTGTCGCGCGTACATTACTATATTTAATGAACCTCACCACTTCCGCCTCGCAATAGCTGTGTTTTTTCTTTTTTATCTGCAAGTCAACCACGTCGCCCGGCACTGCAAAAGGGACAAACACAACCATGTCGCCGACCCTTGTCAGCGACTTGCCCTCAGCAGCCACGTCGGTTATTGTAATGTTTTCCAAAATAGGAAAAGGTTTCTTTTTTCTGCTCATTTATGTCGTTTTTTTCTGAATTTTGGTGCAAATATACGAAATAATCCACAAAATGTAACATGAATATTGCATTTTTTCATGTTTTTCTTGCAGCATAGCGAAAAAAGCATTATATTTGCAGTTAGAATTTAAAACTTATAATATTAAATACACAACCAACTAACTTATGAGTGAAAAAAGAGTTTATACCTTCGGAAATGGAAAAGCTGAAGGAAATGCCAAGATGCGTGAAGAACTTGGCGGCAAGGGCGCAAACCTTGCTGAAATGAACCTAATCGGAGTTCCTGTACCTCCAGGTTTTACCATCACAACCAGTTGCTGTAACGAGTACTACGAGGTTGGACAGGAGAAAATCAAGGAGATTCTCCAGGACGAGGTCAATGCTGCCGTAAAGCACACTGAGGAGCTGATGAACTCCAAGTTCGGCGACGTGAAGAACCCGCTGCTCGTCAGCGTTCGCTCTGGTGCCCGCGCTTCAATGCCGGGAATGATGGACACAATCCTCAACCTCGGTCTCAACGATGAGGTGGCTGAAGGACTTGTGGCAAAGACAAACAATCCACACTTTGTTTATGACTCTTATCGCCGCTTCGTTCAGATGTACGGCGACGTGGTGCTCGAGATGAAACCCGTGAACAAGGAAGACATCGACCCGTTCGAGGAGATTATCGAGAAGGTTAAGGCTGAGCGTGGCGTGAAGCTCGACAAGGACTTGTCGGTGGATGAGCTCAAGAAGCTTGTCACACTCTTCAAGACCGCTATCAAGGAGCGCACAGGCAAGGACTTCCCCGACGACCCAATCGAGCAGCTCTGGGGAGCCATCTGCGCCGTGTTCCGCAGCTGGATGAACGAGCGTGCCATTCTCTACCGCAAGATGGAGGGTATTCCCGACGAGTGGGGTACAGCCGTCAGCGTCATGGCAATGGTGTTCGGTAACATGGGCGACACCTCGGCTACTGGTGTATGCTTCAGCCGCGATGCCGGAAATGGTGAGAACCTGTTCAACGGCGAGTATCTCGTCAACGCACAGGGTGAGGACGTTGTGGCAGGTATCCGCACTCCTCAGCAGATTACAAAGATTGGTTCGCAGCGTTGGGCTGAGCGCGCAGGAATCAGCGAAAAAGAGCGTGCAGCCAAGTATCCGTCGATGGAAGAGGCAATGCCCGAAATCTATGCACAACTTAACGATCTCCAGGACAAACTCGAAAAACACTATCATGACATGCAGGATATGGAATTCACCGTACAGGAGGGCAAACTGTGGTTCCTCCAGACACGTAACGGCAAGCGCACCGGTACGGCTATGGTGAAGATTGCCATCGACCTTCTCCACGAGGGAATGATCGACGAGAAGACTGCCATCATGCGTTGCGAGCCCCAGAAGCTCGACGAGTTGCTCCACCCCGTATTCGACAAGTTGGCTCTGCAGAAGGCTAAGGTGATCACCCAGGGTCTGCCCGCATCTCCTGGTGCTGCTTGCGGTCAGATTGTGTTCCACGCCGACGATGCACAGGCATGGCATGCCGATGGTCACAAGGTTATCATGGTGCGTATCGAGACATCTCCAGAGGACCTCGCCGGTATGGCTTCTGCCGAGGGTATCCTGACAGCCCGTGGCGGTATGACCTCTCACGCTGCCGTGGTTGCCCGTGGTATGGGTAAGTGCTGCGTATCTGGTGCCGGTGGCATCAATGTTGACTACAAGGCCAAGACCGTGGAAATCGACGGCGTTGTATATAAGGAGGGCGACTATATTTCTCTGAACGGTACTACAGGTCAGGTATATGCAGGTGAAGTTCCCACCAAGGCTGCCGAGCTTAGCGGCGACTTCAAGGAGCTGATGGACCTCTGCGACAAATACACAAAGCTGCAGGTTCGCACCAATGCCGACACACCTCACGACGCACAGGTTGCCCGTGACTTTGGTGCCAAGGGTATCGGTCTTACACGTACTGAGCACATGTTCTTCGAGGACAAGAAGATTGTTGCCATGCGCGAGATGATTCTCTCTGAGACTGTTGAGGGTCGCGAGAAGGCACTTGCCAAGTTGCTGCCTTATCAGAAGGCCGACTTCAAGGGTATCCTTGAGGCTATGGACGGATGTCCTGTTAACATCCGCTTGCTTGATCCACCTCTCCACGAGTTCGTTCCCCACGATCTGGCAGGTCAGCAGACTATGGCTGATGAGATGGGTGTCGATATCGCCACAATCCAGCGCCGTGTTGCTTCTCTCGCCGAGAACAACCCGATGCTCGGTCACCGTGGTTGCCGTTTGGGAATCACATTCCCAGAGATTACAGCCATGCAGACCCGCGCTATCCTTTCTGCAGCTTGCGAGCTGAAGAAGGAAGGCAAGGATCCGAAGCCCGAGATTATGGTTCCGCTGATTGGTATCCTCTATGAGCTGAAGCAGCAGAAGGAGATTATCCAGAAGACTGCTAAGGAGGTATTTGAGGAGTACGGTGTTGAAATCGACTTCGAAATCGGTACTATGATTGAGATTCCTCGTGCTGCCCTCACAGCCGACCGCATCGCCACTGAGGCAGAGTACTTCTCATTTGGTACAAACGACCTGACCCAGATGACCTTCGGTTACAGCCGTGACGACATCGCCAGCTTCCTGCCTGTATATCTCGACAAGAAGATTCTGAAGGTTGACCCGTTCCAGGTTCTCGACCAGAAGGGTGTTGGCCAGCTCATCAAGATGGCAGTAGAGAAGGGTCGTGGCGTTCGCCCGAACCTCCGCTGCGGTATATGCGGTGAGCACGGAGGTGAGCCCAGCTCAGTGAAGTTCTGTGCCAAGATAGGCATGAACTATGCCAGCTGCTCTCCGTTCCGTGTGCCAATCGCACGTCTTGCCGCCGCCCAGGCAGCTGTTGAGGAAGCATAACAACATCTATTATATTTGCAGCAGCTATTCTCTCCGAATAGCTGCTGCATTTTTTCACACGGCTCTTTCATTTAAGAAGAAATCAAGTATGTAGAAAATGGATTTTTTTTTCTGTAATTTTGACAAATAATACTGCTTCTGTTTACAATATCTGTGCTTTCGAATGTGAAATATTTGACATTCCTGAATATATTATTGACTGAACTTTCCCACCCTTTAACTTTCAGTACGGGCAAACTAATGCTTCAAAATATTCAGCTCTTTGGGTGCGCTGGCTACTGGGGGTGTGGGCGTCTCGCCCGCACCTCGCCTACGAGGTAATATTTCGGGATTATGCGGTTGATGGTGCGCAAGGTGCGGGCGGGACGCCCACACCCCCAGCCTTTGCCGCTAAATATTCAACTACATTTAAAGGGTGGGAAAGTTCTGTTAAATCCCTACATCTCATTCCAATCCCCTAACAAATCCGCCCCCATGCTCGCCGTGTCAACGGCGAGTCATTAATCCTTAATCATAATTCCCTTTCCCCAAAAAACCGCAGCGGTTTTGCCGTCGTTTTTCATAACATCACTACGCATACACCCATAAAAATCCCATATTTAACAATATTTAGTTATTTTTTTTTGTTTGCGCCAAAGGCAGTACCTTTGCCCACGAATCCCGCGACCCAGTGCCGTGGCGTTCCGAC
>JBJEAS010000145.1:0-27754 GCA_051869235.1 Prevotella sp.
CAGTTTTGGGTTAGCATCTGTGCACCCTCCCCACAGGGTTTGTCGGGTGCGCCAGTTTCCCACCCTTTTTCATGTAGTGCGGTAACTTGCTCCCCCTCTAAGATAGAGGGGGGTGTCACGCAGTGACGGGGGCGTATGAACCGCGGCATAAGTAATATTACCTTGCGAGGCAGTACATACTCCCTCCCCCCTTCGGGGTACTCCCCCTACCTTAGGGGGAGAGCAAGTTACTGAACTCGATAGATTTAGCCTGGATACTTACATATTGTAAGGTGATTATCAAAGGTGGGAAAGTTCAGTCTTTAATTGCTATTCAATTATTGTCACTTTGCCAACGAGCTTCGCGCTATTGGGAACGTGAAGTAAGTGTCGGGGAACGGTTCGTTGGCAAGGGTGAAATGCCACCACTCACAGTCGTAGGGCTTGAAGCCGTGGTCTGTCATTGCCTTTTGGAGTATCATGCGGTTGTCGTATTGTTCTTTGGTAATGGGCTTATAGGCACCCACGGCTTGTCCCGGCTGCACGTCGGGATGTGAGGCAAGGCCGAAATAGTCGTATGTGCAACCCATGTCCACTTCCTTCTCCTGTCGCATGTCGAACAGCGTCAGGTCTACGGTGCTTCCTCGTGTGTGTCCCGACTTCTCGGCAATGTATTCCTGCGGCACGAGCACCGCCTTTTCGAGTTCTGGATAGAAATACTGCTTCATCAGCGTGTCGTTTACATCCACAGCCCATTCCATGAAGTAGTCTACAGCCTTTTGCGGACGGTAGGCGTCGAAGATTTTTAGGCGGTAGCCTTGATTTACGAGGTCGTCGCTTACTTTCTTCAGCGAGTCGGCGGCTTGTCGGGTTAGCATGGCTATTGGTTCGTCGTAGCCAGGAATGCGGCGGCCGATGAAGTTGTAGGTGCTGTAGTAGCGTATTTCGAGTATTACGTCGGGCACTACGTCCGTCAGCACCACAAACTGTGAGGCATCGGCTTCGGGAGCCTTTGCGCTTTCCTTTTCGTTGTCAGAGCAGTTGGTCAGCAGAATGCAGACCAGAACTGCCAATACAGTATAAAAACTTTTCTTCATGTCGTTGTTGCTTTGTTGTTACAGGGTGCAAAGTTAATGTAAATAAAACAAACGGCAAAATTATTTCGCATTTTTATCATCGACCATGTTTTTCTCTGCTTCAAACGATTGTTTCCCGTTGCCCAAATATATAAATTCCGTAGCCCAAACAAACGTTTTCTCTTCTCAAAACACCTCCACATAGGCTCTTCACTTGCAAGCGGAATAGTCTTTCGGTTGAAAGGACAATAGCCGTCGAGACATGACGACTACCGTTGACGTAACGTCTGCATATTAGTGGTTGTAATCACTAAAAAGGTAGAAATGTTTGGAGAAATGAAATATAATTATTAACTTTGTCGCCGAAATAATCCACACGAATATGAAGTACCCAATAGGAATGCAAAGTTTCGACCAAATCCGTGAAGAGGGATTTGTGTATGTTGATAAGACGTCACTGGTTTATGACCTTGTCACTATGGGGAAAATCTATTTCCTCAGTCGCCCCCGCCGCTTTGGCAAGAGCCTTCTCCTGTCGACCCTCGAGAACTATTTCCTCGGACGCAAGGAACTGTTCCGTGGTCTTGCCATCGACTCATTAGAGAAGGAGTGGGCGGAATATCCCGTGTTTCACCTGGACTTTAACGCCATTAACTTTACGCAGCCTCACGCTTTGGATGAAACCCTTCAAGACTTTATTGATGATGCTGAGAAAAAATATGGCATCAAGTCATCAATCACACAATTCGGGCTTCGATTTAATCAAATATTGGAGGCTGCCCACGAAAAGACCGGCAGACGTGCCGTGGTTCTTATTGACGAATACGACAAGCCTCTGCTTGATGTGATGAACACGGGCATACCGTCTCCAGTCGTAGAGGGAGATGTGAAAACACTTGAAGACTACAACCGCAACATATTGAAGGGATTCTACAGTGTGTTCAAGCTTGCCGACAAGCACCTGAAGTTCGTGATGCTTACAGGCGTGACGAAGTTCTCGCAGGTCAGCGTGTTCAGCGACTTCAATCAGCCTAAGGACATTGGTAATGATTCCAGATACGATGCCATTTGCGGCATATCAAAGGACGAATTGCTCTCGGTGTTCAAAGAACAGATAAAAGGGTTGGGTGAAGCGAATGGAATGACAGAGGAAGAAACCATCGCCAAACTGAAGCGCAAGTACGACGGCTATCACTTCAGCAAAGGCATGAAGGACATTTTCAATCCATTCAGCATACTGAATTGCCTCGATTCAAACGATTTTCAGAACTACTGGTTCTCTACGGGCACTCCTACTTATTTACTGCGTCTTTTGTCTGACAATCATGAGAACGTCAATGAATTGGCAGGCAGGTATTATCCCGCAGCAGAGTTTGTGGATTACAAGGCCACCAAGCAACGGCCTTTGCCGATGCTCTATCAGAGCGGTTATCTGACCATCAAGGGATATGACCCGCTATTGGATGTATATCGCCTTGATTTTCCCAACGAGGAAGTAAGAAGTGGTATGGCATCGGCTCTTGCTTCTGACTATTTCAGTCCAGGGAACTATTCGGATTCTTGGATAGTTGACGTTACGCGTACTCTAATGGCTGGCGACCTCGAAAAGTTCAAGCTCCAGTTGACATCCTTCCTATCCAACATTTCCTATCGTTTCCAGCGCAAGGATGACGCAATGGAGTGCGGGCGTCATTTCCAATACACTTTCTATCTCATCATGCTGCTGCTCGGCAAATACAACACCTATATAGAGAAGGAGACAAGCCAAGGGCGCATCGACTGCATACTCGAATGTCCCGACTATGTCTATATCTTCGAGTTCAAGCTCAACTCCACCGCCGAGGTAGCCTTGAAGCAGATAGAGGAAAAGAACTACGCCCTGCCATACGCAGCCGACGCGCGTAAGATATTTAAGGTAGGCATCAGCTTCTCTTCGGAGACAGACACCGTGAACGACTTCGACTATTCGCCAAGGTACAAGGTAATATAAAACCCATGTACGAAAGATTTGCCATGCGGATAGGTGCGGGCGGGACGCCCACACCCCCAGTGCCAAAGGAGTATAGGGGACATTCCTTTGTACTGTCTTTAATAAAAAATCCGAATTGTTTGGAGGAATGAAATAAAAAGAGTAACTTTGCGGTCGAATACAAGACATTGTTTCACTTAACATTTGACGGATATGGAAACGAAACGACTGAAGCGACTGCCCGTGGGCATACAGACTTTTTCCGAGGTGATAGACCTCGACTGCCTGTACATCGACAAGACTGAGTACGTCTGGAACATGATTCACCTCAGCAAATATATCTTCCTGAGCCGCCCGAGACGGTTCGGCAAGTCGTTGCTCGTCTCCACGCTACAGGCATATTTCGAGGGAAGACGTGACTTGTTCAAGGGACTCTTCATCGAGACTGTGGAGAAGGACTGGACGGAATATCCCGTGCTGCGCATCAGTATGGCATCGGGCAAGCACATGGAGAAGGATCAGCTGGAACGCTATCTTGGTAATCGCCTTGCAGAATATGAGGGTAAATATGGCATTACACAACCTGCAACTGACAACAACGACCGCTTCACGGCATTGATTCAGGCTGCATACGAGAAGACAGGCAAGAAGGTCGTGATTTTGATAGACGAATACGATGCCCCGCTGCTTGACGTGGTGCATGAGAAAGAGACTTTGCCTGTGCTCCGCAATGTTATGCGCAATTTCTATTCTCCTCTGAAAGATTGCGACTCTTACCTACAGTTTGTCTTCCTGACGGGCATAACGAAATTCTCGCAGCTCAGCATTTTCAGTGAGCTGAACAACCTGAAGAACATCTCCATGCGTCCTGATTATGCAGGCGTGTGCGGCATCACTGAGGATGAAATGCTTACTCAGATGTCCGACTACATCGACGATTTCGCCGAGGGTCTGCAGACAACGCGCGAGGAAGCCATCGCAGGACTGAAGCAGCAGTACGACGGCTATCATTTTACATGGCCGTCGCCCGATATCTACAATCCTTTCAGCCTTCTCAATGCCTTTCAGGACTACGACTACACCAATTATTGGTTCTCGTCTGGCACTCCGACGTATCTCATTGAGATGTTGAGGAAATACAATGTCGTGCCATCGAAAATAGGCTGTGGAAGTGTTCAGGCAAAATCCTTCGACGCTCCCACGGAGAATATGAAGAGTATAACTCCGTTGCTCTATCAGAGCGGTTACATCACGATAAAAGGTTACAATCCTGTGTCGAGAAACTACAAGCTCGACATACCTAACAATGAGATACAAGCAGGACTAATGGAAAGTCTTCTGCCCAATTACGTGCATGAATATGCCGACGAGGGAAGCTCAATGGTAGGCGATATGTATGAAGCCTTATACAACGAGAACCTCGACGAGATGTTCCGCCTCCTTCAGGCTTATCTCCTCACCGTGCCATATTGCGACAACGCCAGCTCCGAGGGTCATTACCAGCAGATGCTCTACGTCATCTTCTCCCTCTTCGGCAGATATGTGGATGTGGAGGTACACACGCCTACTGGCCGAGTGGACATAGTGATGAAGACCGCCAAGGCACTTTATGTGTTTGAATTGAAACTGAACATGAGTGCCGAGGCAGCCATCGGGCAGATAGACCTCAAGGACTACGCCTCGAAGTTTGCCCTCTCAGGCTTGCCCATAGTGAAGGTGGGAATAAATTTCGACCCCAATCGCCGCACTCTCTCCGACTGGATGGTGGAAAAATAAGGGAATTTGGCCCACCCCCGCCCCCCTCCCTGGAGAGGGGGGGATTTAGAGGGTAGAGGGTAGATGTAATATTATCAAGAGGCATTATTCGGCTGATGGTGCGCAAGGTGCTGGCGAGACGCCCACACCCCCAGTACCCAAACCCTCTGTACTGTCTTTAATAAAAACGTCCGAATTGTTTGGAAGAATGAAATAAAATGAGTAATTTTGCACTCGAACAATATAATCATCACGGTTATGGACGAGAAAATAGTAAAGGAAGAGGCAAAGCGAATACCTTATGGTATGATGAACTTCGTGGATATACGCGAGGACAACTGCTACTATGTAGATAAGACAAGGTTTATAGAAAAGGTGGAGAGAGCCAACAAGTACTTTTTCTTCATCCGGCCCCGCCGTTTCGGCAAGAGCCTCACCATGTCGATGCTGCATCATTACTATGACATCAATGCCGCAGATAAGTTTGAGAGACTGTATGGCGACCTGTATATCGGGCAACACCCGACACCCAACCACAACAAGTATCTCATACTGTATCTCAACTTTGCGGTGGTAAATGCCGACTTGGGCAATTATCGTAGTGCATTGGATGCGATATGCAACACGGAATTCAATTATTTCTGCGATGTATATGAGCAGTACCTGCCCAAAGGCATTAAGGAAGAGATGAACAAGAAGAACGGTTGTGTGGAACAGCTTGATCATCTATACAAGGAAGCCCGCAAGACGGATGCGAGGATTTATCTCTTCATTGACGAATATGACCACTTCACCAATCATATCCTCTCCGACGCCGCCCGTCTAAAGGAATATCAGGGTGAGACTCACGGCACCGGCTACCTGCGCACTTTCTTCGACACCATTAAGTCCGGCACTTATTCGAGTATAGAGCGTGTCTTCATCACTGGTGTAAGTCCTGTGACCCTCGATGACCTCACCAGCGGTTTCAACATCGGCACCAACTACTCACTTGCATACGGCTTCAACCAGATGGTGGGTTTCACCGAAGAAGAAGTACGCGAGATGCTGACATACTATAGTCAGCATTATCGATTCAACCACACGATTGATGCACTCATCGAGATAATGAAGCCATATTACGATAACTATTGTTTTGCCTTAAAGGCATACGGCGAGACAACGATGTACAATTCAAACATGGTTCTCTCATTCCTTTTTAAATATATAGATGAAGGATGCGAGTTGCCTCAGCAGATGCTTGAGGAGAACATCCGTGTTGACTACAACAAACTCCGTATGCTCATCCGCAAGGACAAGGAGTTTGCCCATGATGCCTCCATCATCCAGACATTAGTGTCGAAAGGTTATGTTGTTGGAGAGCTGAAGGAGGGCTTTCCCGCAGAGGACATCGCCAACAGCAACAACTTTCTCAGTTTGCTCTACTATTTTGGCATGGTGACTATAGGCGGTTTTTATCGTGGAAAACCCAAGTTCGTCATTCCAAATGAAGTCGTGCGCGAACAGGTTTATTCATATCTTCTCGACAACTACCATGACAACCAACTCTACACCGATATGGATGAGCTGAGTCGATTGGAGGAGAATATGGCATACGACGGCGAGTTCAAGTCTTTCTTCCAGTTTATCGCCGACAGCATATATACCTTTGCCTCTCAGCGCGACCGCCAGAAGGGCGAGTCGTTCGTGCATGGCTATACTCTCGCCTTAACAAGTCTCTGCTGCTACTATCGTCCAATATCCGAGCTTGACAACCAGAACGGCTATGCCGACGTGTTCCTCCGTCCCCGATGCGAGATTTACAAGGATATGGAACATTCGTACATCATCGAACTGAAATATCTGAAGAGCGATGCAACGGAAGCAGAAGTAAAGGCAGCCGTTAAGCAGGCAGAGGCACAGGTATGCCGCTATGCCGAGACAATGAACGTGAACGACAACATCGGTCACACACGGCTCCACAAGGTATATGTAGTATATCGTGGTGTGGAGATGGTGGCATACGATGAAATACGTTAAAAGCACACGAATATGCAGTACCCAATAGTAATGCTAACAAAGGCGAGTGGACGAAAATGCCAACTGGCGGTGTGATAATTCCAATGACAGAGTGTGTACGATGAAACCAACGGTGGATTTCCTGAAACGTAACTTCGACGAGTTCAACAGACTGATGTTCGACGGACAGTTGCCTGAGCTGCCCATAGCCGTCGGCAATGCCCGCACTTCGTTGGGAGGACTCCACTTCGTGAGGCACAGAAAGATGCTGGGTGGGGTGGAGTATCGTAATTTCCATATTCGGATAAGCTCAAGGTATGACCTCGACGAAAGGGAGATTGAGGACGTGTTGATTCACGAGATGATACACTACTACATTTTATACAACAACCTAAAGGACACCTCGGCGCACGGCGTAGTGTTCCGCAAGATGATGAACGACATCAACGCCCACTTTGGCAGGAACATTTCCGTATCGTATAAGAGGGCTGAGGTTGAAAAGAAGTAACTAATTAACTAAAATGAAGACAATATTCAAAATGGTCTTGACCGCATTCGTGGTGACAATGATTGCAGGTTGCAACGATTCTGGCAATAGGGGTGGGCGAAAGCCGACTGCCTTGTCCGACTCGTGCTTCGTTTACATGGAGAATGCGCGAAAGGCTCAGAAGGAAGGTAGATTTGATGAAGCCATTGCTGGTTATAGGAGTTGCATAGTTTCTATAGCCGTTCCAAGCGATACTGCTCTTGTGGATACGTTAGAGAAAACAATGACGAAAGCCGTGGTGCAGATGATGAACTCGTTTCAGAGTGCCGGCGACCCTGACGGTTGCGTGGAATGTTTCGACAGCATAGAGTCGCATCTGCCCGCCTTTATAGGCAAATATTGCCGTCGCACGTTCTATTCCACCATGGCATACGCCCTCTCGCGCACCGAAGACCAGAAACGTGCCGTAGAGTGTGCCGACAAGGCTATGGCAATGCCGACAGAAGGAGAGAGCCCTTACAACCAGTTCGTCGACAACTCGTATATAGGATGTGTGTATTTTGCCGAGTCGTCGCGTCAGAAGGAGGCTAAGGAATGTTTCCAGAAAGGCATGGAGATGGCAGAGCTTTCAAACAATCCCTCGGGAGTGCAGTATCTTGTGTCTTGCCTTGCCTTGATGTATCGTCGCGAAGGTGAGATAAACAAGGCTATAGAACTGTTTGAGCAGGCTGTGAGTCTTGCCAAGGAGAAGCACGACCTGCTCGGCGCGGCAAACAACTACAACTCGATGGTGGAACTGCTGTTGTTCTGGAAGCTTAACGACATGGCAAACATTTACTCCAACAAGGCATTGAATGCCATTTCCGACTCGTCGAAGTTCACCAACAACCCTATGGTAGAGGGACAAGTGTATATCTATAAAGGGTTGGTAATGGAGGCAATGGGGAGGAAGGACTCTGCCATGCACTATCTGCAGAAGGCAAAGGAATGTGTCGACGTGTTGCCATACAACAGCGGAATGGTTGACATAGAGTTGACTCAGGGCGGAATGTTCATCGACTCTGCCGACAAGGACAGCATAGACCGTGGAGTGGAACTGCTGAAGAATGTTGCCGAGCGCGCTACGGAGCGCAACAAATGCATCGCCCTGTATAAACTCTCACGCTACGAGATGTCTCAGGGCAATACAAAGGAGGCGGAGGCCCTTCTCGACTCGGTTTATGCAATATCGCAGAGGATGCCGATGACCCTTTGCCTTCCTGAAGCCCACGAAATGGGAATGACACACTACATGGCAAAGGGCGACAACGACAAGGCGATGCTCTTTGCCAAGGCATATCTCGAAGAGATGAACGACACGGAGAACCGCGTCACCGTGGCAAAACTGACCGATGTTCTGGTGAGGCATTTCCTGGAAAACAAGGAGATGAAACTGGAACTGGAAAGTGCAAAGATGCACCAGAAGAGCCTGATGTTCATCTTCGTCACAGCGGCATTGCTAATCCTCCTGGTGGCATCGGTCGTTGTGGGTTTGAGCCGCTCGCATCTTGCAAAGGTGAAGAAACGGCTTGCCGACGAGCGACTTGCGAAGCTGACAAAGGAACTGGCACAGACCTACGTCTCGCTCGAAAATGAAAGGGAGCACAACACGTTGCTGAAAAAGGAGATGAGCCAAAAATTATTGAACATCTCAATCGCCGACGACTCGTCGTTGCTTAACCACGACTTTAAGCTGAAGGGCAGCCCTCTGGAATTCTATAAGCACTTCTCGGTGGTTTATCCCCATTTCCTGAAGAATCTTCGCAGGGCGTGTCCAAAGATGGGCTCGCGCATGGAACTCTATTGCATGCTGTTGGTGCTCGACCAGTCGCCGATAGAGATAAGCGAATTGCTTAGTGTGGAGGTGAGAAGCGTCATGATGATGAAATATCGTCTGCGTCAACGGTTGAACATCGGCGCAGACGAGACGGTGGAGGAATACATACGGTCGTTGGTGGATTTGCGCCCCGAATCAGTATGATGCAATGCAGGGAATGCCGGCGGCAATGACTCTGTCGCGTATTGTGTCAAGCTCTTCGTGGCTGGCTTTCTGAAGGTCGTGGTCGGGAGTCTCGCGGTCTATGGTGTAGACCATCACCTCCTGTGGCTTTATTTCCTTCACGGCTTCAAGCCATGGCAATACATATTCGTCTCCGGTGTTGTCGACCGACTCACCATTGCTGTTTCCCTTCATGAACATAGTCTGGATTATGACGTGTCCGTCGAACGACTTTAGTCCCTCGACGATTTCGTTCACGTCGTATTTCCCCGTTGGTCTGTCCACCTTATTTATATATATAGGGTCTACGGTGTCGAGCTTCAGGATGTTGTTATCAACCTTCATAAGTGCATTGTGAACCGACTTGCGGCTGATGAACGTAGAATTGCTCAATACCGAGACCTTCGCCTTTGGGCAGTATTTGTCGCGCAGTCTTATCGTGTCGTCGATGATGTTGTCGAAGTCGGGGTGTGACGTAGGCTCACCGTTGCCGGCGAATGTGAGCACGTCGGGCTGTTGGTCTTCGTCGTGCATCTTCTTCAGTTGCGCTTCGAGTGCATTCGCCACCGCCTCACGCGAGGGCATCTTTTGTTTTGGACGATGGTCGGCGTTGAACCCACATTCGCAGTAGATGCAGTCGAAGCTGCACATCTTTCCGTCGGCAGGCAGAAGGTTGATGCCGAGCGAAAGACCCAGTCGTCGGCTGTGGACTGGACCGAAGATTGGTGATGGATAAATAACTGTACTCATATTCCTTAATTTTGAGTTTTGAGTTTTGAATTTTGAGTTGTTTGTTGCTTATTTTTGTGCAAAGGTAACAAAAAAAACAAAATATATTTTGAATTCTCTCGTTTTTGTACTATCTTTGCACAGTTTTTTAAATAAATTAGGTGTATTACGTCTAAGAAGTAATGGGTAAACAGCGTAAATCGACCCGCAGTCGCCATGGATTGCAGGTCTTGACATTATGTATAAGCACCACCATGGTGCTCATTCTTTTGGGAATGGTGGTATTCTCAGTATTGACGGCGCGCAACCTTTCCGCCTACGTCAAGGAGAATCTTACGGTGACGGTAATGTTGCGTGATGTAGTGAGTGTCAACGATGCTCATCTGCTTTGCCGTGACCTCTACCACCGTCCATATTCACGCAACATTGACTACATCAGCAAGGAGCAGGCAAAGAAGGAACAATCGGAGGCAATGGGTTCCGACCCTTCGGAGTTTCTCGGCTTCAATCCATTTGTAGCAACCCTTGAGATACAGCTGAAGGCAGACTATGTCAACCGCGACTCGCTTAAATGGATTTCCAAGGAGCTGAAGGCAAACGCCAAGGTAAGCGATGTGGCGTATCAGGAGGATTTGATGGACAAGGTGAACAAGAATCTTCAGAAGATAAACATGATATTGCTTGTGCTTGCCGTTCTGCTGACCTGCGTCTCGTTCTCGCTCATTAACAACACGGTGCGCCTTAGCATCTATTCGCGTCGTTTCATCATTCACACCATGAAGCTTGTAGGAGCCTCGTGGAGCTTCATTCGCCGTCCATTCATGCGCAGCATGATGGGTGTCGGACTGATAGCGGCGATTCTTGCTTGTTGTGCCCTTGGCGGCGGAGTTTATTGGCTGACGAACTTCGAGCCTGCAATACTCAATGTGATTAGCTGGGTTGACCTCACCATCGTAGGGACGTCGGTGTTCTGCTTTGGACTGATAATCACTGCTTTGTGCTCGTTCTTCTCGCTCAATCGTTATCTGCGAATGACGGCTGGGGAGTTGTATAAGATTTGATTTTTAATCAAAATCTAATAATTAAGAGTTAGTAATTAGTAATTTTGAATTATTCTCGCTTCGTTGCGATTAATCAATTCAGAATTGAATAATTGAAAATTGCTCACAGAGCAATAACTCAAAATTCAAAACTTAAAATTAAAAATTAAAATTAATGGATAAGAAGAATTTCGCATTTGACCGAATGAACTACATTTTGCTTGCCATAGGCATGGCAATAGTTGTCGTTGGCTTTATCTTGATGAGTGGCTCGGGGTCTACAGAGGCTAACTACGACCCCGACATCTTCAGTGCCCGCCGCATTAAACTGGCACCTGCCGTATGCCTCTTTGGCTTTGTGTCGATGATTTATGCTGTTATTAGAAAACCGAAGGCATGAGTTGGATTGAAGCTTTGATCTTGGGTCTTGTTCAAGGCCTGACGGAATATCTGCCGGTGAGCAGTAGTGGACATCTTGCCATAGGCTCAGAGTTCTTTGGCATAGAGGGAGAGGAAAACCTCGCCTTTACGGTGGCAGTACACGTTGCCACGGTGCTGAGCACCCTCGTGATACTATGGAAGGAGATAGACTGGATTTTCCGCGGGTTGTTCAAGTGGCAGCTCAACGAGGAGACGAAGTATGTCATAAACATCGTTGTGTCGATGATTCCTGTCGGCATTGTAGGAGTATTCTTCAAGGACTATGTGGAAGATGTTTTTGGATCAGGACTTGCCATAGTGGGCGCCATGTTGCTCCTTACGGCAATGTTGCTCACATTCTCCTATTACGCCAAGCCACGTCGGAAGGAGAAGATAAGTCTGCGTGACGCATTCATCATAGGTTTGGCACAGGCATGTGCCGTGATGCCGGGTCTGTCGCGATCAGGCAGTACCATAGCCACGGGCTTGCTGCTTGGAAACAAGAAGGAGACCTTGGCACAATTCTCGTTCCTTATGGTCATTCCTCCCATCCTTGGCGAGGCACTGCTCGATGTGGTGAAAGGTCTGAAGGGCGAGGAAGCTTTCGGAGGCATTGATGTCTTGCCGCTTACAGTGGGCTTCTTGGCTGCTTTCGTCTCCGGTTGCCTGGCGTGCAAATGGATGATAAACATCGTGAAGAAAGGCAAGCTGATTTATTTCGGCATCTATTGCGCTATTGCAGGAGTATTAACTTTGATTTACGGTTTAGGATGAATTTCGTAGAAGGAGAAGTAATACATCTGAACAAGCCGTACGGAATGTCGAGCTTCGGAGCTTTGGCTCGCGTCAGGTTCCTCATTTCGCAGAAAATGGGCGTAAAGCGCGTCAAGACAGGTCATGCAGGAACACTCGACCCTCTTGCCACTGGAGTGCTGATTCTCTGCACTGGACGTAAGACCAAGGAGATAGAACGCCTTCAGTATCACACTAAGGAATACACAGCCATGCTGCAACTTGGAGCCACCACGGCAAGCTACGACATGGAGCATGAGGAGAACGCAAAGTTCCCTACAAGCCACATCACTCGCGAGCTGATAGAACAGACATTGCCTCGGTTCGTTGGTGAAATACAGCAGATACCGCCAGCCTACTCGGCATGCAAGGTCGACGGACACAGGGCTTACAAGCTGATGAGAAAGGGCAACGAAGTGGAACTGAAGCCTAAGACTCTGAAGATTAACGAACTGGAAATCACTTCGTTCGACCCGGAGAAGATGCTGTTGGGCATTAGGGTGGTGTGCGGCAAAGGAACATACATCAGAGCCTTGGCACGCGACATAGGCGAGGCATTGGGCAGTGGCGCATATCTTACGGCATTGTGTAGAACAAGGCTCGGAGAAGTCCGCATTGAGGACTGTGTCACTCTCGACGACTTTCCCGCATGGCTTGAAAAGCAGAATATTGAGTTGACGAGTTGACAAGTAAACGAGTTGACGAGTTGACAAGTTGACAAGTTGACAAGTTGACGAGTTGACAAGTTGATTCTTAAGTTGACGAGTTGGTTGTTCAGATTAGTCGTCAATTAATGAAGATTATAAAAAAGAATAATATATGAAACTGTCACAATTTAAGTTTAGATTGCCTGAAGAGCAGGTGGCACTTGAGCCTCCATGCATCGAGTTCACCGACGACGACGGCAATGTGGTAGAGAAGGTCTACCATCGCGACGAATGTAGACTGATGGTAATTCACCGCAAGAGTCAGAAGATTGAGATGTTCAAAAAGGACGAAGACGGTGACGACACAAAGGAATACATGACTTTCCGCGATGTGGTGGACTATTTCGACGAGGGTGATGTGTTCGTATTCAACGACACGAAGGTGTTCCCGGCACGCCTTTACGGCACAAAGGAAAAGACCGACGCCAAGATTGAGGTGTTCCTCCTGCGTGAACTGAACCGCGAGCAGCGGCTATGGGATGTGCTGGTGGAACCCGCACGAAAGATAAGGATAGGCAATAAGCTCTTCTTTGAAGAAGATGGACCAATGGTTGCCGAAGTCATCGACAACACTACAAGCCGTGGACGCACGCTGCGTTTCCTCTACGATTGTCCGCACGACGAGTTCAAGGCTGAACTCTTTGGCCTGGGTGAGGCACCACTGCCACGCTATATTATCGACCGCCGCCCTGCCACTGCCGACGACATGGAGAACTTCCAGACCATCTATGCCAAGAACGAGGGTGCTGTCACTGCACCAACCTCGGGTCTGCACTTCAGCCGCGAGGTGATGAAGATAATGGAGATTCGCGGCATTCACAAAGCCTTCATTACTGCCCACTGCGGTTTGGGAAGCTTCGACCCTATAGAGGTGGAAGACCTCACCAAGCACAAGATGAACTCTGAGCAGATAATCATTGGCAAGGAAGCATGCGACACCGTCAACGACGCAAAGGCAAACGGACACCGTGTCTGCGTGGTTGGCATAACGACAGCCCGCGCTACCGAGACAGCTGTCAGCACCGACGGACAGCTAAAGGAGTATGACGGTTGGACCAACAGATTCATATTCCCTCCCTACGAATACGGACTGGCAAACAGCATGATAAGCAATTTCTATCATCCCGAGTCGACGATGCTTATGGCAACGGCAGCCTTCGGAGGCTACGACATCGTGATGCATGCCTACAACGAGGCTGTAAAGCATGGATACAAGTTTGGTTGTTATGGCGATGCATTGCTCATTCTCGACGACTGATGAAACAATACAGCAAGGTCTTTTTTAGTCTCGGTTCTAACCTTGGCGACAAGGAAAGGAACATCCATGAGGCTATAAGGAGAATAGCAGAGTTGGTTGGCACTGTGGAGCGCCAGTCAACTCTGTATGTTACAGAGCCGTGGGGATTCGAGTCTGAAAACATGTTTGTCAATGCAGCCGTTTGCTGTTCCACATGCCTTTCGCCTCGGCAAGTGCTGGAAGCTACGAAGAGCATAGAGAGGGAAATGGGCAGAATGAAGAAGTCTATCGACAGAGAATATCATGACAGGATAATCGACATCGACATCTTGACTTACGACGATGTTGAGATAGATGAGCCCGACCTGAAGATTCCGCACCCATTGATGCACGAAAGAGACTTCGTGATGAAGCCATTGGGGGAGATAGCTGATAAAAAACGTTAAATCAGATGCCTGGCTGTCAATTTCTTCAAACTTCATTCTTCATTCTTCATTTTTCTTCGTACCTTTGCACCCGCATTTTAGCAAAATAACAAAATAAATTCATTAATTAATTCAAATCTATGTATTTAGATCAGGCAAAAAAACAAGAGATCTTTGGACAGTACGGAAAGTCTAACACTGATACTGGTTCTGCTGAGAGCCAGATAGCATTGTTCTCATACCGTATTTCCCACTTGACGGAACATCTTAAGAAGAACCGTAAAGATTATACTACTGCAAGAGCTCTGACACAGCTGGTAGGTAAGCGTCGTGCGCTTCTCAACTACCTCTACGACCGCGACATCAACCGCTATCGTGCCATCATCAAGGCTCTTGGTCTCCGTAAATAATTTAGGAGCCGAAAAGTACATAATCCCGCAGACCACATCGGCTTGCGGGATTATTATTATAGGATTAGGGAAAAAATAAGGGAAAAAAGATGCAAGACATTAGAAATATAGCAATCATTGCCCACGTCGACCACGGCAAGACTACTCTTGTCGACAAGATGATGTTGGCAGGAAATTTGTTCCGCGAGGGTCAGGACCTTAGCGGACAAGTATTGGATAGCAACGATTTGGAACGCGAACGTGGTATAACCATTCTGTCAAAGAACGTTTCGATAAATTGGAAAGGAGTAAAGATAAACATCATCGACACGCCGGGACACAGCGACTTCGGAGGAGAGGTCGAACGTGTCCTGAACATGGCAGACGGTTGTCTGCTGCTCGTCGATGCCTTCGAAGGTCCGATGCCGCAGACAAGATTCGTGCTGCAGAAGGCTCTGCAGATAGGACTAAAGCCTATTGTCGTGGTGAACAAGGTGGACAAGCCAAACTGCCGTCCAGAGGAAGTGTACGAAATGGTATTCGACCTTATGTTCTCCCTCAATGCCACGGAAGACCAACTCGACTTCCCTGTGGTTTACGGTTCGGCAAAGAACGGTTGGATGAGTGAGGATTTCAACAAACCGACCGACAACATCACTTATCTGCTTGACAAAATCGTTGAGGTAATTCCGGCTCCAAGAGTAATCGAGGGAACACCGCAGATGCTCATCACGTCGCTCGACTATTCAAGCTATACAGGACGAATAGCCGTAGGACGTGTACATCGTGGAACACTGATGGAGGGACAGAACATAAGCATCTCGCATCGCGACGGAACCATAGAGAAGACCAGGATAAAGGAGTTGCACACCTTCGAGGGTATGGGACACAAGAAGACACAACAGGTGCAGAGTGGAGACATTTGCGCAATCATTGGCCTGGAGAAGTTTGAGATTGGCGATACAATCTGCGACTTCGAAAATCCAGAGCCGCTGCCGCCAATAGCCATCGACGAGCCTACGATGTCGATGCTCTTCACCATCAACGACTCACCTTTCTTCGGAAAAGAGGGAAAATACGTCACAAGCCGCCATATCAACGACCGTCTGCAAAAAGAGCTTGAGAAAAACCTTGCACTTCGAGTGACCCAGTTTGAGGACTCTACAGACAAGTGGATTGTCAGCGGACGTGGCGTGCTGCATCTCTCGGTGCTCATCGAGACAATGCGCCGTGAGGGCTATGAGCTGCAGGTTGGTCAGCCACAGGTGATTTACAAGGAACTCAACGGACAGAAATGTGAGCCTATCGAGGAACTTACAATCAATGTGCCGGAGGAGTTTGCCTCGAAGATGATTGACATGGTGACTCGACGCAAGGGTGAGATGACTTCAATGGAGTCGCAAGCCGACCGCGTAAACATTGAGTTCGATGTCCCTTCGCGAGGCATCATCGGTTTGCGCACCAATGTACTCACGGCTTCGCAGGGCGAAGCTATCATGGCACATCGCTTCAAGGAGTATCAACCTTATAAAGGCGACATCACTCGTCGTGTTGCCGGCTCAATGATAGCTTTGGAGACTGGCAATGCCTATGCCTATGCCATCGACAAACTGCAGGATAGAGGAAAATTCTTCATCGATCCAGGCGACGATGTCTACATGGGTCAGGTAGTGGGCGAGCATGTTCATGACAACGACCTCGTAATAAATGTCTGCAAGGCAAAGCAGCTTACCAACACCCGCGCCAGTGGCTCTGACGACAAGGCGCGCATCGTTCCCCGCACTGTGCTCTCGCTTGAAGAAGCCCTGGAGTATATCAAGGAGGACGAACTCGTTGAGGTTACTCCGAAGAGCATGCGTATGCGCAAGATTATCCTCGACCATAATGAACGTAAAAAGGCAAATAAATCTTAGGTTTATGAAGATGCGTAGTCTTATCTTTGCCATTGTGGCTTTGTTCGCAGTGGAAGCCAATGCCCAGGGTAGGGCAGGGCAGTTGTCGTTGATTCCGCGAGTTGGCTTTTCCATAACTCAGCTTACCAACGACTACATCGACTTGAATTTCAATGGTGTACAACAAGAGGTGGGAAATCGATGGAAACCCGCTGTGGAGGCTGGGTTTGACCTTGAGTACATGGTTCTCTCGCGACTCAGCCTAACGGCAGGAGCCAAGTACTCGCTGCAAGGCTCCAAGTTCAAGGACTTCCACGTTGCGGGAAGTGAGAAGGACGGTGTCGTGAGGTTTGCCCAGTTCTCGCGCTACAACACCGACTTGCATTATCTTCAGGTGCCGCTGATGCTACATGCCTACATCGTGAAGGGATTCTCAATCGGTGCAGGCATACAGTTTGGAAGGCTTCTCACGGCAAAGCAGTCGTTCAACTATATGGTAGGCGACTATAACAGGCAGACCAACCAGACGGAGAAATACTACCGCTACGACCGTCCTTCCAGTACACTGAAGGAGGTTGGCGAAGGTGAAGACCGCTATCTTAAGTTGAGCGATACTGTCACTGACGATTACAAGCGCAACGACCTTACCATTCCGCTCTGCATATCGTATGAGTCGGAGGATGTGATTCTCGACCTCCGCTATAACATTGGTCTCAACAACATTTCGAAGGAAGTGGACAAGATGCGCAACAGCGTCATAACATTCTCTATCGGCTATCGTATTCCGTTGCTTGGAAACTAAGTTTCGGGTTTTGCAAATGACATATTTTCGGAATAAATAAGGAGTTAAAAGAAGATATCGCTCCCTGTGCGAGCTAATTATCTTCTTTTATCTCCTTTTATCTCCTTCCGATGGTTTTGGATATTCCAGATTCTCGTCCTTAATGCAGTCGAGCACCTCGGTGAGGTATTTCCTTGCCTCATAGCGTGCCATTGGCAGGTCGTGGAGCAGCCAGTTGCCGCAGTCGCGTGGAGCAGCTCCTGGAATGTCGCCCTCAAACTCAGCAACGAAACGGAACGTGCGCCGCATCAGGTCGACGATGTCTGCACTCTTCAAGTCGCCTTTTATCAGCAGGTAGTTGCCTGTGAGGCAACCCATTGGTCCCCAATATACTATTTTGTCCTTCCATTCAGCATCGTTGCGAAGAAATGTTGCGGCAAGATGCTCTATGGTGTGAATTGCTCCTTGGTGGAGAACAGGCTCGCGGTTGGGCTCCTTCATTCTGATGTCGAAGGTGGTGACCCACTCGTCGCCCACTTTGTCTTTTCTTGAAACGTAGATGCCACGCAACAGTCGTTCGTGGTCAATCGTGAAACTTGCTATTTTTTCCATTATTTATTATTGATATTTTTTTTAGTGTAGTCCAAGGTGTTAAAGTAGTTAAGGGAGTCAAAGGCAATAGTTATTACGCTTCCTTCAAGATTAAAGCATATGTCTTTAACTTCTTTAACTCCTAATTATTTGTTATTTTCTCAAGGAATCGTCGAGTCGTCTCGAAAGAGTTGTCGGCTATGGTGTCCCAAAAGTTGTGGTATTGCGATGCCTGGTTGTCCTTCAGTGGAATGTCGCTGATGACGCGGAACGAGATGAAGTCAACGCCGAATACATGGCAAGTCTGTGCTATTGCCGCCGATTCCATATCTACCGCCACTGCCTCTGGGAAGAGAGATATGATAGAGCGCATCTTCTCCTGTGAGTCAACAAACCAGTCGCCTGTTACGAAGAGTCCCGAATGAATCGTTGAAGTCACTTCGCCGTTGAGGCTCAACGCCTTCTCCACAAGTCCTGTCGGCGACTTGAAGCGGGCAGGCATTCCTTGCACTTGTCCATAAACAGACTTGCCCATCGCTTCTCCACAATAAACGTCATGATAGGCAAGCTCGCTGCTAACCACCACATCTTGTATTTCCATCGAGGTCTGTCCGCCTCCAGCGCATCCTGTAGAGATTATAAGATGTGGAGAATAGCGTCTGATTAGTTCCGTAGCCCCAATGGCAGCATTCACTTTGCCTATTCCGCATTGGTGCATCACAATCTCGTTGCCACCCAGTTGTCCTGTGGTGAACGACCAGTTCGCGTCGCCCTCTACCTTCATGTCGTCAACCAGTTCGCTGATGCGACGAAACTCCTTGTCCATCGCAATGATTATACCTATTTTCATCTTAAAAAAGTAAATGTTTCTGCAAAGGTAATATAATTATTTGTGAAAAACGTCTTTTTTACTGCAATTCTTCATTCTTCATTCTTCATTCTTCATTTTTCTTTGTAACTTTGCGGCGATAAATCAATAAAAAGCAAATGAACACGTTAAAGAAATGTCTGCCAGACATCTTGGCAGTGATACTTTTTGCAGTCTTGGCGTTTGCCTATTTCTTCCCTGCCGACACAGAGGGAAGGATTCTCTATCGTCATGACTCTGCAGCGGGAAAGGGTGCGGGACAGGAAATGTCGGAATACCGTCAGCGCACTGGTGAGACAACACGCTGGACCAACTCGCTATTCAGTGGAATGCCAACCTACCAGATGGCTCCAGCCTACGGTAGTGGCAAGGTGCTC
Source organism: Prevotella sp. (assembly GCA_051869235.1). Taxonomy (GTDB): domain Bacteria; phylum Bacteroidota; class Bacteroidia; order Bacteroidales; family Bacteroidaceae; genus Prevotella. The sequence continues at coordinate 19,551 of JBJEAS010000145.1, forward strand.
GACCAAGTGGCTAATGCCTATCATCTTTGGCTGCCTGACTATGTGTGGTATCTCTTCGCCTATCTTTTGGGATTCTACATACTGCTCCGAGCCTTCGACTTCCGTCAGCTGCTTGCAGCATTGGGTTCCATAGTGTGGGCTTTCAGCACCTATTTCCTCATCATCATAGCAGCAGGCCACTATTGGAAGGTCATGGCGTTGGCTTATCTGCCTCCGATGATAGCGGGCGTGGTGTTGGCCTATCGTGGCAAATACCTTTGGGGCTTTGTCGTGACTGCCATTTTTGCCGCCCTTGAGGTTCAGGCAAACCATGTACAGATGACATACTATTATCTGTTCATCATTCTTGCCATGATTGTTGCTTATCTTGTCGACGCCATTCGCAAGAAGCAGCTTGCACATTTTGCCAAGGCTACTGCCGTGTGCGCTGCGGCTGCCGTCATTGGCATCTGCATCAATCTGTCAAATCTCTACCACACATGGGAATACAGTAAGGAGTCGATGCGTGGCAAGAGCGAACTTGTGAAGAAGAACTCTGCAAATCAGACAAACAGCGGGCTCGACCGCGACTACATAACCCAGTGGAGCTACGGAGTAGACGAGACTTGGACTCTGCTGATTCCGAATGCAAAAGGTGGAGCTTCAATGCCTTTGGTGATGAACGAAGTGGCAATGGAGCATGCCGACAACACCTATCTGCCCATCTATCAGCAGATAGGACAATACTGGGGTGAGCAGCCGGGGACAAGCGGACCGGTCTATGTAGGAGCTTTCGTCATGTTCCTCTTCATTTTAGGTCTCTTCATCGTCACTGGACCTATGAAGTGGGCTCTTCTCGTTGCCACCATTCTCTCTGTACTGTTGTCGTGGGGTCGCAACTTCATGCCTTTCACCGACTTCTTCCTCGACTATGTTCCGATGTATGCCAAGTTCCGCACCGTAGCATCGATTCTTGTCATTGCCGAGTTCACCATTCCTCTCTTGGCTATGCTTGCCTTGAAGAAGATTGTCGACGAACCTGAGATTCTGCAAAAGAAATTGAAGTTTGTTGTAGCAAGTTTCGTCGTCACGGGTGGAGCCTGCCTGTTGTTCATGTTCTTCCCAGGAATTTTCGACTATGTATCTTCTTCTGAGATGCGTGCCTTGAGCCAATTCCCTGCCGACCAGCTTCAACCGCTGCTGAACAATCTTACCGAGATGCGCGAGGCGATGTTCACTGCCGACTGCCGTCGCTCGTTGTTCATCATTTGTGCTGGCTGTGTCCTGCTCTATCTTTATGTTCGTGGAAAGATGAAGAAGGTGTGGCTTGTCACCATCATTGCAGTGATAAGTCTTGTCGACCTTTGGTCTGTCAACAAACGCTATCTGAACGACGGAATGTTTGTGGAGAAGAGCCAGCGTGACCAGCCTATTCAGAAGACCGCCACCGAGGACCAGATTCTCCGCGACACTTCTCTCGACTATCGCGTCTTGAACCTTGCGTCCAATACGTTCAACGAGAACGAGACGTCGTACTATCTGAAGAGCATCGGAGGCTATCATCCGGCAAAGCTGCGCCGTTATCAGGAGGTGATAGACGCCTACATTTCCAAGGAAATGCAGAAACTCTATCCTGCCATTGCCGATGCACAGGGCGACATGACGCGTGTGCCTGGCGACAGCATCTTCCCCGTATTGAATATGCTCAACACCAAGTATTTCATCTTGCCCTTGGAGGGAGGACAGACCGTCCCGGTGCAGAATCCATACGCCTTGGGCAACGCGTGGCTCGTCGACAAGGTGACTTATGTCGACAATGCCAATGCCGAGCTCGACCTTGTAGGCAAGATAGACCTTCGCCACGAAGCCGTTGCCGACAAGCGTTTCAAGGACATCGTCGGCGAGGGCATGACTCAGGAGGGAACAAGCCTTGTGAAGATAACGGAATACGAGCCAAATCAGCTTACCTACGAGGTGGAAAGCCAAAAGGGTGGAGTAGTGGTGTTCTCAGAGAACTATTATCCAGGTTGGACTGCCACGGTGGATGGCAAGGACGTTGAGGTAGGTCGTGTGAACTACATTCTGCGCGCCATAAGGGTTGCCCCTGGCAAGCACACCGTGCAGCTTTCGTTCTTCCCGACGACAGTAGATGTCACCGAGCGCATAGCCTACGCCTCATACGCGATACTGTTTGCGGTCATAGTGCTGCTGATTGTATTGAGAAATAAAAAGAAACAATAACTTCCTTAACTTCTTTAACTTCCCCTACAAAAAAAACAGGGTGGTTGAAGCTCACGCTCAAACCACCCTTTTCTTGTTTTACAATTTGGATGTCGATTAGTGTATTATAGGGGTAATGTTATTTCTTTTCTGTATAGAAGAAGAATTGTACAGGCGAACTTGGCGTTATGCCGTATGACGTCTGGTTGTCGTCAACATAAAGGGCTGCTGTCCAAATCTGCATTTCCATCGGATGGTCGGCTGAAGCGACATACTGGGCGAAGGAGTAGTTGTTCCAATAGAAACGGAACTGAACCTTGTGTGTTGAGCCGCCGTACTCCAGTTCGTAGTCAATGTTGTTGGGACCAATGAGGAACTGTATAGGAGTAACGTAAACGTATGAGATGGCACAATCCAAAGTTCTTGGAGGCAACTGTGCTATGGCAGACTTCAGGTCGTCGTTGTTTGTGATGCTCTCAGCCAAGGTGCTGACAGGGAAGTTGTAGATGGTCATGGTGCTGTCGGTCATGATGCTCCAACTTACGTCCAGTGTGTCGGTCTTGTCGTTGACGTTTGCCTTGTTCTCCGCTTTATAGATAATTTTGCCCGAATATGACCCTCTTGTTGCGAGGAAGCACTGCTGAATCTCTGCTGCCGTCAGTCCCTGATAAGAGTTGTCGGAGTCAGAGTTGCATGATGTGAAAGACATTGCCGCCATGATGCAGCCGATGATTGCGATAAATGTAAATTTCTTCATTTTTTTATTTTTTTTCTTATATTACTCTGCAAAGTAAACAACTTTCTGCCGAAACCTTGCATGGGAAAACCATAAAAGTGCATGTATTTAACTTTTGTTTTGATTCGTGGCTTAATATTTGCCCGTAATGTTGTGTCTTACAAACGACCTGTGACCATAAACTGCAACAACAATGAAGCAAACGAGAACAATGAGGTACGACAGGTTTGTGGCAGGAAGCCCGTTGAAACTGATGCCAGAGTCAATGATTGCAGCTTGAATCGGCGGGAACACCGAACCTCCAAGTATGGACATTATGAGGCCTGCTCCGCCAACCTTCACGTTGTCGCCAAGTCCGCGAAGCGCAATGCCGTAGATTGTAGGGAACATGAGCGACATGCAACCGCTGACCAAAACAAGGCAATAGAGGCCGTTGCGGTCGGTGAAGAGCACCACTCCCGCCACCGCTGAAATTCCTACGATGGCAAGTATGGAGAGTAGCCTCCCCGGCTGAATGTACTTTAGGAACCATGTGCAGATGAAGCGGCTGGCTGTGAAGAGCACCATAGCAGCAATGTTGTATTTCTGCGACATTATCTCGGCTGCCCTTTCGTCCATTCCCTCGTTCATGAACACACGGGTGCCATACTGAATGATGAATGTCCAGCACATCACCTGCGCTCCGATGTAGAAGAACTGTGCAATGACTCCCTCGCGATAGTTCTTCACCCTCACCAGCTCGTTAAGCGACTTCATCAGTGGTTTCCCACTGTGTGTGTCGCCGTTGTTTGGCATCTTCGTCACTCTTATCAGCACCAGGAGTAGTACAATCAAGGCTCCTATGAAGACATATGGCTGTATTAGTACGCTGAGGTCATGCTCCTTGACGAGATTGAACTGTTCTTCCGTCAGGCTGTTGCGGGTTATGGTGTCCATGGGACTCATCTTGGCTTGAATGAACTGCATGGCAACCCACAATCCGGCAAGACAACCCACTGGGTTGAAGGCTTGTGCAAGGTTCAGTCGTTGGGTCGCCGTGTCCTCGCTTCCCATACAGTAGATGAATGGGTTGCAGCTGGTCTCAAGAAACGAGAGACCGCAGGTCATTACGAAGTATGCTATGAGGAACGGGAAGTACAGTCCTATTTCCTTTGCAGGAATGAACATCAAGGCTCCTGCTGCATACATTCCAAGGCCGATGAGCACACCCGCCTTGAATGTGTAGCGCTGAATGAACAGGGCGGCGGGGAATGCCATTACGAAATATCCAAGATAGAATGCCACCTGAACCATAGCCCCTTCGGTGACATTCATTCTGAATATTTTCGAGAATGCCTTCACCATTGGGCTGGTCACGTCGTTGGCAAAGCCCCAAAGGGCGAAACAGGTTGTAATCAAGATGAAGGGAATGAGGAAGCTCACTCCGTCCTTCGTCAGTATGCCATTGTCTTTCTTGGGAAGTAGTCCTTTATTGTCCATATTATTGGTGGTAATAGTAATTAATGTACGCAAAAGTACAACATTTTATTTAAACAGACAAGTTATTTCCGAAATTTTGTTTAACTTTGCGCAAAATTTATGCCTAAAAGGCTGTTTTAACCTATTGCAGAATGAAAAAGTTATTGTCTTTGCCACCTAACTTGGTGAATAGTTTCCATGATGTCACGGGCGAAAGCCGTGACGAGTTTTTCTGTACCAGCGACCCCGTAGGGCATCGTCTTGGCAGTGGAGGCGGCACGACGTGGCTGCTCGAAGAGTGCCACCGCAGCGAGGCTCCCGCCACTCCTTTCAACCAATGGATAGGAAGCGAGAAGCGCATATTGCTGCATGCCGGCGGACAAAGTCGACGCTTGCCTTCCTATGCTCCATCAGGCAAGATACTCACTCCTGTACCCGTTTTTCGATGGGAGATAGGACAACGTCTGTCGCAAGACCTGCTACATCTGCAACTGCCGCTCTACGAACGGCTTATGAACCTTGCCCCCGACAATATCCATACCATGGTGGTCAGCGGCGACGTCTACATTCGTGCCGCTCGCCAACTGCCGCCTGTGCCCGATGCCGACATTGTCTGCTTCGGGCTTTGGCTCGATTCGTCAATAGCCAAGGACCATGGCGTGTTCGTCTCCGACCGCTCCACGCCTTCCGTCCTTAAACGCATGTTGCAGAAGCCTTCGGTGGAGATGCTCAACGAGCTGTTGCAGTCGAACTACTATCTTACCGACATCGGTGTTTGGATGCTCAGCGACCGTGCCGTTGAAATGCTCGTCAAACATTCCAAGCACGACGACGGCAGCATGAAGGAATACGACCTTTATTCAGAGTTCGGGTGCTCGGTGGGCAGTGACCCGCTCATCGACGAGCCTGAGCTGAAGCAGCTTTCCGTTGCAATACTGCCTCTGCCTGGTGGTGAGTTCTACCATTTCGGAACAACACGCGAGATGATAAGCTCCACACTCGCCATACAGAACATCATCAACGACCAACGCGAGATTCGTCACCATGGGCATAAGCCGCATCCTTCCATCTTTGTCCAAAATGCCCGCGTCGATGTGAAGATAAAGGCTGAGAATACCAATCTGTGGATAGAAAACAGCCATGTTGGAAGTCGGTGGACGTTGAGTCACGACAACGTAATAACCGGTGTTCCTGAAAACGACTGGAATCTCACCCTCGTTGCAGGTCAGTGCATCGACATTGTGCCGATAGGCGACGACAGTTTCGTGCTTCGTCCGTATCATATTGACGACAAGTTCAGCGGCGACCTTCAGCGCACCAAGATGTTCCCAATAGTAAGCGCCGACCCATTGCGACGCGAGGAGATGGGAGAGATTTTGAAGGCTATGCTTCTAACCCAGAACACGGCGAATACATTTGCCAGCCACGACACCAACAGCGAGGCCTTCCTCTCTGCCGAGGAAATCTCCGACCGTGCCAACCTTCGCCGTCTCTTTGCCCAGCGTTGTGCCTTCCGCAAGGAGAACTGGCCTCTGTTGGCAGCCAACCATCGCCACAGCGTTTTCTACCAGCTCGACCTCGACAATGTTGCACAGGAGTTTCACGGCATGAACATTGCCATGCCAGAGCCGTTGCCCGACGACGCCCCGCTCATGACAAGGATGCATGACGCAATGTTCAGGGGAAAACTTGAGAAGCTTAACTCGTCAGGCCTCACGCAGGATGCTGCTGCAAGCTCACCATGGGAAGCCAAGGCTTTTTCGTTGCTAAGGGAAGGACTGACAGGGACGGTAAGTGCAGAGCGACAACAGCCGCGAATGGCGGTTTATTCCGACCAGATAGTGTGGGCGCGCAGCCCAGTGCGCATCGACATTGCCGGCGGTTGGACCGACACACCGCCATACTGCCTCATGGAAGGCGGCAATGTGGTGAACCTGGCGATAGAACTCAACGGACAACCGCCGTTGCAAACCTACATTCGTCCAAGCAGAGAGCAGCACATCGTGTTGCGAAGCATCGACCTCGGTGCAGTGGAGACTATAGAGACCTACGAACAGCTTGCCGACTTCACACACGTCGGCAGTCCGTTCTCCATTCCCAAGGCCGCCCTCGCCTTGGCAGGCTTCCTGCCCGACTTCTGCAGCGAGCGTTTCGACTCGCTCCGCAGCCAGCTCGAAACCTTCGGATGTGGCATTGAGCTTACCCTGCTCTCAGCCATTCCCGCCGGTAGTGGGCTTGGCACAAGCAGCATTCTTGCGGCTACAGTGCTCGGTGCTGTCAACGACTTCTGTTCTTTGGCGTGGGACAAGAACGAAATCTGTAGGCGAACCCTCGTACTTGAGCAGATGCTTACCACGGGAGGCGGATGGCAAGACCAGTTTGGAGGCGTTCTCGGTGGTGTGAAACTGTTGCAGACCGACCGAGGATTCCAGCAGACACCACAAGTGCGTTGGTTGCCCGACGACATTTTTATGCAACCCGAATACGCCTCCTGCCACCTTCTTTATTATACAGGCATCACGCGCACTGCCAAGACCATCTTGGCAGAGATAGTGCGCCGAATGTTCCTCAACAGCAGTTCGCAGCTTGAACTGCTGAGGCAGATGAAGTCGCACACCATGGACATGTATGAGGCAATTCAGCGGCAGGACTTCCGGCAGATGGGACTTCTCGTACGAAAGACGTGGCAACAGAACCAACTGCTCGACAGCGGGACAAACCCCGACGAGGTGCGCCGCATTACATCGCTCGTCGACGACCTCTGCCTTGGCTATAAGTTGCCGGGAGCAGGTGGCGGCGGCTACCTCTATATGGTGGCTAAGGACCCTGAGGCTGCTGCACGAATAAAGCAGACCATCTGTGCCAACCGACAAAACGCCAATGCCCGATTTGTTGACATGACGCTGAGCAAGCGGGGATTACAAGTAAGTAGAAGTTGAAGATTTGGCGGCAAGGGCTGGGGGTGTGGGCGTCTCGCCCGCACCTTGCGCACCATCAACCGCATAATTCCGAAATATTACCTCGTAGGCGAGGTGCGGGCGAGACGCCCACACCCCCAGCAGCCAGCGCATCCAAAGAGCTGAATATTTTGAAGTAATAGTTTACCCTTACTGAATATTAAAGGGTGGGAAACTTTCAATTTAATAATATGGAGTTTAGGACAATAGTAGACATCGAGCGACCCTCGTTTCAGATTGAGCCAATGGAGCAGATGCTCTTCGTTGGCTCCTGTTTCGCCGCCAACATAGGACAGCGGTTTGTTGACAACAAGTTCCGTGCCATAGTCAACCCCTTTGGCGTGATGTATAATCCTGCAAGCATTCTGCATACGGTGGAGCGACTTGTAAGTGAAGACAATGGAGTGGGGCATTTTGCTCCGAGAGTAGTGTTCTTTACCCTTGGTACAAACCATGTCTATCGGTTGAAGGAGACGGGTGAGATTGTTGACAACTGCCAGAAACGTCCTGCACGACTGTTTCAGGAGGAGGAACTCACCGTCGACGAGTGTGCCGACTACATTATGCAGGCTGCCAATGTTCTCGCTTCCGTCAATCCTGATGTCCACATTGTTTTGACAGTAAGCCCCATCCGCTATGCCAAATATGGTTACCACAAGAGCCAACTCTCCAAAGCCACGCTCCTGTTGGCGGTTCAACGATGTATTAATGAGGAGAGAGGAGTGAGGAGTGAGGAGAGAGAATACCGCACTGCCGCGAACCAATGCTCGAACATATTTCACTCCTCTCTCCTCTCTCCTCACTCCTCTCTCCTCACTCCTCACTCCTCTCTCCTCACTCCTCACTCCTCATTC
>JBJEAS010000146.1:0-27506 GCA_051869235.1 Prevotella sp.
TGCCGTTGAGCAACGAGTCATTCTGACAGCAGTGTACGTTGAGCCACTTGTTGTAGGAACCCATCATAGTCCACAGTCCCGACTCCTTGACGCACTTCTCGAAGGCAGGGAGATAGATTTCCTCCACGGCGCGCTCAGAGACGTTTACGTTGACCGTCATGCGGTTCACCTCGTGGTTGTTGAGGAAAAAGTGCTTCAGGCAGCATGCCACTCCGTTATTCTGTGCACCCTGAATGTAAGGCACTGCCATCTCACCTGCGAGATAAGGGTCCTCACCCATATACTCGAAGCTGCGACCGTTGAATGGGCAGCGGGCTATGGTTGTTCCAGGACCAAGCATGACATCCTTCTCGCGATATGCAAATTCCTCGCTCACCTTGTCGCCATAGAGGCGTGCGAGGTCGCGGTTCCATGTCGAGGCGAGGCAAGTGAGTGACGGGAAAGCCACAATGGAGTCGTTGGTCCAGTTGGCATAGTTCCATGAGTTCCACTCTATCTCTGCACGACATCCATGAGGTCCGTCAGACATCTTCAGTTCTGGAATGCCGAGTCGTGGCACACCGGCTGATGTGAACTTGCTCTGCGCATGAAGCAGCTGCACCTTCTCGTGAATGGTCATGCGCGAGAGTGCGTCCTGCACCCTTGACTCCAAAGGAGCGTTGGGGTCGAGGTAGGTGCCCACCCCCTGCCCCTCCCTGGGGAGGGGTGAAGGCTGCGCACAGACTGCGGAGAATGTGGCAGCAAATAAAGCTGTTGATAATAGTTTTTTCATTGTTTTTATATAATTTATTTTTTTATTTCTACCGAACTTCCTGTCAACTGATAGCCCTTTGCCTTCAGTGTGACATTGCCGCCATCGGTGGCAACGACAACGAGGCAACGACCGTTGAACGCCTTGCGCTTAGTGTCCTTGAAGCGTTCCATGGAAATGGGATTGCCATTGTCGACACCTACGATGCGTCCACCCTCGACCTCAAAGAACACCTGGTCCTCGGCTCGTGGGCAGAGATTGCCGTCCTTGTCGAGCACCTCAACGGTGATGAAGGCAAGGTTGTCGCCATTAGGATTGTTGCCGAAGTGGGCGCGGTCGGAAGTGAGGCGCAACTGTGCTGGAGCACCAGCCGTGTGGATTGTCTTCTCGGCAACGACCTTGCCGTCCTTGCGTGCCACAGCCTTCACCTCGCCCGGCTCGAACTTGACGTGCCACATTAGATGATACTGATGGCTGTCGGCCTTTGACTTCACTCCCTGCGAGCGACCATTGATGAACAGTTCCACCTCGTCGGCATTGTTGTAGTAGCACCAGAGGTCGATGTCCTGTCCGTCGAGCCAGTTCCAGTGTGGGAAGATGTGCAGGACTTGCTTGTCCGTCCACTCGCTCTGATACATATAGTAGGAGTCCTTGGGGAAGCCGGCAAGGTCGACGATGCCGAAATAGCTGCTGCGTGCAGGGAAGCCGTAGGGCGTTGGCTCGCCGATGTAGTCGAAGCCTGTCCAGATGAACTGTCCGCCAACGAAGTCGTTGTGCTTCACCACGTCCCATGTCTCCTCGTGGGTAGAACTCCACGAAGCGTGCATGTTGTCATAGGCAGAGCATTGGAACGATGGGTCGGTATAAGGCATCCACCATTCAATGGGGGCAGTATATACGGAGTCGCTCGGCATCATGTAGAAGCCACGCGTCTGAAGAGCCGAGACACTCTCGGAGAAGATGAAAGGCTGTCCGGGGAAGTTCTGCGGAACGTCCTTCACCCACTGGTGGTGATAGTTGAAGCCGATGATGTCCAATGCACCACTCTTGAAGAGGTGATTCTTCGGGTCGGGCTCGTTGCAACCTGCCGTGATGGGGCGTGTGGTGTCGTAGCGGCGTACTATGGCGCAGAGGTTGCGCGTGAGGATTGAGTTGACGCTCATCTCCTCGCCGTGGGCAAGCGTAGATGCATCGTGACCGGCGTTGAGAATGAGGTTTGCCTGCTCTGCCGTGAGATTGTCGGCATCAGCCGACGACCACTGCTCAAGCACCTCATTGCCAATGCTCCACATCAAGACGGAAGGATGGTTGCGGTCGCGCAGGACGAGGTCGGTAAGGTCGCGCTCAGCCCACTCGTCGAAGAATCGGGCATAGTCGTTCTGTGTCTTGCGGCGACGCCACATGTCGAACGACTCGTCCATGACAATCAAGCCCATGGTGTCGCACATGGCGAGCAGTTCTGGTGCTGGAGGATTGTGTGAGCAGCGCACGGCGTTGGTTCCCATCTCCTTCAAGATGCGGAGCTGACGATGCAGTGCGTCCTCGTTGACGGCGGCTCCAAGGCAACCGAGGTCGTGGTGCTGGCAAACGCCGTTGAGCTTCATCGACTTGCCGTTGAGCGAGAAGCCCTTTGCGGCATCGAACTTGAAGCAGCGGAAGCCGGTAGTGGTCTCGTAGGTGTCGAGCACCTTGCCGTTCTGCTCTATTGTGGTTATCACCTTATATATATATGGGTGCTCGCACGACCATAGCTGGGGGCGTGAGACCTTCAGCTGTGACGACGAACTGACATTCATCGCACGGGGGCTGACGGACATTTTCTTTGCACTGCTGGCAACCTGCGTGCCGTTGGGAGCAAGGATTTTGTTTTTTATTGTGATTGACTGGGCGGCGGCGGTGGTGTTGTCTATCTGCACCGTGATTGCCACGGTGCCACTGCTTGCCTTTTCATTCTTAATGTCGGCAACGACGTGGGTTCCCCAATGGGCTACATGAACCTTGTAGGTCTTGTTGAGCCAAACGTGGCGATAGATGCCACAACCGCTGTACCAACGGCTGTTGGGCTGGTCGCTGTTGTCGACCCGCACGGCAACGACATTCTTCTCGCCAAACCTCAGGTAAGGCGTGAGGTCGTAGCGGAAGGAGCTGTAGCCGTAAGGACGAGTGCCGAGCTTGGTGCCGTTGATCCACACGGTAGAGTTCATGTACACTCCGTCGAAGTCGATGTAGAACTGCTTGTCACGGTCGGCGGCATCAACGATGAAGGTCTTTCGATACCAGCCGGTTCCACCAGGCAGTGCGCCGCCGCTATTGCCCGAAGGAGCCGTAGCGGAGAAGTCGCCCTCAATAGCCCAGTCGTGGGGCAAGTTAAGAGTGCGCCACTTGCTGTCGTTGTAACTTGGCGACGACATCTGAGCCGAGTCGGCAAGGCAGAATCGCCACCCCTTATCAAAATTAAGCCTCTCGCGGGCGTTGCTTGCGGCAACACCCAACAAGAGGCAAAACAGTGCTATTGTTTTCTTCATTTTCTATCCTATCAGAATTTCACATTAACAGCCTTTCCATTGTACTGAACCTCCTTACCCTGAGGATTGTCGAGGTTGAGTGCAGTGCCTTCCTTGACAAGCACGACGTTGAAGCGGCGGTTCTTCAACATTCCGTTGAATGAGCCACGACGTGCGCCAATGGTGAGGGTCTGTGAGGCATCGTCCCACTGGAAGAGAATCTTCGACGACTTGCCCTTCTCGTAGTTGTAGTTGGTGCCCTCGTCCTCGTAAAGTTCGAACTCGCCGTTGGCTCCTGTGTATACATAAAGGTTGATAAGCTCAGGCTTCTTCTCGTCGCTCCACTGAATCTCAGGACCGAAAGGAACTATGGCACCCTCGCGTACGAATACAGGCATCTTCTCGTAAGGAGCAGGCACGCAGACCGTCTGACCACCGGCATACTTCTTGCCAGTGTAGAGGTCGTACCAACTGCACTGCTTTGGGAAATAGACATCGCGTGAACGAGCCTTGTAAGTGCCGACAGGACAAGCCATGAAGGCAGGACCGAACATCCACTGGTCGCCGATGTTGAGCACCTTCTCGTCGCAACCGAAGTCCATAACCAAGCCACGAAGCATGGTGTAGTCCTTATAGTTCACCCAACCAGCCATAGAATAGAGGTAAGGCATCATGCGATAGCGGAGCTTGTCGTAGTAAACGATGGTGTTGTAGCAAGGATGTCCCTCTGGAGCAAGATTCCACACCTCGCGCAAAGGCCACTGACCGTGGGCACGATAGAGAGGAATGAAGCAACCGAACTGGTTCCAGCGTGCGTTTAGCTCACGCCACTCCTTGAGGTCTTCGTTCTCGTAGCCCGACTTGTCGAAGAGCTGCTGTGCGGCAACATAGCGGTTCTCGACGCAGAAACCACCCTGGTCCATTCCCCAGAAAGGAACGCCTGCCATTGAGAAGTTGAGACCTGCCGTCATCTGTGCGCGCATGTCCTCCCAACGCGTTCCGATGTCGCCACTCCAAGTAGCTGTGCTGAAACGCTGTTCGCCGGCAAAACCGCTTCGTGTGAGCAGAAGCACACGCTTGTTGTTGTCAACAGAGCGCTGACCATTATATATAGCGTCGGCATTCACTACAGAATAGGCGTTGAAATACTCCTCGCTGGTGCCCATGGCGGTAGGACCGCAGAGCAGTTTGCGGTATTCTATAGGAGTACAGTCGCGAACATTAGGCTCCGAAGCGTCCATCCACCAGCAGTCGATGCCAAGGGTATAGAGGTTGTCGTGCATCTGCTGCCAGAACAGTTTTCTTGCTCCGGCGGAATAGGCGTCGTAGAAAGACCCGAGATAGCCAGGACCAACCCAGTCGCGGATGTTGTCCTTTATAGCCTGCTGATACATCCAGCCGTTCTTGTCGAAAGCCTTGTAGTTGTCGGTTGAAGAATAGTATTTTGGCCAGTGTGAGATAAGTATGCGGGCGTTGTTGTCGTGAATGTAGTCAACCATTCCCTTTGGATCAGGGAAACGCTTCAGGTCGAACTTGAAGCTGCCCCACTTGTCCTCTTCCCAGTAGAGCCAGTCCTGAACCATTACATCGACAGGAATCTGACGCTTGCGGAACTCGCCGAGCACACCTTCCACCTCAGCCTGGGTGTTGTACTTCTCGCGGCTCTGCCAGAAGCCCATCGCCCATTTTGGCATCACCTGGGCACGACCTGTGAGGAAGCGGTAGCCCTTGATTACGTCGTCGTAGCTGTTGCCGGCAATGAAGTAGTAGTCCATCTCCTTGTCCATCTCAGCCCAGATAGACACCCTACCCTGCTCCTGTTCTGTCTGTGGAGTAGCGGCACGTAGTCCGCAGTAGGCTACGCCACCGTCGGGCTGCCATTCGATGCGCAGCGGAGTGCGCTCGCCCTTCTTCAGGTCAACCTCAAACTTGTAGGCATTGGGGTTCCACGCCGTGCGCCAACGCTCCGGTACGACGAGGCGACCGCCCATATATACCTTTACATAGCCTGAATAATAGAGGATGAAACGATATTTTGCCGTTTGTGGAGCTTCAATCTCACCCTGGTAGACAACATTCGAGTTGCCGAGGTTGATGTCCTGTGGCAGCAAGCCTACCACACCTGAGTGCTCATAGTAGAGCGAGTCCTCTGCGCGCTCTATTATCTTGCCCGTATTCTCGGTGTATGTGCCTGAGAGCGAGCCTGGCTTGCCATTCTTGTCGTAGAGCTTGAAGGCACGGTGTAGCTGCTGATAGTTGTTGGGATTTCCCCAACGACCGTAGGAATATGAATCCCAGAGTATGCCGTAGTTCTTGTTGCTGACAACGAATGGTATTGACACCTTGGTGTTGTACTGGAAGAGTTCCTCGTTGCGTCCCTTGTAGTTCATTTCCTCCGACTGGTGCTGTCCCAAGCCGTAGAAAGCCTCGTTGGGGTCGCTCTCGAAGAGTGCGTGCCAAGAGTAGCCCGAGCGGTCTTCCAACGACAGTTTGTTCAAGTCTGTCGTCTTGCCCCAGTTCACTTCATCAGGCGATGTAGGACGATAGTTTTCGGGCAGTTCGGTTTGCGAGGAGACATAGCGAGTGAAGGTCTTGCTTCCGTCGGCTTCCTTCAGAAGCACCTTGCCTGTAGCCTTGTCGACGAAGGTCAACTTACCGGTAGCCTTGTCGACGGTGACGGTAAGTTTTGCCGTTTCCAGCGTGAGCCTGCTGTCGTCTTCCTTCACGTCGGCCTTGTATTTGCCTTCGCGGTTAACTACGACAAGACTCTTACGCTTTGTTGGAATAGCCTCATCGGGAGTCGCCTCGACACGAATGATGTCGTCGCTGACAACAGTGAGGCGCATAGCCCTGACATTGTTGTTACTTGTCTGTGGAATCTGCAGACTAATTTTCCTGCCGTCGCGCTCAAAACCGGCTGCGTCGGCGTTGACTGCTGTGCCGAATGTTGTGGCAAGCAATGCCGTTGTTAATAGGAGTCTAAAACTCATGACGTTATTCAATTTTTCTTAGTTATTGTCAGATTGTCGCTGCAAAATTAGCGATTATTCCCGAAAAGGAGGTGCTAAAAATGTTATTAAATGGTGTCCTTTTTGTATTGCGAGGGTATAACGCCATACTTTTCCTTGAAATATTTTGAGAAATAGCGTGGATTGTTGAACCCTACCTTGTAACTTATCTCACTCACCGAGAGCTGGCTCTTCAGTATGAGCTGCTCGGCATGACGCAGTCGAAGGTCGCGAATGAACTCCGAAGGTGTCATGCCCGTTATGGCAGTGAGACGTTTATATAAATGCACTCTCGACATGTTGAGTGCCTCGCTCATCGTCTCCACCGTGATGTCGCCATTCGACAGGTTGCTCTCCACATAGTTTGTAGCGGCGTCGACCAAACGCTGGTCGAGGCTGACAATCCTCATGTCGCTTATCTTAGGTTCTATGAACTCAGTCTTCTCTGCCTGCTCCGCCGCCACTGACAACTTGTCGTTGACGGTGGACATAAGCGACTCTACACTGCTGAAGACCTGCTGTTGCTGTTCGTAGCGGTGTTCGTTGTTCTCGCTGCTCATCAGTCCGTCGAGCTGAGTCAGAATGTTGTCGAACGAGCCACGCAGGTCGTCGGTCATGTTGTTGTAGGCATTGACGGCGGCACGCTTCTGACGTTTCTCAGCCTCGGTTTCCATCTTCAGCTTTTCGAGACGCAGCTTGCGTATGGCTCGCTGATGCCACAGGCGAACCAGTCCGATGGCAATGGCTATATAAATAATGTAAGCCCACCATGTGCCCCAGAACGGAGGCTCTATGACGATTTCCAGCCGGCTTTCCTCCTTGCCCATCTGATTGCGGTCGTCGAGCAGCTTAACGACGAGGGTGTAGCTGCCTGGCGCAAGTCCTGTGAGCGCGATGTTGGGATTTCCGGGCTCCGTCTTCATCCACTTGTCGCTGAAGCCCTCAAGGCGATAGACATACTGCGAACGGTTGTCGATGAGCCCCTGGTCGGAAGCCATCTGAATGGTGTATTGGTTCTCATTGTACTTCAACGTCAGCTTTCGGCTCTCGTTGAGTGCTTCAGGCAATATTACACGACCGTCATACTGCCTGCCCACCTCTATCTGCTGTCCGTAGAGTTGGAAACCGCTGAACAGCGGTCGCCCTGTGATGACTTGCCGGCTAAGGCGGTCGGGGTCGATGATGTCTATTCCTGTGCTTCCGCCTATAAGCACCTGCCCGTCGTGGGTAAGGCACATCGACCGTTGGTTGTGCGGACCAGGCAACAGTCCGTCGCGGTTGTTATAGTTGCGGATGTCGAACTGCCATTGTCCCTTCTTGCTTGTCAGCACGATGTAGGAAATGCCATATTCCGTAGTGACCCAAATGTTGTGCTTTGAATCCTCGAGCACTGCGCACACGGTATTGCCCGGCAGACCAGCCAACTGGTCGAGAAGCGTCACACGGCCTGTTGAATTGTCGAACACATGGACACCGGCAGCCGAACAATACCAGACAAGTCCACGCGAGTCCATCACCACCTGAGTGTTGGATGCCGTCACGGCAGTCATTCTCGACGAGTCCTGGTCGAGTTTCATGTTCACCACCTTGCGTGTCTTGGGGTCTATGAGCGAATAGTTGTTCGACGTACCCACGACAATCCAACCCTCTTCGGTCACCTGCATCGACGAGACGTAGTTGCTTGAGAGATGCGAATTGTCCTGATTGTATGTTGTCATCGAACCGCTCTTGCGGTCAATGCACTGCACACCGCCGCCGAGTGTGCCTATCCAGATGTTCTTGTCGGGGGCTTCAACCACAGCCCACACGTTGTCGTCGACAATGCCTCCTTCTTGGCCGCTCTTGCGCATACAAGTGAACTTGCCGTTGGAATAGCGTATCACACCGCCGCCGTAGGTTCCAAACCACAGAGTTCCGTCGGAGGCGCACAGGCTTGCCACCATAACGTTAGACGAGAGTCCGGCATTTGCCATGTTGTAGGTCTGCATATTTCCTGTTGCAGGCTCATACCTTATCAGTCCCTGCTCGTTGGTGCCGAGCCAATAGTTGCCGTCGCGGTCTTCCACCACAGTGTTGACGCTGCCCACCGTTACATTCCTCACGTTTGCCTTGTTCATTACCACTTGGTTAACGCCTCCAGTGTAGGTGCCAATCCATATTTGTCCCTCTGGGTCGCGATAGAGCTTTACCAACGAGATGTCCGAGATGCTTGTCTCAACAGACTTGTCGTTGGTGTAGTTGTACAACTCCTTGTTGGCAAAGTCGATGACGAACAGTCCCGAGTGGTCGGTGGCCACCCACATGCGCCCTTCAAGGTCTTCCATGATGTCCCATGTGATGACCGACTCTGCTGCACCTGCAATGCCCTTTGCCTTGAGCAAGTCCTGGAGCGAGTCGTACCAACGCTTGTCCTTATGTAGATAAATGTGGCATCGCCCGCCTCCCATCATCCAGTAGTTTCCCTTTTGGTCGATGTAGAGACGATAGTTTTTGTCTGCCATCTGGCTTACCTTTGCAACGTGCGACGACCTCCACGCCACTCTGCCTTTCTCGCCGTCGTAGCAGATCAGGTGTCCCTTGTTGGTCGTGACAATAGTGTTCCTGCCATAGTCGGCAAACGACGTTATTTGGACATTCATGTTCAGGCCGTTCTTTTCCTTGCTCATTTCAAAGCTCGACTTCTTGCCTGTTTTCGGATTGTAGTAGTAGAGTTTTCCGTCCCACACTTTAAACCACAAGCCCTTCCGCTTGTCGATGTGCATCTTCTCCACATTTCCCTCTACGCCAGCCTTCGATGTCCAAGGCATCAAGTCTCTCACAAAGCGTTCCGTCTTGGGATTGTAGACGCAGTATCTCATCTCCTGCTGAATCCAGAGGTTGCCGTCGATGTCTTCATAGATGTTGTCGACGAAGTCGTTGATCAACGCCGTCGTGTCCTTTAGGTTTGAGTGGAAGACTCGGAATCGAGTACCGTCGTATCTGTCAAGTCCATATTTTGTTCCTATCCACACAAAGCCCTTTGAATCCTTCAAAATGCAGTTGACCTGGGAATTGGAGAGACCGTTGCGAGTGTCGAGTCTCTTGAATTTCAGGTCAGGCTTCGAAGCCCATGATGTCATCGCGGCAAGCAGAGCCACGACGAATGCCATTGTCTTATAGGTTCTTGTCATATCGTAGTTTTATTTTAAGGTAGTCGGTTGTTTCTTTGCTGATGTTTCTCTTATCACAAGCTTTTGAGGCACTATCACCTTTCTTATCTTGCTGTCGCCACCAATTGCCTTCATCAGCAGTCGGCACGCCTCTGCACCCATGACTTGCGACTGGTCGGCAATGACCGACATTCTCGGTGTGACGTATTCCGTGTGAATGTCGTCGGTGAAGCCTATGAGGGCAACGTCGTCCGGTATGCTCAGCTTCATCTGTCTTATGGCAGTGTAGGCAGCAAAGGTAATGATGTCGTTGAATGCCAGTATGGCATCGGGGCGGTTTGGCAACCTAAGCAGTTTCAGCGTGTTGTCAACCGCCGTAGCATAGTCAATCTTGTCGCACACCACCATGTCGCGCTCAATGGGGATTCTATTCTCGCGCAATGCTTCGAGATAGCCGTGCTTTCTCCTTTTCACCATGTCGAGATGGTTTGGTCCGCCGATGAATGCTATTCTCCTGCTTCCGGTGCTTATGAGGTGCTCGGTAGCCATTTGCGCAGCCTCGTCGCCATTGGCAGTCACAGTGGAGAACTGGTCGGTCATGCACGTTCGCCCGAAGAACACAAGAGGAATGCCCATCTCGGCAATCTCCTCAAAGTGGGAATAGTCTGTGGTGTTCTGTGCCAGGCAGGCTATTATGCCCTCGACGTGCATGTCGATGAAGTTGTCCACAGCCCTCGCCTCTGCCAGGCAGTCCTCGTGGCTGTTGGCGCTGATGACCGAATAGCCCGACTTTGCCGCCTCGGCCTCAATTCCGTCGAGCACAGCAGAATAGAAGTGTGTCACAAGGTTAGGCACCACCACTCCTATTATTTTCGGAGCTTCGCGCCTTAGGCTTCGCGCAAAGGGATTCGGTCGGTAGTTCAGCTCCTTTGCCAAAGCTTTCACTCGCTGTTGCATTTCCTGGCCTATCTCGGGACTGTTGCGCAATGCCCTACTTACGGTGGCAATGCTGACTCCAAGCCTTACGGCCAGGTCCTTCAGCGACGTTCTGTGTTTCCCGTTACTCATTATATTATATAAATAGGTCTTTTCGTTATCTTAGTTTATCGCTTGCAAATATACTCCATATTTTTCATATTCGCAAACGTTTACGTTGTTTTTTTACCAAAAAAGCTACGATTTTCTAAAAAAAAGGCATAACTTTGCACCAGATTTTGTAATGAGTAATGAATAGTTGATAATAAGTTAGTTAGAAAACGTAAGGGAAAAGGGCTGTCGTGAGACAACCCTTTTTTCGTTTTTTTCTTGCAGATTACACAAAAACACATTACCTTTGCAGACGATTTTCCATATACAGACATTTTGAACAGATTTTTAAACTCTTTGAATATGAAATATGCTATCATCGGCACTGGAGCAATAGGAGGATTCTATGGAGCACGACTGGCAAAGGCGGGCTTCGAAGTGCATTTCCTTCTACACTCCGACTATCAGTTCGTGAAGGAGAACGGAATGAGAATAGACTCTTGCGACGGAGCGTTCCACCTTACCGAACCCAACATCTACGACAATACGGCAGAAATGCCTGAGTGCGACGTGGTCATCGTGGCTTTGAAGACCACCAACAACCATCTGCTGCCTTCGCTGCTAACGCCGCTGCTGAAGCCCAGCACCATTGTGCTGCTCATTCAGAACGGCATCGGCGTGGAACCCGACGTGGAGAAGATGTTCCCCGGACAGCCTCTCGCTGCGGGATTGGCTTTCATCTGCTCGGCAAAGGCAGGACCGGGACACATCAACCACCAGTTCTACGGCAACATCAACATCGGAAACTACAACTGCTCTGACACTGAGCGGTTCAAGCAACTCATCAACGACTTCCGTTCGGCGGGAATCGGTGCTGCTGAGGTGGACTATCTTGAGGCACGTTGGAAGAAGGCGGTGTGGAACATGCCGTTCAACGGAATGACAGTGGCACTGAACACCACGACAAACCATCTGCTTGCCTGTCCATCGACCCACAAGCTCATCTACGACCAGATGCTTGAGGTGATTGGAGCGGCTAACGCCCTTGGCATCAGGAACATCGACAAGTCGTTTGCCGACAAGATGATTGCCAACACCATAAAGATGCCGCCCTACTCGCCAAGCATGAAGCTCGACTTCGACTTCCACCGCCCAATGGAGATTGACTACATTTACAGCCACCCCATTGCCGATGCGAAGTCTGTAGGATTCAACATGCCGAAACTTGATATGCTGGAGGCGGAACTGAGATTTAAAGAAGTTAAGGAGTTTTGAGTTATGATAGAATATATAAAAGGTGAACTTACAGAGCTTACTCCCGCCTTGGCTGTCGTCGAGGCGGCTGGAGTGGGCTACGGAATGAACATTTCGCTCAACACCTTCTCTGCCATACAGGGCAAGAAGGAAGTGAAACTCTACGTCTACGAGTCAATCCGCGAGGACGCACACGCTCTCTTTGGCTTCGCGTCGAAAAAGGAACGCGAGATGTTCCTGCTGCTCATAACAGTGTCGGGCGTAGGTCCAAACACGGCACGCATGGTGCTCTCGTCGATGAGCCCGGCAGAGCTGTGCGACTGCATATCAACAGGCAACGAAAGAATGATAAAGACCATAAAGGGCATAGGACTGAAGACGGCACAACGCATCATTGTCGACCTGCGCGACAAGATTGTCTCGCTCGGCATTGCAGCAGAGATTCCTGCAGGCGGAGCCATTCAGCAGCCGGTAAACTCAGAGGTGAAGGAAGAGGCAATCAGCGCACTCACCATGCTCGGCTTCTCGCCTGCCCCATCGCATAAAGTGGTAATGCAGATACTAAAGGACAATCCCGACATGCCTGTGGAACAAGTGATAAAGACGGCACTGAAGTTGATAAAGTGAGAAAAAGAGTTCGTCAGCGAAAGTCAGGATTTTGCTTACGAAATATTCCCACAACACTCGAAAAAGTATTAAATCGAAGATTTTTGCAACCTGTTCGCAATTTTTTCTTCACTATTAATCTTCATTTCGAGGAAAAAGAGTAATTTTGCAGCCGCAAATTGAGAAAACAGAATTCAAACAACAAAAAAAAGATATGAAAAAGATTAGAGCAGCCGTAGTTGGATACGGCAACATCGGACGCTATACTGTCCAAGCCCTCGAAGCGGCAAACGACTTCGAGATTGCAGGCATCGTGCGCCGCAACGGTGCAGAGAACAAGCCAGCTGAACTGGCTCAGTACGAAGTCGTAAAGAACATACGCGAACTGAAAGACGTCGACGTAGCCATACTGGCAGCACCAACTCGTTCGTGCCCAGAATTTGCAAAGGACATCCTTCCTCTTGGCATCAACACCGTTGACAGCTTCGACATCCACACAAGTATTCTCGACTATCGCCGCGAGCTGATGCCTATCAACAAGGAGACAGGCACAGTATCGGTAATAGCTGCCGGTTGGGATCCAGGATCAGACTCAGTAGTACGCACACTGATGCAGAGCCTCGCTCCTAAAGGACTCAGCTACACCAACTTCGGTCCAGGCATGTCGATGGGACACTCTGTTTGCGTGCGCTCGAAGGAAGGCGTGAAGAATGCCCTCTCAATGACCATTCCCCTCGGCGAGGGAATCCACCGCCGCATGGTGTATGTAGAGCTTGAGGAAGGCTATAAGCTGGAAGACGTTACAAAGGCAATAAAGGCCGACCCATACTTCGCCAACGACGAGACACACGTGTTCCAAGTGGCTTCCGTTGACGACGTTCGCGACATGGGTCACGGCGTGAACCTCGTTCGCAAGGGTGTGAGCGGACAGACACAGAACCAACGACTGGAGTTCAACATGAGCATCAACAATCCTGCACTGACCGGTCAGGTGCTCGTAAACGTAGCCCGCGCCTCAATGCGCCAGCAGCCTGGTTGCTACACTATGATTGAAATTCCCGTAGTGGACATGCTTGAGGGCGACCGCGAGGGCCTCATCGCACATCTCGTATAAAAATACAACAGCACAAAGACGACACAAAACAACACATACACTCCATGGGGATTTGAGAGGCAACATCGCCTCTTGAATCCCTTTCTTTTTTCGCTTTACGCAAGAAAAACGTGAAATTCCTTGGTCGAACAAACCAAAAGTCGTATATTTGCACCCACAATAACTATTAATTGTCTTACTCAACTTTCGCAAGTAAAGGAAATTGTTGGTAGTTAAGAAGTTAAGGAGTTAAGGAGTTAAGCCAAATGTCATTGCGCTGATACTCTATGCTCATAACTAATGGCTTAACTCCCAGCGACCGCAGGGAGCGATAACTCCTTAACTCCTTAACTACCCAAATGTTGAATACATGTGAAACTTAAATTACTTTTTTATGCAAATTAAAACCGCATTACTGACCTTTGCCGCAGGACTCGCCATGACAGCCTCGGCACAACAGGCTCCACAACTGAGAGCCGACAACATCGACGAAGTTTTGAAAGCAATGACACTCGAAGAGAAGGCTACACTGCTCGTGGGTGCCACAAACCAGGCTGAGACTGGTGGAGCCATGGGCGGCTACACGAAGAACCTCGTGCCGGGAGCTGCCGGCGTCACCGCCGCCATTCCACGCCTCGGCATTCCAATGCTCGTGCTTGCCGACGGTCCTGCCGGTGTGCGCATTGAACCAAAGCGCGAGGGCGAGACAAAGACCTACTACGCCACGGGATTCCCCGTTGGCTCCACGCTTGCCTCGACATGGAACACCGAACTGGTGGAGCAGGTGGGCAAAGCCATCGGCAACGAGACGCGCGAATACAACTGCGACGTCATTCTCGGTCCTGGAGTCAACATCCACCGCAACCCTCTCTGCGGACGCAACTTCGAATACTACTCAGAAGACCCGCTGCTCACAGGACGCATAGCCGCCGCCTATATCCGTGGCGTGCAGAGTCAGAATGTGGGAACAAGCATAAAGCACTATGCAGTGAACTCACAGGAGAGCGACCGCACACGAGTCGACGAGCGCCTGTCGAAGCGCGCACTGCGCGAAATCTATCTACGCGGCTTCGAGATTGCAGTACGCGAGAGCAACCCTTGGACCGTCATGTCGTCATACAACAAGATCAACGGCATCTTCGCACAGGAGAGCCACGAACTGCTCACCGACATTCTGCGCACCGACTGGGGATTCCGAGGCATGGTGATGACCGACTGGACAGGACTGCGCAACACCGCCGCACAAGTTCATGCCGGCAACGACCTCATGATGCCTGGCTATGGTTCACAGACCGAGGACATTATAAATAAGGTGAAGAGTGGCAAACTGAGCATGGCTGACGTTGACGTCTGCGTGCGCCGAGTGCTGGAACTCTGCGTCCTTTCGCCAAAGATGCAACAGTTCAAGGCATCAAACACTCCCGACCTGAAGGCTCACGCCGCCATCACACGCCAGTCGGCTGCCGAGGGCATCGTGCTGCTGCAGAACAACGGTGTGCTGCCCTTGAAGGACATCAAGACAGTGGCACTCTTCGGAGTAAACTCATACGACTTCCTCCACTGCGGCTGCGGTTCGGGCAACGTCAATGTGCCTTACGTCATCGACATGGTACAAGGTCTGAAGAACGCCGGCATCTCAACCACCAAGACCCTTACCGACATCTATCAGAAATACGTAGAGTATGCCAAGGTGAAGTTTGAGGCCGACCGCGAGACAACAAAGTGGTTCCAGATGCCAATGTTCGGCAAGGTGAAGCTGCCTGAGATAGAACTCTCGCAGCGTTGCATCGACGAGACGTGCCCAGAGGCCGACGCAGCCATCATCACCATTGGCCGTCAGGCAGGCGAGGGCACCGACCGCTCGCTTGAGGAGGAGTTCAACATCACGCCTCTTGAGCGCCAGCTCATCGACCGCGTAAGCGATGCTTTCCGCAAGGCAGGCAAGCCAGTGGTAGTGGTAATCAACTCCGGCTCGGTGATCGAGACCGTTTCGTGGCGCGACCGTGCCGATGCCATCATCATGGCTTGGCAGCCAGGCGAGGAAGGCGGCAACTCCATTGCCGACATCATGACAGGCAAAATATGCCCATCGGGCAAGGTCACTATGACTTGGCCCATAACAGCCGCCGACCACCCATCAACAGCCAACTTCCCACAGGACATGACGCTCTATTCGTATAAGGAAATGAGTGGTTGGGGCGCACCTATCAAGGGTGTACACTACACCAACCACGACGAGGACATCTACATAGGCTACCGCTATTTCGACACCTTCCGCAAGCCCGTTGCCTATCCTTTCGGCTACGGTCTGAGCTACACCACCTTCGCCTACAGCAAGCCTACGGTGAAGGTCAACGGCGACAACATTGTGCTGACCGTCGTGGTGAAGAACACCGGCAAGGTAGAGGGAAAGGAAGCAGTGCAGGTCTATGTCACAGCACCCGAAGCAGGACTTGAGAAGCCATCAAAGGAACTGAAGTCGTTCGCCAAAACACGCTCGCTCGCCCCAGGCGAGAGCCAGACGCTGACGATGCAGATTCCCGTCCGCGACCTCGCTTCCTACGACGAACAGAACGCCCAGTGGCTCACGGCAGCAGGCAAATACACCTTCAGCATTGCCGCCAACATCGACGTCGTGCGCTGCACCGCCACTGCCCAACTCAAGCAATACACCGAGAAGACCACCGACGTCCTCTCCCCTACCGAGCCACTGAACCTGTTGAAGAAAAACTGACGTTGCAGCAATTTGTCCCTAACGCAGTACAGGGTCAATCCCCAGTACTGTTCCGTACTCTTAGTTGCAGTTTTTAAGATATTAATTTTGGAGGGTAGAGGGGAGAAGGTAGAGGGGAGAAGGTAGAGGGGAGAAGGTAGAGGGTAGAGATATGTTCTGTACCTGATTTGTGGTGGTGTGCTGGGGGTGTTGGCATCTCGCCCGCATCTGTCCGCATGGCAAATCCTTCAAACATGGTTTTTATATTACCTTGTACCTGAGATGCTGGCGGGACGCCCACACCCCCAGCCCTTCCACCTCGGCAATCTCTACCTTCCACCCTCCAAAGACCACCGATTTCGGGCAGTTTGTGGCTCCTTGTGAAGGCACTTTTTGCGATATTCAGGGCGACACGATAACAAAATACACCTACTGCATCGACTATAAAATAGGCAAAACGGACGGCAAAACCTACGTAAAGAGCGTGGATTTTGTTGTCCGCATGCAGTTTTTCCAGATGCAAAATTACACTTTTTCGACGATACAAACATGAGAAAACAACACTTTTTCGACGATAAGGCAGTTCTGTCTTATTGCAGAATGTCATCAATCTTCGGCTCCAGTGTTCATAATTATTCAGATTCTTAGATAGTTTCTATTATTCTTTTTGGTTTTCTCGATATTTTTCCCTAACTTTGCCGCCAAAAGAACTATATACGACTGTAAAGTATGGAAAAAAATAATCCTTATTACCAACGTCTCTCTGAAAAGACGGGGATGAATTGAGCATATTAAACAAAACGAATATGATAAGAAAAAAGACCAAGAAGAAGACCACGAGGAAACTGTCTGACGTGGTGAAGCCCGACGACATGACGGTTGAGGAGTGGCAGGTGGCACTGCGCCAACAGTCGGCACGCGACGAGACCTTTGCCATTGCCCCCGTTGACGAGAAGGCAGTGCCAGGGGAATACAGTGTGAAGAATCCTACGACACGTCAGACCTACAAGGTGGTATATCGTGGCGAAGGCAGCGAATGGAACTATTGCTCTTGCCTCGATTTCAAGACTTCACAGCTTGGAACATGCAAGCACATCGAGGCAACGAAGATGTGGCTCGCCGAAAACACAAGACGACGCATACACCGCGAGATACCTGCCTACACTTCCGTCTATCTTTCCTATCGAAACGGGCGCGCCGTACGCATAAGAATTGGCAGCGACCATAAGACCGAGTTCAAGGCTTTAGCTAAGAAGTACTTCGACGAGGAAGGCTACATGCTGCCGAAAGCCTACCGGACATTTCCCAACTTTCTGGAGAAGGCAAAGGCTATAAGCAACACCTTCAGATGCTATGACGATGCACTCGACTTCATTCTTGAGCAGCGTGAGGCTGACATCAGGAGCCAAATCGTGGAAGGGCTGTCCGACTCCGTCCTCGACTCGCTACTCACCGTAAACCTCTTTCCATATCAGAAGGAGGGAGTGAGGTTTGCCGTTGAAAAAGGCCGCTCGCTCATTGCCGACGAGATGGGGTTGGGCAAGACCATACAGGCAATAGCCACGGCAGAGGTGTTCAGAGCCAACAGGCTGGTGGAGGAAGTCATGGTGGTCTGCCCCACGTCGCTGAAATATCAATGGAAGAGCGAGATAGAACGCTTTACGGGAGCCGAAGTCTTGGTGATAGAGGGCAACGCCGTGAAACGAAAGCAGCTCTACCGTCAGCCGGCGGCATACAAAGTGGTTTCTTACAATTCCATGGCTAACGACGTGAAGTATCTCGGACGGCTTGAAACCGACATGGTGGTCATGGACGAAGTGCAACGACTGAAGAACTGGAAGACGCAGATTGCCATCTCCGCCCGACGCATCGACGCACGCTATGCCGTGGCACTGTCGGGCACGCCACTTGAAAACAAGCTGGAGGAGCTCTACTCCGTAATGGAACTTGTTGACCAGTTCTGCCTTGGCCCATACTACAAGTTCCGCCAGGAATGTATCGTGACTAACGAGAGTGGGAAAGTCCTGGGCTACAAAAACCTCAACACCGTAGGTGAGATTGCCCGTGAGAGGCTCATACGCCGCAGGAAGCGCGACGTCGAGCTGCAGCTGCCCGCCCGTCAGGACAAGAACCTACTTGTGCCAATGACCCAACAGCAGATGGACATCCACGAGGAGAGCGCAACCATAGTGGCGCGACTGATACACAAATGGAACACCCATCACTTCCTCTCTGAGCCTGACAGACACAAACTCTTGGTGAACCTCAACATGATGCGCATGGTGTGCGACAGCACCTACATTCTCGACCAAAAGACACGCTACGACGTGAAGATTGACGAGACCATGAACATCGTGAGCGACATACTTCAAGGCACCGACTGCAAGGTGGTGATATTCAGCCAGTGGGAACGCATGACGCGCCTCTTGGCACAAGAGCTTGACAAGCACGGCATTGACTATGAGTATCTTCATGGAGGCGTGCCATCGGCAAAGCGTGGCGAAATGACACAACGGTTCCAAACCGATGCCGACTGCCGTGTGTTCATCTCAACCGACGCGGGCAGCACGGGCCTCAACCTACAGACGGCATCAATCATCATCAACCTCGACCTGCCGTGGAATCCCGCCGTTCTCGAACAGCGCATAGGCAGGATTTACCGCTTTGGTCAACAGCGCAATGTTCAGGTGATAAACCTCGTTGCCGCAGGCACCATAGAGGAGAGGATGATAGGCAAACTGCGATTCAAGCAGAACATGTTTGAGGGCGTTCTCGACAATGGCGACGACACAATATTCGTCAACGACGACAAGTTCAAGGACATCGTAAACCTCTTTGACGGCATCATAGAAAAGGAAGAGGAAGAAGAGGTGGCAACCATCGACACAGAGGAAATGGAGCAGCCTTCGGAGCAGACAATGGAGGAGTCACAAGGGAAAGAAGAAACCACAGAAGAGCAAGACACTTCTTGCGGCGAAGCCTCTCAAAGCCAATTGTCTTCCGAACCGGCAGAACAACAGGACGACAGCCCGCAGGCTCTTGTTGCGCAAGGTCTGAAATTCTTCAGCGGCATTGCCAAGACCTTGCAGTCGCCCGAAGCCACACAACGCTTGGTTGACAGCATAGTGAAGACCGACGAGGCAACAGGCGCGACAAGCATAAACATTCCAGTTGAGAGCAAGGAGAGCGTGCAACAAGTACTGTCGCTCATCTCAAAACTCTTCATTCAACGTTAGGGACAAGCTGCTTCAACGTCAGAATTCTTAAAGTCCAACGTTACGTTTCCAAAAGCGCAACGTTACGTTTCCGAAAGTCCAACGTTACGTTTCCAAAAGCGCAACGTTGGACTTTTTCATATCACTCACACCGAAAAATCTCTCTTACAACCTCTGTCATTCATACCAGAACTTAGACGAATATACCTAAAAGTGGGATTTCTTGTCACAAATAAGCGCCATTTCGAATAAAAACAGTATATTTGCACGCAAATTTTCAACTCACACCAAATAATTATGAAGAGATTTCCCACATGCATGCTGCTCGACTACATCGGGTTTGGAATAGCGACAATGGCGATACTTCTACTGTCGAAACCATTCAACGTGGAAAGCAGCTTGCTTAGAAACAGTGTTTTACAACAGTCAGTGGAAGACGGACTGGTCACTATGCTCGCCTATTGGTTGGCAGAGGTATTTGTGGCATACGTCTTGCGCCAACAATGCGACTATTCGCGCCCTTGGCTTTATCAGGTGAGGCGAATGGTGCTGTTGTTCTGCATAGCCATACCGCTCAACGCACTCATGACGGCATATTACTTTAACACCGCCAACTATGGCATATACTGCTACGAATATCCGTGGCTTGACCATGATGAAAACGGCTATTTTTACACTACGCGATGGATGACGATGATTCTCGGACAGAAACAGTTTTTCGGCACAATCTTCGCCGTTTATTGGTTGGTAATGACATGGGTGAGGAAACAGAGACTCGTGATTAGTGAACTGCGCCAACTAAACTCCTTGCTCGAAGACAGCCATAAGAAACAGGAAGTAAAGAAAAAACAACGAGAAGAGAGAACCGTGACACTGCCCAACGGAGGCAACGAGACGTTTACGGTGATGCCAAGCGAGATAATATACATAGAATCGGTGGGAAATTACATCATAGTGGCATATTACTGCGACAATACCCCGAAGCAAACAAGACTCCGTGGGGCACTTCACACCGTGGAGGGAAAGCTAAAGAGATATAATTATATAGTGCATGTACACAGGGCATTCCTCGTAAACATCAACTATGTGACCGAAGTGACGGGCAACAGCAACGGATATCGCATCCGTATGCTCGGCATAGATACACTTCTGCCAGTGTCGCGCGCCAATATCGAGACTTTCAAGCAGGCAATGACTTCATAAAACACATTATTATAAAATAGACATATTATGCTTAAACACTTGTTATTTCTTTTCTTCGTTATATTGCTCCTCGTAATCTTTGCCCTCAGCGAGGAAACACATTATCAGGTGGTTGATGGCTATTGGACGGGAACGGTGGAGATGAAAGACAGCAACATTCATGTCGCCTTCAATCTCTCATGGGATGGATGTGAGTTCGACTGTCCTGAGCAAAATGCATACGGAGTAGCCACTGAAGTGCTTTATCGAAATCACGAGTCAATATGCTTCTATATTCCTTCACTCAACGCACATGCGAGGCTCGCCACAGACAAGAAAGGCGGAACACTAAGTGGTGTGTTCAGACAAGGCGGCAAAACCTATCCGCTGAAGATAGGACTTAACGACATCAAGACTCGCCGACGACCATAAGCCAATCAAAATCGTTGTATTCATTGCTGGTCATTTAGACAAATATCCCATACCCTCTACATCTATACCACACGCTTGCAAATACGCTGAAAAACACCTACCTTTGCACCGACAAATTTTAAGTTTAATTATTAAATGATCAGACAATGAATCAACTTTTGAAACTCTTATTCCTACTTTTGGTTGCCGTGATGAAAGTCATGGTTCTAATCATTATCATCATCATGCTGGCTCTGTCAAATATTGCACAAGCCCAAAACACCAAGAACAAGAAAGCACCCAAAGAACTGACTGCCTATGCCAGGGTGAAGGACCATCTGACACATCTCGACATCGACTCCACCGTCACTGCCCGACTTCTTTCGGGCAGCGACAGTTCGTTCATTGACTCCGTTAAGATAAGAAAAACGTATTACGAAGGCAAAACCTACTGCTTTGCCCAGGCAAAGATTATTCGGACGGGGAAGTATCTACTGCACGTGGAGGCGAATGGATATGAACCTAAATATGTAGTTGTTGACATTCCGAAGATGTACAGGAATGAGGTGACGAAGGAACTTAAACCGATTTATCTGCGCAAAACACAGAAGAAATTGGAGATGACACTCGACGAGGTGGTTGTGACTGCCACCAAACTGAAATTCTATATGGACGGCGACACATTAGTATATAATGCCGATGCATTCAACCTTGCAGAAGGGTCGATGATAAGCACACTGCTAAAGAAACTGCCCGGAGTGGAGATGAAGAAGGGCGGCGAGATATTCGTCAACGGACAGAAGGTGCAAGCGATGCTGCTCAACGGCAAAGACTTCTTCGACTCCGACCGCGAACTGATGCTCGAAAACATGCCTGCATATATGGTGAAGAAAATCAAGTCGTTTGAGCGCACTCCCATTGCCGCCGTTGGCACCAATCACGAAAAGGCTACTGAAAAAGAACTCGTGATGGACATACAACTAAAACGAGACTATCACTCCGGTTGGATTGCATCAGCAAATGCGGGCGGAGGAACGTCAATTTACAAGAACGAGGAGGACAAGCGCGACACGAAGTTCATGGCGAAGCTCTTCGCCCTCAGATACTCCGACCAGTCGCGACTGATGTTCTATGCCAATGCCAACAACCTCAACGATGACCACACGCCAGGAGCAAACGGCGAATGGTCGCCACTAAAGCAGACAGAAGGCATGACAAAGGCATACAAGGCGGGCATGGACTACAACTACGGCAGCATCGACCGCACCCGATACTACGGTTCACTGCATGCCACATACCAGGAAAAGGACGAGGGCAACAACTCCTCAGCCGAGAACTATCTCAACGGAGGCAACACCTTCACACGCTCGCTATATAGCAAGCGCAGCTACGACTTCAACATCTACTCCAACCATAATTTCTCACTAAGGAAACAGTCGTCGGAGAAGTGGTACAAGATATTCTACGTGCAATTCACGCCCGAACTGTATTATCTGAAATACAACAATACCACACGCAATGCAAGCGCCACATTCGTCGAAGACGTAGCCTCACGATGGGGAAAGGCGTGGATGGACAGTATTGCTTCGCCCGCCGCAGGACAGTTGCTCAGGGAATATGCACTCAACAGATACACATCGACAAGGCGTGGCGAGGGTCATTGGCTCGACACCAAGGGCAACTTCACATTGAGTATAGCTCCAGCTCACAACGACTTCCTCGGTTTCGGGCTCACGGGAAAATACCAAATTAAGGACAATGCCGACGATGCCTTCGAGCATTATCGTCTCGACTATCCGCGCTCGTCGGAGAAAAGCACCGACTTCCGCAACCGATATAACCCAACGTCAGGACATTCGCAGCATCTGCAATTCTCCCCTCAACTGAGTTTCACTCTCACCAAGAGCACAAAGACCATCCATCTCGTGACACCAATATATACATTTGAGTATTTTCACCAGAAATCCAACCAACCACTGTATCTGCTGAACAAACTGGAAGGATGGGATGGCAAGCCACTCGGCGCACTGCCGTCGGAAAACGAACTGCTATCGGTGATTGACAAGGCAAACAGCAACTGGAGCGACCTAACCCGCACAACCCATACTGCAGGTATCAGTTACCGACTTGTGAAGACCGGGAAGGACGGGAAGAACTCCCACTTGGTTTTGTCACTTATCTCGCCCTTCAAACACGAACGTCTGCACCATTCTCAAATGACCGACACCACGGTGAGCCGAAGCACGCATTTCCTCATCCCCACCCTCGCCTTCATCCACGACAATCAGAAGCGGGGAAGACGTATTGAGGCGCAATACTCGTTCGTGACTTCCGCTCCAGACATATCCAATCTCGTGAACGTGACAAACACGTCAAATCCTCTGTATGTGACACATGGCAACCCCAACCTTAACAACACGAGAACACACAACATATCAGGAAGTTATAAGGACAAATATGGAAGAAGTACCCTCTTCAATGCCGCCATCAATCTCCTATTCAAGGATAATGCCGTGGCATGGGGATATATCTACGACAGAAACACCGGTAAGAAAGACGTTATGCCCGAGAATGTCAACGGCAACTGGAACGGCAGTGCCTCCGTCGGCATCGACTTCCCTCTGTGCAAGAGCGAGAAATGGCGCATGAAGCACAATATAGCTTACGCAATTGAGCACTCCGTGGATCTTAATGGAACTGACGATGGATCATCTGCGTTTGTGAAAGCTACACGCTCTGTTGTGGATTCACGTTATATGAGCAACAACATGGGATTGACCTTCCGTCCGTCGTCAAAGTATGAGTTCGGGGCAAATGCAAATATTGTATATCAACATTCCACGTCGCCACGCCCTGACTTCGAGACAATCAATGCCTGCGACTTCAACTACGGTCTCACGTCACAAGTGGAACTGCCCTTGAACATACAGTTCTCCACCGACCTCACCATGTATTCCCGCCGTGGCTACATCGACAACTCGATGAACACCAACGAACTCGTGTGGAACGCCCGCTTGACCAAGCGCATGATGAAGGGAAAGCTTCTCATCCAACTCGATGCCTTCGACCTTCTCGGCAATCTCTCTAACGTGCGCCGCGTAATCAACGCCCAAGGCAAGACAGAAACATTCTACAACATCATCCCCTCATACTGCCTGCTGCATCTGACGTGGAGGATAAAATGAATTATTCTTGGCTGAAACAAAAGCCACGTATGGGTCATTCTTACATGAATAGTTGAAGATTGGTTAAAACATATTAATTACATGCAGAAAAATGCAGCAATCCCTTGGAAATATCTGCAGAAAAGTGTATCTTTGCAGCAGAAATAAGTGCAGAAAAATGTATTTAGTAGTACATTTTATATGCATAAAAATGTAGGATGGTATATGGAAAGAACTGTATTACAAGAACTTGTATCGTGGAAAAACGAAGAAGACCGAAAACCGTTGATTCTGAATGGGGCACGACAAGTGGGAAAGACATGGATCCTGCGTGAGTTTGCCAAAAGAGAATACAACAAAGAAGCATACGTGATATGCCGAAAGAACGAGTTGGCAAGAAGCATCTTTGCCAAGGACTTCGACGTGGAAAGGATACTGCGCGGTTTGAGGGCTATCACATCCGTTGACATTACACCAGGCGACACGCTTATCATCCTGGATGAAGTTCAAGACATACCGGAAGCTATCGAATCGCTGAAATATTTCTGCGAGCAAGCCCCACAATATCATATTGCTGTGGCAGGATCGTTATTGGGAATCTCGCTGCACGAAAATGTGTCATACCCGGTAGGGAAGGTTGACGAGATACACATGTATCCCATGAGTTTTGAAGAATTCCTGTTAGCCAAAGGTGAAAACGAGATATATAAGTCTGTGGTGGCGAGGGATTATGACACCACCAATATTGTTCACGAAAAACTTGTAGAGCTTCTTCGACAGTATTATTATGTTGGAGGAATGCCCGAGGCTGTCAAGAAATATGTAGAGACGGGTGCACTGCAGGCCGTGAGGCGCATTCAGAACCGCATCTTAAGCGGCTATGACACCGACTTCTCCAAACATGCACCTGCAGAACAGGTACAACGTATCAGAATGGTGTGGAGAAGCATCCCTTCGCAGCTGTTTAAGGAAAACAAGAAATTTATCTATGGTACATTGCGCAAGGGAGCAAGGGCAAAGGATTTTGAACTTGCCATCGAGTGGCTTGTCAACTCAGGACTGGTGTATAAGGTGGCACGATGCAACAAACTGTCGCTACCACTTGCCATATATGAGGATTTGGCTGCATTTAAGTTGTATTTTGTAGATATAGGGCTGTTGGGAGCCATGGTGGACACAGAGGCAGGTCAGATACTCGTCTCAAACAATGCCTTCACGGAATATAAGGGCGGAATGACTGAGCAATACGTATTGCAACAATATATGTCACATGGTGTCTCGTCTATATATTACCACAAGACAGACGACTCGCGACTTGAGATAGACTTCGTCACCCAAAGTTCAGGATCTATACTTCCTGTTGAGGTGAAGGCTGAGGGCAATGTCAGGGCGAATTCCCTCACAACATTACTCTCAAACAATCCGGGAATGCAGGCAATAAGATATTCCATGCTGCCGTATCGCAAGCAGGGGCAGCTAACCTGCATGCCATTATATATGGTTTGACCAAACCAACGAACCAATGTACCTATCCCCCTGAGCCTTTTAGGGGTGCGAATGCCTCTGGGAGCGCAGGCGTCTCGCCTGCGGTCAGAGTGGGGAGTAATCAAAAAACATCGCAGAGGGAAGATATATGTTTTCCCGACAAGCCGCGGGCGAGACGCCCACGCTCCCAGAGGCATCCGCACTGTAGAGTATTTTTACCATAAAAAGCCCCTCATAGTTGCCGTCTTCCTGATGAAAAAGGAAATCGTTTCCATATAGACGAATCTCACGAGGGTAAAAATCAGCGGTTTTACACCATAAAACTATCATAAAATTCCTTGGACGTACGGCGTTAGCTCCAACGTCGTACGTGCATACACCCTAACGCCGTACGACCATACCACCTTAGGACGTACGTCCGTGGACGCTTGGACGTACGACCACAGCATTTCCGTCTCAGAAAGTAAAGTATTTTTGGTCTTTCGAGCATCCTAATCCAATAAAACTGGCATTATCCAGTCATAATACCCGTTCTATTTCGCAAATCCCCAAAGAGCTTTTTTTCACCTCTTTTGTCAAGAATAATACGCTTGAATGTATCTCAATACTTCGTTTTCAGCCAATACGCGAACACCGGGTCCTGGACTACTGTTGAGTCGGGAAGGATGTCTATCAAATCCTTGTCCTGAAGAGCTTTCCTCAGGTTCTTGATATTGGCAGAAGTACCAAGGTCGTATTTTGCCAAGACTTCGCGCGACGAGAAGTTTTTCTCGCCATTCGCAACTGCCTGAAGAAAACTTATCTGCTTGGCTGTCAGGTTGTCGATGATATTGCTGAACAAGAGGCTAAGCTGGTTGACGAGCGAATCAAATGCTGACTTTACGATAGCCGTGTCGCATGTATCCATGGTGTGAAGCCATGTCAACTGTGCGAGCTGCTGTACGTAATAAGGGTGACATTCCACCAACTGGGCAATAAGCGACGCGTCATTATCCGAGATCTGTTTCCCCGTGTCATCGAATCTGCGGGTGATGTATGTCACCCATTCTTCCTGACATATTTTGTCCAAGAACATCATGTCGCCGAATTTATAGAACGGCATCGCATAGTTGCTGAAGATGTCGAGAAGCATGTGGCGCTTGCTTCCAAACATACAATACCCTACCCTGTTGTGCATCTGCCAATGCGAGCGCAGTTTCCGTTGGAATCCCAAAGAATCGTCATACGAGTTGACATTCTGGAATTCATCAATACACACAATGAATTTCTTTCCCTTTTCCTCCGCTATCTTTTGCGGAAGGTCGAGAATCTCGTCAAAGGAATATTGCTTGTCCTTGAAGTCAATGCCAAATGCCAATTCGTATTTCATACTGCTGTCGCTGAGAGATAGTTTAGGACCGAAGGTGCCTACATATTTCTTTGCAGCAATTATAAACTCATCCATCTTGGTGAATGATGCAGAAAGTATGGCATTCACATACGTTTGATAAAACTGTGCCTCAGTGCGGCAGTTGAATATGTCAACCTTGCATATAAGGTAGTCCCTGTCGTGCTTGATATCCTCAAGCACATGGCAAACCAATGATGTTTTTCCCCATCTGCGCGGAGAAATTATTACAGTATTGACAAGTCCAAGAAGGTTGTTCTTCAACTTCTTGGAATCCTCCTCACGGTCGGTGAAATTCATGCCGTCGGCAATCTTTCCATATACAAAAGGTATATCCATAATGGTCTTATTTCAGATTTGACTGCAAATTTAACAAAATGGTTTGAAATAAATTCATTTCAAACCATCTTATTACACCGATTTAAACCGTTTTAACTATAATCACATTCTTTTCAGAGGGAAATTAAATGTTGTTAAGACTATCTTATCCAATCCTTCACTCGCTCCTTCACGGCATTAGCCTCGCTGAGCATCTTGATGAATTCAAGCATCGAATGT
>JBJEAS010000147.1:0-6152 GCA_051869235.1 Prevotella sp.
TGCCTATACCGCAGAGCGCATCCGTGCGAAATATCTCCTCCCCTATATCGAGACCCTGCAAGCAAGAATCACCGACCTCGACAATCGCCGCTCCGAACTAACCACCCGTGAGACGAAGCAGCTACAGCAACTCGCCAAGACGCTCGAAGAGTGCCAGGTGTATCACGACCGCCTGCAGGTGGTGGCAGAGCAAGCCATCGCCTTCGACCTCGACGACGGTGTAGTAGTCAACTATGCCAAGTTTGGGGATGTATTACAAAAGATAAAGTGACAATAAGGTAAAGCAATGAAGAAGACAACGAAGATATATAAGGACATACCGGCAGGCTATCCGCTTTGCCTCCACGATGACTGCCCGATGGCTGACAGTTGCCTTAGGCAGTTGGCTTTTCGCCGACATGGGGAGTTGGACACGTTTTTGAAACTCATCAACCCCTCCAAATGCAGCAAGCAGGCAGACTGCCCACACTATGTGAGCAATCAGCCCGTAAGGTTTGCCAAGGGTTTCACGAACTTCAAGAAGCGGATGTACCCCGACCAGTATGACAAGTTCATGACGCTACTCATCTGCCACTTCGGGCGCAACCAATACTTCAAGCGCAGGCGCGGCGAGATTGTCCTTCCTCCCGAGGAGCAAGAGGTCATTCAGATAGCTCTGGAAAAGGCAGGAGTAACCCAACCGATGGAGTTTGACGAGTACATCGAAGCCATCAACTGGATCCCTTGACAAAGCAAGTTAGCTTCAAAAGCAGTCACAGTTATCAGATACTCCAGTACCAGCAGACTGAAACTCCAGTACCAGATAGCCTACACTTAAAAAGGGTACTGGATTACGGATTTGACTGATTAAACTGATATAAAAGAATCAGTGAATTCTGAAGAATCTGTAATCAACAAGAAGAATAAAAATGGCATAATCCGTAAGAAACAATATGAGTAAATACACAATAGGAAACAAGGTCATAAAGGCCGAATCAGAAGGACATGGCACCATTATCGAAGTCATGCCGGCACGTCGCGGCCGCCAGTTATATAAAGTAAGTTGGGGAAACTCAGTCACGGATGAACTTGAAGTGAATTTGTTGCCTGATTGTGACATTTCCGATCCGTTTGAACGCTGTATGAGCGGTATCTTTGGTTCCTATTCTGAGTACTCGAAAAAGAACACTACTTTCAAGATACGCAGTTCCAACAACAGTACAATATCTTCATTGAAGGCTTCCAAAACGCTTTTCCGTGCCTATCAGTTCAAGCCTTTGCTCAAATTCCTCAATTCTCCTAATCGGAGATTATTGATAGCAGACGAAGTTGGTCTTGGTAAAACGATAGAAGCCGGACATATCATGCTGGAACTGAAAGCCCGCCGCGAGTTGCATCATGTACTCATAGTATGCCCGAAATCATTGCAGAGAAAATGGAAGGATGAGTTGGCATTCAAGTTCGGTCTTCAATTTAAGATATATGACAGTCAGAAAGAGCTGATAAACGATATGCAAGAACATCGCATTTCTGTCCATGCTATTGTTAATTATGAGAAGATACGCATGAAACGTCAGAAAAACAAGGATGAGAAGAAGCCTAAAGACGAAATGCAAAAGAATATCGTTGAATATCTTTCACAGAACGACTTCCACTTCAGCCTTGTGCTCTGCGACGAAGCTCATAAGATGCGTAATCGAGAGACACAGACGTATAAAGGTGCAGAAATCATCATGAGTCAAGCAAATGCAGCTGTTTTCCTAACGGCTACACCTGTCATGATTAGTACTGAAAACCTATACAATCTACTCCATCTCCTTGATAACACAAGATATTACAACTACCAGATATTTGACAACCGACTGCAAGAAAACCGTCCTTTTGTTGAAGCTCTGACAGACTTGAATCACCATGTAGCCTTACCTGTCATCGCTAAGAGACTGAATGAGGCCGAGATACTCACCCGTTTCTTCTCAGATGAAGTAGAGATTTTCTCTCACCAAACAACGGTGGGTAAGGCTTTTGCTGAAGATGCGATGTATCAGGAAATCATCCAGATGCTCAATGGTGAAGACAACTCCAAGAATCGTGCTCGTCTGCAATACCTCATTTCATCAATGAGTATGATGAACAACATATTCTCTCGCACTCGCAAACGTGAGGTCACAACAGACATGTCCCAAGCTGAGCGTAAGCCTCACATGAGGAAAGTTGTCTTGACAGAGCAGGAAAGAGCTGAGTTCGACAAGGTGATAGAGGAATACATTGATGACAATTCCTATACAGATTATTGGGGAGAAGAAGTTCTCACTCAAGGAGGCTCGTTAGGTTTGGTTCAGAAGAAACGCCAAGTCGCCAGTAGCGTGTATGCCTACCTCAATTCCGAAAGCAGCCTTGACAATGGTATCGATGAATATGCCGAATATCCTGATGCAAAATTCGAAGAGCTGCTTAGAATTATTGAAGAAGTGTTCAGTCATGGAAACAAAAAGATTGTCATCTTTGCCTTATTCCGTAGGACGCTGAAATACCTACAAATCCGTTTCAAGCGAAGAGGTTTTGGCACTATGATGATTCACGGTATGGTAGATAATCGTGTCGAAGTGTTGGATGAGTTCAAGAATAATCCAAACGCCCACATCCTCCTGTCTTCCGAAGTGGGAAGTGAAGGTCTGGACATGCAGTTCTGCAATTCAATGGTCAACTATGATTTACCCTGGAACCCAATGGTGGTAGAACAACGTATAGGTCGTATTGACCGATTCGGGCAGAAGTCACCGACTGTGAACATATATAATATCGTTGTGGCAGATTCAATACAAGAAGACATTTATATTAGACTTCTTGATCGTATTGGCATCTTCCGTGGTACCATTGGTGACATGGAAGCAATTCTCGATGCTCCATTGGAACGTGGTGGCAACGTGACTATACAGGATGTGTATAATAAGTTAGAAAAAGAGCTGTATACGAGTCGTTTGACAGAGGAAGAAAAACGGAGAAAAATCGCAGAGATAGAACTTGCTGTCGCCAATGAGAAAGAAAGCATCAAACATCTGGAAGAAGGCTTAGACAATGCACTAACCAATGATGCCTATTTCAGGGATGAAATTAACCGCATCCAGAACAACAATGCATACGTCACTGAGATAGAACTTCGCAACTACCTCGAATCCGTCATTCGCCAAGAACTGACTACTTGCTCACTCGAAAAAGTAGAGAGGGACATCTATGAATTGCAGTTGCCACCGAGTAACCCAAGGATTCTTTTAAATTTCCTCACACAGTATCAACCTAATGGTGAGGAAAATGCGACCCTATTCCGTCAATTCAAACGAGAGATTGAAGATAAGCAGTCTATTCGTATGACCTTTAACCAACAAACCGCATACGACAACAGTAAATTGCTCTTCATGAATATCTACAATCCGATAATCCAGGCATGTCTTAACTATTTCATCAAGCATGATGATGAAAGCAAAACATCATTTTGCTATGCATTAACCAATGACGACTTACTCCATAAGGATTCGTCATATTATTTGATTGTGTATCAGATGAGTGTCACGCGGAAAGTGTTGGGTGTTCCTAAGCGAACCGAAACCCTTTTACCACTGCTCTATCATGTGAATACACAGAGCATAGTGACAGACGAAGAAATAATTGATCGTGTTTTCTCACGTTCACAAACTGAAGGAGAGGAACATAATGCTTCAAATTCAGACATAGAAACAGAGATGCTTCAAGACATGCGATATGATTTTGCCGAAGAGATAAGCGTACAAAAGTCTAACAGACTTGCGGAAATAAAACTACAAGTTGAAAGTGACCGACAGCGCAATGAAAAGCAAACTAATGAATATTATGCATCTATGATAGGTAATCTTCAGCGTTTCATTAGCAGTTGGGAGTCTGATATTGAGATGTTATTCAATGTGGACGAAAAGAGAGTACAGCAATTACAGGGTGCCATCCGTCTCGCTCAGGCTCGAATCTTGCAGATAGAGAAGGAAAAAGAAGACCGCCTAAACCAAATCCGCGAGGCATCTCAGATCGAAATTGGAGAGAGTATTGTATCGTTGAACCTAATTAATATTATCTGACATTATATGATTACAGTAGGACTTGATTTCGGAACTCATCAGACAAAGGTCTGTATAGAACACAAAGATGGTGTCGAACTGAACTACACTTTCATGAAGTTCCTTGACATATACCATCGGGATTTTTACACTTTCCCATCCCTCATCGGCGTTGGGAAAGATGGACTTTTGTCATATGGTTATCTACCAAGAAGGTATGATGGTCGTATCATCAGGTATTTCAAACAAAGCGCATTCCGACCTTCTCCTTCCAGTATGCCACAGGTAAATGCCATGTTTTTCTCTACGTGGTATCTTGCCTTTATCCTTTTTGATTTAGAGGAGAAATATGGTCAGGAGTTCACCATTCAAATGGGAGCTCCAACCGATAGTGCCCATGTTAATCAGGCAAAGGTTATTGCAACACGTATTATAGCATCAGCCTACAGATTGGTTGAAGAGGTGTTTGTCAATGACAAGGAAAAGTTTTTGTCCACTCCCATGAAGGAACTTACAGAGTTAACCAAACTTGTCCCATTCTCGCAAGATGTCAAAGACCAATACGGCTTGTTAGTTTTTCCAGAAGCATATGCTTGCCTGAAACCACTCATAAGCCAAGGTAAACTGGCACAAGGCATGAGTCTGATGATAGACATTGGTGGCGGTACGACAGATATTTCATTCTTCACTATTGAAGGAAATAAGCCACAAGTCTATGACTTCTATTCAATCAATAAGGGGTTGAATTATCTGACTGGCGCCAATGAAAGCAATCAGACTGGGACAAAAGTCAACGTGCAGGATGCCTCGGAAATCATTCAAGGAAGAAGGGTTGTATATATCAACGAGTTAAACCAAGTGTGTGACACATTGCGTTCAAAACTCCAGAAAGAATTTAGGCTACAAACGGGACTAAGTATGCACCGTCTGGTAGATGCCCTAAAGAACCGACCTTTGGTGTATTGTGGAGGTGGCAGCACATTCAAGACATTACGTGTCAGTTATGGTGGCTATCAGGATAAGAAACAGATTTCTCACAAGGAGTGGAACATGAAATGTATTAGAGATATGGATGAGATTATCGATGAAGGACTCTGTCCAATTCTCTCAACTGCTTATGGTTTGGCCATCAGTACAGAGGACGATAATATCAAAATTAAACCTTTCAAAGACATATTTGAAGGTATAAGAGGTTACGAAGAGGAGCATCACCATAAGATCACTCGAAACACTAACTTTGGCAGTGCCTACGGTGGTTTCAGCTATGCAGATGATTGGGATGCCTGGAAATAAATAAAAGAATATGATACAAAAAAGAATATATAGTTATTTTGAGCGCAACCCGCAACTTCATGTGCTCTTCATCTTCGACCGAATGAACATCTTCGAGTCGGACTTGGAGGGGAAGGAATGGGCTGATGGGTATATGTATAAGGTGTTCGATGGCGCATGGTTCAACACCAAGTATGCCATCGAGAATACGTGGAAGGAAAAGCGTGTCGTGCTGCTCTTTCCATTGGGCACTTATCCTGCCACGGAGGAACAGCAACTGAAGTTTCCCCTGCTGGATATGCTGAAGGCAAACATGGAATACAAGGATGATGACTATGAGGCGTACATGCAGCAGTATAATCTGCCAGAGAAATACCGCACGTTCATCAAGCGTAATATCAGCGAGATGATGTCGTCCAAGGTCAGCACGATTCTTTCAGGTCATATCTCGGCAGAGACCTTCAATGAAGACCTCGTGTGCCGTGCCTTCATCAGCAGCTATCTGGGTGAAAAACGGCTGCTGGACTGGGAAAGCATTATCGTAAAGATGATTATCTTGGGTGGCAACGAAGAGGAGAAGAAGCGGATTGACTTCTTCTACAAATTAGAGAAGAACATAGATGCCAAACGTATGGTAGATGAGAAGCTGACCCGCTGGTTTGGCTGCACGTACAATCCCAACAGTGTGGTAAAGATGAAGCCGATTGCTGAGAGTCTTAAATACAACTCCATTACCCAATTGTTAGATGCTTCTCCTGCGGACAACTATAAGACATATAAGGTGACGAACGCCATCATGCTGGAACAACTCAATAAGGT
>JBJEAS010000148.1:0-3210 GCA_051869235.1 Prevotella sp.
TTACACGCTAAATATTCTCTCAAATGCACGTCTGTATCTCTTGCGGTGAGATGCATTTTCGGTGCAAATATAGACATAAATCTCAAATCTTGCAAATAAATCGAAAGTTTTTTTCTGTTTTTATTGAAAAAATTATCCGAGATGGGGGTATTTTGCCCTTTTTGCGGTGATTTTTGCATGATTTTGCCTATTTTTGTTGTTTTAGAACTCTGCCGTTTTTGGTGTTCTTGGGAACGGAATTACGTCTCTGATGTTCTGCATTCCTGTTACGAAGAGGATGAGCCTCTCGAAGCCGAGTCCGAAGCCTCCGTGTGGGCATGTTCCGTACTTTCTTGTGTCGAGGTACCACCACATATCTTTCATAGGTATGTTTCGGCGGTTGATTTCGCCCATGAGTTTGTCGTAGCTTTCTTCTCTGACGGATCCTCCGATGATTTCTCCGATTTGCGGGAAGAGTACGTCTGTGCCCTGCACTGTACGGTCGTCGTCGTTTATCTTCATGTAGAAGGCTTTGATGTCCTTTGGGTAGTCGGTCATGATGACCGGCTTTTTGAAGTGTTCTTCGACGAGGAAGCGTTCGTGCTCGGAGGCGAGGTCCATTCCCCACGATACGGGGAACTCGAACTTGTGTCCGTCGGCGACTGCCTTTTCGAGGATTTTGATGCCTTCGGTGTAGGGCAGTCTTACGAAATCTTCTTTGACGACGGAGTGTAGACGGTCGAGGAGTGTCTTGTCGACCATTTTGTTGAGGAAGGCGAGGTCGTCGGCGCAGTTGTCGAGTGCCCATCGCACACAATATTTAATAAAGTCTTCCTCGAGGTCCATGAGGTCGTTGAGGTCGATGAATGCTACTTCGGGTTCAATCATCCAGAATTCGGCGAGGTGGCGCGGAGTGTTGGAGTTTTCTGCTCGGAATGTTGGTCCGAAGGTGTAGATTGCTCCGAGTGCTGTTGCTCCGAGTTCGCCCTCGAGTTGTCCGGATACGGTGAGTGATGTTTGCTTTCCGAAGAAGTCGTCGTCGTAGATTATCTTTCCGTTCTCATCTTTTTTGAGGTCGTAGAGGTTCTTTGTTGTGACTTGGAACATCTGACCTGCGCCTTCGCAGTCGGAGGCTGTGATGAGTGGTGTGTGGAAATAGACGAATCCGTGTTCATGGAAGTAGCGGTGTATAGCTATTGCCATGTTGTGTC
The DNA here is from genome assembly GCA_051869235.1 of Prevotella sp. Classification (GTDB taxonomy): domain Bacteria; phylum Bacteroidota; class Bacteroidia; order Bacteroidales; family Bacteroidaceae; genus Prevotella. The sequence goes on from JBJEAS010000148.1 coordinate 1,191, forward strand.
GGATGCGCATTACGCAGCCGAATGTGTTTGTGCGGAGACGCAGGTGTGCATGCTGTCGCATGTACTCGAACGATTGTCCTTTTTTCTGCATTGGATAGTCGGAGGGGCATGTGCCGAAGAGTTGTAGCTCTTGGCACTGGAGTTCTACGGCTTGTCCTGATGCTGGACTTTCGACCAGTGTGCCTGTTGCGGAGATGCATGAGCCTGTGGTGACTTGGCGCAGCAGCTCTGTGTCGACTTTTGCTGGATCGACAACAACTTGTATGTTGTTGATAGTAGAACCATCGTTGAGTGCGATGAAGTCGACAGCCTTGCTCGAACGGTGGGTGCGTACCCAGCCGGAGACGGTGACTGTCTGTCCTTCGCCTTTGAGCTTTAATGCGTCTATGACTTTTGTTCTTTTCATTGTTTTCTTTACCTTTTATTATTAGGGGACTCGAAGCTGACGCTTCGAGCACGGGGGCTGCTGGATGGGCGTTGAAACGCACGCGGGGGGAGGGGCGTGGACACGCGGGGGCGGGGATTATTCGTAGGCACCCATTCTTAGGCGGTCTACTTCTTCCTCGGTGAGGTAACGCCAGTCGCCACGGCGGAGGTTCTTCTTTGTGAGGCCAGCGAACTGAACTCGGTCGAGCTTTGTGACCTTGTAGCCGAGGGACTCGAAGATGCGACGCACGATGCGATTCTTTCCACTATGGATTTCGATGCCTACCTGTTTTTTGTCAACTGGGTCGGCGTATTCGCAGGCGTCGGCTTTGATTTCGCCGTCCTCGAGGACGATGCCGTCACGAATCTGCTGGATGTCGTGTGCAGTGACGTTTTTGTCGAGGTAAACGTGATAGATTTTCTTCTTCAAGAACTTTGGATGGGTGAGCTTAGACGCCATGTCTCCATCGTTGGTGAGGAGGAGGACTCCTGTTGTGTTGCGGTCGAGACGTCCTACTGGGTAGATTCTCTCTTTGCAGCAATTCTTGACGAGGTCCATAACTGTTTTGCGCTGCTGTGGGTCGTCGGAAGTGGTGACGTAGTCCTTTGGCTTGTTGAGGAGGACGTAGACTTTCTTCTCAAGGCTGACGGTTTGGTCGTGGAACTTAACCTCGTCGGTGCGTAGGACTTTTGTTCCGAGTTCAGTGACCACCTCTCCGTTTACGGTGATAACACCTGCCTGTATGTATTCGTCAGCTTCGCGACGGCTGCATACTCCTGCGTTGGCGAGGTACTTGTTGAGGCGTATTGGCTCGTTTGGGTCGTAGTTTTCTTCCTTATACTCAATACGTTTCTTCAGGCTATATTTCGCATTCGGATCGTAACCTGGGGTATGCTTACGGAAGCCTTGTTGTGGGCGACCGTAACCTCCTTGCTGTGGGCGTCCGTAACTGCCTTGCTGTGGGCGTCCGTAACTGCCTTGGGCTTGTGGGCGACCGTAACCGCCTTGCTGTGGGCGACTGTAACCGCCTTGCTGTGGGCGACTGTAGCCTCCTTGGGCTTGTGGGCGACCGTAACCTCCTTGCTGTGGGCGACTGTAACCGCCTTGGTTCTGTGGGCGGCCGTAACCTCCTTGGTTTTGTGGGCGACCGTAACTTCCTTGCTGTGGGCGACCATAGCCTCCTTGCTGTGGGCGACCGTAGCCTCCTTGGGTTTGTGGGCGACCATAGCCGCCTTCATTATTATAATTGTTGCGTGGGCGGTAAGCCGGACGTTGCTGTGGTGTGCTTTGCAATGCTGCACCAAAGCCTTCTGGGCGAAAACCTGCCTCTTCGCTCTGTTGTGTCTTGTACTGCGAGCCTGCGCCTGTGTTGGCATATGGGCGCGGCTGATGAATGCGCGGACGTGGTGAACGTCCTTGCTGTGGGCGGAAATTAGGCTGATAACCGCTCTGTGCTTCTTGTTCCAATTCTTGTTTCTTTTCGTTTTCTTCCATAATGTGGTATTGTTAAATTGTGATGGCCTCACGGCCTTGGTTTTTCTTTTTTGGGGGGACTCGAAGCTGACGCTTCGAGCACAGGGGCTGAGGGCGGAG
>JBJEAS010000148.1:3310-6113 GCA_051869235.1 Prevotella sp.
GCGTGGACACGCGGGGGTGCGGGGGCGTGGACACGCGGGGGTGCGGGGGCGTGGACACGCGGGGGTGCGGGGGCGTGGATACGCGGGGGTGCGGGGGCGTGGACACGCGGGGACACCGGGGAGGGTTATTCGCCTGTGTAGTTGTGTGGTGTTATTGCCCTAAGTTCGTCCTTTACGGTGTCGCTGACATTGAGGGTGTCTATGAACTCGTGGATGAGTTGTTGCGACATTGGTTTGTTTGTCCTCGTTAGTTGCTTGAGTGCCTCATATGGGTGTGGATAGGCTTCGCGACGTAGTATTGTCTGTATCGCTTCGGCAACAACAGCCCAAGTTTGGTCGAGGTCGTCGTAAATTTTCTGCTCGTTAAGAATGAGTTTTCCAAGTCCCTTTAGCGTGCTTTCGAATGCGATTATGCTGTGTCCGACTGGTACTCCGACGTTTCGGAGGACTGTTGAGTCGGTAAGGTCACGCTGCAATCTGCTGACTGGCAATTTTGCTGCGAGGAACTGTAGTATGGCATTTGCGATGCCGAGGTTGCCTTCGCTGTTTTCATAATCGATAGGATTTACCTTGTGTGGCATTGCGCTTGATCCGACCTCACCTGCTTTTATTCGCTGTTTAAAGTACTCCATGGAGATGTACATCCAGAAATCGCGGTCGAGGTCGATTATGACGGTGTTGATTCGACGCATAGCATCGAAGATTGCTCCCAGCCAATCGTAGTTGGATATTTGTGTTGTAAACTGCTCACGCTGCAAACCGAGTTTCTCGGAAAGGAAGCGATTGGCGAACTGATGCCAGTTATACTGTGGGTAAGCCACATGATGGGCATTAAAATTTCCCGTTGCGCCACCGAATTTTGCGGTGAAAGGCAGTGCCTGCAGGGATTCGAGTTGCTGCTCAAGACGATATACGAAAACCTGTATTTCCTTGCCAAGTCTTGTTGGCGAAGCAGGTTGTCCGTGTGTCTTAGCAAGCATTGGGACATCGGCCCACTCCGCAGCTTTTGCACGGAGGTCGTCGATAAGTCGCTGTAGGGTTGGTATGTAAACCTTGTGCATAGCCTCCTTAATGGAGAGTGGCACGGATGTGTTGTTTATGTCTTGGGATGTTAGTCCGAAGTGAATGAACTCTTTGTACTTTTCGAGTCCTCCGATGGCATCAAACTGTTCTTTTATGTAGTATTCAACAGCCTTGACGTCATGGTTTGTGGTCTGTTCAATAGTCTTTACCCTTGAAGCGGCAACCTCGTTGAAGTTGCGATAGATGTCGCGCAAGGTTTCGACCTTGTTGGACGGAAACCTTTTGAGCTGCGGTAATGGCAGTTCTACGAGAGTGATGAAATATTCGATTTCAACACGTATGCGATATTTTATGAGGGCATACTCAGAGAAATAGAGTGCCAAAGGTTGTGTTTTGCTTCTATATCTGCCGTCAATAGGCGAGATTGCCGTGAGTACATCTAATTCCATTCCTATATATTATATATAATAAGGTGTATTTTCTATGCTTTTTCTTATTTAGGTTGCAAAGTTACGTAGTTTTTTTGGATTGGCAAAGGAAAATGGGAGAAAAAAGAATTAAATTATTTAAAAATAGAGGTAATGGAGGGTTTTGGGGACTCGAAGCTGACGCTTCGAGCACGGGGGCTGGGGGCGGAGGGGCGTGGACATGCGCTTTGGGCACGGGGAGCTGGGGCGGAGGGGCGTGGACATGCGCTTTGGGCACGGGGAGCTGGGGCGGAGGGGCGTGGACACGCGCTTTGGACACGGGGGAGCTGGGGCGGAGGGGCGTGGACATGCGCTTTGGGCACGTGGCATTGGAGTGGGAGGATTGGTATCGGGTAGGAGGTGAATGCTAATCATAAAAGTCGTTTGCCTCCTGCTTTCGCATTTACCGACATCCCACACCACCGTACATGCCGTTCGGCATACGGCGGCTTCGGGCTTTCTCATCTCTTGATGTGTGGCAAGTTGTTTTCAGCCATCCCTTTGACTGGTGTCACTTCTATTGTCGGATTCCGTCCTATCGTCTGAATAGAGAGTTCCTTTAGGACATCTGACTACAAAAGAGTCGCAAGGTAGCAGTCATTTACTTTTGCGCTGCCCGATTCCGCCCTTCCACATAGGCACACGTGCCTTAGGTACTATGGCTTCTGCTGGCTTCTCACGGCAAGTTTTGCTCCGTGGCTTTCGTAAGAGCAACTAATCGCCACGTCCGTGAGACCTCACCAGTTAAGCGTATCATCTTTCCATCTTATACCCACTTGATTTACTATGTGTGATTCCGGGTAGTTATTGGACTTTGACGCTTCCTGCCATCTCTTCCTCACACTTTAGCCTTGTATCAAGTTTCTGTTCGTAGGGTCAGACGTTTGCCGCCGGCTTCCTTCAGATTCCACCTCGCGTTGGACGCCCTTGTCTCTTTGGCTGGACGATTCCCATTACCAGGGCTCGTTAGGGACTTACACCCGTTAGATGAGACACATGCTGGTCAAACAAGAAAAAGGCTTCCGTATTGGAAGCCTTTTGTTTATGTGGGCGCTGAGGGATTCGAACCCCCGACCCTCTGCTTGTAAGGCAGATGCTCTAAACCAGCTGAGCTAAGCGCCCTTTTGTGATTGCGGGTGCAAAGGTAGTGATTTTTTTTTGTTTGACCAAATTTTTTAGCGTTTTTTTTGTGTGGAGCGTTTTTTTGAGGGAGACTGTCCGAAAAAGACTCGACCTGTACGGTTGAAAATCACCCCATATTCACAACATTTTTGTAGAATCTGCGTTCTATATAAAGAACAAATGCAATTTTA
>JBJEAS010000149.1:0-5845 GCA_051869235.1 Prevotella sp.
AGCAGGAATGAGTATGAATAATGCAGGTTAATGAACCTAACGATTAGTATAGAATTAAATAAATGACTTATAGAAAGATGAAAAAGCAATTGTTTTTCAGTGCTGCCATGATGGTGGCAGTGGGCTTTGCAGCCGTAGGCTGTTCAAGCAACAACGACGTTGAGTTCAACCCCAACGCCGGGAAGGAATTTACCTACAAGGCGGCTTTCGTGAAGCAGTTTGGCAAGATTGACCCAAAGAACAACTGGGGATTCGGTGCTTCGACAAAGAGCATCGGCACAAGAAGTGTTGATGCAAATGCCAATCAATGGGGAACATATGTTGAGGTTCCAGCTCCGCTGACACAGGCTCAGAAAGACGTTGTGACACAGTGGTTCAAGAACAACAAGAATCCGCAAGGCATTGCCGTACAATGGTCTGACTTCTTCGCCCAGCAGGTTTACTCAGGCGATTATTCAACTCAAATGAACAAGCTTACCTGCGGTACGAGCAATGATCACATTAATAATTTCAATTCGGGTACGTGTAGCACAAATAACAACGTGTTTGACGGTGTTAGTTATTACTCGGACCAAATCCAGTTCATGGTCAATTCAAGCACCGACTGCTTCGGATTCCACAACTCGGGCGACAACACTCAGTATAACAACAACTACGTGATTATTCCAGGTTCGAAAATCGACGCTTCGGTGGCTGGAATGTATTTCGTGGGCTTCGACTACGAGAACCACATGAACCAGGAAGTGAACAAGGACGGATACTACTACGACTGGATCATCAAGATTACTCCTGGACTGTATAAGGGCAACAATGCACGACGCATCATGTGCGAGGACTTGGGTGCCACCGACGACTTCGACTTCAACGACGTTGTGTTCGACGTATATAACGAATGGGACGGTGCTGTCATCACTCTGCATGCTGCTGGCGGTACACTGCCAATCACCGTTGCCGGCAAGGACGTTCACGAGGCATTCGGAACAAGCGAAATGGTGAACACCGGCAAAGGCGCAACTTGCCCTGTAGTGATTTTCAGAGTGTCGCAGAATTATTATGACTTCAAGGTGCCTGTAGTGGTAAGCGGCAGCAACGGAGCAACTTGGACTCTCAACGCCGAGACTGGCGAGGCTCCACAGATGTTCGCCGTTCCTACATCGGTGAAGTGGACAACAGAGCGCACCAACATAAAGGATGCCTATCCTCAGTTCATCAATTATGTAGGTGACTCACAAGCATACGCTAATTGGTATAATAGTCCCGCAGGTGGTCTGTGGTGACAATCGATAGAAATAAGATTTGATTGTGTTATAGAGGGGACGAGTCGTGAGATTCGTCCCTTTTTCGTTTCCCTTTCCGCAAGGCTTTGCTTATTTTGTCTAAAAAATGAGGGCTATTGGTGTTATTTTAGCAGATTATCAATATTTTCGCATTTATATACAAACAATAAGGCGAAAAAAGCATATCTTTGCATATTCAAATAAGGTGAACAATGTTTTATATAGTAAATAATTAAAAATCAGATTAATATGAACAAACGATTTGGCTTTGGTGCAGCATTGGTCATTGTCTGCCTCGTGTCGATGTTCTCCTCGTGCATGAAGCACAGTGGCGAGATTTGGACACAACAGGAAATAGACCAGGCAAAATACGAACAAGCGTTCGTAAAACGTTTCGGACAGCCCGCAAGTAATCAGAATTGGGGATTTGGTACGGTTGTTACCAAGTCGATGGGTGTGCGCTCGGCTAATCCTAATGGAAACATGTGGGAGAGCGAGGGATGGAACGTACCCGAGGCTCTTACCGACGCTCAGAAGGACATCGTAAGACAGTTCTTCCAGCAGAACAAGCAGCCGCATGGCATTTCAATCAACTACAGCGACTTCTTCGTGCAGCAGGTGTACAAGGGAGCTACAAACACTACCGATTCGCAGACCTCGGAGGTGTATAAGGCTGCCAACGGAGGCGACGTCACGGGAAGCAACATGATGAACAAACTGACGGCTGGCTCCGACAACGACCACATCAACAACTTCAACTACGGAACGTGCAATGATTGGAATGGACTGATGCTTATGGTCGATTCAAAGACCGACTGCTTCGGCTTCTCAAATTCCAACGACGAGGGAAGGCAATACAACGACCAGTATGTAATCATTTCGGGTGACGACATCATGCAGTGGGCACGAACAAACGGCAAACAGCTGAAAGGTGCCGATGTCTCGGGAATGTATTTCGTGGGATTCGACTTCGAGGCACTGCCTTCGAAGGGAACGGGAAACTATACCGACGAATGGGGCAACAGTACACTGACAAACACTAACCAGTGGCTCGGATTCAGAATAACGGAATCTACCCCAGGAGCCGTAGAGAAGGACGGAAAGTGGTATCTCGAAGGTGCAGTGTATTTTGACAATAACTGGTGGAAGCTTGGCGGTGCCGACGGCTACTACTCCGACTGGATTGTACGCATAGTGCCTGGAACGAAGAACACCGACGACGGCGACGCAGTACGCGTCATTGCCGAAGACCTCTCCGTGGACGAGAGCGGCGACTTCGACTTCAACGACGTTGTCTTCGACGTGAAGTTCAACAGTCCGCAGGAGGGACAGACAACCATAGTGCTGCAGGCTGCAGGAGGTACGCTGCCGCTGACCGTGGGCGGACATGAGGTTCACGAGGAGTTCGGCGTGTCTACGCAAACCATGGTGAACACTGGCGCGGGTGCTACGGTTGCTCCAAAGTCGTTTGTCATTAATGCGAAAATCACCGATGCCAACCAAGTGCAGGTCTATGTGCAGAAGAACGGCACATGGATTGAGCTGACTGCCATTCAGGGCAGAGTGCCAGGAAAGATTGCCGTACCTGTGACCTACGAATGGTGTGCCGAGCGCGAGGACATCGAGAGGAAGTACTCCAAGTTCAAGGACTACGTTTCGCAGCCGCAGTTGGAGTGGTGGAAATAAAACACTGAAGGGGTTGCTTTTCCCTTTAAATGTAGATGAATATTTAGCGGCAAGGGCTGGGGGTGTGGGCGTCCCGCCCGCACCTTGCGCACCATCAACCGCAAAAATCCGAAATATTACCTCATAGGCGAGGTGCGGGCGGGACGCCCACACCCCCAGCCTTCAGCGCATCCAAAAGCCTGAATGTCAATAAGTAACTTATGCCATACTGCCGATTTAAAGGGTGGAAAAGTTCAGTAAGATATAATTAAGTCAAAAAAAGGACGAGCCTCGCAGCCCGTCCTTTTTTTCGCTTGTCTGATGAACAGCAGTTCGCTGAGTTTTATCTGATGAACAGCAGTTCGCTGAGTTTTATCTGATGAACAGCAGTTCGCGGTATTTTGGCAGTGTCCAAAGACCGTCCTCTACAATCATTTCAAGGTTGTCAATCTCGTGGCGAATGGCATCCATCTTCGGCTCCACGGTGTCGTGGTAGCTGATGGCACGCTGGTGGATGTCGTCGATGCGGTTTGCTATGCGGCGCGCATTGGTCAGTTCGTCCACAAGAGCCTCAATGCGTTCGGTGCGCTCGGCAATCTCCTCGATGAGCTTCATGTTGCGTGCGCTGAGGCGGTCGGCCTTTGCGGCTTCGAAGATGGCTTTCATCGACTGCACGTTGCGTATCAGCTGGCTCTGATAGTGGGTCGACACGGGAATGATGTGGTTCATCGACAGGTCGCCAAGCACTCGTGCCTCAATCTGCACCTTCTTAACGTAGGTTTCCCATTTCACCTCGTTGCGTGCCTCAAGCTCCTTGCGGTTCATCACCTTGGTGTTTTCAAACATGTTGATGCTCGCCTCGTCGAGATAGCGTTCGAACACCACGGGACACGACGACTCGGTGTCGAGTCCGCGGCGGCGAGCCTCCTCCACCCATTCGTCGCTGTAGCCGTTGCCGTCGAAGCGTATGGGCTTCGATGTGCGGATGTCGTCGCGCAGCACGTCGATTATCGCGCTCATCTTGTCCTCGCCAGCAGCCATGAGCTTGTCCACACGGCAGCGGAAGTCGTTGAGAGCCTCAGCTACGGCGGCGTTGAGCGAAATCATTGCCGACGCGCTGTTTGCCTCCGAGCCTATGGCACGGAACTCGAAGCGGTTGCCGGTGAAGGCGAAAGGCGACGTGCGGTTGCGGTCGGTGTTGTCGATGATGAGTTCCGGAATCTGCGGAATGTCGAGTTCCATGCCCTGCTTTCCCTTTAGGTTGAACAGCTCGTCCTTGTCAGCCTTCTCGATGTGGTCGAGCAGTTCGCTGAGCTGTTTGCCGAGGAACGACGAGATGATGGCTGGCGGTGCCTCGTTGCCTCCAAGGCGATGTGCGTTGGTGGCACTCATTATCGATGCCTTCAGCAGTCCGTTGTGCTTATAGACAGCCATGAGCGTCTCTACGATGAACGTCACGAAGCGCAGGTTCTCCTCAGCCGACTTGCCAGGGGCGTGGAGCAGAGTGCCGTTGTCGGCAAGCAGGCTCCAGTTGTTGTGCTTTCCCGAGCCGTTGATGCCGTCGAAGGGCTTTTCGTGCAGCAACACGCGGAAACCGTGGTAGCGTGCCACCTTCTTCATGAGCGACATGAGCAGCATGTTGTGGTCGACGGCAAGGTTACATTCCTCGTAGATGGGTGCAAGCTCAAACTGGTTGGGAGCAACCTCGTTGTGGCGTGTCTTGCACGGAATGCCGAGTTCAAGGGCTTGTATCTCAAGGTCTTTCATGAAAGCCTGGACGCGGTCGGGGATTGTGCCAAAGTAGTGGTCGTCCATCTGCTGGTTCTTCGCACTCTCGTGTCCCATCAGCGTGCGTCCCGTGAGCATAAGGTCGGGGCGAGCCGAATAGAGTCCCTCGTCGACGAGGAAGTACTCCTGTTCCCAACCGAGGTTGCACGTTACCTTCTTCACGTCGGGATAGAAGAGCTGGCAGACGCTCGTCGCCGCCTTGTCGACGGCGTGAAGGGCACGCAGCAGCGGAGCCTTGTAGTCGAGGGCTTCGCCGGTGTAGGCGATGAATATCGTTGGAATACACAGAGTGTCGTCGATGATGAAAACGGGTGACGTTGGGTCCCATGCCGAATAGCCTCGTGCCTCGAAGGTGTTGCGAATGCCGCCGTTGGGGAACGACGATGCGTCGGGTTCTTGTTGCACGAGCAGCTTGCCGCTGAATTTCTCCACCATGCCGCCCTTGCCGTCGTGTTCCACGAAGGCGTCGTGCTTCTCTGCCGTTCCCTCGGTGAGGGGCTGAAACCAGTGGGTGTAGTGCGTCACTCCCATTTCCATTGCCCAGCGTTTCATGCCTTCAGCCACGGCGTCGGCTATGGAGCGGTCGAGACGAGTGCCGTTGTCGATGACGTCGATGAGTCGCTCATAGACGTCGGCAGGCAGATACTTGTACATTTTCTGTCGTGTGAAGACGTATTTGGCGAAGTATTCCGAAGGTCTTTCCTTCGGTGCTGCCACTTCCACGGCTTTCTTCTTGAAAGCCTCTTCCACGACCCTGAATCTTAAGTTTTCTGACATTTTCTTTTTTTTGTTGTTTGAAGTTTGCGAAGGGGGTATGTTTTAGGAGCTGACTCCTTAACTCCTTTGATTACTCAAGTTCCTGAAGTAATTTTGAACCACAGAGTTTAAGAGATTAAGAGTTTTATAATACGAAAGAGATTGAATGCCAAGGCATTTAGAGTTCATAGAGGGCTGCGCATGATAACATCTGCATGGAAACTCTGCGTTCTCCGTCGCTTGCGACCTACTCTATAAAACCATAAATCTCTTTTTACCTTACCCTTCGGACGGTGACCGTTGGTTCTCTTTATCTCTGTGGTTTAAATAAAACCCTTATACATTGGGAATTACCACTT
>JBJEAS010000150.1:0-25567 GCA_051869235.1 Prevotella sp.
ACAATTTGACCGCGTTTCTGATGAATTTGAGGTTACATTTATAGAGGAAAGATACCTTAAAAGCCTTGTCGCTTTCGCCCTCGATGAAGTCGAACACCTTGGTATTGAGAGGCAGCGGTTGGAAATGGAATACAATGTCGCGCTTGTTTTCGTCATTGGTCTTGGCGAACTTGTCGAGTTCAATACCGTCGGCAGATACCAAGGCATATTTCTTTCCTTCAGCAAGCAAGTAAGTGCCACTCGCAAACTGGAATTTAAAGGAGTCATAGTCGCTGCGCAAGTTGACAGTGACGCTCACTGTCGTCTCCGTCTCCTTCAGATCCACGCGATTCACGTCAATGGCAATATTAAAAAATCCATCTCCATACACGTTTCCATTTTCAGTAGTCGGCTTCTCCCAAACCACCTCCTTGTTTTTTGCCTCACTGCCTATGATGCAGAGCAGTGCCACAATAGTCAATAATATTTTCTTCATAAAAGTATTTAGTGATAATTATATTCTACTCAGATTTTCTTATAAACCTTTTTGTTCGCTCATCTACGATCCTCAGATACTTGCGTTTCATTTTGTCGTTGAGAAAACTGTTGTTTACCAGTTCTATTGTTTCTGCTGGTATCTCCATATATTTGTCAAGAACACGCTTTGTGCGTCCTGTTGGCAAACCAATTAGCATGGCGAAACGCTCGAAATCAAGACGGCATGGATGACCTGTGCGGTCATATACGTCACTCTTCTCAATATTCGGAGATAAACCACCAGATAAACCGAAATCATCACCTTCAAGATGGAGACTGGTATTCAGCAAGTCGTACGCAGGGGCAAGGCGATAGTCATTACCTATGCGAATCAACGAGAAATTCTTCGTATGGTCATCGCCGTTGCCATAAATGTAATTGAACAGTATGAGTTCAAACAACCGTTCCATATCAATAACCCATGCCGCAACATGCCGTTTGAGAGCTATAGCAATCTCTTCGTAACATCCGTCATACTTGAAGAATGAGCCGCCAGTTTGCTCGTTCTTGCCCGAAAGAGATGCGAAATCTTCCATTTGCATCTTGCTGCCACTTGCGTCAATGTCAAAGCGTCGCGTGATGTAAACCACCTGTCCGTCGTCAGTAAAGCACAGTCCGTTTTCGGCAGTCTTTATGCCATATACTTGTGATGCAATCTGCATGGTAAGATGCTCGTTGGCAGGTATTTGTTTGCGAGTGGGAATGGTCTCATCCCATGGAGCTGGTTTGAGGATGTAGCGGGATCTTTCGCCCTCTGATGCTATTCTTATCTTGCCATCTTCCACAACCGCCGGGAATTTTTCCTGTACTCCGGACACAGATATTTTCTTCATGGCATGGGTCACAATATCCTGACTTCTGAACCTGTCGATGCCGAAGTCAAGTATGTGTGACACCTTTTCACCTTCGAATAATCGTTTTATTGCCAAAGGTGAATAACTGTCAAAACCCTTTTTCAATGTAGATGGGCAAATCGTCAATTCATTCATCATTCAACGTATTTAAAGTTTACAGCACCTATGATGTCTGTATCCACTGTAGCCATAAGCATACCGAAGTAGTCGTGCTCGTCTATGCGGTCAATACGGCAGACAACCTTGCGGTTGGCTCCTTCGGGCAGGAGGTTAGTGAAGAACGGAAACAGATACTCCGATTCGTATGGCTCTTCACGCTTGGGCAATGTCACTGAGATTGGTGGGTTGTCCGTAGCAAGATAGTCGGCATCATATTTGAATACATAGCCCTTGCCGGGGGAGAGTTCAGTGACCCTTCCCGCCTTTGTCTCGTTGTTATATACATCAAGCTGTCTCATATCTAAACTTTATGTTATACCGTCCGTCTTATTTCATAATGGATTTCCATTCCGAGTACCATTAATATCCGTTTCACTGTATTGAGCGATGGATTGCCTTTTCCCCGCTCAATATCCTTCACTGTGGCGAGGCTTACCTCTGCCATTTCTGCAAGGTCAAGTTGGGATATTTCCAGTTCCTTGCGTCTCTTTTTCATTACTTCACTCAATTTCATAAGTATAATATATCAGACTTTGGCTGCAAATTTAGGCATTTATTTTCATATTTGCAAGAAAAAGTCGGATAAATTATACTTTTCACTCTTCATTTCATCGCTTTCTCCAACTCCAACCTTATCTTGTCGCGCCCCGGTAAACCTGCGTTCTTGAATGTCATAGTGCCATCGGCATTGTATATTGCGTAGGTAGATATCCTAACTTTGCACTCATAAACAAAATGGAATATCATGACAACATTGATATTAAACATTTCAGACCAAAGCATATTGCAAGCACTGCTCAATACGCTTAGACAATTTAAAGGGGTTGTAATAGACGAAGAATCCACTTACGATTCCTATTCAGATGTCATACCTCAGGATTTGCTGATGGAAGCCGCGGAGTTCGCTATCAAAGAATACCGTGAGGGTAAATGCATACCTCATTCTCAGGTGATTGAAGAGATTAATTATCATTGCTATCGCTCATACAAATCAGTCACCATCTACGATAAGAAAAATGATTAAGGCATTCTTGCGGCAAAGTTATGAATAATATATGAGCAATACTTTCCTATCAGATTCTGCAATGTCAGGTAACCTCTGTTTAATCTTTCAGCATCAAGGGGAAGGATGCGTTCACGCACCTTTGTCTTGCCCCTGAATAGGGCTGTGAGATAATATGTGCTTGTTTATCTGCGACGAGATGTTATAGAAACGGAAGTCCGTTTTCTCCGACCTCGCAAGTATGATGTCAGAGATAACGCGAGCCAAACGTCCGTTGCCGTCCTCAAACGGGTGGATGCTGACAAACCATAGATGGGCTATTGCTGAACAGATGATTAGCGGCAAAATTACGAATAATAATCGATATATCCAAACTATTAGGTGGAAAATAGAGCTTTTTTATATAAAAATATAAAAAAATGCCGAATTGTTTTGTGAAAACGTAAAAAAGTGTTATCTTTGCCACCGTAATTATCAGTTCTTAATGATTAAACATTTGATTATGAAAAAAAGTCTATTAATTATGGCAATGTTTGTTGCCTCGGTGTTCACCGCAAACGCCCAAAACGATGAGATTACCAATCAGACTGTTCTCGACCTTCTCGCCGAAGGCTTTACATCAGAGGAGATTATTGGTGCAATAGAGAACAGCACAACACGTACCATCACTTTTGACATCAGCTATATGCGCAAGCTGAAGGCGGCAGGAGCTGATGCGACTCTGACTTCTTACCTGCAGAAAATTGCGAAGGTGGATAATGGTTATGAGGGCGTGATACTGTGGAACCCTGTTGACGGTGGCAAGCCTACAAAGATTTACCGCTGCAACTTTGAGAAGGAAAAGAAGGGTTTCAACCTCGGTACTATTGGAGCAATAGCAGGAGCTGCATATGGTGTGGGAAGTGCTGTAAGTGGCAGGCATGTCAGTGGCGGTGAGGCTGCGGCAGTAACTGCAGGAGTGGGCTTGATGATTTCTTCTGGCAAGGATATAGAGAAACTTATGATTCCTGGTTCGAAGGCAAAAACGGTGGCAAGTCGCCAACCGGTTTTCAGATTCTTCTTTAATAAGACTGACAATGCGAGCTTCAATGCCGACCACGGCAACTGGTATGAGATGGTGATGAACGACATACAGAGTCCCAACGAGTTCCAGCTTATCAAGATGCAGGTGAAGGAGAACAAGAAGGGTGGTCGTCGCCTCTTCCCAAGTTCAATGTCATACACAGTGGCAGGGTTCAGTGGTACAAATGCCAGCACACGCGAGATGGTGAACTTCGATGTGAATCCAATAAACAACAATACCTTTGAGGTGACTTTCAGTCAACCTTTGGAGCCGGGCGAGTACTGCTTCTTCTATAAGAGCGGACTGCAGAACAAATATTTCCAGACCCAGCCTTTTGGCTTTGACTTTACCGTAGAGTAATGCCATTCTGCGTTAATGAGTTAGCTTATGGCGGCGACGACTGGGGGTGTGGGCGTCCCGCCCGCACCTCAGGTACGAGGTGATATAAGAATCACCTACGAAAGATTTGCCATGCGGACAAGTGCGGGCGGGACGCCCACACCCCCAGTCTTCAGTTGTCAGCGCATCCAAATGGCTGAATGACAATAAGTAACTCAAGTTTACTTTACCCTTCGGCCAGTGACCGTTGGTTCGGAAGTAAGGTAGATTGTTGGTAGTTAACTCCTTAACTCCGAAAGTTCTGTTAAATTATTTGTTATTTAGATATTTTATTCCAATCTATTGATGCAATGTGACAAAAAAACATTATTTTTGCAGCAAAAATGTTATATTGCGTATGTTTAGACTACTTGTTTCAAAGATTAAAGGCTATTTCAATGTCTCTCACGACATTGAAGACGAGAAGTTGACCATTGCACAAATCAGTAGTGGTGTCAGCTTCAGGGGCGCCAACTTGTGGGTGCTGATATTTGCCATTTTCATTGCCTCTTTGGGATTGAATGTCAATTCTACGGCAGTCATCATCGGCGCAATGCTCATTTCCCCGCTTATGGGACCAATCATTGGTATGGGCTTGGCAATCGGCATCAACGATGTTGAACTGCTGCGCAGGGCAGTAAAGAACTTTAGCGTGGCCACGGCAGTCAGTGTGTTGACGGCAACCGTCTATTTCCTGTTGACACCATTGTCGGAAGCACAGTCGGAGCTGCTTGCCCGCACCTCGCCCACTATCTACGATGTCCTTATAGCCACCTTTGGCGGTGCTGCAGGAATCTTGGCGCAAGGAACAAAGATAAAGGGCAACGTCATTCCTGGCGTTGCAATAGCCACGGCTTTGATGCCACCCTTATGTACGGCAGGCTTTGGACTCGCTACGGGCAACCTCTACTATTTCTTCGGGGCATTCTACCTCTTTTTCATCAACACGGTGTTCATATCTTTGTCAACATACATAGGAGTGAGGCTGATGCACTTCCGCAGGAAGCAGTTCCTCTCTGAAGAGGTGGGAAAGAAGGCAAAGCGCATCATCATTGCCATTGTACTGGTGACAATGATTCCATCGGCATTCATGACTGTTGGAATCGTGAAGAAGAGTTTCTTTGAAAACAACGTCAGGAATTTCATTGCCAATGAACTTTCACAATCCGGCACGCAAGTCATTTCCAATACTGTCGACAAAGACTCGATGGTGTTGAACGTTGTTGCCGTGGGCAAGGAGATAACGACGAAAAAACAGACGGAAGCCAGTGGCCGTCTGGATAACTACGGTCTCACGGGCTATAGGCTGAACATTATACAGGGAGAACAGTCGGATAGTCTTTTGTATCTTACAAAGCAAATTTCGCAGATAAAGACAAGTCGGGAAAACGAGCAGAACAAGATTCTGGAATTGACGACGCGGGCAAGTGCCCTGAGCGCAGAATTGGCAGACTATACCAAGTACGATAATCTCACAAAGGAGTTGCGCGGTGAGCTGACGGCAATTTATCCACAGGTGAAGGCCATCAGCCTTTCTAAAGTAACCCAAGCCCAGCGCGACACGTCGGCAACAAAGGAATTTGTTGCAGCCATTCTCAGTGTAGAAGGTAAGAAGCGATTCTCACAACAAGACAGGCAACGTCTGACCGAATGGCTTAAGGCTCGTGCCAAAGCCGATTCGCTTGTCGTCTATTTGGCGGAATGACTCCTTAACCTGCATTATTCATACTCGTTCCTACTGCAAGGCCTAACTGGCAGCACCTCAGCGCAATGCTCGCTCTTCCTCTTTGAAAGTAGGATTTACTACATTCTGCATCGTCATCGCTGCGCTCACGCTGATGCACTGCCATTTAGACCTTTCGTGACGGAACAGTATGAATAATGCAGGTTAGCTCGTCGTATTTCACGTATATGCTTGCCAAAATGGTGCCTGAAATGGAGTGGTAGGCGCAGCTTATGGCGCATGGCACCACGCAAAGTATTGCGTCAGGGTGGGCGGCGAGTGTTGTCTCGGAAGCAAAGAACGTGGTGGCAAGTACAGTTGCCATGCCAGCATTCTGCATTCCTACTTCAATGGATATGGTGCGTTTTTTAGGCAGACTGAAATGAAACAGTCTGCCAACGTTATAGCCGAGAATGTAGCCTATCGTGTTGTGGCAGAACACCACCGCCATGGTAAGGAAGAACAATCCCGCACCGCTCAACATCAGTTGAGGCTTCACCTGCGACACCACACCGCCAACGATAAGTGCAAGGGAAGTGACGCTCACTCCCGGCATGGTTTTCTGCACATCGCCGAACCATTCATGTTTGCCTGCCCAATGGTTGATGAGAAATCCGCAGCCGACGGGAATTATTGTTATGAGAAGGATTCCACGGAACATTCCCAACGTGTCGACTTCTATGCGAGTGTCGGCAAGCCACCATACGAGCAGAGGGGTCATTATGGGTGCAAGAATGGTTGAGGCTGTGGTCATGCCGACAGAGAAAGCCACGTCGCCACGGCAGAGGTATGACATGATGTTGCTTGACACTCCTCCAGGACAGCAGCCTACAAGTATGATGCCTATGGCAAGATAGGGACTGAGACCGAAGAGATGCACGAGCGAATAGGCTATCAGTGGCATAAGCGTATACTGGGCACAGGCACCGATGAAAATGTCGAGTGGACGACTGAAGAGTATTCTAAAGTCGTCAGTAGTCAAAGTCAGTCCCATAGTGAGCATTATGATGCCGAGAATGATGCTCGACACGTCGCCTCTCACCCAGCAGAATGTCTCTGGAAGGAAAAAAGCCACTATGGCTGCCGCTATGACGTAGGCTGAAGAATGCTTTGCCATCAGTCCGCTTATCTTTTGTAAAATGTCTTTTGTCATTGTTCTGTTTTTTTGAGTCTGCAAAATTACTCCAAAATGTTTGTAATGCAAAAGAATAGGGAGGAAAAGTGAAAAAAGATGCCTATTTTTTGGATTAGAAACGGAAAAGGTGTACCTTTGCACAAAATTTTATAGCAAATGACAGTAGAAGAACAACGAAAGACCGACGAACAGTTTATGAGAAAGGCGCTTGCCGAGGCAGAGGAGTCGGCAAGGGTAGGTGAGATACCCATTGGTGCCATTGTGGTATGCAAGGGGCGTGTCATTTCGCGTGCACATAATCTTACAGAGACGTTATGTGACGTTACTGCCCATGCAGAGATGCAGGCCATCACGTCGGCAGCCAATGCTCTTGGCGGAAAATATCTGACCGACTGCACACTTTACGCCACGGTGGAACCCTGCGTGATGTGCGCCGGAGCTATAGGGTGGGCACAGATTCCACGCATAGTCTTTGGCGCATACGACGACAAGCGTGGATTTCGGCGGTATGCGCCTAAGGCGATGCATCCTAAAGCAGAGATAGTAGGAGGAGTGCTTGAGGAAGAGTGTGCAAAGCTGATGACTGCCTTCTTTGCTGAGAGAAGGAGTTAAGGGAGTAGAAGGAAGAGGGTAGAGGGGAGAAGGTAGAGGGTAGAGGGGAGAAGGTAGAGGGTAGAGATATGCTCTTCCCTGATTCCGGTGGCAGGCTGGGGGTGTGGGCGTCTCGCCCGCACTTCAGGTATTCGGTAATCTCTACCCTCTACCCCTACCCTCTACCTCCTACCCTCTAAAATTCTATTGGTAAGTATTGTATGTGTTGCCGAAGTCGGGGTCGTTCTCAACATCGTTGTCGATGGAGAATTCGTTCTTTATGATGCGTTGGTTGTAGTCTTTTCGCATAGGAGCCATACGCATAATGAAATCGGTGTATTTCAGCATCGGAATTACCATACCGAAGATGCCTACAGCAGCTCTTTTGCCGTTGGGAATGGCATTGTTGTAAAGGTAGGCAGTAGAAAAGAACGTGTGAGGATAGAATTCTATTCTGTTGTGATTCCAGAAAGTGTTCATAGTCTCCGTGTCGGGAATGGAGTCAGCATGAGTGAATATCGACATGGTGTTGCGTACTATGTCATCAGAAACGTCAGCCGCATTTCCTTGACATTCCTCAATGCATTGTTGAATGTCGTCGGTCAGCTCTTGTTCCATCTTCGCCTTTGAAGGAACGGTATACATTGCCGCCAATAAAACTAAGCCCGTCAATATGACAATTATGATGATCTTTCCGAGGCAGCTGCGCAGGAAGAGATCTACCCAAGGCTGTTTTTTCTGATATTGTCCTCTGTCAGTTTGTTGCATAATTTTAGGTCTTAAGGATTTCTTGTCATTGGTGTATTAAGTTCATGAATTCCTGTCGTGTCTTGGCTTGGTTGAATGCGCCGCAGAAATCGCTCGTCGTGGTTATTGAGTTTTGCTTCTCAACGCCCCTCATCTGCATGCACATGTGTCGTGCCTCTACCACCACCATTACTCCAAGCGGCTTCAGGGTCTGCTCTATACATTCCTTTATCTGCAGTGTCATGCGTTCCTGAACTTGCAGTCGGTGGGAATAGATGTCCACCACGCGTGCTATCTTGCTCAGTCCAGTAATGTAGCCGTTGGGAATGTATGCCACATGCACTTTCCCATAGAAAGGAAGCATGTGGTGCTCGCAAAGAGAGAAGAAGTCGATGTCCTTCACGATGACCATCTGCCGGTAGTCTTCTTTGAACAGTGCGTCAGTAAGAACCTTGTGTGCATCCATGCTGTAACCGCGAGTAAGCACTTGCATTGCTTTCGCTACGCGCATAGGAGTTTTCTGCAGACCTTCTCTCTCTGGGTCTTCGCCCAGCAGTTGAAGTATGTCTTTATAGTGTGAGGCAAGCTGATCCAAGCCTGCCCGATATTCTGTTTCTGGATTCATTTCAATATTGAACAGTAATTTTCCCCTTTACGATGGAAGCCTGCGTATATCCCATCTTCTTTACCTCGAGCAGCATGGCATGAGCCTCCTCGTAGGTGCGGAAGTTTCCGACGCGGCATATCCAACGTGGCGAATAGAAGTGGACGTAAATGGGTTGCTCTGGGAATTTCAACTTTATGGCATCGCCGATGTTCTGAGCCTTCTGACGGTCGGAACGTGTGTTGCCTCCTGCGAAGGCCTGCACTCTATAGCCATTGACTTTATAGCTTCTGCCCATCACTTTCTTCCTCATGTCGACAGTAGGTATCTCGAAGTCGTCGTCAGACTTTGGAGTCTCTTGCTGCGGCTTTGTCTCTGTCTGTGTGGTGGTAGTTTTCTTCGTCGAGTCGGCTTGTTGCTTCTTCGTGGAGTCGGCTTGTTGCTTCTTCGTGGAGTCGGCTTGTTGCTTCTTCGTCGTGTCGGCAGTCTTGTTTTCTTGTGTAGTTTGGAGAGGCTTTGCCGGTTTTATGTCAGGCTGATTCCCATTTACGAGTTTATCAATTGCCGCGCTATGGACAACGGTAATTGTGCCTTTCCCGGCAACGGTTTTCTGCAGGCGTTCGGTGAACGTCTGTGCTGTTGTTGTTATGGCGACGCATAACAGCGTCAATAGCGCGACAATTGTTTTCATATATATTTTTTTTCTTTAGTTGACGAGTTGTTCTTTTAGTTGACAAGTTGACAAGTAAACAAGTTATTTGTTTCTCCCATTCTGTCAACTGAGTATTAACTCGTTAACTCGTCAACTCGTTAACTTGTCAACTCGTTAACTTGTCAACTCGTTAACTTGTCAACTGAATATCAACTTGTCAACTCGTTAACTGAACAATTATTTCCACGCGTCGATGATACCCTTGAAGTCAGCAGCCTTCAGTGAAGCGCCACCGATGAGTCCACCGTCGATGTCAGGCTTTGCGAACAACTCAGGAGCATTGCTTGCCTTGCAGCTACCACCATAGAGGATAGTTGTGTCGTCGGCAATCTCTGCACCATACTTCTCGGCAACGCAGCTGCGGATGAAGGCGTGGATTTCCTCTGCCTGGTCAGCTGTAGCGGTTTTGCCTGTACCGATAGCCCAGATTGGCTCGTATGCTATCACGATGTTCTTGAACTCCTCAGCTGAAAGGTTGAAGACGCTGCCCTCGAGTTCTGCCTTGCAAACCTCGTTCTGCTTCTCTGCCTCGCGCTCAGCAAGTGTCTCGCCGATGCAGAAGATAACCTTCAGACCGTTCTTCAGTGCGAGAAGGACTTTCTCCTTGAGAATCTCAGGGGTCTCATTGTAGTACTCACGGCGCTCAGAGTGTCCAAGTATAACATACTGTGCACCAGTGCTCTTTACCATTTCGGCAGAAACTTCGCCGGTGAAGGCGCCTTTCTCCTTGTCGGCGCAGTTTTCTGCACCAAGACCGATAACATCCTGATTGAGGAACTGTGCGATGCTTGCCAAGTGAATGAATGGAGTGCAGATGACAACGCCACAGTTTGGCTTTTCTGCTGTCAGTGTCTCGTTGAGCTCCTTGGCAAGAGCGATACCATCTTGCAGGTTCATGTTCATCTTCCAGTTGCCTGCTACAATTTTCTTTCTCATTGTTTTACCTTATTTATATTGTTAATAACTGTATATTCCTTTGGGGAAGTTAAGGAAGTCCTCTCTTCCTCACCCATCTCGTCCATGCCCAGAGGCGGTCGGCAATGGTGAGTAGTGTCAGCGGAACGACAAACCACAGTATCATTGCCAGGGCGGTGTTGGTGTCGCTCGCCTTTCCTGTGGCAAGACCTCCTTGGTCTATCTTTGGCGTCTGAGGAGTGACGTAGGGTAGGGCGTTGTGGCTCCATTTGCCTTCTATCCGTCCGTCATGCAGCAGCATGAGTCCTGGATTGCTGCGTATCATTGTCTTCAGCGTCGTCTCGTCGGTATTGGCGAACTGATATTCCGCTCCAGTACGGTCTCGCCAACGGCTTATTCCCTTTTCCGTGCTTGCCGTAAGGCATAGGAATCGGTATCCGTGTTCTGTGGCATAGTCATACAGACGGTTCATCTCGTCGAAGTGTATGTCGTCGGCCTGTTCGAGGTGTGGCGATATGAGTAGCAGCGTGTAGCCTTTGTCGCCAACCACCTCGTCCGTAATGTCCTCTGCCTCATCTCCCCTCTCGTCGATGGTGGTTATGGAGAAGTCGTGTATCGGGGGTACATATCCCTCTTTTGTCTTCCTCGTCCTACTGTCTATGAAAGTCCAAGTCGAATCGGGGTATTCGTCAAGTGTGAACTCCTTTTGCTTTCCGTCCTTTTCGAGAATGAATGTCGTTTCAAACTCCGGCTGTTCAGCACCTTCGGGAATCTCCATTCCCTTTCTTATGTCTGCCCCTACGTGATACGGGCGGAAGTCGAATTGTGGCAGATAGTAGAGGCTGTAGCCTGATACTGCCAGAATGAACAGTGTCGTGTAGTTGATCACTATCCATTGGGTGCTTCTGCTCAAGAGTCTCATCATCTCCAACGGCCACTTTGCTGTTATTGCTGCCGCCATTAGCAGCACAATGTTTTTTGCAAGCGTTTCTCCGTTGGTCAGCTTCAGTGCGTCGCCAAAGCAACCGCAGTCGCTTATTGGGTCGGCAATGAACAGCCATAGGGTCAATATTGTCATCAGCGTCATCAGCATAAGTGTCATCTTGCTGATCATCCTCCTGCGTATGGCGAAGAGGAACATGATGCCGATGAAGAATTCCATTGTGGACACTACAAGCGAGGCTATCATCGTCAGCCAGTCGACGTTAAGCGTCTGCATTCCCCATGCCTCAAGATAGTCGTGAATTTTATATTGAGTGCCAATGGGGTCGACAGCCTTGGCGAATCCCGAAAAGGTGAATGTAAGTGCAAGAATGGCGCGGCAGATGTTCGTCGCCACCTTCCTTGCCACACTAATTCCGTTGCTGTTCGCTGATTTTGATGACTCCGAAGACTGCATAGTTGATAATGTCCATATAGTTTGAGTCGATGCCCTCGCTGACGAGCGTCTCGCCTTGAAGGTCTTCAATCTCCTTTATTCTCTCTATTTTTGTCAGAATGAAGTCGGTGTAGCTGCTTATGCGCATGTTCCGCCACGCTTCATCGTAGTCGTGGTTTTTGCGCAGCATGAGTTTCAGGGCCTCGTCGGCGTGTCGGTCGTACAGCTCCATGGCTTCTTCCACGCTGATGTCCACCGTGTCGGCAAAGCCAAGTTCCAACTGAATCAGTCCTACTATGCCGTAGTTTATCAATGCGACGAATTCCGGTCTGATGCCTTCGCCTACCATTGACACTTTCTTTATCTCGAGGCTTCTTATTCGTTTCGCCTTGATGAACAGCTGGTCGGTCAGCGACGAAGGGCGCAGGATGCGCCAAGAAGCCCCATAGTCGTGGAGCTTTTTCTCGAACAGAGTGCGGCATTCAGCCATAGCCTGTTCGAATTGCCTTTCAGTATTTGTCTCTTGACTCTTCATTCTCGATGACTTTTCGGGTGCAAAATTAATTAATTATCTTGAAATAGCCAAAGGAAAAGATGTAATATGTGTTATTTTATGTCTTCCTTTTGCTTTTTGTGTATGTATTTTATCTTTGCACACTGCATGTCGAACCTCACTTTGAGCGAATCGAGCCTCACTTTCGTCTCGTTGAGCATCTGAAGCTCCTCTGCCGTGGCGCGCAGCATTTCGCGGTCCTTGTCCACCTTCGCCTTCTGGTAGTTGTAGTCGTGGGTCAATGCCTGAAGCAGGCTGTCGGTTTGGGCGAGGTCTTCCTGTGCCTGTTTCAACGATATGCTTTGATAGAGCGAGAGGGCTTTCTTGCGCGTCTCTATGGCATTGGGGAATACCTTGCGCAGAGAGTCGATTTTTGCTAAGGCGCAGTCGTAGTCGCCGTCGCTGAACAGTTGTCCTGCCTCTTCGAGAAGCGTTTCCGCCGTTTGGCGCGAACCGTTTCCGTCGCACGAAGCCAATGTGAATATGGCTGCAAGTGCCAGTGTTGCAAAAAACTTTGTCTTCATATTGTCTGTCTTTTTATTTCTATCTTGCTGAAGCGCCATGTAAGGGCATCGAAGGTGAGGATGCTGTCGGTCAGCAGCTCGCCTGTCCCCGTCAGCCATTTTATCACCTCTGTTGCCTGTATTGTACCTATTACGCCGACTATTGTGCCGAGCACACCCACAGTTGATGCTGTGGGCACGTGGGATGCCGTCGGTTCGTCGCCGAAGATGTCGCGGTAGTCTGCTGTGCCAGGAAGGTGTGTGAACACGTTGCCTTCATAGCGCAGCACTCCGCCGTGGACGAAAGGCTTTCCTGCTTCCACGCAGGCGTCGTTTATCATGTATTTCGACCCATAGCTGTCCGTGGCATCTACTATGATGTCGTAGTCGACTGCAAGTTTCATGAGTGTCGGCTTATCGATGAACTCGTTGATTTCCACAACCTTGACGTCAGAATTGATGCTTCTCATCTTTCGTGCTGCCGATTCCACTTTCGCCATACCCACGTCGTCTGTGGTGTGTATTACCTGCCTTTGCAAGTTCGTCAAGTCCACCGTGTCGCCGTCGGCAATGCCTATTGTGCCAACTCCGGCGGCAGCGAGGTAAAGGGCAACGGGCGAGCCAAGTCCACCTGCTCCGATTATCAGCACCTTGCCCTCTGCCAGTTTCCTTTGTCCTTCCTGCCCGAAGCCTTCAAGCAGAAGATGTCGGCTGTATCGTCCTTTTTCGTCAAACATCTTTCAGTCAGAATATTACGTTGTATGTCGCTCCTAAAGTGAATTGACTCATATCCTTCTTGGTGTTGAAGGTCAGCTCTCCCGAAGTGTCGTTGATGTCCATCTCGTAGCGTTTTCTCGTGAAATCATAGTCGACGAATACCTTGAATGACGAATTCCTCTTGTTCGAGTATGTCAGCGACAATCCTGTGCCGTATTTTACCGTGTTGTTCCCATCAACGTCGAGATAGTCGCGGCTTTCCGTTCCCTTTGATGCGTTGATGTCCAATCCGTCGGTGAAGCTCTCGCCCATGAGTGCTTTTGTGCCGAGGGCAAGGTTGTTGCCTACTGGAAGGCTGAAATACAGTCCTGCGTCTGCGGCGTATTCGGTTATGTGGCTGCTTTCCACTTCCAGGTCGGCATTGGTATCCTCCCATCCAGTCATTGGGGTGCATCCCACTCTTAGCCTGCCTCCCACGCCAATGTATGGAGAGAAGAAATAAGCTCCCTCAATGCCTGCCACCGTCGTGGTGTGGCTTTTAAGCCTTATGTCGCTTCCGCTGAACGAGAGGGTATTGCCTCCAAATGCCATACCCATGGAAATGCCTATGAAAGAAGGACGTTCCCTGAGATTGGCTTCGCCCGAAAGGTTGGGGCGTCTTCTGCCCTTGTCCTTAAAAAACAGGTCGCTCAGTCCGTATGCTATTTCCGTTGCCACTATGCCAATGCCGGCTCCCGTCAGTACGTCGCCTGCCCAATGGCGGTTTTTTATAACTCTCATCAGGCCTGTTGCCGATGCTGCAGTGTAGCCGGCTACTGAGAACCAGGGGCTTACGGTCTTGCCGTATTCCTTGTGCAATATCGTTGCGCCGACGAAAGCCGTGGCGGTGTGTCCTGAAGGAAAAGCGTCGTCGGTGCTCCTGTCGGGGCGCATTTCGCTGGTCCAGTGCTTCAGCGGCTGTGCTATTGCAGCCATCAGTGCATACGACATTGCCGAGCTTGCCGTCAGCCTACCCAAGCTGCTGCGTCCTTCCACACCGGCGATGTTTAGCCCCAAAGTCAGTGCCGTAGGCGCAAACTGGAGATAGTTGTCCATCTCGCAGTCGTATGTGTTCTTGAACTGTTGGCTTCTTCCGGCAGTGGGCACTGCCAGTGTAGCCAATAATGCGAAAAATGCCTTCTTCATCGTTTTCTCAGTGTATTCCACCTATTTTTATATTTGCAAAATTACGTAAAATAATCCGTTTTTAATAATGGCTTATAGTTGTTTTAAGAAGAATTAACGGTATTGCCGACCTCCATTTCTTTGCCATGTTCACCTTTTTCTGTAATTTTGCACCCCGAAAAATGAGAAAGAAATGAAAATATATACTGATGAAGAGCTGGCAAAGCTCCTTGACAAAGAGGTTTTTCACCTTATCTCTGAGGTTGCCGACGAACTTGGTGTTGAGTGTTATGTTGTCGGTGGCTATGTTCGCGACATCTTTCTTGAGCGTCCTTCCAACGACATCGACGTTGTCGTTGTAGGCAGTGGCATTCAGGTGGCTTCTGCCTTGAAGCAGCGTCTTGGCAAGAAAGCCCATCTCTCGGTGTTCCGCAACTTCGGCACTGCACAGGTGAAATTCCGTGACACTGAGGTGGAGTTCGTGGGCGCACGAAAGGAGAGCTACAGCCACGACTCGCGAAAGCCCGTCGTTGAGGACGGAACTCTTGAGGACGACCAAAACCGTCGCGACTTCACCATCAATGCCATGGCAATCTGCCTCAACGGCGACCGGTTCGGCGAGCTTGTCGACCCGTTTTATGGCATTGAAGATCTTGAAGACGGCATAATCTGTACTCCACTCGACCCCGACATCACTTTCTCGGACGACCCACTGCGAATGATGCGTTGTATACGTTTCGCAACACAGCTTCGCTTCATCATAGAAGAGGAAACCTTCGATGCCCTCGAACGCAATGCCGAGCGCATAAAGATTGTAAGCGGTGAACGCATTAAGGACGAACTGAATAAGATAATGATGACCCCAACACCGAGTCGTGGCTTTGTCGACCTGCAGCGTTGTGGACTTTTGAAACTCGTTCTTCCCGAACTTTCCGAACTCGACATCGTAGAGACTGTTGACGGGCGAGCGCATAAGAATAATTTTTACCATACACTCGAAGTCCTCGACAATGTCTGCCGCGTCAGCGACAACCTTTGGCTGCGTTGGGCGGCACTGATGCACGACATTGGTAAGCCACGCAGCAAGCGTTACGACAAGTTGGCAGGATGGACTTTCTACAACCACAACCTCATTGGAGCCAAGATGGTGCCGCAGATTTTCCGTCGTCTCGCCCTGCCTTTGGACATGAAGATGAAATATGTGCAAAAGCTCGTAGAACTCCACATGCGTCCCATTGCCATTGCCGACGAGGAAGTGACCGACAGTGCCGTTCGCCGTCTTGTAAATGATGCAGGCGACGACATCGACGACCTTATGATGCTCTGCGATGCCGACATCACGAGCAAGAACTACGTAAAGAAGAAGATGTTCCGCGAGAACTTCCGCATAGTCCGCGAAAAAATTGCCGACCTGAAGGAGAAGGACTTCAAGCGCCTTCTGCAGCCGGTCATCGACGGCAACGAGATAATGGAGATGTTCAACTTGAAGCCAAGCCGCGAGGTGGGTCAGCTTAAAAGCTGCCTAAAGGATGCCGTTCTCGACAACAAGGTTGCCAATGAACGTGAGCCACTGATGAAACTACTGATGGAGAAAGCCCGACAAATGGGACTTGTACAATAATTTTACCAAAAGCAATTTGTGCTTCAAATCTGCCGTAAGTATGAATCAGCTCTGTTTCATCTCCTATTTAATGCTTCTACAAATGCAGTGTGTCTCCTATGTAACTCCGTTGTTCCTCCGCTGCTACTCCGTTGTTCCTCCGTACCAAAGTCGGTGATCCTCCGTACCAAAGTCGGTGTGAGTCCGCTATTTTGTCGAAAATAAGGATTTTTCCACCGAGTTTGGTACGGAGTCACAGCGGAGTCGTCTCGAAGGCATCTCGAAGGCATCTCGAAGGAACAGTGTTGAAGACATGAAGACAGTTTGTAAAGATTTTCGTATGTCGGAACATAATGTATAGACTAAAGGCGACAATAGCCATAAATGGTTGGTGATAATACTACAAAATGAAAATTTGGAAGAAAAGATGTTAAATGTTGTGTCCTTTTGGGTGTTTTTTATAGTATAATGTGTATCTTTGCACTCCGAAAACTGAATTAGAGTTTGTAGGTTTTCAAAAAACTGATAGAGAAAGAATCAACAATAAATTTAAAGTAATAGGTATGAAAACAAGAAAAATGTTAATGTTTGCGGCTCTCGGTGCAGTGCTCGCATCGTGTGGAGGAAAGTCTGGCGGCAAGCCAAACTTCGCCGACAACGAGTATGCCGTGAGAACCGTTGCGACACAGGGAACAGAGTTGCAGACCACTTATCCTGCAACCATCAAGGGTATTCAGGATGTTCAGATACGTCCGAAGGTATCTGGATTCATCACCAAGATCTGCGTGCATGAAGGACAGAGCGTCAGCGCAGGTCAGCTGTTGTTTGTCATCGACAATGAGACCTATCAGGCACAGGTTCGTCAGGCAAAGGCTGCCGTGAACACTGCAAAGGCACAGCTTGCCACATCGAAGTTGACATACGAGAACTCCAAGGAGCTTTATGCCAACAAGGTTATTGGCGATTTCGAGCTTCAGACTTCGGAGAACAATTATGCTACGGCTCAGGCTTCGCTGGCTCAGGCACAGGCAAACTTGGCTTCTGCCGAGGAGATGCTCAGCTACTGTTATGTGAAGAGTCCCGCTGCAGGTGTCGTTGGCTCGCTGCCCTATAAGGTTGGCGCATTGGTTAGCGCATCGAGTGCAGAGCCTCTGACAACAGTGTCGGACATCAACACTATGGAGGTTTATTTCTCTGTTACGGAGAAGGACATGCTGACCATGACCAAGGGTGCCGATGGCCTCTCAGGTGCCATTGCCGCTTATCCTGCCATCAAGCTGCAGTTGGCTGACGGAACTGTTTACGACCAGCCGGGCAAGGTGGTTAAGGCAAGTGGCGTGATTGACGCCGCTACGGGTTCTGTTTCGCTCATAGCCCATTTCTCCAACCCAAAGCATGAGTTGCGTTCAGGTGGTGCAGGTCAGATCATCATTCCTGTAACGGCAAGCAATGTGATAATCATTCCACAGGAAGCTGCATCGGAGGTTCAGAACAAGAAGTTCGTCTATATAGTAGGCAAGGACAACAAGGTGAAATATACCGAGATTAAGGTCAACCCACAGGACGACGGCAAGACCTATATCGTCACTGAAGGCCTGAAGGCAGGCGACCGCTATGTGTCGAAGGGCATCACCTCGCTCAGCGACGGAATGGAGATTAAGCCCATCACCGAGGAGCAGTACAACAAGAAGATTGACGACGCTGCAAAACTGGGTGAGAAGCAAGGCTCGGCATCTGACTTCGCTGATGTAATGAGTGGGAAAAAGTAGTAATTCGGAAGTTAAGGAGTTAAGAATTTTGGAGTTAAGGAGTTTAAGGAGTTAAGGAGTTAAGACAAATGTTTTGTGCGTAAACCCGACTCTTGGCTATTGTCTTAACTCCCAGCGACTGTAAGGAGCGATAACTCCTTAACTCCTTAACTCCGAAAAAAAAATATAAGCAAATGACATTTACAAACTTCATAAAGCGCCCAGTGCTCTCGACGGTGGTCTCCATCTTCTTCGTGCTGCTGGGTATCATCGGAATCATTTCGCTGCCTATTGAGCAGTATCCCGATGTTGCGCCGCCTACCATTTCGGTCGAGACCACTTATACTGGTGCCGATGCACAGACGGTGCTGAACTCCGTTGTTACGCCTCTTGAGGAGAGCATCAACGGTGTTGAGAACATGATTTACATGACCTCGCAGGCTACCAACGACGGACGTTGCGCCATAACAGTATATTTCAAGCAAGGCTCCGACCCTGACATGGCTGCCGTGAACGTGCAGAACCGCGTCAGCCAGGCACAGGCCCTGCTCCCTGCCGAGGTAACAAAGGTGGGTGTGACGGTTGAGAAGCGTCAGACCTCCAACGTCATTATGTTCACCCTCACATCTGAGGACGGACGCTACGACGACGAGTTCCTCACCAACTACAACGATATCAACGTCGTTCCAGCCTTGAAGCGTATCTCTGGTGTGGGTGGCGTAATGTCGCCTGGTATGAAAACCTACTCGATGCGTATCTGGCTTGAGCCGGAGAAGATGAAGCAGCACGGACTGATTCCGAGCGACATCACTGCAGCACTTGGCGAGCAGAACATCGAGGCTGCGCCGGGTAAGTTCGGCGAGCAGAGCGACATGGCATACGAGTACACCATGCGCTACAAAGGTCGTCTGAAGACTGCCGAGGAGTATGGCGACATCATCATCTCAAGCGACCACAACGGACAGACACTCAGACTGAAAGACGTTGCAAGAGTGGAACTTGGAGGTTTGATGTATAACGTGTCGATGAAGAACAACGGACAGCCTTCGGTGATGGGTATGGTGCAGCAGATTGCAGGCTCCAACGCCACCCAGATTGCCGAGGACGTGAAGGCAGAGCTTGAGAATCAGGCAAAGGCATTCCCTCCGGGCATGGTGTATAAGATCAACTACGACGTTACGGAGTTCCTCTTCGCATCCATCGAGGAGGTTATCTTCACACTGGTCATCACACTGTTGCTTGTGTTCATAGTGGTTTATGTGTTCCTTCAGGACTTCCGTTCGACGTTGATTCCTATGATTGCCGTTCCAGTGGCTCTTGTTGGTACGTTCCTCTTCCTCTGGATTTTCGGCTTCTCCATCAACCTGCTTGTACTCTCCGCCATGCTCTTGGCTATCGCCATTGTGGTGGACGATGCCATTGTGGTTGTTGAGGCCGTGCACGCCAAGCTCGACCAGGGCTACAAGAGTGCGTTGACGGCATCTATCGACGCCATGAACGAGATTTCGGGTGCCATCATCTCCATCACGCTCGTTATGTCGGCGGTGTTCGTGCCAGTGTCGTTCCTTGGCGGTACGAGCGGTACGTTCTACCGTGAGTTCGGTGTTACGATGGCTGTGTCAATCCTTATCTCGGCTGTCAACGCCTTGACCCTCTCGCCAGCCCTTTGTGCCATATTGCTGAAGCCTCACGACGAGAATGCCGAGCACGGAAAGATGTCGCTCGTCGACCGTTTCCACACTGCCTTCAACTATCAGTATGAAAAGATTCTCGCAAAATATAAGAATGGTGTAGCAAGTGTCATAAAGCATCGCATTTTGGCTGCTGGAGCCGTGGTAGCGGGAATATTGGCAATGGTAATCACCATGGCGACAACGAAGACGGGCCTCGTGCCTGACGAGGACACAGGCGTTATCTTCTGTACTGTCTCAATGGCTCCTGGTACGAGCCAGGACCGCACAAAGGTTGTCATCGACCAGATTGACAAGATGCTTGCCGGCAACCCAGCGGTGATGAACCGTGAGCAGCTGCTCGGCTACAACTTCATTGCAGGTCAGGGTTCCGACCAGGCAACGTTCATCATCAAGCTGAAGCCATTTGAGGAGCGTCCCGCAGGATTCTTCTACAACCTCTCGGGGCTGTGGCAGGGCGACGGCATCATGCGTTTCTTCGTCAACCCAATGTCTTCCACTTCTGTGCTTGGCATGATTTACAAGCAGACGGCTGAAATCAAGGATGCACAGATTCTTGCCTTCGCGCCACCTATGGTGAACGGTTTCGGTGCCACCAACGGTGTAACCTTCTCAATGCAGGACAAGACCGGTGGCGACCTCGGCAAGTTCTTCGAGATTACTAAGCAGTACTTGGCTGAGCTGAACAAGCGTCCGGAGATTTCCAACGCCATGACTTCATACAACCCTAACTATCCACAGTATATGGTGGACGTTGACGTTGCGAAGTGTAAGCAGTCAGGCATCACGCCACAGACCGTCCTCTCTACTCTTCAGGGCTATTATGGCGGTCTTTACGCATCGAACTTCAATGCTTACGGTAAGCTCTACCGCGTTATGATTCAAGGAACTGTTGACAGCCGTAAGAACACTGCCACTCTGACCAACATCTACGTGCGCACTCCGAACGGAATGTCGCCAGTGAGTGAATTCTGCTCGCTGCGCCGTGTCTATGGTCCTTCCAACGTGAACCGCTTCAACCTCTTCACCAGTATCAACGTCAATGCGTCGGCTGCCACAGGTTATTCTTCCGGTGACGCCATTCGCGCCATTGAGGAAGTTGCGGCACAGGTGCTGCCTGCAGGTTATGGCCTTGACTATTCGGGTATGACGCGTTCGGAGCGTGAGTCGAGCGACTCTACGGCAATCATCTTCGCCCTCTGTATCGTGTTCGTATATCTGATTCTATCGGCACAGTATGAGAGCTACATCCTGCCTTTGGCGGTTATCCTCTCCATTCCGTTCGGTCTTGCGGGAGCGTTCATCTTCACGCAGCTGTTCGGTCACTCCAACGACATCTATGCACAGATTGCGCTCATCATGCTTATCGGACTCTTGGCAAAGAACGCCATCCTTATCGTTCAGTTCGCCCTTGAGCGCCGTATGACAGGTATGGCAATCCGCTATTCGGCAATCCTCGGTGCCGGTGCCCGTCTGCGTCCTATCCTTATGACTTCGTTGGCAATGATCATCGGTCTGTTGCCTCTGATGTTTGCTTCAGGTGTAGGTCGCAATGGTAACCAGACACTTGGTGCGGCAGCCGTAGGCGGTATGCTTATCGGTACCATCTGCCAGTTGTTCGTCGTGCCAGCCCTGTTCGCCGTGTTCCAGTGGCTGCAGGAGAAGCTCCGTCCAATCGACTTCAATGACAGCAACAACAATGCTGGCTCTGAGATTGCACAGTACACCAATCCTTACGCTGCAGCCGAACTGAAGAAGATAATCGAAGCAAGAGGAAAGTAGAATGGAAACAAGGAGTTAACTCCTTAATTCCTAAAATAAATTGTTTACAATATGAAGATAAAGAGAATAATGATGTTCGCTGCTTCCGGTTTGCTGCTTGCAAGCTGCGGACTCTATAATAAATACGAGCGCCCTGAGGTGAACACTCAGGGTCTCGTGCGCGACACACAGTCGCTCACCGACACGCTTGCAGTCAGCGACACTACAAGCTTCGGAAACTTGCCTTGGCGCAGTGTCTTCACCGACCCACAGCTGCAGGCTCTCATTGAGCAGGGACTTGAGAACAACGTCGACTTGCTCAATGCAGCACTCAGCGTAAAGATGGTACAGGCGCAACTCACAGCCGCCAAGTTGGCTTTCCTCCCTTCCATAGGCATCTCGCCACAGGGAACACTATCGTCGTTCGACGGTTCTAAGACCTCGAAGACCTATCAGTTGCCAATAGCGGCAAGTTGGAATGTTGACCTCTTCGGCAATCTCCTCTCCTCGAAGCGCAACGCACAGATGCAGTTGCTTCAGGCTAAGGATTATCAGCTTGCTGTGAAGACAAACGTCATTTCAGGCATTGCCAACCTTTACTATACACTCCTGATGCTCGACCGTCAGCTTGAGATACTGACCGAAATGGAAGGTCTGACAAAGGAGACTTGGGACATGATGGCACTGCAGATGAAGTATGGCCGCGCACGCTCTACAAGCGTTCAGAGTGCAGAGGCAAGCTACTATTCGGTGCAGTCGCAGATAACAGACATGAAGCGTCAGATTCGTGAGGTTGAGAATTCCCTCTCGCTGCTTCTCTGCCAGCCCGGACAGGCAATAAGCCGAGGCAAACTCTACGAGCAGTCGCTGCCTACCGAGTTCAGCACAGGCATTGCGCTCCAGATGTTGAACAATCGTCCCGACGTTCATGCTGCCGAGATGAATCTTGCCGCTTGCTACCACAATGTGCAGACAGCCCGCAGCCGCTTCTATCCAAGCATCAACATCACTGGAGCAGGCACATTTACCAATAGTGCAGGAAATGCTATAATAAATCCAGGCAAGTGGTTGCTCTCTGCCGTAGGAAGCCTCACGCAGCCAATCTTCGCCAACGGTCAGCTCGTCGCTGGACTGAAGGTGGCAAAGGCTCAACAAGAGCAGGCTCTCAACAACTGGCAGAACGCCATCTATAAGGCAGGCAACGAGGTGAGCAACGCCCTCGTAAGCTACAACTCATACGACGAGCGCAGCCGTCTGGAGCAGAAGCAGACAGAACTCTATCGTCAGAATGTTGAGGACACACGCCAGCTCTACAAGAGCAGCGGCTCGACTTATCTTGAGGTTATCAGCGCCCAGGCAAACCTGCTCAACGCCGAGATAACAAAGGTGACCGACGACTTCTACAAGATGCAGGCTGTGGTTAGCCTCTACACCGCTCTTGGAGGAGGAAGAGAGTAGGAAATTAAGAATTTTGAATTTTGAGTTTTGAGTTGTTGCTCTTCGAGCAATTCTCAATTACTCAATTCTGAATTGATTAATCGCAGCGCAGCGAGAATAATTCAAAACTCAACATTCAAAACTCAAAATTCTTAAATCGCAGCGCAGCGAGAATAATTCAAAACTCAAAACTCAAAACTCAAAATTAATAAATATGAGCAATATAAGTGAAAAAGCCCATGTAAGTCCGAAGGCGAAGATTGGCAACAACGTTACCATCTATCCCTTTGCCTATATTGAGGACGACGTTGTGATAGGCGACGACTGTGTCATCTATCCTTATGTCAGCGTAATGAACGGCACGAGAATGGGACGTGGCAACCGAGTGTTCCAGAATACTGTGCTTGGTGCTGAGCCACAGGACTTCAACTATAAGGGAGATGCTTCCCAGCTTGTCATTGGCGACGAGAATATCTTCCGTGAGAACGTGGTAATAAACCGTGCCACATTCAGCGACGGACAGACCGTCATTGGCAACCGCAACTTCTTCATGGAGGGCGTGCATGTTTCGCACGACACGAAGGTGCGCAGCTACTGCACCTTCGGCTATGGTACTAAAGTGGCTGGCGACTGCGAGATATTCAACGGCGTAATCTTCTCGTCGAGTGTAATCGTCAATCCCGGCGTGCGTGTTGGTGGCGGCTCAATGGTCACCTCCGGTGTGCGTATCAGCAAGGACGTTCCACCATTCATCGTGGCTACCCACAACCCAGTGACCTATGGTGGCATCAACCGCAAGATTCTTGAGGACCTCGGAACTCCTGAGAACGTGATTGGCCATGTTGCCAATGCCTATCGCCTCGTGTTCCATGGTCAGACGAGCCTCTTCGATGCCATTCACCAAATCAAGGACCAGGTGCCCGACGGCAGGGAAGTGGGCATCATAGTGAAGTTCCTTGAGGAGACCAAGGGCATCATTGCAAAGATGTAATATACCTCTCATAACTAATAATTACCGCATCCCAGCTGTTCCATTATGGAAAGTTGGGGTGCGTTTTTTTAGGAGATAAAGATATTCGATGAAATTCGGGTCTTCGGGAGCGAAAACGGTGGATTTACTCTTTCCGGCTTTCGAAGAGGGGAAAAGGAATAAAATATGCAATGATATTCCAGTGTTAAATTATCTCGATGAAAAGAAAATTTTTCTCTGTCTACTTGCATATATGAAACTATTGATGTACCTTAAGCACCATAAAAATGAATCAAAGCGCGCTTCATCGTCTCGAACGCATCTCGAAGGCATCTCGAAGGAATGCCGAAGGAAGCCAAGGGACGTGATTTAACAAAACAACAACTGTCGTTTAACAATTAAACCATCTTCTCGTTTTTTCCCCCTTTTTTCTCGTTTTGGCTGACAATTTTCCCGTTTTGTCTTCCCCGTTATGCGATTTTTTTTGGATTTTTGCAGCAGATTATTAAACATCATAACCACTTTGATTCTGTGGTTCAAAAAAAGGAACGTATAATTTCCGTAAATTAGCCGTAAATTGAAGGAAATAAAATTTTTGGAAATTGCTGTCAAATTGCTGGAAATTGCTGTTGAAAAAAATATGATGTTTTTTATTGAACAGCAATTATCAGCAATTGTTCAGCAATTGTTCAGACACTGCGAAGCTGATGAGCTTGCGAATAATTATTCAGCAATTTTTCGTTAGTTTACGATAATTTGCGTTC
The DNA here is from genome assembly GCA_051869235.1 of Prevotella sp. Classification (GTDB taxonomy): domain Bacteria; phylum Bacteroidota; class Bacteroidia; order Bacteroidales; family Bacteroidaceae; genus Prevotella. The sequence continues at coordinate 24,687 of JBJEAS010000150.1, forward strand.
AAAAGAAAAAGAAAGAAGAATTTAAAATTTTAGACGATATGAAAAAGAAAGTTTTATTGGTGATGTGGCTTGCTTTGGCGGGCTTGTTCACAGTTTCTGCGTTGTCGGCCTGTTCCGACGACGACAACAACGAGAATGGAAATGGCGGTGGAGTAACCATCGACGGCGTTGACCAGGTGGAGTATTTCCGTTAGAACCTCGGTGTGTTCTCCAGCAACGACAGCATCGTTTGCCCATTGATGATGACTGCCGCTGACGAACTGACTCCTACTGTCTACAGCTATTACGTTGACGACGAGGATAACGCGGAGGACATATTCCTCTCATGGATTCCCGAGCAGGCGCGAGGTGCCGTAAGCCGCGACGGCAGCACCATAGTCTATACCCCACGCGACGCACAGGGAGCGCCGCAAGGCACCATCACCTTCCGCACCGCCCTTCCCTCAGAGACCGCTACGCTTGCCGTGGTGGAGTTCAAGGGCGTGAGCAAGATGCTGGGCATCGACAAGATAAAGTTCCAGCCGGAGTCGGCGAAGCCGGATAATGGTGGCAAGACTTTGCCAGAACCTGTTGTGGGGAGAACTGCTGGTTACGGTCGCTGGTTTTGGGGTTATATTGACTTTAAAGAGATATTCTGTTATACGATAAGTGATAAGAAGATTTATTATTCATATCCGAAGCTGATTGAAGGAAAAGAATTCCGAAGCAAGGTTCCATATGACTATTCCTATAATTACTATTATTGTTGTCCGCTAAAACTCAGGATCTCACGTGTATGCACACGCATACGCATGCAAGCCCCGAAAAATAAAAATTTGGGCTGACTCTGGCGCACCCGACAAACCCTGTGGGGAGGGTGCACAGATGCTAACCCAAAACTG
>JBJEAS010000151.1:0-24876 GCA_051869235.1 Prevotella sp.
TTATTCAGACTTTCAAAGATATTTGGCTAAACACAGGTTTTTGCAGGTGCCCCTACCTTTTCCTTAATAGTACCATTGCAATGATGGGTGCTCCGACGAGTGCCGTAACGCTATTTACAGGCAGTGCGCCCTCGAAGCCGGGAAGACGGGCAAGAATGTTGCAGACGAGTGCAAGTGCCGCACCAGTAACCAATGTCGAAGGCATAAGTAGACGATGGTCGCTGGTGCGGAATAATGCTTGGGCAAGATGGGGAACGGCAAGACCAATGAACATTATTGGACCGCAGTATGCCGTTACGACAGCAGCCAGAAGGCCAGAGCTGATAATGACCGCTATGCGTGAGCGACGTATGTCGAGGCCGAGATTGCGTGCGTAGTTGTCGCCAAGCAGCAGAACGTTCATCGTCTTTATAAGCAACATGCTTAATGGTAGAAGTATGCACATCAACATGGTGAACACGAGCAGTTGGGTGCCCGATGTCCTTGAAAAACATCCTAATCCCCATACGACGTATGCCTTTACGTCTTCTTCTGGACTGAAGAACTTCAATACTCCTATTATCGCATTTGCCAAATATCCAATCATGACACCTATCAACAGCAGAGTGACGTTGCCGCTGACATATTGAGCCACTGCGATTATCAGTGCGAGAACTGTCAATGCACCAATGATGGCAACAATGGTTACAGCGACATCACCTACATAGCCTAATCTGCTAAGGGCGACTCCGCCGAGCGAACTTGACAACAAGACGACAAAGGCTACCCCAAGTGAAGCACCGTTGCTCACTCCCAGGACAGAAGGTCCTGCCAACGGATTGTGGAACACCGTCTGCATCTGCAATCCACTTACTGCCAAGCCTGCTCCGGCAAGCATCGACGTCACTGTTTGCGGCATTCGCGAACTGACGATGATGTTTTTCCAAATGGTCAAGTCGTGGTCGGAATAATCGGTCAACAACGAAGGTATACCTCCTATCAACCCCAACATAGCCTTGAGGGGAATCCTAACTGTCCCAATAAGCAGATTGGCTGCCAGCAGAACTATTGTGAATGCTATAAGCAGAAGAATGAGCAAAAGATAATATCTTTTCATTTTAGGAGTCTATAGAATGTAGGTTGGTAGTCGTTTGGCATGAGCTCTGGGTGGAAGATTGCTACAAAGTCGGCGAGCATCTTGTCGGGTTCTACAGGAGAGATTTCGTAGTACGCTTGCCTCTTCATGTTGCAGTAGATGATTTTCTTCTCCTTGAATGCCTTGAAAAGTGCATTGCGAGGTTCTGACTTCTGAAGCGCCTCATAGCTAAACTCGCCGTTGAAACTGTTCAGTATGCGCCAATAGTCGGCATTGGCTGCCTTGACGTAGATAGATTCAAACTCGATGGGTATGCCGCCTGTGTTTTCATCGTGGATAACATAATCGGCTCCAGCGTCACGGAAGATTTGTGCCAAATAGTTCTTGCCGCCAACGGCATGCCAGTTACCGCCGTGCATCTCGCCGCTGAAGATGGTGGGGCGCTTACCGCCGATGCTGTCAACCTTTGCTTTCAGAGTGTTGTAGCGCATGGCGATGTCGTTGAACAAAGAGTCGGCCTCCTGTTCCTTTCCTATAAACATTGCCGTGAATTTTATCCACTCGGCCTGGCCAAGTGGGTCGAGTTCCTTGTAGCCGAGGTGTGGGACAAGTGTTACGCCCGATTCCTTAATGGCATCGTAGCCACCGCGTTTGAAAGGCGAGATGAATATCACGTCGGCATTGGCTGCCATGACCAGTTCGGGGTCGAAGTTGCCTTCCATGCCTATCTTGACAATGTCGCCTCGCTTCACACGGTCGAGAATGTCCTTGTTGAAAAGGTTTTTTGTGCCCGTTATTCCCTTCACTGCGTCGTGTGCGTTGAGGGCAGTGAAGTTCGACAGTTGAAGCATGGTCATCAGTATGGTGCGTTTTATAGGCACGTCGATGCGGGTATAGCCGTCGGGTATTTTCACGCCTTGCCCACTGCCGTTGACGAGTGCGAAGTGGTAGGTTTTCGACTTCCCCTTCTGAGGGTCTTTCACATCAACGAGCCTAATACCGTTTTCACCGTTCCTTACGGTGAATCCTTTGGCATACTTTATTTCTACAGTCGAGGTCTTGCCGACCATGTTGACTGTTGACTTGCTTTTGTTACTGCACGATGCGCAAATGAGCATGGCAGCCATAGCTATAATTATTTGTCTCATACTTCTTTAAGTATTATTATTTCGAGTTTACTGTTTTTGAGCAGGGGGGAGCAGACGGCGTGACAATGTTTTGTAAGGACTTTGACGAACGAGTCGTGCTGGGCTTCGGGAATGAGTGTCCACAGTTCCTTGGCGAGTGTTATGGCGCCTGCTTTTTCCACTGTGTCCGCTGAGCAACCTGCCTCTTCCACCATGCGGGCGATGAATTGTTTGTCCATTGTTGAGCGGCGGCTGTGGGTGTCGAGATTCCCTGCTGCGAGTTTCACCGCCTTGCCTATCATCATTACGAGATGGATGTTCTTTATTCCAAGCTCGTCGGCTATGGAAATGGTGTCTCCTATGTAGTTGCCGTATTCCACGAATGCCTGTGGCGGCAGCATTGGGAAGCGTTGGCGTACGAGGCGTTCGCTCTTGGCTCCGCTGCTGATGACTATTTGGCCCCCCTGCCCCCCGGTGGGGGGTGTTGGCTGAGCATTGCTTACCCCCCCACCGGGGGGCAGGGGGGCTAATGCCGCCACTTGCACACATTTTCTAATGCTATCCACAAAGGCTTCTTCCGAGAAGGGCTTAATTATGCCTGACACTCCAACAATTGAGATGCCACCAACGATGCCGAGGCGTGGGTTGAAGGTTCGTTGCGCCAACCGCTCACCGTCAACTACCGATATCGTTACCTTTACATGGGCGTTGTTGAGATTGTGGCGAATCATCTCGCGTGGAACACGGTTGATGGCTGCTTCGCCTGGCGGATAGTCGAAGCCAGGGAGCGTGAAGCGTCCCACGCCTTCGCCGCCAACGATGGTCAGTTCGCCGTCAATTGGTTCTACCTTTGCCCTTATCTCTGCACCGTTTGTCACGTCAGGGTCGTCGCCGCTCTCCTTTATAGTGTAGGCATAGCCGTCGGCGTAGTACGCTTCCACGGGAATCGTCTCGCCGTTGGGCAGTATTACAGGTACCGTGTTTCGTGCGGGCGGGACGCCCACACCCCCAGAGGCCACGCTCCCATTGTAGGCGGCAATGGCGGCGGCTGTGGCGTAGGTGCCGGTGGTCAGTCCGCTGTGCAACGGATAGAAGTCTGGAAGCAGTTGCTCCACCATTCGTCTTAGTCCGTGTTCGCCGTTTACTGTTTTGAAGTAGGCTGGTGTTGCGGGTCGTCGTAGGGATATTATTCTCATGCCTTGTTTGCGGGCCTTTTCAACCTTTTCCATGAATCCTCCGCTGATGCCACTTTCCTTCAATATCAAGCTGTCGGCATGTTGAGGCTCTTGCAGTTGGTCGTGTGTTACTCCTTCTGAAGTTGCGATGGCACGGCTTGATGGCCGGTCGAGGATGTGGTAATACACTTTGCAGCCTTTCTCTTCAAGTCGCTTTAGCTTCGCTATGCTCTGCACTCCCGTTGTTGCCAACACGATGCTGCCGAAGGGGATTTTGTCGATTGCCTCGTCGTAGGTGTCGCACCAGGTGATGTCGTTGTCGCGCGGCGGAAAGATGCGCTCGAAACGTATGGCTGGAATGTTCAGTCCCGATGCCACCTCCGCCACTGTCGAGTGAAGATGTGCTGCAAAGGGGTGGGCGGCGTCTATTATCAGCCTTATGTCGTGTTCATGGCAAAACTGTCTCATTTTGTCGGCTGTCATGGCACCGCTTACGGCAATGCCGTGGCACAAGTCAACCTTCTGCTCGCCCGTCTTGGTCGAGTAGTAGAACGTCTTGCCGGCTTCCTCCAGTTCCTTCACTGTCTTGCGTCCCTCGGTGGTTCCTCCAAATACGAGTATCATTCTTCTCCTTTCCTGTAAAGATGGGTAAAGCTTTTGTTGTATAGTTTTGAGTGAGGAGTGGGGAGTGAGGAGTGGGGAGTGGGATAACCTACTGCCTCTCCTACGACTATCATTGTAGTGAGCGTGAGGTTATTCCCTTTCACCAATGCGGCAAGCTCTGAGAGTTGTCCGCGCCATATCTTTTGGTCGCGCCAGGTTAGATGGTGGCAGACGGCTACGGGTGTCTCGGCAGGATATTCCTTGAGTAGCTGCGTCTGCACGTCGTCAATCAGTGTGGCGCTGAGGAAGATGCACATCGTGCTGCGGCTTCGGGCAAGCAGGTGCAGTTTTTCGCGTTCGGGCATTGGGGTGCGTCCCTCCCCTCTGGTGAGTATGATGGTTTGGCAGCGTTCGGGAATGGTGAACTGCGAGCGAAGTTCGGCGGCGGCGGCGAGGAACGACGAGATGCCCGGTGTGATGTGGTAGCTGATGCTGTTTGCCTCGAAAAAGTTCATCTGCTCCTGTATTGCACCGAAGATGCAAGGGTCGCCGGTGTGCAGGCGTACGACGAGCTTACCGCTGTCGGTAAACTCCTTCATCAGCGAGCATTGCTCTTCAAGCGCCATCGACGCGCTGCTCCTTACCACGGCTCCTGCCTTCGCGTAGTGGGTGAGTTCGCGTGGCACGAGGCTTCCTGCATATAGTATGAGGTCTGCTTGCTGAAGTAACCGCTTCCCACGAACAGAAACGAGTTCGGGGTCGCCTGGTCCTGCACCAACTATCTCAACGTGTCCGCAGCGGATGAAGCTGCTGTCCATTGCCACGGCGAGGGTCCATTGTGAGCCTCGTTGTTTGGGGAGGAGGAGAGCCCCCCTGCCCCCCAGTGGGGGGGTAAAGGACGATGAGAGGGTTAGAAGGGCGGCTGCCTCGCAGACGCTGGGGGTGCCAACATATTTTTCCACGGTTGCGCTTGGGTTGGGCACTTCCACGTCTTTCAGTTCTTCGGCTGTGTAGAAATGGAAAGTGTAGCCTCTTCGCTTCAGTTCCTTCACCACTTTCTCGTCTTTCTTCAGGTCGATGGTGGCGAAGCTCTTTATAGCCTTTGGACTAATGCCGTTTGCAAGAAGACAGTTGCGTATCTCGTCGATGCAACTCATGTCGGCATCGTGTGCCAAGCCTATGCCGATGTTGAGACAACGTGGTATGTAGTGGAGTGTGGCTGGTGGTGTGGCTGGGGGGGTGGGCGTCCCGCCCGCACTTCGCCGCATAGCATACTTTTCATAGGCGGTTTTTATATTACCTTGTAGATGAGGTGCGGGCGGGACGCCCACACCCCCAGCCACACACCCTGTGACGGCGATGATTAAGTCGAAATCTTCCTTATTAATTTCCGCTTGCTTGTAAAATACTGTGACGTGTGGCGGCAGGTTACGTTCAAGCCATTCCGTTCCTTGGTCTTTCACCTCCAAGAGTAGTGCGGTAGGACGGCGGTTGACGAAGAGGGCAATCTCTTGGTTTATGTCCTCTTGTTCCATTGTCCATCCGAAGCGTTGGGCAAGGGTGTCGAGCTGCCACAATCCCTCGTTGTCGCTGCGCGTCGTAATAATAGGTTCGGCACCAGTCGTGCGTGCCACGTCGGCTGCCAGACAATTGGCTCCTCCAACGTGCCCCGATACCACGGCTATGGAGTGGCGTGCCATTGTGTCGAGGCACACCACGGCAGGGTCGCGGTGCTTGTCGGCAAGCAGTGGTGCGATGGTGCGCACGCAGATTCCGAGTGCAGAGATGAACACAAAGCCTTCGTAGTTGCTCCATTGTTCCGTCACCTGATTGTAGTGTAAGATGTCGCCGCCCAGTTCGCGCTGAATGGTTTCTGCCAGTTGTCGGCTTTCTTCCGATATGGTTACTATTGCTTTACGCATTTCATTATCTCTATTGGGTTGTAGTCGTTAAGTTGTATTCTCGTTGTGGGCATCAGTTTGAGTCCAAGCATCTGACATGTGCCGCGGAACTTCTCGCTGCTGTCTTTTGTCACGCAGTTCATCACAATGCAGCCGCCTGTGTTCAATAGTGGTTTGATTCGTGCTATCATCTCTACGAGCCGTCCGCCGTGTCCACCAATGAACACGCTGTCGGGGCGAGGCAGAGCGGTGAGGTCTTGGCGGAAGAAGTCGCCGATGATGGCTGTTATGCCTGGTGTGCCGAAGCGTCGTGTGTTTTCTGCCATTAGCTTGCGTCCTTCCTCACGTCGCTCAAAGGCAACGATGTCGAGCATTGGGAACATGCGTTTAGCCTCTATCGACACGCTGCCTGTGCAAAAGCCGATGTCCCACATCACATGGCTTAGGCCAAGATTCATGGCTTGTAGCGAGAGCAGTCTGATTGGCATCTTCGTCATCATGCCTGGACGGCCGTCGAGTACGGCAAAGTCTTCGTCGGGAAGACCGAAGATTGGTGAGGGAGGAGTGGGGAGAGAGGAGGGAGACGTGATAATGACGCAGTTGGGCGTTGTAAACGTCTTGTTTGCAGCTTCTTCGAGTGTGCATCTTGTGATTCGCTCCTCGTTTGGGTTGCCAAGCCGCTCGCCTATATATATATAATAATGTGTATAGCCGTAGTCTATCATTCTTTGCGCTATTGCGGCAGGGGTGTGGATGTTGTCGGTTAGGCAGCCAATCTTCGTCTTGCCTTGAATGAGGGCTGCGTCGAAGGCGTTCCATGGGCGGCCTGTCAGCGACACGACTGTCATGTCGTGGTAGGGCAGAGTGATGCGGTGGGCGAGCATCTGAAGGGAATTGAAGGTTGGCACGACGGTCATGGTGGCATCGGGGAACTCCCTTTGCAGCGTGACGGCAAAGCCGTAGAACAGGGGATCGCCGGAGGCGAAGGCAACAATGTCGTCGTCGATTTCGCGGTATTGGGCGAACACCTCGGCAAGTGGGGTGGTTATGTCTATCCACCTTGCTTCCTTTGGAAGAAGATGGGCGACAAGTTCGTGGTGGCGTCTTCCGCCGGAGAACGTCTTTCCGTGGGAGACTAATTCCTCGACATGACTGTCGAGGCACGGGGGCTGTTGGTCGGTTATTCCTATTATTGTTATTGTTTTCATCTTTTTTTATAGATCTCGACCTGGTTTTAGTTGTTCGGCATCATCAAGCGTCATGATGGCGTTGCACAGTGTGGCGGCGATGTTGCTGCCGCCCTTTCGTCCCTCGATTATAATTTTCGGTACGTGGATGAAGCTCTTTACCATGTGTTTCGACTCCTTCACATGCACGAAGCCTACGGGGGCTGCAATGATGCCCTGTGGATGGGCTTTGCCGTGACGCATAAGGTCGCATAGCTCCATAAGTGCCGTTGGGGCGTTGCCGAAGACGAACAGTGCGTCGGGATTTTCTTCGGCGGCGAGGCGAATGCCGACTTGGGTGCGGGTGAGGGTGGGGGTGGAGGAACCTTGTCCTAAATAGCATTTCACCTCAAGTCCCAACCGTGCGAGTGCTGCCTTTCTGATGCCGCTTGTCACCATTGTCACATCGGTGACAATGGTTTTCAGCCGTCCGCTCTTTATTCTTTCATATATCTTTGTCGCTGCGCCGTTGTCGGTGTAGAGAATGTTCTCCATGTCGAAGTCGGCTGTGGTGTGGATTGCATGCAGTAGCAGCCATTTCTTGTCGAGCGGAATGTCGGGATGCTTCAGTTCGGAGAGGATGGTGCGGAAACTTTGGGTCATGATATGGCCCCCCAGCCCCTCGGTGGGGGGTGTTGGCTGCGTGTAGTAGCCGCGGGGAGTTACCATAAGGCCCCCTCCAACTCCCCCTGGGGGGAGAGAAAAGCAGGGTGGCTTCGCCTCTTTTGTCTGACTATTCCCGATAATCACAATTGTCAGCATGTCGATGTCCTCGGGATTCAGTTCGCCCAAGGTCGTCACCTTTATGGTCTGTCCCTCGCGTCCTGCCTGTCGCACGTAGCCAACGGGTGTGTCCTTGCTGCGTCCCTCTTTCAGAAAAATCTCCTTCAGTCTGCCGAGTTGCCAATAGCGTTCGTTTGAGCGTGGGTTGTATATCGCCGTAACGAAGTCGGCTGTTGCGGCTGCCCTTATGCGCCGCTCGATGAGTGCCCAAGGGGTCATGAGGTCGGAGAGGGAGATGACGCAGAAGTCGTGACTGATGGGCGCTCCGAGAAGTGATGCGGCTTTTTGGAAAGCCGAGATTCCTGGAAGGACGGTTATGCTGATGTCCGACTGCTGTTCCTCCCGCATCTCGTAAATCAGTGATGCCATGCCGTAGATGCCGGCATCGCCCGACGATATTACCACCACGTCGCGACCTGCTTCCGCCAGTTCGAATGCTCGTTCAGCTCTTTCGCGCTCGCGCTTCATGCCCGTGTCGATGCACTCTGTCGTAGGTGAGAGCAGATGGCGTATGAACTGGAAGTAGAATTTATATCCGACGATGACTTCTGCGGTTTGGATGGCCTCCTTAACCGCCGCCGTCATGTCGTCTGCGCCGCCGGGACCAATCCCAGCCACAATGATTTTTCTCATAGTTTAATCTTTAGTCCTGCCACTACCATTCTGCCTGGAGAATAGAGGGCGTAGGTTGTCTTTGAACTGTCGATGCGGTTATCTACCTTGTTGAATATATTGTCGATGCCGAGGCTTGGCTCTATGGTGAGCCATCGCGAGAGCGTGAAGGTATGGGTGGTGTTCAGGTTCCATACGCCGTAGCCGGGGGCGTTGTTGTAAGCCGTGTAGTATGTGGTTGACTGCATACGGCAGTTAATGTTGGCGTTCAGTCGGTAAATGCCCCAGGCATGGCTGTAGCCAGCCGACATGGTCAGCGTATTCTTGATGCTGCGGTCAAGCAGCGTCCACGTGTCGCCACTCTTCGAGCGGGCGTATGTGTAGGCATAGTTCACGTTGAGGTTCAGACCGTCTATCGGGTTGGCGTGAAGGTTCACTTGCAGACCCTTCACCTCGCCCTTGTCGCTATTCACATAGTTTGCATAGGTGCTCATCGACTGCGCCTGTGCCTCGGTCATTTCGGGAAACTCCTTCATTAGCATTGCCCTAAGCTGGTCGTCGAGTGCGATGTTGTCCTTTACAATCATGTCGTTGATGAAATTCATGTAGCCCATCACCGACAGGGCGAAGCGCGAAGTGCGGTATTCGGCACTCAGCGAGACGTAGTGGCTCTTTTCGGGCGAGAGGTCTTTGTTGCCGAACGACACCTGTGCCTTGCCGCGGTTTACGGAGAAGTAGCGGTAGTATAGCTCGTCCATTCCAGGCGCACGGAAACCGTTGCTGTATGTCGCACGGAAGTTGAGTTTGCCGGTTGAGTACATCAGCGCAGCCTTTGGCGTGAGGTGGCTGCCGAACTCGCGGTGGTAGGTGTAGCGTGCGCCGAGGCTTCCCTTCAGTGCGCCCGCGATGGCAAACTCGTGTTGTGCGTAGGCAGCGAGGGTATAGACGTGGTTGTCGATGTTGCCCGTTGAGGTGACGAGGTTGTCTTGTCGCCAGTCGAGTCCAAATACGGTAGTGGAGCGTGAGGTTAGGCCAAGCACGGCTTTCAACTCGCCCTCCATCATGCGCTGGCTCTTCGACTGGACGTAGTCGCCAATCTTGTAGGTTGAAGTCTCAACGTCGTACTCCTTGCCGTAGCGGTAGCGATCTATGGTGAAGTCTGCCTGCAGCGAGTTGCGGTCGCTGAACTTGTATATGCCGCCAACGTTCCATCTTAGCGACTTGTAGCGCATCTCGTAGTCAAGTCCGCCGCTGATGTCTGCGTTGGTGTCGGGGCGGTCGGTCTTCTTGTGGTTATATTCCAGACCTGCATTGAATGCGAGTTGGCGTGAAGCCTGCCATGTGAACTTCTGTCCGAAGATGTTGCTGCGGTAGCCGGTGAACAGTGGCGACAGTGATCGTTGTGTCGCGCCTTCCTCTCCGCTCACATACTCGTAGTCGTTCACTCGGTAGCTGTCTGCCTGGTCGTGGCTGAACGAGGTGTAAGAGCCGAAGCCATGGCTGAAGATGTCGAGATTTACGCTCTCGGTCAACACTCCTTCGCCGCTGACGCGAGTGTCTGACGTCACGCTGACGAGGTCGCTTGTAGGCTGGTCGGTTATGACGTTGATTACGCCTGCAATGGCATCGCTGCCGTAGAGCGAACTGGCTGCTCCGTCGAGTATCTCGATGCGCTTCACTCTTGCCATGTTTATGCGTTGTAGGTCGGCATTGTTAGACATTTCTCCACTCAGTTTACGTCCGTTGACGAGCACGAGGATGTACTTTCCGCCCAGTCCGTTGAGCCGCAGTTGCGAGCCCATTGAGTTTGGTGCCATCGACAGTTGCGGCATGGTGCGTATGAGGGCGTCGGCGAATGTCGTTATGCCCTGTTCCTCAATCTCCTTTGCAGAGATTACATGTACTGGTGTGATGGCAGTTGCCAAACGCTGATGATGCCCCGATCCAGTCACTACGACTGGGTTGAGGCTCATCTCCTTCGCCACTTTGGCGGTGTCCCGCTTCTGGTGTATTTGTGCAGAGGCGGCAATGGGCATTGCCGTGGCGATAATATAAATTAAAGTTGTTCTTTTCAATTATTATAAATAGCTAAAAATTCTTTTCTCTTTTTCCCCCTATTACATATGGACGTAGCTGGGGGTGTGGGCGTCTCGCCCGCACCTCGCCGTAGGCATACTTTTCGTAGGTAGCTTTTATATAACCTTGTGCGCGAGGTGCGGGCGGGACGCCCACACCCCCAGCAGCCCGTAGCCCAGTCTTATTCTGGATTCTTCGAGTGATAGTAATCTACCGTTTCGGCATTTCTCGTGTGAGCCTTGTACAGGGCACGGACGTTGGAGAACTCGAGCAGACCTTTTACTATGCCCTTATTGTCGGTGTAGCTATCGGCGTCAATCGAGTAGCCCATGTGCTGGAAATAGAGTTTCCAACTGGTGTCCTCAACCTCACCCTCGTCGTTGTACTCATAGCCGTTGTCCCATGCGTCATCGTCGCCAGCCATGTCGTTGTGGGCGTGGTCGCCGGCAATCGACATCAGTGGTGCGCAATAGACGTTGCCCGAGGTCAGTCCATCGGCAACCATGCGCTCGTGAACGTGTGTCTTGAAGTTCTCCTTCATATCAACAGTGCCTACGTAGTAGTTCTTGTTCAGCTTCTGCAGTGACTCCTCAAGTTGTGTGTAGCGTATGTTTGCCTTGTAGGTGTCGTATGTGTCAGGATTGCCGTGGCCCATGAACAGCATCGCGCCCTTTGAAGCATAGCTGCCGAAGTTGGTGTTGAGTGCATTGGCGAGAGCGTCAACGTCTGAAGGATATTCTGCCATCAGCGGATAGCCCAACTTTAGGGTCATCGTGGCGAGGTAGTTGTCGTCGAGGTCGCCGTTGGAGTTGTTGGCGAAGTCCTTCATGGCATTGATGACACGGGTGTATTCCTCACCCGGTATCACCTGAAGCGACTGTACCACAACCTCTTTGTACTGTACGCGTCCGAAAGCCTCAAGCCAGTATTTTGGCTCGTAGAACGAGCGCGCGTCGGTGTTCTCGGCTGCCATGGCGCGGTTGATGCAGATTGCCGACGAGAACGAGAGATAGACATCATAGCCTGGGAACTCGCTCTTGTATTCCTTCGCCGTAAGGTCGAATGCGTCGTAGGCCTGCTGCCATGTCGAGCCGAAGGCAACGAGCAGAATAGCCTTGTCACCAGTTTTCTGCGACCTTACCGTCGCATCCACCTCTTGCTGGTAGCGTTCGGTGTTTGAGATGTTGTTGTTGTTGTCGTCGTCGTCATCGCTGCATGCTGCGAGGCTGAAGCTTGTCAGCGCGGCGGCAATCATCATTGCTAAAAACTTAATCTTCTTCATTGTTGTTTTGCTTTAAATTATACTTGTTGGTTATCTTCTTTCCTTTCGTAAACCTTATGGACAACGAGGCGAACAGCGTCGTGCCGGAGGTCGTCGTGCCAAGGTGAAGGCCATGGGGCGTGCGGTCAACATAGTTGAAGATGTTGTCGATGCCTGCCTCTATGCGGTATGCCATGGTGCGTGAGTTGCCGAGGTCGTGGGTCGTTGTCAGTCGCCACGTCTGGTAGCCCTTTCCGTCGCCGTTCAGCTGGTAGTAGCGCTTGGTCGATAGCTTGCCGTAGATGCCGATGCCCAGTTTGTACGATGGCGAGAACTGATGGTTCCATGTGGCGAAGACGTAGCCCTTGTGGTGCGCCATGCCGTCGATGGTCACGTTCACCAGCTTGTCGTGGGTAGTGTCATACACGTTTGCGTCGGTGTCGAGATAGCTGTAACCGCCGCCAAACGAAAGGTTGTCGGTGGTGTAGCGCAGTGTAAAGTCAACGCCGTAGGTCTTGGCGTTCTCCATGTTGTGGTAGCGGCGCACCTTGCTCAGCATCTCGCCATACTGCTCTCTGTAGGCATCGGGAGCCTCCGAGTTTGGCACGGTGACGAGAGCTATCATGTCGCCCACCTTATTATAATATCCTGTGGCGGAGAGGTTCAGGTGCCCTATGGTGTATTCGGCGTTCATCGACCAATAGTTCGATGTCTGCGGCTTCAGATCGGGGTTGCCCAGAAAGAGTATCATGCCGTTCATGTCGCGTGCATACTGGTAGTTAAGCTCCTTCAGTGTTGGGGTCTTGAAGCCTTGGCTCCACGATGCCCTCAGTCGCCAGTCGCCGGCTTTCAGCATTGCGGCGAGCTTTGGGGTTAGTCGCCAACCGAAGTTCTCGTTGCGGTTCAGTCGCAGTCCTGCCGTGACGTGCAGCAGTCCCAGGAGTTGCAGCTCGTCCTGCATGTAGAGTGCCTCGGTGTTGTCGCTTGCCGTCTGTCCCTTGATGCTTGCTGGAGCCTTTAGGTAGTCGTAGCGTGCTTCGAGTCCGGCGCTCAGCTTATTCGCACTTGACAGTGCGAACACGGCTTTCAGGTTGAGCATCGTGCGCTCCTGATTGCTCATCAACAGTTTCTGACCTGCAAAATAAGGAAAGTCGAGTACGAAGTTGCCTTTCTCGTCGAAGCCCTCGGCAAGTGTAGTGGTGGTGAAGGCATGGTAGTAGGCGTGCTTGTTCCAACTAACGTCGGCTGTTATGAGGTCGCCCCTGTTTGTGGTCCACTTCATGCCAGCCTCGGCAGAGGCGTTCTTGTATTTCAGGTCGTAGTTGTAAACGTCATATTTTGGATATTTTCCGCTCTCGCGGTAGATGCCTTTCTGATACCACGACCCTTCGGCATACAGTTCCATGCCTTTCATCGGGTTCCATGCCAGACGTTCGGCTATCTGCCAGTTGGTAAACTCGTTCACTGTCTTGCTCTTCGAGTCGGTGACGGGAGTGGCGGAACTTGGCGTATATTCAGTCGCTGTGTTCTGCCACCCGTCGTTATGTTGAAGTTGGAAGTTGGTGTACGAGCTTATTTTGCCCCATCGCAGTGCCACGCCGTTGTGCTGTCGCACATCGTTGTAGGCACCGTAGCGTGTCTTGTCTTCAAGCATTATGCCCTCGTCGTGTTTCCTTGTTATGATGTTTATCACGCCCGCTATGGCATCGCTTCCGTAGAGAGCCGACGATGCTCCCTTCACAATCTCTATGCGTTCGATGTTGTTAGGGTCAATCAGTCCGAGGTCGTTCTGTCCGCCCACGTCGCCGTGCAGCCGTTTTCCGTCAACCATTATCAGGATGTAGGCGTTGCCGAGTCCGTTCATCTGCATCTGCGAGCCCATGTCGCCCTGCTCGAAGTCGAACGACGACGAGAGCTGCGACAGGATGTCCTCTATGGACCGTCCTGCAAAATTCCTCAGTGCCTGTCGGCTGATTACCTCTGTCTGTACGGGCGCATCTTTCAGCAGGTGCTGCGTACCAGTACCTGTCACCACCACCTCCTGCAAGCTGTCCTTGCTCTCTATGGTGTGTTGCGCCAAAGCAAGCGGGCATGAACTGACAATAGCCAGCAAGCCCACAGTAACTCTGTGATTCATAAACCGATATAATAAAAACGTTTGATTTCGCCAACCCTTATTCCTGAGGGCGCGATGCCAAATCGCGGCGTATGCCTAAGAAATAGCATTTGAGGCAGGTCTTCTGGCTTTCCCCAGCCTGTCATACCTTCCCGCACCTTTTCGTCGGTGCAGTGGCGTTATACTGACAGGCCTTTTCTTTGGGGGATTACAGCTGCAGGAACAGCTCCGGTTTTTCACTCGGATTCCCTTACGTCGGTCGGCTTCTGCCGCCGATTGCCTTCATTTTCGGCTGCAAAGTTACGGCTTTATTTGCAAACCGCCAAAAAAAAATCAATATTTGATATGAATAATCTTATTGTTAACAATAATTTAATAAAAAGAATTGCAAGTAAGTACTAAAAATAGTACCTTTGCAAAAAAAAAGAAATGGGTACTAAAGAAAAGCTCATAGAGAGATTTGTCAGACTTCCAAAAGATTTCACTTTTGAGGAAACTGTGACGTTGTTGCGCTATCTTGGATATGTTCAGCATAATAAGGGAGCAACATCAGGTTCGCGAATAAGATTCAAAAATGAGGAAACGGGAGAGTATATTGACTTACATAGACCTCATCCTGGAAGCATTATGAAGGCATGGATGATAAAGACAATATTTCTACATCTAAAAAGTAAAAACTTAATTTAAATTGTTATGGACTATTTGGAATATAAAGGATATAAGGGAACTGTAGAATACAGTAAGGAAGACGAATGTCTTTGTGGCAAGGTGCTTGGCATGAGCAAAGATCTTATTCTTTATGAGGGTACGACGCTTGCTGAATTGAAGGAAGACTTTATTAATGCCATAAACGATTATCTTGCGGCTTGTGAGGCTGATGGCATTTCGCCGAGGAAGCCTTACAGTGGTAAATTGAATCTTCGTATGCCATCAGAACTACATGGTCGTATTGCTGCTTTTGCAGCTGCTACAGGTACGACAATAAATGATTTTATCAATAAAGCCGTAACAAGAGAGTTGGAACTGTCTCTATCAAATAGTTATCCCCAATAAAGATGAGTATAGCTGGCAAGGACGTTGCCTCGACGGATTACTGGCGAGGCAACCTCGTTGCCCCTTGCGTCATATACAGTTGCCGCCGACGGTGGCAGCGGGGGAAGGAACTGTGTGTAGTGGAACTCATGACCACGGTACTCCTTGCCGTCAATCACCACTCGCCGATAGCCTAACGACAATTTGCGGTCGGACTTCCGTGCCGTGATGGAGTAGGGCAGTACGCCGCACATCTCCGCCTCTCCCTCGTCGTCGATGATGCTGCGGCAGAGATACATCATGCCGCCGCACTCGGCAATTATCTTGCCGCCACGCTCGGCATACTCCCTTATCGACCGTCGGCAACGCTCAGCCTTCTGCAATGCCGCAAGATGCTTTTCGGGATAGCCGCCAGGAAGATATAGCAAGGCAGTGTCTGACGGCAACTCAACGTCTTCCTCCGGGTCGAAGAACTCCACCTCGCCTTTTGATTTCAGTATGTCGATATGCTCTTGGTAAATGAATGAGAACGACTCGGAGTTGCGGGCTATCATAATTATGCCGTCAGTCTCAGGCCCCCCTGCCTCAGGCCCCCCTGCCCCCCGGTGGGGGGTGTTAAGTCCGCTTCGTTCTGGGGGTGTGGGCGTCCCGCCCGCACCTCGCGTATAAGGTAATATTACTTTCTCATCAAAAATATATGCTTTGAGGCGAGGTGCGGGCGAGACGCCCACACCCCCAGAGCCCACACCCCCAGCATCTTTCAACAGTCGTTCCCACTCCACATTTTCCTCAATAATGTCCGCCACGCGCTCGGCGTCAATCTTTCGGCTGAAGTCGAGTCCGAGGTAACGCTCGCCGTTGGTCACGTCCTTTTGTCTTGGCAAACAGCCGAGACATTCCAATCCTACTTCTTTCGCCGCCTCGCGCAGCATCGTAGCATGACGCTCCGACGCCACCTTATTATATATAACTCCCGCGATGCTTATTTTGTCGCTGAAGTTCTTGAAGCCATAGAGCAGTGGGGCGACGGAAAAGCCAGTGTGGCTGCCATCCACCACAAGCACAACAGGTATGCCCAGTGTCTGTGCAATGTCGGCAGGACTTCCCTCGCTAAGCCTGAAGCCATCGTAGAGTCCCATCATTCCCTCTACCACGCATGCGTCGGCATCGGCGGAATAACGACCGTAAATGTAGCGTACATGTTCGCGAGAAGCCATGAATAGGTCAAGGTTTACCGAAGGTCTATGGCACACTGCCTCGTGGAACTTTGTGTCGATATAGTCGGGACCGCACTTGAACGGCTGCACCCTATATCCCTTCCTCGTCAGTAGTGCCATCAGTCCTATGGCAACCGTAGTCTTTCCCGCTCCCGATGTAGGAGCGGCTATCATCACTTGTGGAATGTTTCTTTTTGTCATGTCTTTGAATTTTTGTTTGCATCTGACGGAAGCGTTGGTACTGGGGGCACTGGGGTGTGGGCTACTGGGGGTGTGGGCGTCCCGCCCGCACCCCCAGTAGCACCTCCAGCAGCTTGCGCGTCAGTCGTTTAGGACGGAATGTCCGTTGCCGTGATTTGCGAGAGTGACTCGGCGGTTGCCTCTTCTTCGCTGGCGGCAAGCCTTGACGCTTGTTGCTGAACGGTTTTCTCGAAGAGATTCCTGACGTAGCGGGCATTGCCGAAACTGCGTGTTTTTTTCTCAACGGCTTGTTGCAGCAGAGAGTCGAGTTTCGCCGAAGCCTCGTCGGTCATGTTGTATTGGTTCTTCTTTAGCTGGAGCATGAAGATTTTCTTCAGCTCCTCTGCCGAATAGTCTTCGAAATGTATGTAGCGGTTGAACCTCGACTGCAATCCTGGATTGGAGTCAATGAACCGCTTCATCTCACCGGTATATCCAGCAAGTATCACCACGAGTCTGTCGCGGTCGTCTTCCATTCTCTTCAGCAGCGTGGCAACCGCCTCGTGACCATAGTCCTCCGAGCCTCCTTGAACAAGCGAGTATGCCTCGTCGATGAAAAGCACTCCGTCGAGAGCTGAGTCAATGATTTTGTTTGTCTTCACCGCCTCTGTCCCATATATTCAGCCACAAGTCCCGAACGGTCTGTCTCCACAAGATGCCCACTCTTCAGTATTCCCAGTTCCCTATACATCGAAGCCACTATGCGTGCCACTGTTGTCTTTCCCGTTCCCGGGTGTCCTGTAAACACGCAATGGTAAGATAGGTCGAGCGTCTTCAGTCCTTTCTCCTTCCTTGCTGTCTGAATCTTCACGAAGTCTATCAGTGCCCTCACCTCTTTCTTCGCTTCCTTCAGTCCTATCAGTGCACTAAGTTCCTTTTGTGCGGCAATCTGTCTCTTTTTCGGCTTGCGTCCCTCAGCTTTTGCCTTTTCCTCCTCCATCTTGTCTTCCTCCTCTCCTTTAATCTTCATAAAGACCTTGTAGAAGGAGTCTGCTATGTCCCGCTTTTTCACTTTTATACTTACATTAAATGGAAGGAAAGTGATAGAAGCAGCAAAGCCAGTATAAGTTATTTTAATGTTAATGTCCTTAAAATAAACGATGTCAACACCCCAATCATATTGTCCATTATATTCATGAAGGAAATAGAATGGCAAAATATAATAACAACTGCCGTTTCCTACTGAAAAATATGGTATGCTGTGTTTTCCTGATAGTTTATGGTATAGACAAGAAGAAAGTGAACCAATTATGGTATGGTCTGTATCATACTCATTTGTGGTATAGTGGTCTGTTTTTATTTTTTCCCATATTCCTTCCAATTCGTAATAAAGTTCCGCAGGAATACTTTTATCCGAAACAGGGACATGATATTCCTTGATTTCTTTAACACCAAGTTGGTCGCATCTCTTTTGACAAAGCTCGGTATATTCTTTTCTGTTTTTCTCGTTAAGAACGATTTCCTCGCTGTATGGTGGCACACCGAACATTCTGTGGGCAACCATATCCTCAATCACAGAATCCATAACATCAGAAAAATGGTTCTCTGTATAAGCCTCTGCAAACTGCCTCATGATGGGGTCTTCAGTTTTTTCCAAGACTTGCTTTGCATGCTCCGTACCAGCATTGATTAAAACTGCTTTTTTCTTCTCGTCCTCAATATATTTCTCATTAAACTGTCTTGAAGGTGATACAAAATCAAACAGCCCTCCGAATAGTTTCCTAACAATTGTTACTAATATTGATAATACAATATAGACAACAATTATTAATATGGAAAACTCAGGGAAGGCGAAAAAACAAACTATCGCAACAAACAAGCAACCAAGATTCTTCATTTATATATTGTTTTGAAATAATTATTTCTCTGTCTGTTCTGCATACATCTTAAACAGTGCGGCGACGCAGTCGGACTCTGTCATTTTCAGTGTGAAGCCGTAGGCTTGCATCACGGCGCGGTCGTTGTCCTGATGTGCCTTGCGCAGTTCGGGAGGCATGAGTACAGGGTCGTAAAGGTCGGCAAGCGACGAGTCGGGATATTTTGCCCTTGCGTCGAGTATAGCCTGTGCCGTGCGCTCTATCTTCTGCCTCTGCTCATCGTTAGCGGCGGGCCAAGGGAAGTTGTTATACACTATGTCTTTCGAGTAGCGATAGTCGCTCTTTAGTCTGCCGCATACAGCACGCATCCATGCCATGTGGACGTTGCTCTCCAAGATGCCGAAATGGTAGAGGGTGGCGTTGGGAATAAGAAAAACTAAGTCAGTTGCAATAATGTCTTTATTAAAGAACCCAAGAGGAACATATCTTCTATTTTCAGAGCTTACCTTCGGTATAATAATACTCGTTTCTGGATTTAGGGTCTCTCTAAACAGGGAAGGAGTTGCTGCAAGTTTCTGCCTGTCGGGTGCTCCTTTTAGTCTGTCTTCCATACAAAGTCTTACCCTTTCCTTAACAAGAGGTAAGCGTTTGATTACGGCAGGCGAAACGCCTACAAGCCAAAGACAATATCTCTCCTTGTTATTGATGTATTCTTCTGCTCCAACCAGTTTCTTGATGTAAGGGATTGCTTCTGGCTCTTTAGCGACAAAATCCTCATAATCTTGTTTCTCGATTATCAAATTTCCACCATCGGCAGGTCGATTGCCAGTGGTCATTTCAGGCACATCGCATAATGGTTTTTTCCTACTGTCAATATAAACATCAAGAGCATCAATAAGATACCCATTGATATTTGTTGCTTCAGTTTGTTGTTCTCCCTCGAAAATCCATTTCTTCGAAGGTTGTTTTCCGCAAGAGAAACCAACTATCACGCAATGGACATGAGCCTTCAGATTTGCTTCGCTATCCCAACGGAATGTACGGTGTGCAAAGTCAATATGACAACCGAAAAGTTCTTTCAGTGGTCGCCAAATTGCAGCCACTTGTTCGCCTTGTGTTATGCTGTTGGTTGAGACGAAAGCAGAATTTATGTCAGTGCCAGACATTATTTTTGAGGCTTTGTAATACCATGCTGCCACATAATCAATCTTTCCCGCAGTCTTGAATGGCTTCCCCTTGTCGTCAACAAAGACTTTGAGCAAATCTTCTTTTTGTTCTTTTGATTGATAGGAATATCCAACGAAAGGCGGATTGCCAATGATGTAATTCAACTTGTCCTTTGGCACTATTGTCTCCCAGTCAGTGGTCAGCGAGTTGCCCTCGTGTATGTTGGCATACGACTTCAGGGGCAGGAAGTCGATGTCTTGGCTGATGATGCGCTCTGTCTCGGTTAGCATCTGAGCCTCGCTAATCCATAGGGCGGTGGTGGCTACGGTTACGGCAAAGTCGTTAATCTCTATGCCGTAGAACTGGTTGATGCTTACCTTTATGGGATTGTCGAAGAGGTCGAGGTTGCGGCTGCTGTATAGCTCCTTTATCACCTCGTTCTCCATTCGGCGCAGCGAGATGTAGGTCTCGGTGAGGAAGTTGCCGGAGCCGCAGGCGGGGTCGAAGAACCTGAGCGAGGCAAGCCGCTGCTGGAAGTCCGCCAAACGGCGGTTTCGGGTCTTCGTCACTTTCTCTTCCTTTATGTCTTGAAGCTCACGTCGGTAATCGTCAAGAAACAGCGGGTCGATCACTTTGTGTATGTTCTCTATCGAGGTGTAGTGCATTCCTCCCGAACGTCGGGTGACGGGATTGAGCGTGCTTTCAAACACACCACCGAAAATGGTGGGCGAAATCATCGACCAGTCGAAGTCCATTGAGGCATGGCGCAGCAGCAGGTCGCGAATCTCATCCGTGAACTGCGGAAGGTCAATCTCCTCGGCAAACAGTCCGCCGTTGGTGTAGGGAAAGGCGGCGAGGTCTGCCTTGAGGTAGCGGCTGCGACGTTCGATGGGAGTGTTCAGCACTTCGAATAGACGGAGCAGTGCGGCGCGCATGTCTTCCGTTGGGTAGTGCTCCATGTAGTCGTGGAAGATGTCGTGTCTGCCGAAAATTCCCGCATCCTCGGCGTAGAGGCAGAATACGAGGCGCACGCAGAGGATGTTGAGGTTGCGCAGGGCGTCGGGGTCGTCGTCGCCATATTCGCGTATGAAGGCATCGTAGAGCTTGCCGACGATGGCACCTGCCTTCATCGACACCTCAAGCTCCTTTTGCAGGTGTTCGTTGCCTGTCTCTACGAGGAACTGCAGTCGATAGTATTCACGCCCGAGGTCTTTGAGGAAGATGCGCTGCGGCTCGCCCTTGGGGTTCTCCATGTCATAGACGTCGAATTCGGCAAAGTTGCAGGTCACGATCCATCGCGGGTGCTGCGACACGGGCAGTGCCATCATGTAGCGTTGTGCCTGCTGGAAGGGGTTGAGCATCGAGCCGTCGCTCTGCTTTATCGGCGTGCGCAGGTCCTTGCCCAGCGACTTTTGTTCAATCATCACCTTTGTCGATGGTATCATCACGTCGATGAATGAAGTGTGGTCGAGCTGTGCCTGTTGCTCAAACTTGATGAAAGTGGAAGGATTCTCCACGCCATAGACTTCCGTCAGCAGTTCGGTCCAGAACACCTGGCTGTCGCCTTTCTCATATCCGCGTCCTTCCCACCGTTGGGCAAATTCCGCCGCCTCCATTGCCTGTTGCTTCTCCGTCTTCATAATACTTATGTTTTTAGTTTCGCATGTACTTAACTTCTGGAGTTAAAAGGAGTTATAAGAAGTTATCGCTCCCTATGGTCGCTCAGGAAGATAAAGGACAATAGTAAAAGTCGGGCTTAAACATACGTCATTTATCTTCTTTTATCTTCATTTATCTCCTTTTTACTACTTGCGAAAGTTGAGCTATGTTTTTAGATTCCTTTTGCAAAGATAATGCAAATCGAGTGCAAATACAACAAGCTTGCTTGATTGTTTTGCCGAGATGCAGCTTATCTTATGCAAAGATAATGCAATTATTTTATACGGCAAAATGATTGATGCGATTTTTTGTGAAGTGCATTGAATTTGTGTTCTGCTGGGGGTGATGCTACTGGGGGTGTGGGCTACTGGGGGTGTGGGCGTCCCGCCCGCACCTGTCCGTATGGCATATATAAGATGTGGTTTTAATATTACCTTGTAGGCGAGGTGCGGGCGGGACGCCCACACCCCCAGCCGCCCACACCCCCAGTCCACATCCCAAGTGGTAGCGGCAGTTGGATTTTTTGAAAATATCGGTTGAAAAGTTTGGAGGATAGGGGGATTTGTTGTATCTTTGTGCCTTGGAAAGTTATATTTCACGTCGTGAAACGTACGTTGCGCGCCGTGAAATGTACATCCCACGCCGTGAAACGTACATTTCACGCCGTGAAATATAATTCGAATAGGCTGTCGTGGACTTTTACATAGGGCTATTGGCAGAGATTTATAACCGTATTCATGAACTAATAATAGAAAGGGAACTACTAAAATGACACAATTTGTGCTGAAAGAGATGAACGACCTCGACGGAAAGGGCAAGGGAAGAGTTTATCCACAGGTGGTGATTAACCGGTTGATGACCACCGAAGATCTTGTGAAGCGTATGCAAGACAACACGCGCTTGGGTTCCTCGATGATACGTGCTACGCTTCTCTCGCTGGGCGAGAACATTGCGTCGTTGCTCGATATGGGCTTTTCGGTGAAGATAGACAATTTTGGCACTTTCTCGCTCTCGCTTGGTTTTGCCGACAAGAAGGGCAACAAACTGGAGGATGAGGACGACAAGATGAACTACAGGAGGGTGACGGTGAAGAACATTACGTTCAAGCCGGAGAGTGACCTGATATTCAAGATAAACAAGAGCATCTCACTTGAGAGGCATGTGTCTGGAGTGGTGAAGTCGAGTAGCGACCGCTTCACTCCAGAGCAGCGAAGGCAACGCACTCTTGACTTCATAGAACGGCATGGTCAGATAACCCTGCAGGAATGTGCCAACCTTAACAACGTCAGCCGCTCCAAGGCTTCGCGCGAGCTGAACAAATGGGAGAATACGGAGGGCAGCGGCATAAGAGGCTACGGCAATGCTCCTCACAAGGTATGGAAGAAGGAATAGCGACTGGGGGTGTGGGCGTCTCGCCCGCACAAGCTGCCGCAACGACTGGGGGTGTGGGCGTCTCGCCCGCACCTGTCCGCATGGCATTTTTTTCATAGGTGGTTTTTTATATTACCTTGTAGGCGAGGTGCGGGCGAGACGCCCACACCCCCAGCAGCCCACACCCCCAGCAGCCCACACCCCAGCGGTTGCACCCACAAGAGTTTCCCTATTAAAAAAACATAAAAAGAATGTGGAATGTTGGTAGGAATGAGAGAAATACTCTATATTTGCAAATATAAAAAAGAAGAGTTTGTATGAGTAGTTCTGATGACATAAGATGGATACAGCGACTTGACAACTATGAGAGGGCTGTCAAGCGGCTTGACAATGCTGTAGCGCTATTGTCGGAAAAAAGACATTATGGCGACGATGTTGACGACCTTCTTAAGGAAGGGCTTGTTCAGCGATATGAATACACTCATGAGTTGGCTTGGAAGCTGATGAAGGATTATGAGGAGTATCAAGGCTACACCGACATTCAAGGTTCACGGGATGCCATTAGGAAGGCATTGGCGATGGGGTTGATTTCTGATAGTGCTTGGATGGACACTGTAGCTTCAAGGAATATCACATCACATTGTTATGATGAGGCTGAATTTAATGCCGTTTACGCTCAGATAACGATGACTTATGCCCCGTTGTTTCGTGAATTCTGTGAAGTGATGAAGAGAAAGAAAGACGAAATGTAATGCAACAATACGGAATAGACAACAATGAGTTGCGGAAGATAAAGTCCGCTATTGCATCTATGAAAGGTGTGGATAAGGCAATATTGTATGGATCGCGTGCCAAAGGATGTCACAAGCCATTCTCGGATGTTGACATCTCTTTGGTAGGAAAGAATCTGTCGATTAATGACTTGCTACATCTGCATACTGTAATAGACGACATGTTATTGCCATACGAAATAGACATAAACATATTCGACAGGATTACGAATGAAAAGTTGAGGGAACACATATTGAGATGTGGGATAGAACTTTAGCAGTTCTATCCCACTTTTTCTTCTTTCTCCTTTGGCAATACGAGGTTGAGGACAACGGCGATGAGGAACACCAAGGCTACGCTGTTTTGGGCGAAGACGGTGCGGACGAGCTGGGGGAAGATGTCGAAGATGGCAGGAACGGATGTGAAGCCGAGACCAATGGCGAGCGAGAGGCTCACTATGACCATGTTGCGCTGGGAGAACCCGCAGCGTGCCATCATGCCGAAACTGGCAAAGACGATGCTTCCGAACATCATTATGGTGCAGCCGCCGAGAACCGCTTGGGGAATGGTGGCAAGAATTGCGCCAATGACTGGGATAAAGCCGCTGAGAATGAGAATTATGGCACCGGTGGCAATGGCAAAACGGTTGACGACCTTCGTGAGTGCGGCAAGTCCTACGTTCTGCGAGAACGAGGTGATGGGCGTGCATCCGAACAGTCCCGCTACGGTGCTCACGAAACCGTCGCAAGCCACCGATGCTCCCATTTCCTTTTTGTGTACGCTGCGTCCAAGTGCACCGGAACAGATTGCCGACGTGTCGCCGATGGTCTCGGTGGCTGAGACGAGATAGACGCAGACTATGGCAAGAATGGCGTCGAGATGAAACTCGGGAGTGAAGGGAAGGAAACGTGGAAGTGAGAAGGCCTGTACATCGTGCAAGGCTTCGAAGCTTACCATTCCCATGCAGAGGGCAACGATGTAGCCTACCACCAAGCCAATGAGGATTGACAACGAGCGGACTATGCCCTTGCCGAAGACGAAGGCGAGAAGGCAAACCAAGAGCGTTACGGAGCCAACGGTCCAGTTGGCTGCACTGCCGAAGTCTGCCGCCCCTTGTCCACCGCCGAAGCTGTTGGTGCCGATGGGCAACAGCGAGATGCCTATGGCGGCAACCACCGTAGCGGCCACTACATGTGGTATCAACTTTGTCCACTTGTTGGGGAACAGTCCGAGGCATCCTTCCACAATGCCGCCGACGATGACGGCTCCCATCAGTGTGCCCATGCCTTGAGTGGTGGCGATGATGATGGCAAGCGAGAGGAAGGTGAAGGAGATGCCCATGACGATGGGCAGGCGCGAGCCGATGCGCCAAATGGGGTAGAGCTGTATGAGAGTGCCGATGCCGGCTATCACCATACAGTTTTGTATTAGTGCCACGCTTATTCCCTTGTCGATGCCTACGACAGTGGAGAGAATAATGATAGGTGTGATGTTGGCAACGAACATTGCCAAAATGTGTTGAAGGCCGAAAGGCAATGCCTTTGCTATTGGCACACGGCCGTCGAGTTCGTAAATGGTGCTCATATTTTTTTAAGTTGACGAGTTGACAAGTTGACGAGTTGACAAGTTGACGAGTTGACAAGTTGA
>JBJEAS010000152.1:0-73492 GCA_051869235.1 Prevotella sp.
TACGTATTACTGAGCTGAACGCAAGTGAACCATTCGATGAGGTGTCGTTAATCGTGTTTCAAGTCATGTCAAAAGTCAGTGTCGGACAGTTCTGATGACAAGCAATGCAATAACTGAACTTTGCTTTTCCCTTCGGCCAGCGACCGTTGGTTCCCACCCTTTAAATGTAGTTGAATATTTAGCGGCAAGGGCTGGGGGTGTGGGCGTCTCGCCCGCACCTTGCGCACCATCAACCGCATAATCCCGAAATATTACCTTGTAGGCGAGGTGCGGGCGGGACGCCCACACCCCCAGCCCCAGCGCAAACGAACTTAGTTGAATGGCAGTGCATCAGCGTGAGCGCAGCGATGACGATGCAGAATGTAGTAAATCCTACTTTCCAAGAGGAAGAGCGAGCACCACGCTGAGGTGCTGCCAGTTAGGCCTTGCAGTAGGAACGAGTATGAATAATGCAGGCTAAAGCCCGACTTCTCACGAGGTCGGGCTTCAATGTGTTCTAATCGTCCTTTTTTGTCATGTCCTAAAAATAAAAAATAACTAACTAAAATCTCGCATATACTCAACTTTCAGAAGTTAGAAGGAGTTAAGAGAAGTTATCGCTCCCTATGGTCGCTCAGGAAGATAAAGGACAATAGTTTGTATAGATAGGGAGTTAAGATGGGGAGTTAACTTCTTCATACCTCACGTCATGCGTCATTTATCTCCTTTTATCTCCTTTTTACTACTTGCAAAAGTTGAGTAACTAAAATATATGAGCTACTTTATTGATGCACTGTTGCAGCTGTTTTGCTGTAAACGGCTTGTCGCTTGTCAGCATCAAGGTGACGAAGCGGGAGCCTTGCTTTGCCGGAGCCTCCACATCGACCACCTCGCAATGGCGTGCCTGAGGATGAAGCCCCTCAGCCTTGACATACTCCACCTTCTCCCAACCTTCGAGAGGAACGAGAGCCAAATGGTATTCGCCATTGCTTATGATGTAAGCCTTCAGTCCCCTGCCGAGCGAAAGGGTATTTTCCTTTATCGGCTTTCCCTTCTGCGGAAGGGCATAATGCCCAAGTCGGACTTTCGTCGGATTAGGGCATGAGACGACACTGTCAATCCTCAACATGCCTTCGGGAATGACGATGTCGCGAAGCTTCATCCTGAACTGCTGCATGCCCTGTGGGAATGCTGTGCGACGGAGCGTGTTGTCGGCATAGCCTTCGATTGCATATCGGCGCAGTGGCTCCCATACCTTGCAGCTGTCGTTAAACACCAAGTAGTTCATTGCAACCTCGCCGTTCTTCCCGTCTGCCATCCATGGCAGGGCGGTGTTGTAGGCAAGGCGGTTGTATTGTTCCGAGGCACGGAAATGCTCGGGCCACGGACGGTCGACGTTGTAGTCGCAAGGGGCACGGAGTTCCGACGCTCCTATGGAGCCATAGTTGACGATGAGCATCTGCGGTGCCGGGAGATATTCGCAGCGCATCTCGTTGCCGCCTATCTCAGCCCAGTCGCCCTCGTTCTCCACGGCACTCCAGTAAGGGTCGCTCTCGGGAAGGATGAGCGGCAGGAAAGCCTTTGCGCACCAATAGACCGAACCGCGACAGCTATATCCCTGCAAAACGGGGTCGAACAGTCCGTAGAAGCCTGGTGTAGGAATGTGGTCGGAGGCGAGGAAGTCGGGGTGCTGGAGGAACTGCAGCAGACAGCCCGATGCTATGCGGCGTGCCCACCCGAGGTTGGCTTTCGGATTCCATGCTAAGGGCGACGTGGCTGCAAAGCGATACATGTTGGAGCGTCCCCACATCAGCATCTCTCCCTCGCGGCTGAAGAAACGGAGAAAGCTGCCGTACATCTCCTCGTGACGTTTCTCGAACACCGCCGCCACGTCGGGATAGTGCTCGCGACCGTAGAACATCGACCAAAGCTTGCCATAGAGCTGGTAAGCCCACATGGAATAGAAATCGTAGTTTGGGACATCGAAATACCAACCACTGCCCCGATAGTCTGCCATAAGCTCGGCAAGATAGCGCGTCATCAGCTGGTCGTTGACCTCGTAGCCGCGGGTCTTGAAGAACGACATGGCGAAGATGTTGAAGAAACGCCAGTTCTGCGGCACGGTAGGGCCGTCGGCATAGCTCTCAATGAGCAGATAGAGAGAGTCGCGAGTGGCCTTTGGAAGGCGGTCGAAGATGATGTCGCCGCACACGAAGAAGCTGACTCCAAGTGCGCCAAACTCCACAAGGTCCTGACACGGTCCGCGCCGTCCACGGTGACTTATGTGCTGTGGACTATTGGGGTCGACAAGCAGCGAGAGCTGATGCCTGTAGTAGTCGGCAAGTCGGATGCCGTTGATTGCTATGGTGCTGTCCTCGCGAATCAGGGGCGACGCCATGAAAAGCGTGCGTGCCATGCCTTCGAGAGTGGCACCTCTGACACGCTCGGCATTGCTCTCGTCCTTGGGATAGCATACGTCGCCCATGCGCTTGAAGTACATTGGGTCGTCGAGGGTCTTGACGTGCATGAATGCACCCTCAAGCAGGTATTTTGCAGCCTCTTTCCAGTGCAGCCTTGTCATTCCGGTGTAGGGGCTCAGCTTATAGTCCGGCTCGTCCACACTGAACGTGGCTGGCAGGGCTTCTGCGGAGACAGTCTCCGCAGAAGCATTAATGCCAACTGACAAAACAAATATGTAAAAACCTAATAAATAATATCTCATCGCGAATGTATAAGATTCATTCTGGTTCCCGAATTAATATCCTGGATTCTGTTCAATCACGGCATCCTTGTTGAGCTGGATCTCGCTCAGAGGGATAGGAAGGAGTGTGTGGATAGATGGGTTGAAGCCTGTAGAGAGTTTGTTCTCAGGCACGCCAGGACCACGGTCGGTATACTTCTCCCAACGCTCGGCGAGCTTGCCTGTGCGTACGAGAGTCATACGACGGTTCTCTTCGCTCACGAGTTCGCGTACACGCTCGTCGAGTATGAAGTCGATGTCCATCTGACTTGCGCTCACACGACCCGCATCGGCGATGCCGCTCTCTGTACGGTATTCCTTGAAGGCACGGTCGCGTAGGACATTGATGTCGGCGGCTGCCTCAGACTTCTTGTCCTGGCGCACGCGGGCTTCGGCACGCAGCAGGTAAGCCTCGGCAAGACGCATAACCGGCCAGTCTTTCACCATGGCATAGCCGAAGTCGTCGCTTGGGTCGTAGGCTCCCCATTTCGTCGGGTGTGGATAGAGCACGTTGAGCGTGTCCTTCATGTAGACATACACACGGTCGCCCGTCTGTACATGCATCTTTGTAGCACCTGCCGTTCCCTCGTCGACACGATAGCCGTCCTTGACGTAGATGTCAGCCGAGAAGTCTGGCTTGTTGTAGTAGAGTATGCGCTTGATGTTGAAGTTGGAGTTGCGGATGTCGCCCTTCTGATACAAGCCGTATTTCACGAAGTTGCTGACGCGCAGACGACCGTTGCCGCGTCCGCCGATGGAGTCGGCGTTGACCATGCCGGTAATCTTGTGGAAAGCAGGAATCCAGTTGCGTCGCTGCTGCGGATTGTCTATCGTACCACCTGTGACGTCGCGGTTGTATTCCATTTGATAAGTCCATATTCCCTCGGTGTTGCCCTGTGCACGACGCTGGTTGCCCCAACGGAACATGTCGTGATAGTAGTCGCCCGGCTCGTTGAGATAAGCGCCGTAGCGAGCATCGATGAGGTGGTAATTGCCTTCGCTGATGACAGGCGACACCACCTGCTCTGCCTTAGCGAAATAAGCCTTGTCGCGCATACCGATGCGCAGGAAAGCCTCGGCAGCCAACATTCTTGCAGCGTCCTTGGTCAGTCGGTCGGGCTTGCCCTCAGAGACGCGCTGGTCGATGGTGGGCAGGTTTTCTATTGCAAACGTAATGTCCTCCTCTATTGCCTTGTCCACCTCAGCCACCGGCGTACGAGTGTAGTCGGTGCGAGGCTCAGGTGTCGACTCAATGATGAGAGGCACGTTGCCCCACAGTGTGACAAGGGTGTTGTAGCAGTATGCACGGAAGAAACGTGCCTCTGCCAAGTATTTTGCATCAGTGCCTTCGGTGGCAATAATTTGGTTGCTGGCATCGATGATGCTGTAGAGCTTCTCCCAAAGATAGCTCACGCCGCCGTTCTCGGAGTTCAGCTCGCCATACTTGTAGAATGGCACCTCAACGCCCTCAGTGTCGCCAGGTGCACCTACGTCGGTGCCGTCCTGCCAAATGCCTACAAAGCCTTGGCGGCCGCTCCAGCTCCATATCTGTCCATACTTGTAGTAGAGGCCTACGCACTTGGCGTTGGCGTCGGAGACGTTGGTTCCGTAGTTGGAGTACATCTTCTCGTCGAGGAAGCTGTCGCTGCACGATGTCATCAAGACTGCTCCCAATGCGGTATATAATATTCTGTTGAGTTTCATAATCGATTGTTTTTTAGAATGTAAGATTAATGCCGAAAACATAGCTCTTTGTCATTGGATAGGAATCCATGTAGTCGCTCCATCCACGCTGTATCTCACTCGACTCTGGGTCCCAACCGGTCCAGTCGGTAATGGTGATGAGGTTGCGTCCGCTGGCATAGACCGTCAGACCGCCAATGCGCAATGCGTCGGTGATGCTCTTTGGGAACTGATAGCTGAGGGTGACGTCCTTAAGACGTGTGTAGCTGCCCTTCTCGGGGAATCCGTAGCCATGAGGATTGGAGTTCTTTACCAATGAGCGGAACTCGTTCGACTTGTTCTCCGGTGTCCAGTAGCCGATGCAGGTTGGAGTGTTGCGGCGTCCCATTTCGTCGCCCGCCATGGCAAGGAGAGCGTTGCTGCGCATCAGGCCCTGTGTAGTCTGGATGAGGAAGCTGAGCGTGAGGTTCTTGTAGGTCAAGGTGTTAGTGAAACCGCCAATCCATTTCGGTGTTGTCTGTCCGAGCACGCTGCGGTCGTCGTCGTTGATTTTACCGTCGCCATTGAGGTCGGCAAGTTTCGGGTCGCCCGCCTTGGCTATTGGGTCCCAGTTCTCGTGGTCGCCACGGGCAATCTCGTCCTCCTGCCAAATGCCGAGTTTCGTGTAGTCGTAGATGACGCCTATAGCCTCGCCTATGAACCAACGGTTGCCGATGTCGTCCATCTTGTCGCCATAGAGGTCAACGATTTCGTTCTTGTTCCATGAGAATACGAGAGTCGAGGCCCATGTGAAGTCGTTGATGACGATGTTCTTTGTGTTGAGCGTAAACTCGATACCCTTGTTCTTCGTCTCGCCCATGTTGGCATATACGTCGCTGTAGCCCGAAATCTTTGGAAGGTTGCGCTTGAGCAGCAGGTCGGTGGTGTTGGCGAAATAAACGTCGATGCTACCGTTGATGCGGTTGTTGAGGAAACCGAAGTCCAGACCTACGTTGAACGTCTTTGTGGTCTCCCATGTCAAGCCTGCGTTACCCATGCGTGAGTTTGGATAGAGTGCTGCTATCGACGAGCCACCCATTGCCATCATCGTAGTGTTCATCTTGGTCAGCGTCTGGTACACGCCGATGGCTTCGTTGCCTGCCTTACCGTAAGAGAGGCGCAGCTTAAGGTTGTTGAGCCAATGTTGTGTCGATTTCATGAATTCCTCGTTGCTGATGTTCCAACCAAGGGCGACAGAAGGGAATGTTCCGTATTTCTTTCCGTCGGCAAACACCGACGAACCGTCGCGGCGAACGGTGAAGGTGAACAGGTAGCGGCTGTCATACGAGTAGTTCAGTCGTCCCATCTGCGAGCAGGTGGTGTAGAGGTCGGCGTATGAACCAGCAGTCTGTGTGGCACCTGTGCCGAGGTTGTACCACAGCAACTCGTCGTTGATGAACTTTCCTGCAGCTGCAGTGTTGTCCTGGTATTTCTTGCGGCTTGCGGCATAAACGCCAGTAAGGTCGAAGTGGTGCTTTCCGAAGTCGCGTGCATAGCTTATGATGTTCTCCACCGTGTAGCTCTGTGTCTCGCAGTTCTTTATTGTTCCCCAGTAGTCGGTTGGGTTGTCGGCAGAAGAGCCTTCATATTTGTTCTCGCGGTTGGTGACGTAGGCGTAGCCCATGTTCAGCTTGTAGCGCAGACCGCTGAGCGGCTTCCATATCTTGCCGAAATCCACCTCTGCATAGCCGTTGATGTTGATGTTCCACTGGCGGCGCTCGTGTGGTTTCTGTGTGTTTACGAGAGGATTGGAGAACAGCTTCTCGCTTGCCATCGGATAGATGCACAGCGAACCGTCTTCCTCATACACCTTGCCCCAAGGCGACATTGCCTCAGCCATTACGAAGTTGATGCGTCCGCCGTCGCGGTTGTGCGACACGATGTATGACGATGTTCCCACCTTCATGTAGTCAGTCACGTCGAGGTCAACGTTAGTACGCATGGAGTAGCGCTTGTAGTTGAAGCCCTTCAGTATACCTTTCTGGTCCATGAAGTCGCCTGACACGAAATACTTCACCCTCTCGGCACCACCGCTGATGTTGACGTTGTGATCCTGAATGACGCCCGTCTGCGACACGAGGTCAATCCAGTCGGTTTCCTGTCCTGCAGCCTGCTGTGCAGCCTCCGCCTCATTCTTCACGAAGTCGTTGTACATCGTTTCACCGGCATTCTGTGCACAGTAGTCGCGATAGCGTTGCGTTATCTGCTCACCGTTACAGAAGTCGAGCTTTTTTGCAAAGTCCTCGACACCGATATAGCCGTTGTAGCTGATGGTAGGTTTGCCGTCCTTGCCTCGCTTTGTGGTGATGAGGATTACACCGTTGGCGCCGTTCATACCGTATATGGCAGTGGCTGATGCGTCCTTCAGGATTTCCATCGACTCGATGTCGCCGGGGTTGATGTCGTTGAGCGAACCGCCTGCCTTGGAGATTGGCACTCCGTCGACAACGATGTATGGTCCCGTCTCGGCGTTGATGGAGTTTTGGCCACGAACGAGTGCCGTAGGCGCAGCACCTGGAATGGCAGACGACTGCTGAATGGTAATGCCCGCAGCCGAACCCTGTACAGCCTGAAGCACGTTGGTTACCGGCAGCTTAGACAGACGGTCCTTATTGACAGATGTAACGGAACCTGTCACGTCCGACTTCTTCTGGACACCATAACCCACTACCACCAGCTCGTTGAGTGCCGTGGCATCTTCTTCAAGCACAACGTCAATTGTTGTCTTATTACCTATCTTAACGGTTTTTGTCACATAGCCCACATAGGAAACCTTAAGGTTGGCTCCCTGTGGCACCTTCAACGAGAACTTACCGTCAAAATCGGTGATGGTACCATTGCTCGTACCTTCGACCATAACACTTGCTCCGATGATTGGTTCACCGTTGGCATCCTTAATGGTACCCCTGACGCTTTGTTGGTTCTGCGTCAATTCCTGTACCACGTCTCTTGCCATCGTCTCTTGCGGAACGCCCATTAGGGCAGTGGCGCAAAGCAGCATAGAAAAAAACTTGTAGTTGTTCATTCTTTAACGTTTTTAGTTATTATTAGATTTTTCGCTGCTGCAAATTTAGGTCACTAACCCGCAAAGGAGGGGTAAAAATAGTCGAAAATGGAACAATTATTGTTCGTCGACTATAATTTCCCCCTTGTTGGATTTATTCTCGGCGAATTTTTCCACATATTCTTTTGGCAACATTCCAAATTCTGCCTTGAAGCATCGGCTGAAATATTTTGGCGACGAAAAGCCTACATTGTAGGCAATGTCGGAGATGCGCTGGTTGGGATTCTTCTCCAACATGCGACAGGCAGCCTTGAGCCTTACGTTGCGGATGAAGGCGGAGATGTTCATGCCCGTCAGCTGTTTCAGCTTGCCGTAGAGCGTTGTCTTACCCATTGCCATTTCGTCTGCCATCTGCATCACGTCGAAAGAGTCGTCGTCAAGATGAGACTCCACGCATGCCACGGCGCGGCGAATGAACTCCTTGTCGGCATCCTTGAACTCCACGTCCTTCATCTCTATGGTCATCTGATTCTTGAACTCCATGGAGATCATCGACATCTGCCGCTCAACGTTGCGCCTCATCTCGTCAAACTCCTCAGAGTATTCTGGCAGTCGCTGCGACAGGTATTCAATATTTCCCTTCACCGATGCCAAGGGGCGGAACATGTTGTTGGTGACGTTGGTGAAGAACTGCTCCTTCACCTTCGTCCGTATCCTCCGCTTGGCATATCTGTATACATAGAAGGCAATCACGGCCATCAATATTATATATAATGTATAAGCATACCACGTTAGCCAGAACGGAGGACGAACTACAATGTCGATGCAATGCACCTCATGGCTCCATGAGCCGTTCTCGTTCATCGCCCTCAATTGGAATCGATAGTGGCCTGGAGGCATGTTATTGTATGTGGCTCGATGGGCGAAGCGTGCGGCAATGCGCCATGTCTTGTCGTAGCCTTCAAGCCGATAGGAATATTTCTCATTATGTGGACGTTCAAGATTCATTGACGAGAACTCGATGCTGAAATTGTTTTGGTCGTAGGCGAGGGAGAGCCGTTCAACAAACTGCGGTGTCACTTCTGAAAGGCTATTGCGTGCCTTGGTGTCCATGTCGTACCACGAAAGCCCGGCAATGCGTATGTCGGTGACATAGACTTTTGCCTGGCTTACCTCGCCGTTCAGCTCATTTGGGTTGAATTGGATAAAGCCGCGATGACCGCCAAAAAACATCTGTCCGTTGGCGTCGCGGAAAGCGCATCCGCGCAGAAATATGTTGTCTTCCATGCCTTCGGTGCTCTGGTAAAGGCGAAATATGCTCCTTCCAATGTCGTCGTTGGGTTGGAGGCACAGCAGACCAGAGTTCGTTCCTGCCCACAACCTGCCGTTCATGTCCTCCAATATGCTGTAAACCGTCTCGAAAGGCAATCCTATGGCATCGTTGACCGAAACGAGCCTGCCGTCCTTGTAGATGTTCAGTCCTGCTCCCTCGGTTCCTACCCACAGCCTTCCCCGGCTGTCTTTGTAAATGCACTGAATGTCATTGCTGTTCGCCTTCCCGTTTTCCATCGAGAACAGTTCCACCTGCATGTTGTCGGGATTGATGCGCAGCAGTCCTGCATCTTTCGTTCCTGCCCAAATGTGCCCGTCGGGCTTTGTCTCTATAAGCGACTGGAACATTTCCTTGCTGAGGTCTTTGCCCTCTGCATTCAGCTTTGCCATGTATTCTCCCTTTCCTTCGTGGCTCATCATGCTCAGTCCCACCGACGTTCCTATCCAAAGCCTTCTCTTGCTGTCCTCCAGCAGCGAGTGTATGCAGTTGCTGTTAATCCATGGTGTATTTTCCACGGTGTAGTTTCTTGTCACTCCGCCGTTTCTTATTAACAATCCCTTGAAGAAACTTGCCATCGCCACGCTTCCGTCGCTCAGTGGCAGTATGCTCATCAGGGTTGTTGTCGGAGTGTATTCCCTCAGGTCAGCCATATCTTCCGAATAGG
Source organism: Prevotella sp. (assembly GCA_051869235.1). GTDB lineage: Bacteria > Bacteroidota > Bacteroidia > Bacteroidales > Bacteroidaceae > Prevotella. The sequence goes on from JBJEAS010000152.1 coordinate 9,443, forward strand.
TGAAGGCGCCTGTCGTCGTGTCCATCACAACAAGCCCATAGCTCCCAACTCCGAGCCACAGCCGGTTCCCAACCATCGCCATGCTCTTCACCGAGCAGGTGGACAGCTTTTCCACCACCTCCTGAAGTCCGTTGAGAGCTATTTTCGGTTGTTTTAGGTTTATGTTGAAAATGCCTCCGCCGAGTGTCCCCACCCAAACCGAGCTTCCATCCACCACCAGTGCGTCAACCTCGTTGAAAGGCATGGGGTTGGCACTTCCCGGAGTGTAGTTCACAATATCGCCGTTGCCCGAATGCCCTATCGTGCTCAGTCCGTAACGTGTACCCACCATCATGCGGTCGCCAACGATGTCCTCTGCAAGGGCGTAGATGCAATAGTCCTGCAGTCCGTTGGAGGTGTCGTAGGTCTTTGTCCTCAGCTCGTCGTCCCATGGGTTATCCACCATTGTCAGCCCCTTGTTGAACGAACCGACCCATAATCTGTGCCTGCGGTCCTCCACCATGTAGTGTGCCTTGTTCCTCTCGCTGAAGCGAGTGAATTTCCGCCACTTCCTCATCGTGGGGTCAACTCTGTAGAGACCTGCCTTCGAGCCAATCCACAGGCAGCCGCGCGAGTCCTCCAACATTTTCGGATCCACCATTCCAGTGCCTTCAAACCTTATTTCCGTGCATTTGTCGGTTTTCATACAGTATTTCAGCAACTTTCCTCCAAGACAGACGTAAATGTCGTTGGAGCGTGTGACATACAGCTCAAACACCGCCTCTCCTTCTATTTCCCTTGCCTTCGACTGCCGAATGTTTCCCGAACGGATGTCTAAAATGTCAAGCCCTTTGTTGGTGCCTATTATCAAGTGCCCCTCTTTGTCTTCCGCCAGACAGCGCACGTTGTTGTTTGACAGCGTGTGTGGCGTGGCTGCCGAGTTGCGGTAGGAACGGAAGGAATAACCGTCGTAAAAGCACAGACCACTCGTCGTGGCTATCCACAACCTTCCGTCGCGCCCCACCGTCATGCGTCTTACCTCCATGTTTGGCAATCCGTTGATGGCTTTCACCGGCCTGAAATCAATGCCCATGGCGACCGTTGCCATAAGCAGCAGTGTTGAGAGTAGCGTTAGTATTTTCGTTTTCATCGTTTTAAGTTTTTACAATGCAAATATAAGACTTTATTACGACAAATCGTCCATTTTTGTCCCAAAAGATTAATTTTAGACCCATATTCACCCATAATCCGACTATTTTTACACTTGTCCACTTCCCTTATTGACGATGCGAATTGCAGATAAAAAAAATATTTTTCAGATATAATGCAGATGTTTGAAAAATAATGTGTACTTTTGCACAACTTTTTAGAAGAATTGACGATATGGTATTTTCAGACCTGTTCTTTCTCTTTGCCTTTCTGCCGACCTTTGCCGTCTGCTATCTGCTGGCTTCATGGCTCGGGAAGGGCAACACGATTAAGAATGTGACGCTGGTGCTCTTCTCACTGCTTTTCTATGCTTGGGGAGAGCCGACCTACGTGTTGCTGATGCTCGTCTGCGTGCTGATGAACTATTTCGTGGGGCTTGCCATCGACTCTGCACGCCGCCACCGCCGACTGGCACTCGCACTGGGCGTGACATGCAACTTGGGAATCCTCGCCGTCTTCAAGTATCTTGGCTTCTTTGCCACCACACTGTGCGACTGGGGCATAGAGGTTGCCATTCCACGCATCTCGCTGCCCATAGGCATCAGCTTCTACACATTCCAATCCATTTCCTATCTCGTCGACGTCTATCGCCGCGAGTCGCCCGTGCAGCGAAGGTTCATGGGGCTGCTGCTCTACATCTCCATGTTTCCGCAGCTCATTGCCGGTCCCATAGTGCGCTACGGCACGGTGGCGAAGGAGATTGCCTCGCGCCAGGTGTCGACCGACGATGTGGCGGAAGGAATAGAACGCTTTCTCATCGGTTTGGCAAAGAAGGTGGTGCTTGCCAACCAGTTGTCGGAGATTTCAGGTCAGCTGCTTGCCAATGGGCTTGGCGACATCACCACGGCAGGGGCGTGGATAGGCATCATTGCCTTTACACTGCAGATCTACTACGACTTCTCGGGCTATTCCGACATGGCTATAGGCATAGGGCGATGCCTTGGCTTCCATTTCAGGGAGAACTTCAACCATCCGTACTGCTGCACTACCATCACCGACTTTTGGCGCCGTTGGCACATCTCGCTCGGCAGTTTCTTCCGCGACTATGTATACATTCCCATGGGCGGCAACCGCAGCCATCAGGCTCTGAACATCATGGTGGTGTGGTTCCTGACGGGAATGTGGCACGGGGCAAGCTGGAACTTCATCATCTGGGGAGTTTATTTCGGAGTGATCGTCATGGTGGAGAAATACACCATACTGCGTTCACGCCTCCTGCAACGCCTCACCCCGCTGCTCCACGTCTACAGCCTGCTGCTTGTAGTGGCGGGATGGGGAATATTCTATTTCGACGACTTCCGTTCGCTCTCGGTGTTTTTTAGGGCTTTCTTCGGACTCACGGGCGAGCTTATCGACTTCGTTTCCGTTGCGGCTCTCACCGACAATTTCTGGCTTTGGGTCGTAGCCCTGCTCTTTTGCATGCCTCTGCGCCGCTGGTCTGCTGAACTTGCGGGCAATGTGCTGCACAAAGGCTCGGTTGCCTACCGCCTGGCAGTCTTCACCTCACGCACCGTCTTCTCGCTGGCGGCACTCTTAGTCAGTGTTGCACTACTGGTAGGAGCAACGAACAACGCATTCATCTACACACGATTCTGACCGCTATGAACCGACTCTACATATTCATCGTCGCACTGGTGTTCGCCACCATAGCCTACGTGTTCGCCACGTTTCCGCGCACTGTCTATTCACCGCTTGAGAAGCGCGACCTGACGCGTTTCCCCACGTTTTCGACAGAAGCACTGGCTTCGGGCGAGTTCACGGGCAAGGTGTCGGCATGGTACAGCGACAGCGAGCCTTTCCGCGACAGGCTGATGAGCGTCAACCGCGAACTGAAAAACCTCATCCGCATCTCTCTTGGCGACGAACAGATTACGTTCCATGGCTATGGGGGAATGAGGAGTGAGGAGAGAGGAGTGAGGAGTGAGGAGAGAGGAGTGAGGAGTGAGGAGAGGAGTGAGGCGATGAAGGGCGACGGACTTGTCGAAGGCTACGACAACGACGACGACGGCACGGCGAAGATAGCCAATGCAGGCATCCTCATCGTAGGCAGCGGCGAAAAGGTGCGTGCGCTGATGGCTTTTGGAGGCAGTGCAAAGGGTGGCATAGCCTATGCCAAGGTGGCAAACGAATACAAGAAGACATTCGGCAACGGCGTCAACGTCTACTGCATGGTAATTCCTACAGCCATAGAATTCTATTGCCCCGAACGCGCCCGGCGCAGCACACACAAGCAATGGCCTACGATAAACAACATACACAGCCACCTTTCACCCGACGTGCTTGCCGTCGACGTCTACACCACGTTGGGCAAACATGCCGACGAGGACATTTATCTGCGCACCGACCACCACTGGGCACCACTTGGGGCGTACTATGCCGCCAAGGAGTTTGCCCGCGTAGCGCAAGTGCCGTTCAGGCAACTTGACAGTTACACGCGGAAAGTTGTACATGGCTTTGTGGGCAGCATGTACGGATATTCCAACGACGTGGCGATAAAGAATGCACCGGAGGATTTTGTCTACTACGAGCCGAAGGACATAAAATACAGCGTCACCTATATAAACTACTCTATCGACGAGGACTATCACGTCACAGGAATGGGCAAGCCATACCGCGGGCCGTTCTTCTACCACTACCGCAACGGCAGCGGCGGTGCCTACAGCACCTTCATGGGCAGCGATGCAAAGATAACGAGCGTCAGCACATCGACGGCAAACGGCAGGCGGGTGCTCATTCTGAAAGACAGCTTCGGCAACGCCCTTCCGGGCTATCTCTTCTACTCTTTCGAGCAAGTGCACGTGGTCGACACGCGCTATTTCACGAAGAACATGGTGGAATACGTACATGACAACAAGATTACCGACATTCTCTTTGCCAACAACATCTTCAACGCCTACAACCCAAGGTTCTGCCGCCGCTACCTGAATTTCCTCACGCAGGAAAACCAAACGGTGTTCCACAGACAGCGGAGGGAGGAAGAAGTTAAGGAAGTTAAGGAAGTTAAGGAAGTTAAGGGAGTTAAGGAAGATAAGGAAGTTAAAGAAGTTAAGGAAGTTAAAGACGTATGTTCGAGCCTTGATACTCAACAGACTGAAGCGCAATAACTATTGTCTTAACTCCTTAACTCCTTAACTCCTTAACCCCTTTAACTTCCAGATTATAGTATGAACTTTCCCACCCTTTTACACAGTTGAGTATTCAGTGCTGGGGGTGTGGGCGTCCCGCCCGCACCTCGCCTACGAGGTAATATTTCGGAATTATGCGGTTGATGGTGCGCAAGGTGCGGGCGAGACGCCCACACCCCCAGCCCTTGCCGCTAAATATTCAACTACATTTAAAGGGTGGGGAAGGTCAGTTATAAACTCAAGTTTCGGAAGTAATTTTGAACCACAGAGTTTAAGAGATTAAGAGTATTTATATTAGGAAAGAGACTGAATGCCAAGGCATTTAGAGTTCATAGAGGGCTGCGCATGATAACATCTGCATGGAAACTCTGCGTTCTCCGTCGCTTGCGACCTACTCTAAAACACAAAAAACTCTATTTACCTTACCCTTCGGACGTTGACCGTTGGTTCTCTTTATCTCTGTGGTTTAAATATAACCATTATACATTGGGAATTACCACTTCCGAAAGTTGAGTTACAGATAAGTAATCAGCATATCCCAAACGGCGACGATGTGGCAAATGCTGCCCGCAAGAACGAAAAAGTGGAAGACGGAGTGCATGTAGCGCCGCCGGTTGAGACTGTAGAATAAGGCTCCCGTGATGTACATCACGCCTTCGGCGATTATCCACGCCACAGCCGCCGTGCTGACACTGTCTATCAACGGCTTGAAGGCGATGAGGACGGACAGTCCCATGCCTACGAAACAAAAGGTCTCAAGGTTGCTGTGCTCCTTGAGGCGGCGGAAACTGACTATCGTGCCAGCTATGGCGCAGAGCCACACAAAGGAGAAAAGGCTCCAGCCCCAATAGCCCTGCTGCCTCAAGGCGACGAGCGTCAACGGCGAGTAGGAGCCTGCTATGTGCCAATAGATTGCGGCATGATCCCATTTCCTCAGCCTCTCCCTCCATTTGCTGCGCAGGCGTGTGGCATGGTAGACGGTGGAAGCGGCATACGAGGCAAGCATGCCGAAGAGATAGAGCGTCACTCCGGCACGCGCCCACGGATTGTCGTCGGTGTAGCACATGTAAAGGAATATCGCGCCCACGACGACGCCGAGCACTATGCCCGCCGCATGCGACCACGAATTCCACAGTTCCTCACTTCGTGTGTAGCGAATCATTCCTCTATTACAAAGTCAAGTTGCTTGCGCTCTACATTTGCCGACGCCACTTTTATGCGCACTGCATCGCCAAGCTGATACACATTGTGGTGGCGGCGACCCACAAGGCAGTAGTTCTTCTCGTCAAACTCGTAGTAGTCGCCTCCAAGGTCGCGCATCGACACGAGTCCCTCGCAGTGGTTCTCGTCTATCTCGCAATAGATGCCGTAGCTCTGTATGCCGCTGATGTGGGCATCGTAGACCTCGCCAATCTTGTCTGCCATGAACTCCACCATCTTATATTTTATGGAGTCGCGCTCGGCATTCTGCGCCACCTGCTCCATGTCGCTGCAATGCTCGCACAGTTCCTCGTAATGGTCCTTGTTGGCAGAACGTCCGCCCTGCTGGTATTTTGTCAGCAGACGATGCACCATGGTGTCGGGATAGCGGCGAATGGGCGAAGTGAAGTGGGTGTAGTATTCGAAGGCAAGTCCGTAGTGTCCGATGTTGTGTATGCTGTATTTCGCCTTCATCATGGCTCTCAGCGCCACCGTCTCTATGAGTTTCTGCTCCTTCTTCCCCGCACATTCGTCCATCAGCGCATTGAGGCTCTTCGATATTGCCCCCTTCGTCCCCGACGTCTTCATCTTGTAGCCGAACTTCACCACAAACTGTCTGAGTGTCTCCAACTTCGTAGGGTCGGGTTGGTCGTGGATTCTGTAGGGCAGCGTCTTCGCCTTCGCCCCCTTCTTCACCCTTCCTATGCTTTCCGCTACGGTGCGGTTGGCTATGAGCATGAACTCCTCTATCAGTTTGTTGGCGTCCTTCGACTTCTTGAAATAGCAGCGTGTGGGCTTTCCCTTCTCGTCAACGTCGAAGTGCAGCTCCTCGCGGTCGAACTTCACTGCGCCGTTCTTGAATCTTGCCGCACGCAGCTTCTTCGCCAGTCGGTCGAGCTGTATCAGTTGTTCGGCGTTCTCCCCCTTGTAGCCTTCCTTCGGCGCAGGTGGTGCAGGCATTCCCTGACCGTCCTTCACTCCGTTCTCCTCCAGTATTGCCTGCACTTCCTCGTAGGCGTAGCGGCGGTTGCTTTTTATCACCGTGTGTGCAAGATGCCACCTCTTTATATTAGCCTCGTCGTCCATCTCGAATATTACGCTGTAGGCAAGCTTCTCCTCGTCGGGGCGAAGCGAGCAGATGAAGTTGCAGAGGCGTTCGGGCAGCATAGGTATCGTCCTGTCGACGAGATAGATGCTCGTGGCACGCTTCACAGCCTCCTTGTCAATCACCGAGCCTTCGGTGACATAGTGTGACACGTCGGCAATGTGTACGCCCACTTCCCACAGCCCATCGTCGGTGCGGCGTATTGACAGTGCGTCGTCGAAGTCCTTTGCGTCGTGAGGGTCGATGGTGCATGTGAACACGTTGCGGAAGTCCTCGCGCTCGGCAATGTCCTTCTGCGTTATCTCGGCAGGAATCTTCTCTGCCGCCTCCTCCACGTTCTTCGGGTATTTGTATGGCAGTCCGTATTGTGCGAGGATGGAGTTCATCTCGGCGTCGTTGTCGCCCTGCTGTCCAAGCACGTCGACCACTTCGCCCAGTATGTTCTTGTGGTCGGCATCGGGCCATTGCTTCACCTTCACCACCACCTTGTCGCCCGACTTTCCTCCCTTCAGCTTCTGCTTCGGAATGATTATGTCGTAGGGCAGCAGTCCGTCCTGAGTCCTTAGGAAAGCGAGGTCGCGCTCCACCCTCAGTCTGCCGACAAACTGGTCGCGGGCACGGTTCAGTATGGCAATCACCATCGCCTCCTTGATGTGCTTCTCGCGTCGTGCCATGAATGTCACCTGCACCTTGTCGCCGTCGAGTGCAGCCATGGAGTTTCGCTCAGCCACAAAGACGGGCTGGCTGCCGTCGTCGGGAATGAAGCTGTTCTTTCCGTTCGACTTCCTGCGGAAGGTGCCTTCCTGCACCTGCGTCTTCGTGTTCAGGCAATAAGAGCTTTCGCTCACCTTGGTGAGATAGTCGTCCCATGCCATTTCCTCCATAGTGTCGATGGCAAGCATCTTCAGAGGATGAGTGTCAAGACCGAGAGCCTTGAATATCTGTTTGAAACTGAATGTCTGTTGTGGATTAGTCTGGAAGAAGTTCATCAGTGCTGCCACCACCTGCTTCTTCGACATTCGTTTACCGCCTTTTTTCTTTCCCATAGTTGTGAATTTTAAAAACCTACTGCAAACATACGAAAAATATCTGAATGTAGGTGTTTTCTTTATGAATTATTTATAAAATAGTGGTCAAATACGATTTTTTACCCCATTGATACGAATTTTACCCCCGTGTTTTCAATGGAAACAACGTAATTTTGCACCATCGAAACTTACATGACCTATTAAATTATAAAATAACTAATAAAAAGAGACAAATGGAAAAACGTTTTCAACTACGAACGAAGCGCATCGCACTTACGTCGTTTACGGTTTCTCTGTTGGCAGTGTCTTCCCCCTCGTGGGCTGTTGCTACAAATGTCGGACTTGCTGAAGCCACACAGCAACAGGGTGTGGTGAAAGGCACTGTGGCCGACGCATACGGAGAACCCATTATCGGAGCTACAATCAAAGTGAAAAACTCAAACAATGCTACAGTTACCGACCTTGACGGCAACTTCACCCTCAACAACGTGAGCCGTGGAACACTTGTGGTTACTTACATCGGCTACATTAATAAAGAGGTGGAGTTCAGCAGCGGGCAGACTCTAAAAATCACTCTCGTTGAAGACTCGAAAGCGCTGGAAGAGGTAGTGGTGGTAGGCTACGGCACACAGAAGAAGGCCAACCTCACTGGCTCGGTGGCAGCAGTAAACTTCGACGACGTGGCAAACATTCCGGTTGCCAACACCTCGACAATGCTGCAAGGACGACTGCCAGGCGTAGTGCTGCAGACCAATGGTGCACAGGCAGGACACGACGACCCTGAAATCAGAGTGCGTGGCGTGGGCACACTTGGCAGCGGCTCGAAGAACAACCCAATGGTGCTCATCGACGGCATTGAGAGCAGCATCTCGCAGATGTCGCAACTGGCAGCAGAGGACATAGAGAGCGTGTCGGTGCTTAAGGATGCCGCCTCAGCAGCCATCTACGGTGTACGTGCCGCCAACGGCGTTATTCTCGTCACCACAAAGCGCGGAACCGAGCAAAAGCCAACCATATCCTATTCAGGCAGCATTGCACTGCAGGAGGCGACAGTACTGCCCGACTTCGTCAACTCATACGAGTGGGCAAAGATGTACAACGAATGTCAGCCGGGAAAGGCTTACACCGAGGACCAGCTGCAAAAGCTGAAGAACGGCAGCGACCCCGACCACTTTGCCAACACCAATTGGGCAGAGGAGATGTTCCGCACAGCAGTGATGCATCAGCACCACCTCTCTGTCAGTGGTGGCTCGCAGAACACCCACTACATGCTGTCGGCACAGTATATGGACCAGGACGGTATAATGAAGAACACCAACAACCGCCGCTACAACTTCCGCTCCAACATTGACTCGAAGTTAGGCATCGTGAAGCTCGGCCTCAACCTCTCGGGAAGCCGTCAGGACGTTCACGAGCCGGTGACGAGTGTTACGGGCGAAGGACTGATGCGCTATCTGACATGGTTCACACGTCCTACTGTCCCCGTACAGTATTCCAACGGAAACTGGGGTTGTGTGGATGGCAACAGCAACATTGGCGCATCGGTATTCAAGAATCCAATACAAGACCTTTACTATGGACGCAAGACCAACCAGCACCACAGGTTCGACGGAAAGATTTTTGCCGAGGTTGACATCGTGAAGGGACTGAAGTTCAGAAGCAGCCTCGCCTACAAATACTACAACAACGAGACCTCTACCTACAGTCCACGCTCAGAGGCAAAGTACAATGCCGAGGGCGAGATACTTAATCCCGCAGGCACACAGAACACGCTGACCGACTACAGCTGGATAGAGAAGAGCTACATCAACGAGAACATCCTGACCTACGACAACAAATGGGGCGAGCACAGCGTCAACATCCTTTTGGGACATTCCGTACAGGAGAACCGCTGGGACTCGCACACCATGAGCAAGCAAGGTTTCCCAACCGACAACATCTACGAGCTTGACGGCGGCTCGCAGAACGACCATGTGTCAGGATCGGCAGAGGAGACACGCCTGCAGTCGTTCTTCGGACGCGTGAACTACAACTACGGCGACCGCTACCTGGCAGAGTTCAACATACGCCGCGACGGCAGCTCACGCCTTCCAAGCGCCAACCGCTACGCCACCTTCCCTTCGTTCTCAGCCGCATGGATCATCTCCAACGAGGCCTTCATGCAGAACATCAAGTGGCTCAACGCATTGAAGCTGCGCGGAAGCTGGGGTAAGTTAGGCAATCAGGAAATAGGCAACTACGCCTACTCTGAAACTCTTTCGGCACAGGGCAGCTACTATTTCGGCGACAGCAAATACATAGGAATGAAGACCTCGAAGATAGCCAACGAGAACATCAAGTGGGAGACGACCACCATCACCGACTTCGGCTTTGACGCCTCATTCTGGGGCGGCCGCATCTCGGTAGTTTTCGACTGGTATAACAAGGTGACGAGCGACATTCTGCTCCAGTTGCCTATGCCAGGCATCTTCCTCGGCTCGCTGTCGGCTCCTTACCAGAATGCAGGAAAGGTAAGAAACCGCGGTTGGGAACTGGCAGGCAACTATCAGGACCGCCGTGGCGACTGGCAGTGGCAGGCAGGATTCTCATTAGCTGGTGTTGACAACGAAATCGTCGACATGAACGGCCAGGAGAGCATCAGCGGCTCTACCATCAACCGCGAGGGCTACGCCATCGGTTCCTACTATGCACTGAAGGCCATAGGACTCTACCGCACTGAGGCAGACCTCCAGCGCACCAACAGCGAGGGCAAGGTGATAACACAGAACGGACAGGCTCCGGTGCTGGGCGACATCATGTACGAGGATTTCAACGACGACGGCAACATCAACGACGCCGACCGTCAGATAATCGGAAATCCATTCCCAAAGCTCCAGTATTCGTTCACTCTCGGCGCTTCGTGGAAGAACTTCGACCTCACCACATTCTGGCAGGGCGTTTCGGGACTCGACCGCTTCAACTGGGACGAGACAACCATCTCCAACGGCGGAAACAAGACAAGCCGCTGGCTCGACCGCTACTCTGCCGACAACGTCAACGCCTCAATGCCACGCATGGGCGGCGACTACAACAACACCTACTCGTCGTTCTGGCTCACCTCGGGCGACTACCTGCGCCTGAAGAGCCTTGAGTTTGGCTACACCTTCCGCAAGAACGCCGCACTGTCAAAGATTGGCATACAGAGCCTTCGCCTCTACCTTGCAGGCTCCAACCTGCTGACCTTCACCTCGCTCGACGACTACGACCCCGAGAAGAGCGGCACGGACACACGCAACGACGTTCATCCTAACACAAGGTCTTACTCATTTGGAATAAATGTCAAATTCTAAACAAACATCATCACTATTATGAAACTTTCAAATCTATATATAAGTTCAATCCTGCTGTCAGGAGCATTGGCAGTGACAAGCTGCTCCGACAGCTGGTTGCAGGAAGACTCGCTGACGGAATCGTCTTCCGAAACATTCTGGCAGACACCCGACGATGCCATGATGGGACTCGTGGCTTGCTACGACGGTCTGCAAACCGAGCAGCTCTACAATGGCGGCCCGTGGAACATGGGACCACTCAACTTCGACTGCATGACCGACAACGGCGGCCACTTCAACTGGAGCGGCTGGATGGAAGGCTACGACATTGCCAACGGTACACACAACTCCTCATCGTGGGCGGTAGGCTCTTACTGGAAGGACAACTACGAAGTGATTAAGCGTTGCAACCTCCTGATAGCCAACATCGACCGAGTGAACATGGACGAGAGCCTAAGGGCACGCTACAAGGCTGAGGCACTGACCATAAGGGCACTGATGTACACCAATCTCACGATGACCTACAACGACGTGCCTTACCTGACAGAGCCTCTCACACTGGAGAATGCCGAGATGGGAAGCACCAAGCGCGCGGAGATTGTGGAGAGCGAAATCGCTCAGCTGAAGCAGTGCGTGAACAGCCTGCCCGCAACAGCCGACCTTGGACGCATCACGCGTGGAGCCTGCTACTCCATACTTGGCCGCTTGGCACTCTACAACGAGAAGTGGGACGAAGCCATTGCAGCCTACAAGGCAGTTCAAGGCTTGGGCTACTCGCTCGAATCCGACTATGCACGACTGTTCACACAGGCAGGCCAGACCTCTCCCGAGATTGTGTTCTCTGTAAGGTTCGAGGGTCCTGGACTCAGCGAGGGAGCTTGCTTCAACGCCCACTGGAACACACCGCTTGAGGCAATGAACGGCACACTTAACCTTGCCGACGAATACTACAACCTCGACGGAACAAAGAACGAGGACAAGAACTATGGCGTGATGGCTGACGGCAAACTCGACGCTTGGCAGCCTAACGCAGCCCACTGGGAAGGTCGCGACCCACGCCTCTATGCCACACTCTTCGTACCAGGAATGTACTGGAACGGCAAAGGCGGTGAGAGCGCATGGTACGGTGGTGCAGCAGCTTCAATATCCACAGTGTATGTTATGAAGTATTTCGACCCAACCGACACCGGCAACTCTTGGGACAACGGTCAGGACTTCTATGTGGTGCGCTATGCCGAAGTGTTGCTATCGCTTGCCGAGGCAATGGTGCAGAAGGGAAGCTACGACGAGAAGGAAGTGCTCGCGCTCGTCGACCAAGTGAGACAGCGTGCCGGAATGCCTCGTGTGGAGGACGTTGAGGGCAGCGGACTGTCGAAGGACGCACTGCTGCAGATAATCAAGCACGAACGCCGTGTGGAACTCGCCTTCGAGGGCCTGCGCCTGTTCGACCTCTACCGCTGGCACGAGCTCGACAAGGCTGTGCAGAGGGTGGAGAACGAGCGCACCACCTACGGACTTGCCTACGAGACGCGCATCTACAACGGCGAGCGCGACTATGTGTGGCCTATTCCATTAGGAGAACTTGACAGCAACAAGGCATTGGAACAGAATGCTTTGTGGAAATGATGTTGGTTACTTTGTTACATATTGTAGTTAGTTAATTTAGTTAGGTAGATGAAGAAAGCACTGTTTATAGTATCAACTCTGCTCGTAACATCATGCTCGCAGGCAGACACAGGCACATTGCCTGTGGAGCCTGCGACTCCTAATCCTACTCCGACAACAGAAAGCGCGACCTACTATCTTGACGCTTCAACAGGCAACGACGCAAACGACGGACTCTCGGAAACATCGCCATGGAAGACGCTCGACAAGGCAAGTCAACTAAAGCTGAAGGCTGGCGACCGCCTGTTGCTGAGGAGGGGAACGGTCTTCAACGGAGTGCTGGAACTATGTGGCAAGGGCAGCAGCACACATCGCATTGAGGTGGGAAGCTACGGCGAAGGCAACGCCCCAAAGATTGTGGGCTACGACAGCTCCGACTATGCCGTGAGGATTCTCAACTCTGAGTATCTCACACTCAGCGGACTGGAAATAGTGAACACGGGAAGCGAGCGCAAGCCCGGAAGAACTGGACTGAAAGTGGAATGCCTCGACTACGGCGTGTCGCGATCAATCAGCGTCAACAACCTCTTCATTCACGATGTCAACGGCTCGTTGGTGAAGGAGCAGGGAGGCGGTTCGGGAATACTAATCGTAAACAGCGGCAAAAGCATTGCCTCACGTTTCGACAGCCTCACCATCGAGAACTGCCACATCAAGGACTGCGCACGCAACGCCATGATATGGAGCGGCTACTACGACCGCCGCAACTGGCTGCCAAGCACCAACGTGGTGGTAAGGGGGAACCTGATAGAAGGAGTGCCGGGCGACGGCATTGTGCCTATAGGTTGCGACGGAACGCTGATTGAGTACAACGTGATGCGCGACTGTCCCGACATGTTGCCCATGACGGAGGCGGCGGCGGGCATCTGGCCATGGAGCTGCGACAACACAGTCATTCAGTTCAACGAGGTGTCGGGACACAAGGCTCCTTGGGACGCACAGGGCTACGACTGCGACTACAACTGCCGCAACACGCTGATACAGTACAACTACAGCCACGACAACTATGGAGGCATGGTGCTCATCTGCGACTCGGGCAACGAGCGCAACTACAGCATTGGCAACAAGGGCAGCCAAGTGCGCTACAACATCAGCATCGGCGACGGTCAGCGACCCAAGGCAACACGCCAAGGCATGTTCTCGCCAAACATACACATTGCAGGACGCGTGGAGGACACAACAGTGGAGCGCAACATTGTGCACTCGAACGTGAAAACCGTGGATGAAGCCGACCGCACCATGGTGTGCAGCGATTCGTGGGACGGCTTTGCCGACCGCACAACGTTCAAGGAAAACATCTTCTACACCGCGGAGCCAAGCCGCTTCGAGATGAACTCCTCTACCCACAACGACTTCCGTGGCAACTGGTATCTCGGCAGTTACACCAATTTGCCGACCGACACTGACTCGCGCACGGCGAGCAATGCCTACAAGAGCCGAATCACCGACGTTGACCCAATGGGATTCAAGGCTTTGGAGAGCCTCATGGACAAGAAGACGACGTGTGGAGCGGAGTGCCATTTCGTCAATAAGGAGCTTATTGAGAAATTTTTTGCCGAAATGGACTGATGTTTCGGGAAAAATGATTACCTTAGCAACCGAAAATCAGATAGCCACGTTTTTATATGACGTTGAAAACGACATTCAGACTGCGATTGCAGGCAATCATACTTGCTTTTGTGCTGATGCCCTCCATGGCATCGGCACAAAAGCTTTTCCGTTCCTATTCCAAGTCGCAGGGCGTTTGCGACAACAGCATCTGCTGCACAAGGCAGGACGCCAACGGCTTTCTTTGGATAGGCACATTCAACGGACTGTGCCGCTACGATGGAAACAACTTCACCTCATTCTTCCACGACGACAACGACGCTTCGTCCATCTCCAACAGTGTGGTGAGAGCCTTATGCCCAATGGACGACGGCATTTGGATAGCCACCGACAACGGCATCGACTTCTACTCCATGGCAGACGGACTGTTCCACCATGCCACGACAAAAGACCCAAGGCACGGGACAAAACCACTGAAAGGCCGGTTCAACCACATTGTTAGAAACTCGAAGGGTGTGTTCGCCGTCAGCAACGATGGAAAAATGTATCGCTGTATGGGCAACGACAGATGCTTCTCACCAGTAAACCAGCATGGAATGCCGTACAATGCCGTGACGACATTCCGCGACGACATGTTGGCAGCCACGGGACCACGAGGCGTTTGCCTTTTGGCAGACGACGGCGAGACGGTGATAGACCATCTGCCATTGGCTATGGTCACCACATCGCTCGTAAACATATATTACAGCAAGAACAAGAACAGCCTCTATGTCGGCTACGGAATAGGCTACAAGAGCCTTGCATTCAGAATAGAGAACAACCGCATAAAACCAAGCGACGAGCCTGTGCCCAACGGACTTATGGCAACCACCGACTATGGCTCCAACACCGTGTTCGGAATCGACGGAGGAGGCATCACGGTGGACAACGGCGTAACACGCATAAACTATAATCCTTACAACAGCAACATCAGTGGCGATGCCGTCTATTCGCTCTTTGTGGATAGGCAAGAGAACCTTTGGATTGGCACCTACCGCATGGGACTGAACCTCTACACCGAAAGGTTCAGGTGGTTCAGCATTCTGAACCGTTCAAACCATCAGCTGTCGTACGACATCGTTACGGCTATAATACCTACAGAAAACCAACTCTACATAGGGCTCGACGGCGGCGGACTGGAACTGTATGACAGGAAGATCGACAACAGGACTACTTTCACAACAGCCAACAGCACTCTGCCAGGCAACAACATAACGTCGATGATTGACGATGGCGAACACATCTGGCTGACGGTCTACACCAAGGGACTGGTAAGATACTCGAAGACGACACACACGTTCAAGACATTCCCAATGCCGACAACACGAAACGACGCACAGAACCTTTGGACAATGAGGGACGACGGCAAGGGAAACATTTGGTTGGTGGGACCTGACCTCTTCGTCTTCGACAAGCACAAGGAAACGATAGAGAGGGTTGACATCGACGAGGCTTACGGCATGGGCGTCGCCATAGACAACGACGTAGTGTGGGTGGCATGCCGCTATAAGGGGCTGATGAAGATTGACCGCAGGAGCAGGAGAATTACAAAAAGATATACCACAACCAGCAAGGACATCAAGCTGCCCAACAACAACGTGTGCTTCCTGTTTCTTGCGCACGACGGAAGCCTATGGATCAGCTGCGAACATTCCGGCTTCTACAAAATGGAAGAGAAGAACCACAAACTCGTAAGCTATGGCTCAAAACAGGGACTCGACGATGCCAATGTCACATCGATGGTTGAGGACGAGCAGGGGAACATTGTCGTCGGGACATACGACGGACTGTATCTCATGGCAGCTGGAACAGAGAAATTCACCCGACTGAACGTTGACGACGAGGTGTCGGAATATACCTACAACAGTACAGCATTGGACAATGGCATCACTTTTTTCGGCACTACAAAGGGACTGATATACTTCGACATTTCGAAAATACGCTTCCCCGGGAGCAGCGACGAGGTGTTCTTCCAGTCGATGGAACTGCTCAACGACCGCCGTACACTCAATCTTTACACATCGGCAAACGAGACCGTACATCTTGACCACGACGAGAACTTCTTCATGGTGAGGTTCTCATCGCCCGACTTCGTAACGTCAAACCGCATCGCCTATTCATGCCGCTTGGAGGGATTCGACACACAGTGGCGTGAGGCAAGCAACGGAACAATAGAATACACCAAGGTTCCACCCGGCAAATACCAACTGCAGGTAAAGGCTACAAGCGACGGAGTAAACTGGTCGGACGTGAAAAGTCTCGACATCGTGGTAACACCGCCTTGGTATCTCAGCTGGTGGGCAAAACTTTTGGCGGCGGCACTCGTCGTTGGTGCAGCAATGGCATTAGTGCGGTCTTATCTCCATACGCTGAACGTGAGGCACAGAATGGAGATTGCAGAAGTGGAGAAACAATCGGAGAAAAGGCTTAACGAAGCGAAAATGGACTTCTACACAAGCATCGTCCACGAACTGCGCACTCCCATCTTCCTCATCATGGCACAGATAGAGGAGATTCTTGAGGAAGGCAAAGACCCAATAAGGACACCGCGCATCTATATCTCCGACATGCAGCGCAACGCCAACCGTCTGAACAAGCTGGTGAGCCGCATTGTCGATTTCCGGAAGATTGGGGCTGAAAACCTAAAGCTCGAACTGAAGCGGCAGGACGTGGTGGCGTTCTGCAGGTCGCAGAACGACAACTACAGCGACATGTTTGCACAGAAGGACATTGAATATACTTTCGTGTCGTCCGACGATGAGATAATGCTTGACTTCGACCGTCTGAAACTCGAGCTGGTAATCTCCAATCTCATGACCAACGCCTTCAAATACACAAAGAACGGCGGAAAGGTAACGTTCACCATCACCAACGACGATCAGAAGGTATGTTTCGCCGTAAAGGACACAGGCATTGGGATAGACGAGAGATACCGCGACACCATTTTTGAAAGCTTCTTCAGGTCGGAGCGTGGAAAGCGGCAAAGCAAAGGCGACGGATTGGGACTATCGTATGTGAAAAACCTTGTAGAGCTGCATGGCGGCAGGATAACCGTCGACACGGAGATGGGCAAAGGCTCTACATTCACTTTCTTCATTCCCAAACGTGAGCCGGAGGAACATTTGCAACCGCTGACAAAAACAGACACCTCAACAAAGACAAATCCTACGGCAATATACACCATGCTCATAGTTGACGACGAACCGGACACAGTGCAGCTGCTTGAACGTGGACTGGGCAAGGAGTTCCGCACCGTAAAGGCATACGACGGCGAGGAAGGACTACAGACGGCACGCGAAACTCTTCCCGACATCATCGTCTGCGACCTCACCATGCCACGACTCGACGGACAAAAGATGATCAGCGAAATACGCGCCGACAAGACCCTCAAGCACACCAAAATCATAGTCTTCACGGCAAACACTTCCGAGGAGGAGATGATGCAGGCCTTCGACAATGGTGCCGATGCCTACCTCACCAAGCCCGTGTCGCTGAAACTGTTGCGAAAACGCATCGACAAGCTGCTGCAAAACAACACGCACGAAAGCAGCTTCACGACCGACAACACATCACGACGCTACAGCAAGGAAGAGCAGCACTTCATCTTAAAGTGCCGAAACGTCGTTGACGAAAACATCTGCAACCCCGACTTCAACATCGACGTCTTTACCGACAAGATGGCAATGAGCCATTCTGCCCTATACAAGAAGATTAAGCAGACCACGGGAATGTCGCTCATCGAGTTCATCAACGACTACAGAATCTACAAGGCTACACAACTTTTTGCCGCAGGCGAGACAAGCGTAAAGCAGGTGGCGGAGCAATGTGGCATCAGCGACCCGAAGACGTTCCGCAACCTCTTCAAGAAATACATGAAAGTCACTCCAACGGAATACATACAGAACTTCAATTAAACAACTGAACTTTGCTTTTCCCTTCGGCCAGCGACCGTTGGCTTCCACCCTTTAAATATTGTTGAATATTTAGCGGCAAGGGCTGGGGGTGTGGGCGTCTCGCCCGCACCTTGCGCACCATCAACCGCATAATTCCGAAATATTACCTCGTAGGCGAGGTGCGGGCGAGACGCCCACACCCCCAGTCGCATCCAAACGGATAAATGCCAAAAAGGATGGTAAAGCTCGGTTAGATAATAAGCTGGAAGCAGTCAGTTGTCGTGAGGCATAAAAGAATATCTAATATGAATGCGTTATGCAAACGGCAGTCGTCATGTCTCGACAGCTATTCTTCTTTCATCTGATAGACTATTCCGTTTGCAATAGAAAAGCCTATGCATAGGTGGTTTGAGGGGAGAAAACGTTTGTTTGGGCTACTGAATTTATTTGTTTGGGCTACTGAAAACAATCGTTTGAGGTAGAGAAAACACATGAAGAGGCAGTCGTCGACTCCTTATTCTTTCATTGAATTTGGATGTTGTTTTTGCAGGAAAGTGTTGGTTAAGTGGAAATCGTACACTTTTTATTTGGACATAAAATAGGCAAAAAAAGACATAAAACGCACTTATTTGCTTAAAAAGTATCGAATTGTGGCAAAATAATATCATCGTCAATGAATAGTTTTGCCTAACTTTGCAACCAGAAAATAACAAGACGCATTTCCTAATTAAAAAAACAATAATAATATGAAGAAAATTTTTACTATTTTAGCTGTTGCGCTCTGCGCTTTGACAGCAAGTGCTAAGGAAACTGTTCCTGGCTTCACCCCTGGTACACTAACATTCGACGGATGGTCATGGAACACCATTACCACTCTTGGACAGGGCGAAGTAATCAACAATGGCGACGGCACAGCCGATGATTCAGGCGTTACATATTTTGATGCATCAGAGCATGACTATGTAGTGTTTGAGTATAGTGCAGCTACTTGCGCCAAGATGAAGGCTATCGTGCAGTACAACTGCAAGGGTACTGCTGGTCAGTGGGGAGCAGAGTTCAATGAGGGTTCTCAGGAGTTTGTATTAAATGTTAATGGTGGTATTATGGCTATCGAACTCAATGCCGATTTCTCCGACAAAGTATTCTCAATAGCAATGCAGGATCCAGGAACCGCTGGTACAGTTGATGTAACAGACGTATATTTCGCAACAGAAGAGGAATACAAGGCTGCACAGGAAGAGGCTGACAAGATTGAGAAGGTTTTGGTACTTGATGAAGTTGGTGGAACACATACTCTGGCAGCCGGCGACTGGGGTTGGGACAGCAAGTGGCTTGGTGCTACTGATATCTCTGCTTTCAACACCGCTGTAATCGAGGTTGAGTCTGTGTCTGGTCATGGAAAAATAAACTTCTTGGCATTTGAGATTGATCTGCCTGCATCAGAAACAGCTTATACAGCTACTTTCGACATTTCATCAATTGCTTCTATTGAGCAGTATGCTTATCAGAATCTCTATATGTCAAGTGAAGAAGTTGAAAAACCCGATGGTGAGACTGTAATCGTTGTTAAGAAGCTTTATCTGACCTCAAAGACAAAGGAAGAAGTAGACTCAGAAATCGGAACTGGCATCAACGAAGCCATCGCCGCTCCAAAGGCTCAGGACAACGTTCGTTACAACCTTGCTGGTCAGCGTGTTGGCAAGAATGCGAAGATGTATATCATGAACGGCAAGATTTACATGAAGTAATATCCAGAACATTCATAAGAATATAATAATCGACAAGGGCAGGAACGGTAGGTTCCTGCCCTTTTTATCTTGCGTTTTTACAATATGCCGAATCATTACAAAGAGTATTGCCAAATTGCAACATGCTATATGACACTTGATTTCATCTTTGGTAGTCATATGTATCAATTCTTCAAATTGCCACTTAACACTTTCATTAGGAATTAACGATTTACCCGCTCTTCCTTCGCTCTTCCTTCGCTTGGCGACCCTGCCTAAAGCGAACCTAAACCGAAGCAACAACAAACCATAACCAAGGCATCCTCAAAAGTTAAACTGAAGCAACAACAACCTTTACCCTGTATACGAAACTCAACTAAACATCAACTAAACTCAACAACTAAACAATCGGTGTAGTTGGAGTTAAGAAAAAGAAGAGAATACACCCCGCATGTTTAGTTGTTGAGTTTAGGTTAAGGTTTAAGGTGAATGGACTCCCGCCCATGACAGTACAGATAGTACATGGTACTGTCCGTGTACTGACAAGGAGAAAAGGTGCCCCGGAGTATCCATGGTGTGCCTATAGGTCCAAACTATCTTCTTTAAGCAAGAAATCGAAAAGACCGATTGTAAGAATTCCCTCATCGTTGCGTCGTGGCATTATGTGGTCTTTTACAATGATTATCTTCTTGAAAGAATCATCTATGCTCATCAGTGAACGTGACTCCTGTATCTCTTTCTCCCTGTCAGGGATTGACAAGGCAGATTGCAGATAGTATTTCTTACTGCCAAGACTTGCAATAAAGTCCACTTCAAGTTGAATACGAAGCCACTTGCCGTCTTTATCTTGTTTCTTTATCTCCACCATTCCTACATCCACGTTACAACCACGTGTTACAAGCTCATTGTAAATGATGTTCTCCATGATATGCGTTTCCTCTTGTTGGCGCATATCGAGAATGGCATTTCTCAAACCGATATCTGAGAAATAATATTTGGAAAGAGTATTAATGTACTTCTTTCCTTTTATATCATATCTTATGGCTTTGTTCAGTAGGAACGATTCCAGCAGATAATTAAGGTAATTCGAAATTGTTTTATTAGTAATGTTTACATTCTTCACACTTTTGAAGGTGTTGGAAAGTTTTGTCGGATTGCAAGGGGAGCCGATGGACGATGCCATTACGAGCACCAGTTCGCGCATTTCATTTTCGTTTTGCACCTTGTGCCTCTCAATAATGTCCGCCAAATAAACTGTTTCAAACAAGTTTTTCAGATAGCCGATCTTCTTCTGTTCAGTGTCAAAAGACCGAATAAGCGGCAAACCGCCATAAGTGTAATATTCGCGCCATGCGTCTTGTTTATCACCTCCAACGGCTGTATAGAACTCTGCAAAAGACAGAGGATTCACATGTATCGTCTCTCCTCGACCACGGAATTCAGTTGAAATGTCTGATGACAGGAAGTGGGAGTTGCTACCTGCCACGTATGTGTCGGCATTGACAATATGGCGGAAACTGTTCAATACATCCACGAAATCATCCATCATCTGCACTTCGTCTATTATAATGTAGTACAGTTCTTTATCTTTGATTCTATCGTGGACATAATGGAGCATTGCATCTGGATTTCTCAGTTCCTTGTTCAAGCGGTCTTCGAGGTCAATACGGATTATGTGGTCATCTGCCACCCCATTATCCAACAAATAGTGATAGAATAAAACATTCAGCAGATATGATTTGCCACACCTGCGGATTCCGGTAATCACTTTGATGAAACCGTTCTGACGGCTTTCTATTAGTTGCCTAAGATATCTTTCTCTTTGTATTTCCTTCATACCATTACTAATTTTTGCCAATATTGGCAATTTTTGGTAATGCAAAGGTAATGAGTTTTATTTAAACGACCAAATAATCATGCCTAAAATATGCCAATATTGGCAATTTTTAGTCGACGGAACACGGTGGCAGTATAGTTGATCCACCTAATAGGGACACAGTATAATGATAAACCTCAACTAAACTCAACAACTGAACACAGTGTCTCATGTACAGTTTTAATGGCGAGAAAATCCGCCAAACATTCGGTGGAACGGAAAAATAAAATGCCTTTGCTTATCAATTTTCATGTCCGCCCTGTGAGGTTGCCCCCTGAAAAATATGCAACGGAGGGATAAGCAATAGGACATGACAAAAGAAAAAGTAAGAATAGTATCGGATAAGTGGAAAATTTACACTTTTTATTTTGCTAAAAAAAGCAGCACTTAATGTAAAAAAAGCATTTGTTCAGATAGATAGTATCAAAAATAAGCAAAATAATATCACTATGTATGATTTATTTGCCGTACCTTTGCACCAGAAAAAATAACGATTTTTATCGCCTAAAATTAATTTGAAGCATTTACACAATATATTATTAAATCAAAATTATAATTATGAGAAAAATTGCATTGCTATTCGTAGCACTCATAACCAGCATGACACTCATGGCGCAGACAACGCTCAAGGGTCAGGTGCTCGATGCCAATCTTGGCGAACCAATCATTGGTGCGACCATTATGGTGAAAGGCACTTCTGTGGGATGCGTAGCCGACTTCGACGGCAACTTCACACTGAACGTCCCTAAAGGCAAAAGCCAGATAGAGGTTTCAAGTGTTGGTTATCAAAGCCAGACCATCAACGTGTCTGGTCGTAGCAACATCACCGTCAAACTAAAGGAAGACTCCAAGCTGATGGACGAGGTGGTTGTTGTAGGTTATGGACAGATGAAGAAGAGCGACCTCTCGGGTGCTCTCTCCCAACTCAAGGGTGAGGACATGATGAAGGGTGGTTCGATGGACATCGCACACGGTATGCAAGGAAAGATTGCGGGTGTGAACATACAGCAGAGCGACGGTGCCCCGGGCGGCGGTATGAGTATCGTGGTGCGCGGAACCAACTCGTTCTCAACCAGTTCGCAACCTCTGTTCATCGTTGACGGAGTGCCTTTCGAGTCGGGTAGCACACCATCCAACGGTGCCACCACCAACGAGCAACAGTCAAACCCGCTGAGCTTCATCAACCCTCACGACATAGAGTCTATAGAGGTGCTGAAAGATGCTTCCGCCACAGCCATCTACGGTTCGCGTGGTGCCAACGGTGTTGTTCTTATCCAGACAAAGAAGGGTAAGGCAGGTAAGCCCAAGGTGGAGTTCAACGCCACATGGGGATGGCAGAACATCTCAAAGAAAATCGATATGCTCGACCCTGTGACATACGCTACGTATATCAATGAGCAGGAACTCAACGACCGCTACTACAACGGTTCAAAATCCACCACACTGCCTTATTCCGGAACATGGGGCTACCAGTATTATGCCGACGGGCATCCCAACTACAACACCGGTAAATATACCGGTGCGCCCGAGGACTACCGCAACGGAGGATGGTTCTACGACGAATACGGCAATGCAACACAGCTCGGAACAGCCGACTGGCAAGACGAAATCTTCCAGAACGCATTCCAGCAGGACTATAATATTAATGTGAGCGGCGGCGACGACCGTGGCTACTATAGCTTCTCAGGCAACTATGCCGACCAGGAAGGTATCATCAAGAACTCCGGTTACAAGCGTTACGCACTTCGTGCCAACATCTCGCGCAAGGTGACCGACTGGCTTGAGGTGGGAACCAACCAGAGCTTCACCTCTTCAGTGACCGACTTCGCCAACACACTGAGCTTCAACACCGGTGTAGTTCGCTCGGCACTCCTTTTCCCGCCGACATATGGTCCGAATATGGACACTACCACTGCCGACGACCTCAACTGGCTTGCCGCCAACCCCGGGGCATACGTGCGCAGTGCCATCGACCAGCTAAACGGATCTAACTACTTCAGCAGTTCGTTCGTGCAGATTAAGTTCCTAAAGAACTTCACCTTCCGCCAGAATCTCGGTCTCGGATATAACGTGCAGGACCGTAAGAGCTACTATGGACGTGAGACACAGGAAGGAAAAACTCCTATCAATGGAAAAGCCAGTGTGGGACACAACACATGGAAGAGCCTCACGGCAGAGTCGATCCTTACTTATGACAATACATTCGCAAAGATTCACCATGTGAACGTGATGGGTGCCTTCACACTCGAAAGCAGCAACTGGACAAACGACCAGCAGGTGGCAACCAATTTCCCCGACGACCTCACCGGAGCCAACGACATGGGTCGCGCCCTTGACAAGGCGACACTCTCGGGCGACAAGGGAAAGCAGCGACTCGCCTCGTTCCTCGGACGTGTCAACTACACCCTCGCCGACAAGTATATCCTCACAGCCAGCTTCCGCTCAGACGGTAGCTCGAAGTTCACCGACGAGAACAAGTGGGCAACCTTCCTCTCGGGAGCCCTCGCATGGCGCGCATCGGAAGAGAAGTTCATCAAGGACCTCAATATCTTCAGCAACCTGAAGTTCCGTGTCAGCTATGGTGAAACAGGTAACCAAGGTATCGGTTCATACCGCATCAACTCACAGCTCGACACCGCCAACTTCCCCTTCGGAGGCTCGCTCTCGTCAGGATCAGCCGACGTGTCATGGCGCGGTCCTGTTGACCCGAATATCAAGTGGGAGACCACCAAGCAGTGGAACGCAGGTATCGACTTCGGTTGGTTTAAGAACCGCCTGACCCTTACCGTTGATTTCTACTATAAAAAGACGCGCGACCTGTTGCAGGAAGTGATTATCGCCCCAAGCAACGGATTCTCCAATATGCTCACCAACACTGGTAATGTGACCAACAAGGGTCTTGAGATTACCATCGGTGCAACACCAATTGACAGCAAGGACTGGAAGTGGAACCTCAACGGCAACATTGCCTTCAACAAGAACTCTATCGGCGGACTCGAAGGCGACCAGTTTGCACGCACCCTGTGGTATGGTGCCGACAATATCTTCATCCAGCGCAACGGCTGTCCTATCGGTGCCATCTACGGATATGTAGAGGACGGATTCTACGATAATATAGAAGAGGTAAGGGCAGACCCACAATACACCACAGCCAAGGATGCCGTGGCCCTGTCCAAGGTGGGAGAAATAAAGTATCGCGACCTCAATGGCGACGGTGCCATCACTGAGGCTGACCGCACCATCATCGGCGACACCAATCCCGACTTCACCTTCGGTCTTACCAACAATATCTCTTGGAAGAACCTCTCGCTGAGCTTCCTGCTCCAGGGTTCAGTGGGCAACGACATATTCAACGGTAACCTAATGGATGTCAGCGTTGCCAACATAGGTAATATCCCCACCGACGTATATAACAGTCGCTGGACAGCCGACAACTACGAGAATGCCGCATGGCCAAAGGCAACAGGAGGTTACAACCGTACATTCCTGCTCAGCGACCGCTATGTGGAGGATGGTTCTTATCTCAAGCTGAAGAACATCACCCTCAGCTATCGTCTGCCCCATCCAATCCCTGGACTTGAGCAGGTGCTGCTGAGTTTCACAGCCACCAACGTGTTCACTATCAGCAACTACAGTTGGTATGACCCCGAGGTTAATGCCTTCGGTAGCGACTCTTCCCGCCGTGGTGTGGATATCTACTCATATCCTTCCTCAAGGACATTCACGTTCGGACTTGGACTTACTTTCTAATTAGGAATGAGGAATTAGGAATTAGAAATTTAATATTAAATATTGAATATAATATGAAGATAAACAAGATACTGATTTCGGCTTTGCTGATGGGTGGCAGTGCGCTGATGACTACATCATGCAACGACTGGCTGACCACAGACCCCGAAAGTTTCATAGGTCCGGAAAACCTTGGCGACTCCAAGGAGGCCGTTGACCAATGGGTGACAGGTGTGTATAGCAACTGGCTCTACGACATGATGTGCTGGGGCGAGTTCCCACGTGTGCTCGAACTCGACTGCGACTATATCTCCGGTCCAGACTGGCTGTTGGCTCACCTCGGAGCCGGTGATTTCCAGGGCGAAAGCTCGCTCGACAAGATGTGGAAAGGTCCGTATAACCTCATCAACGATGCCAATAAGGCAATCCGTTATATCGAGGCTATGGGCAACGTGAGCGACGACTACAAGAACAATGCCATTGGCGAGATGGAGTTTCAGAAGGCTTTCGCCTATTTCCTTCTCGTGAGAGCCTACGGTCCGGTGCCCTTCAAGGAGACCGACGTGGCAGTAAGCGGTTCATACAACGACCCCCGTATGCCTGTGGCTGAGGTGTATGAGAAGATTATCTCGCTCCTTGAGGATGCAGCATCAAAGATGTATAAGATAGACGATGCAAACTATCAGAAGGGACATGTTTCCGCCGGTTCTGCCGCAGGACTTCTCGTGAAGGTATATTGCACCGCAGCTTCTGCCGCAATGCCTGCCGAGACTCCTGTTACCATCCGCACTGGCGAACCCTATCGCACTGTGTTCGACCAGCAGACCCAAAAGGACATTCAGGTGTGCAACACTCCCGCTGCCGTCACATTGAAGAAGCAGGCAGTGAGCGGATATGAGAATCTCAACTCCGCCGAACTCTATGCCAAGGCAGTGGAATGGGGCAAGAAACTTGTTGCAGGTGAATATGGCAACTATTATCTTAGTGACTATGCCGACCTGTGGAAGTCTTCCAACCGTCAGGCTCCTGAGTTCATGTGGGCTGTGGAGTGTCTCGACGGCGACACCAAGTATCGCAACCAGGTTCACACCTTCTATAGCGGCTATACCACAAGTGCCAGTTCAAACTACATCACGAGTGGTGGTTGGGTAGGATGCACATACAACTGGTATGCCCTCTTTGATGACACCGACCTACGTATTCTCGACGGAGTGCGCCACGTGTGGACCTACTACTATCAGGAGGACTACAACGGAGCATTCTATTATCCGCAGTCATGGCGTGCCCGTGTCACTGGTTACGATCTCTATGGCAATCCAGTGCCTGACGAGCAGGAACAGAAATACAAGGACTTGGGATATAACTACCAATATAACACATCCTCTGAGTGCCTTGCCTTCACCACAAAATATGAGGACTGCAAGAACAAGGCTTCCGACTATACCGACGCGCAGTGGCCATTCCTAAGATATGCCGACGTACTGCTTTGTCTGTCAGAGGCATATAATGAAACCGACCAGCCCGACGAAGCTATAAAGTATCTCAACCAAGTGCGCCAGCGCAGCAATGCCCGTCTGATGGACGCCAATCCAGGAAAGAACTCCCTCCGCAGCTCCATTATAGAGGAGAGAGCCAAGGAGTTGGCCTGCGAAGGCGACCGCCGTTGGGACCTCATCCGCTGGGGTATATATCTCGACGCAATGAATGCTATCGGAGGATTTGACGACTCTGGCATCAATAAGAACCGCACAGAGCGCAACCTGCTCTATCCGATTCCTGCCGACGAAATCTCAGCCAACGATGCCATCAAGGAGAATAACCCGGGATGGAACTAATGTATTATATATTATAAAAAAGGTATAAATATGAAAGCAATATATTTAAAGAAAGCGGGAATAGCACTGATGGCTGTCATGGCAATGGCATCGTGCAGCGACGTGGTGGATATCCCGTCATACGACCCCTATTCCTGCGACGGCGCACCTGTCATCGAGGCTATTTACGATGCACAGGATATGTCGGAGACACCGCAGGTCATCACTGGTGGTGTGCTTAACCAGATGATAAAGATTAAGGGTAAGAACCTGAGCCATGTGAAGAGCATCTCCTTCAACGGACTGGAGGTGGACGTGCGGCATGCCGCATACGCCGAGCGCGACTTCTGCAACGTGACCATACCGAGGAAGATTCCTGAGGAAGTCACCAACAAGTTGATATACACAACGGAGCAAGGTACTGTCACCGTGGATTTCCCCGTTAATATCCCCAACCTCAAGCTCGAAGGACTCAAGAACGAGTTTGTGCTGCAGGGAGATAAGGTGCAGGTGATGGGCGACTACTTCGACCTCTACGGATTCTCAAAGGACGCAGAGCTGAACACAGCCAAGATAACAATCCACAATGACGACCTCGGATATAATGAGATAATTCCCACCGACTCCATCACGGAGACCTATATGGGTATTCTCATTCCTAAGGACGCTCCTGACAATTCGCTCATAACATTCGAGTGGGATGCCATGGACGGACGCAAGACAAAGACCATTCCCTACAGAATGAGCGACCAACTGATGTTCGGCAACTTCGATGGCGACCTCGGATGGTGGAACGAGTGGTTTAAAGGTCAGCTCACTTGGGGAGGAAACAGTGGTGATCCGAAATGCCTTGGCTATCAGTACATCAGACTTCAGAAGACCCAAGACCTCTCATCGTCAATCCTCGCTTCGTGGAGCTGGAACTCCACAGGTTTCGGTTGCAACTGGCGTTGGCTCGACGCATCAGCCAACCCCGAGAAATACGTGCTGAAGTTTGAGGTGTGCACAGCATCCTCTAAACCCTTCTACAACTATGGTGACAACGGTAAGGCGGGAAGCCGCAACGGTGGATATATGATCACACTCAATGGCGGAGCCACACGCAACCAGTGGGACCCCGTGAGCGACGGACTCAACAACACGTACGGCGAATGGCAAACCGTCTCGCTGCCCTTGGTTGACTGTCTCGGTGGTTCGGTATTGCCCACGGAACCCGACCAGTGGGTGAGCCTCGAGTTCGTATGCCAACCCAACTCCGGCGACGACTGGCAGATAGACCACAGCTTCGGACAGTTCCGCATCGAACCCGCAGAGTATTAATCTGATAATAAGAAAGAATTATGAAGAAATATATATATAGCATAATGGCTCTTGCCATGACAGGTATGGCAATGTCGTGCTCCGACCCGGAGAACAGCGACAACAACGCCAACTATCAGCCCGACCGCGGTCAGGGTGTCGCTCCCGTTGTGGTGAGCGTCACCCCACAGGACGGTGCCACCGACCTCGACACCATCAAGGTGTTCACCATCGAATATGACAAGCCCATCTACAACACGCCCCATGCCAGCATCAAGATTAATGATGCTTATGTGGCAGACACGGCAGTGACAGTGGAGGGCAACAAACTCATCTTCACCTACGACACCAAGGGTAACACCACATACAAGGTGACGGTGATGAAACCGACAGTAAGAGACGAGGCATATAACTTTGCATCAGAGTTCTCGTTCTCATTCTCCACAGCTCCAGTGAACACCTTTGATCCCACACGCTTCGACATTCCCGACATGCCGGTGAATCCCGATGCAACAGAGGGCACAGTGAAGCTCTACCAGTTCCTGAAGTCACAGTTTGGAAAGACTGTTCTTTCTGGCTCTATGGCTGCCGATCCAGCTTGGGACACCAAGTCGGCTGAGATGATGTATGAGAAGACAGGCAGGTATCCAGCCATCGCCACCTTCGACTATCTCTTCCTCCATTGGAGCAAGCCCCTCGGTAATGCCAACTGGATTGACTATACCGACACCAAGGTAATGGAGGACTGGGCAGCCGGCAATGGTATCGTATCTATCATGTGGCACTGGAATATGCCTTCTACCGAGGCAGACATCAACAATCCAAATGCTTATCATTTCTATACAACAGTGGATGGCGACCCCAATTTTGTACCTTTCTCTTGCAAGAATGCAGTAAGAAGTGGCAGATGGGAGAACACTCTCGCCCTGAAACATCTCGACGTTGTGGCTGACTATCTGCTCGACCTCCAGTCGAAGGGTATCTCTGTATTATGGCGTCCGCTGCACGAGGCAGCCGGCAACCGCTATCAGTATGAGGGCGGAACAGCATGGTTCTGGTGGGGCAACGACGGTGCCGCACAGTACAAGAAGTTGTGGAAGCTGATGTTCGACACATTCAAGGAGAAGGGTGTGAACAACCTCATCTGGGTGTGGACATCCGACGGCAAGGACAAGGACTACTATCCCGGCGACGAATATGTGGACATCATCGGTCGCGACTACTATGAGAACGATGCATCAAAGTATCACTTCTCGTTGATAAGTGACTTCGACGCACTGTACAATATCACAGGCGGCAAGAAGCTCATCACTCTGAGCGAATGTGGCGCAATCCCCGAGATTGGCAACATGATGCAGGGGGGTGACATGTGGAGCTGGTTTATGCCTTGGAATGGCGATTTCATGAACTCTCCATACAACGATGACGTGTTCTTCAACGCCCAAATGAACTCAAAATATGTCATCACACGCGACGAAATGCCAAGTATGAAATAATCGTTAGAATATAAACAGCAAAGCGGAGAACAGTGCCTGAGTTGTTCTCCGCTTTGTAGTTTACGATGCAATAAGTGTAATTTGTACAACAATCTAATTATTAAACACTTCCAAGAAGAATATCGTTCGAAAGAACTCATTTTAACGTGGAATGTAAAGGTGTTTATTGCAAAAAATGCAAAATATATGCCAGAATAGACATAATTTTTTAATAAAAGCATAAATAGTATTCTATTTTGATAAAAAAGTATCATTGACTTTACGTTAATTATGCTAACTTTGCACCGTCAATACGATTCTGCTACATTCAGAGGTCGGAAGACAACATACAACGACAATATTTGATTAGGTTTATAGTTAGTAGTTAGGGAAGAGACAAGGGAGACAAAAGCGTTTGTCTCCCACTCTTCAAAAACAAAAACTGGACCTAAGACTACATGTCACGTTGAAACTTAAAACTTATAAAAGTACCTTCAATAAAAATGAAAAAAACAACTTTATTACTCCTTGCTCTGATTTGCATGGTCGTTGCCCATGCTCAAATCCGAGGCTACAACATTGCAGTAACCGTTACTCCCGACCATAACGACTGGAACTATAAGGTGGGAGAGACGGCAAAATTCACCATTAGCGTACTGCGCTCAGGTACACCGGTGGAAAATGCGAAAATAGAATGTGAGGTTGGTCCGGAAATGTATCCGACCTCAAAGAAGACAATGACACTAAAGACCGGCACCACGACAGTGGAAGGGAAGATGACAAAGCCGGGATTCTATAGAGTAACAGTAACCTACAGCGACGGGAACCATACCTACAAAGGACTATGCACAGCGGGCTTTTCTCCCGAAGAATTGAAGCCGACGGCAACTTGCCCTTCCGACTTCGACCAGTTCTGGAGCAACACTTTGGCAGAAGCCCGCAAGGTAGACCTCGACCCACACACTGAACTGCTGCCTGAGCGATGCACCAAAGACGTAAATGTGTATGAAGTCAGCTACAACAACAATGCCTGGGGAAGCAGAATATACGGAATTCTTTGCATTCCAGTAAAGCCGGGAAAATATCCCGCACTGCTGCGAGTGCCTGGAGCCGGATGCCGCCCCTATGGAGGCGATGTATGGATGGCGTCTCAGGGAGTCATAACACTTGAAATCGGCATACACGGAATTCCTGTGACAATGAAGCAGGAAGTTTACGACCGCCTCCACAATGGAGCTCTTAATGGCTATTGGGAAGCTAACCTGGACAACAGGGACAAGATGCCATACAAACGCATATTCATGGGGGCTTTGCGCTCGATTGACTACATAGCTTCGCTGCCGGAATGGGACGGGAAGAGCCTCGGCGTAACGGGAAGCAGCCAGGGCGGCATGTTGTCGCTGGTTTGTGCCGCACTCGACAGCCGTGTGACCTGCTTCGGGGCTGTGCATGCCGCAATGTGCGACCACACTGCCTCGCTGAAAGGACAGCCATGCGGATGGCCACACTATTTCTATTATGAAAAGGAACACAACCCCATTAAGGTGAAGAACTCGGGATATTTCGACGGCATCAACTTCGCACGCCGCATAAAAGTACCAGGTTGGTTCTCGTTTGGCTACAACGACGACGTGGTTCCTCCTACCTCAATGTGGGCTACATACAACACGGTAACGTCTCCAAAGACGCTGAGTCTTTATCAGCAGACAGGACACTACTGGTATCAGGAACAGTGGGACGAGTGGTGCCAATGGCTGTTGAAAGAACTAAAAAAATGAAGAGTGAAGAATGGCTGCGCAAACCGAAGGCAGAGCCGAGCTTGCTCGAGCTATGCTGAGATGAAGCCAGCCATCGACGAAGTCAATGAAGAGTGAAGAATTGCTGCGCAAACAGAATTTAAATAACTCGACTTTCGGAAGTGGGGTAGATTGTTGGTAATTAAGCCCAATGTACATGCGATTAAAAGTCTTTGCGCTTAAATCCGAAGCTCAATACTAATGTCTTAACTCCTTAACTTCTTTAACTCCTTAACTCCCAAAATATTGAGTACATCAGAAACTTGAATAAATAAAAAATATATAACTATCATGAGTGATTTTAATGAAAGAGTGAAAGCCCTGAAGGCTCGTCACGAAGTTCTGCTCAGCAGAAAGAACAACCCACTGCCTTACGGCAATGGCATCTATGAGAAGTATGAGAACCCAATCATCACAGCCGAGCATACACCACTGGAATGGCGCTATGACTTCGACGAGAAAGACAATCCATACCTGATGCAGCGCATCATGATGAACGCTACGCTAAATTCAGGAGCCATAAAATGGAACGGCAAATATGTGCTGGTAGTCAGGGTTGAGGGTGCTGACCGCAAGAGTTTCTTTGCTGTGGCAGAGAGTCCCAACGGCGTTGACAACTTCCGTTTTTGGCCTGAGCCAATAACTATGCCAGAAGACGTTGTTCCGGCTACGAACATCTACGACATGCGACTGACAGCCCACGAGGACGGTTGGGTGTATGGTGTATTCTGTGCAGAACGCCATGACGACTCTCAGCCGGGCGACCTCTCAGCAGCAACGGCTACAGCAGCCATAGCACGTACAAAAGACCTTATCAACTGGGAGCGTCTGCCAGACCTGAAGACAAAGAGCCAGCAGCGCAACGTTGTGCTCCACCCAGAGTTCGTCGACGGCAAATACGCATTGTACACACGCCCGCAGGACGGATTCATCGATACAGGCTCGGGCGGTGGCATCGGTTGGGCACTTGTCGACGACATCACCAATGCCGAGGTTAAGGAAGAGAAGATTATCAATGCCCGCAACTACCACACCATCATGGAGGTGAAGAACGGCGAAGGTCCACATCCTATCAAGACTCCTAAAGGATGGCTGCATCTGGCACACGGCGTACGCGGATGCGCCAGCGGCTTGCGTTACGTATTATATATGTATATGACAGCCCTCGACGATCCAACACGCGTCATAGCACAGCCTGGCGGATACTTCATGGTGCCTGAGGGCGGTGAATATATTGGCGACGTAATGAATGTGGTATTTGCAAACGGTTGGATAGCAGACGAGGACGGCAAAGTGTTCATCTACTACGGCTCATCTGACACCCGCATGCACGTTGCTACCTCAACAATCGACCGCCTCATCGACTATTGCATGAACACTCCAGAGGACGGATATGCTACAGGCAAGA
This sequence comes from Prevotella sp., assembly GCA_051869235.1. Classification (GTDB taxonomy): domain Bacteria; phylum Bacteroidota; class Bacteroidia; order Bacteroidales; family Bacteroidaceae; genus Prevotella. The sequence continues at coordinate 42,666 of JBJEAS010000152.1, forward strand.
GCGTAGAGACGATAAAGAGACTCATAAAGAAGAACTCGGGAATTAAGGATTGAAGATTGAAAGTTGAACATTGAATTGCTGCGCATTATTTACTGCGTAGCAATTCAACTTGCAACCTTCACTGTTCAATATCCAATTTTCAACCTTCAATTTTCAATATTCAACATTCAACCTTCAATATTCAACATTCAATATAAAAAATTATGGCCAAATTAAGCGAAAAGATCGGTTATGGTTTCGGCGACATGTCATCGTCGATGTTTTGGAAGATTTTTTCTTACTATCTTCCAATATTCTACAGTGATGTCTTCGGATTGGACCTTGTTGACGCAGGTGTCCTGATGCTCGTAACGCGTATTTGGGACGGTATCAGCGACCCGATGATGGGCATCATTGCCGACCGAACAAAGACACGTTGGGGTAAATATCGTCCTTACCTGCTATGGATGGCGGTACCATTCTCCGTATGCGGAATACTGTTGTTCACCACTCCCGACTGGGGATATGCCGCCAAGCTCATCTGGGCTTATGTGACTTATATTCTCATGATGACCGTATACACAGGCATTAACGTTCCCTACGGTTCAATGCTCGGTGTGATGACGGCAGACACCAATGAGAAGACAGTGTTCTCGTCGTTCCGCATGTTCTTCGCCTATGGCGGTTCGTTCATCGCCCTCTCTGCATGGGAACCTCTCTGCAACCTCTTCACCCCAATGTTTGGAGGCTCGAAGGCTACTGGCACTCAGTTTGCCATGGTTGCAATAGCGGCAGCCTGCTTTATCCTGTTTATCCTCTGCTTCTCACTTACACGCGAGCACATCAAGAGCGAGAGCAAGGTGAGCGTAGGAAGCGACTTCTCGGCACTGCTGAAAAACCGTCCTTGGTGGATTCTCATCGGTGCAGCACTTTGCAGCAACCTGTTCAACACCATTCGTGGCTCGGTAGTGGCTTATTTCTTCACATATATTATATGTGTCGATGGCGATGTAAGCCTGCCATTCTTCGGTTTGTCTATATTGTTCTATGCCGGACTTTTCCTCAGTGTAGGCGAGGTTTGCAACATGATCGGCGTGGCACTCACGGTACCACTGTCGAAGAAGTTTGGAAAGAAAGCCACATTCATCTATTCCAACATCGTGCTTGCCGTACTTAGCGTGCTGTTCTTCTTCATGCCGGCAAATACCACAGCGGGACTTTGGGGCATGATGATTCTACAGATAATAATATCTGTCTTCACCGGCATCGTTTCGCCACTGATTTGGAGTATGTATGCTGACGTTTCCGACTACGCCGAGCTGAAGTTCAATTCGGCTTCCACTGGACTCATCTTCTCAAGCGCATCAATGGCGCAGAAGTTTGGAGGCGCACTCGGTGGAGCTTCGGTGATGTGGCTGCTGGCTCTTGTAGGCTATATCCAACCACAGAACGGCATGGCGGTGACACAGCCGGAAAGCGTGACGACATACCTTTGGTATCTGATGACATTTGCTCCTTCGTGCGTTGCTCTCATAAGCATTGTGTGCGTAAACTTCTACACACTGACGACAGACGAAGTAGAGCACATTGCCAAGCAGCTGCAAAAGACAAGAAAGCAGGTATAGCCACTTGTCAACTTGTCAACTCGTCAACTTGTCAACTTGTCAACTCGTCAACTTGTCAACTCGTCAACTTAAATAAAAATAATATGATACAACCGAAACAACTGAAGCAAGAAATGCAGGATGAGCTTACGGGCAACATCCTGCCTTTTTGGCTCAACAAAATGATAGACAACGAACGTGGCGGATTCTACGGACGCATCGACGGCAACAACACCCTACATGCCGATGCAGAGAAAGGCGGAATCCTCAATGCAAGAATATTGTGGACCTTCTCTGCAGCCTATCGTGTATTGGGGAACAAAGAATATCTCGAAGCTGCGACAAGGGCAAAGGATTATATCCTTCAACATTTCTACGACCACGAATACGGAGGAACATACTGGTCGCTTGACGCAGACGGCAATCCAAAGGACACCAAGAAGCAGTTCTATGCCATTGGCTTCGCCATTTATGGGTTGAGCGAATATGTACGTGCTACAGGCGACAAAGAGGCTCTTGACTATGCCATACGTCTCTTCAAGACCATAGAGGAACATTCACTCGACGTGGTGTATAATGGATACATTGAAGCCTGTACGCGCGAATGGGGAAAGATTGAGGACATGCGTTTGTCAGACTTTGACGCAAATTTCCCAAAATCGCAGAACACCCATCTGCACATCATCGAACCGTACACGAATCTCTATCGCGTTTGGAAAGACCAACGGCTTGAACGTGCCCTGCGCAACCTCATTGGCATCTTCACCGACAAGATCCTCAATCCAGAAACACATCATCTCGACCTGTTCTTCGAGAACGACTGGACACGTGGTGCCGGACAACTGGAGAGCTACGGACATGACATAGAATGTTCGTGGCTGATGCACGAGGCTGCACTCGTCCTGGGCGATGCCGACGTACTGCGCAAAGTGGAGTCAATAGTACAGCTCGTAGCAAAAGCCTCCGAGAAAGGACTTAATGATGACGGTTCAATGGTTCATGAGGCAAATCTCGACACCGGGCACGTCGACGACGACCTGCACTGGTGGGTACAGGCTGAAGCCGTAGTAGGTTTCTACAACATCTACCAGCATTTTGCCGACGAGACAGCTCTTGAGAAATCCTCCCGTTGCTGGCAGTACATCAAAGACAACCTCATCGACCGTTCCAATGGCGAGTGGTACTGGAGCCGACATGCCGACGGTACACTGAACACCGTCGACGACAAGGCGGGCTTCTGGAAATGTCCATACCACAATGGTCGCATGTGTCTTGAAATAATTGAAAGAGTAAATTAATAGTTACAGATGAAACCTAACACTGCCTATGACCATGTTCTCCACGAGATAACACCTCTTCGTGAGAACGACGTGCTATACATTGCCGACCGCCACAAGAAAGAGTTCACCTACCCCATACACAACCATCAGGTCTTTGAACTCAATTTTGTGGAGCATGCTGCCGGTGTCCGACGCATTGTCGGCGACAGCAGCGAAGTGATTGACGAATACGACTTGGTACTCATTACAAGTCTTGAACTGGAACACGTTTGGATGCAAAACGAGTGCAAGAGCGAGGACATTCATGAAATCACGGTGCAATTCCGCTTCGACCTATCAAGCGACAGCCTGTTCAGCAAGAATCCGTTCAAACAGATCTATCACATGCTGAACGAGGCTCGCAAGGGGCTTGTGTTCCCTATGGACACGATAATGAAAGTCTACAACCAACTGCAGGAACTGAGCAGCATCACAGACCGATTTGAGGCGTTCATCAAGTTCCTTGAGATTCTCAACGTGCTCTCACGCTGTGAAGGCTCGCGCACGCTTGCCACCACAAGCTATGCCAAGGTAGTGATAGAGGAGGACAGCTCACGCATCCTGAAGGTGAAGAACTTCATCAACTCCAACTACATGAAGGAGCTTAAGCTAAAGACACTGTCTGACCTTGCCTGCATGAGCGAGACGGCATTCAGCCGATTCTTCAAGCTGCATACAGGCCGCACGGTGAGCGACTACATCATCGACATTCGCCTTGGATATGCTGCCCGCATGCTTGTCGACACAAACAAAAGCATTGCCGACATCTGCTATTTGTGCGGCTACAACAACCTAAGCAACTTCAACCGCGTCTTCAAGCGCAAGAAAGGATGCGCACCAACGGAATTCCGCGAATATTACCACAAGACAAAGATTATTGTCTGAAGTTTCCCACCCTTTAAATGTAGTTGAATATTTAGCGGGCAAGGGCTGGGGGTGTGGGCGTCTCGCCCGCACCTTGCGCACCATCAACCGCATAATTCCGAAATATCACCTCGTAGGCGAGGTGCGGGCGAGACGCCCACACCCCCAGTAGCCAGCACACCCAAAGAACTGAATATCCCGAAGTAATAGTTTGCCCGTACTGAAAAAATTAAGGGTGGGAAACTCAGTTATTGTTTAGCCACTACAACGGCTATGGTCTTTAGTCGGAAATAGGATTCTGAAACATACACAAGACCACCATAAGGGTTAGCCGTTCCCCATGAATTCTTCATGATGTAATACCGACCATTGCTACTGTCGTGGGCCATTCCTACGATAGACATGCAATGGTCGTCGGTTGTCTCGTGAGTTTCAAACATCATTTGTCGTTGGTGCTGACTACAGTCTATGCCTGGCTTTAATTTGGCAATGCCGCGACTAAAGGAAAAGCCAGGCTCGGAAATGTCGCCCTCCCAACATACTCCATGTCCCGCAGACACTGCACGGTCGACAATGGCAACGAGACTGTCAATGGGAACATTGTGGAAAAGGTTGTGATTCAGGTTGTCAGGCACTTCAATGTCAACATCAACGCCAAAAGGGTGATGAGTGAAGCTGGTAAGCACTTCATACTCTTCCAGGCGACAAACACTTCTTCCGAACTCCTCTGCAGTATATTCTGCACCAAGCATATAGACATGGGGTGGCACTGAGCCAAGGGCTTCATCGAGCATTGTGGCGAGAAGCGGCTCAAACTTTGACGGTGGCAAGGAGCCTTCCACAGCCCTGTCGGCAATGCTCTTCGTCTTGCGAGCCAAAACCCGTGTGTTGTGCAAAGGCTCATCACTGCCTTCCACACTCGAATAACTGTCGAAAGGCATGGCACCATACAAATACACAAGACGCAGGAGGTCTGGTGCCGTAGCCCTGTCGGCAATAGGCGCACTTCCATAAGTGAGAACCCTACGGCGATACTGTTCTTCGAGCATCCGCCTGACGACAAAGTCGGGGGAAAGGTTGACGGAATCGCCTCGCATGATATGCTCTGTCTCTATGGTTGCAAGCATGGCATAAATCCAGCACACGCCTCCACCACCCTGATTCTTAACGGGAGTGAATCCATTAAGCACATCGACAGTGAAATGCTGTCCTGAGCCACTGTTCCTCTGTTGCCCAACGCACGACGACAACGCATAGACAACAATAAAGGCAAATGCCGGTAATATCCTTGCCATAAACTGTTTTTTAACTGCAAAGTTAATGAAAAAAAATATAGAAACGAATGAAAAACAAAGAAAAAGACAGCATTTTGTCGCTTATAATGGTCTAAAAGGGAGCGGGAAACGGTACAAAAGGAAAATATGAATAGTTTGTAGTATCATCTGAATACTTGTTATTGAATAAAATACTATAACTTTGCACCCTGATTTAGAAAGATTAGTATGAGATTTTTATTGTTCACATTTACTTTTATGCTTTTCTGCAACCATTTGGTAGCCCAAGAAAAGCTGACGCTGAAGCAATGCCTCGAAATAGGCATTGAGAACAACTTGTCGCTGAAAATCGCTAAGGGTGAAATAGCCAAAGGCAAACACAACATCAGCGAGAACAGGGCACGGCTGCTGCCTCAAATCAATTTCGGAGCATCGTTGAACGACAACTTCGACCCTCCCGTGTCAGTCACCGACGGTACTGCCTATGGCAAGACCTATAACGTGACCAAGACTTTGCAATACAATTCCTCGGCTGCACTTCAACTGCAGATGCCACTCTACAGCCAAACTGCACTGACAGCCATCGGCATTGCAAAGACACTCGACCAGATTAACCAATTGTCGTACGAGAAGGCACGCGAAGACCTCATCATTCAGATTGCCAAGACTTACTATCTGATTCAGAATACCACCGAACAGATTACCATCGTCAACGACAATCTTAGCAGATTCATCGAGCTGCGCGACATCACACAGGCTTTCTTCGACAACGGCATGGCATTGGAGGTAGACCTTAAGCGCATCAACGTAAAGATAGAGAGCATGAACGTTCAGCTCGCCAATGCTCAGGCCATGCTTACAGAACAGTACAACATGCTCAAATACGTCATCGACTACCCTGCCGAGCGCGACATCGTTGTCGAAAACAAGGCAGTGGACGAGATTGAAGATGCAGCACTGACGGGACTTAACACCAATCTCTACGAACTGCAGCTGATGGCAAAGAAACAGGCTTTGGCTGAACAGCAAAAGAAGCTGGCAAAAGACGGCTACCTGCCTACGCTGAGCCTTAGCGGCAGCTGGGCTTATACCGCCTACACCGACAAGTTCAAGAACTGGTTCCATTCCGGCGAGTCAAACCACTGGTATCGTTCAGACGGCATAGGCTTGTCGCTCCGCATACCTGTCTTCGACGGTTTTGAGAAGCGTTCAAAGATACGCAAAGCCCAAGTAGAGATTGACAATGCCAAGCTTTCTTACGAGAACACGCTGAAAAACATGCAGACACAGTATGCCAATGCCATCAACGACCTTGGCAACAATCGCAGAAACTATTTCAAGCAGCGCGACAACTACATCCTGGCGGAAGACATCTATGCCGTTACCGTCGACCGCTATCGCGAAGGCATCGTATCCATGGTAGAAGTCCTTCAGGACGAGATGAGCATGAGCGACGCACAAAACAATTATCTAAGTGCCCACTACAACTACCAGATCTCTAATCTGGCAGTGCTGAAGCTGACGGGACAATTGGAAAAATTAAAGGAGTGATTAAAAAAAAACACAATAACAATGGAAGAAAACGAGAAGCAGATTACTGCAGAAGAAAAAGCAAAGAAACTGAAGAAGCAACGTACGCGACAAATGGTTGTAAGCCTCATTGGAGTGGCTATACTCGTATGGGGTATAATAGAAGTGGTGTGCATGTTCCTCGACTTCAGGAACAACGAGACAAGCAACGACGCACAGGTGGAGCAATATCTCTCGCCGGTGAATCTGCGCGCCACGGGTTACATAAAGAAAATATACTTCACCGAGCATCAGGACGTCAAGAAGGGCGACACGCTGCTCGTTCTCGACGACAGCGAATACCGCATCAGGGTGATGGAGGCAGAGGCGGCACTGAAAGACGCCATGGCAGGAAAGACTGTCATGGGAGCTACCAAACAGACCACGGAGAAGACGGCAGATGTCTATGAGGCATCAATAGCCGAGATAGAAGTGCGTCTTTCAAAACTGGAAAAAGACCGCCAGCGCTATCAGAACCTTGTGGAACGCAATGCCGCCACACCCATTCAGCTGGAGCAGATTGAGACAGAATATGCTGCAACTAAGAAGCGCCTTGACGCCACACGCCGCCAACAGAAGGCAGCCTACTCTGGTGTCAACGAGGTGAGCAACCGCATAGCAAACACTGAGGCTGCCATTGAGCGCGCCACGGCAGCATTGGAAATGGCGAAACTGAACCTCTCCTACTGCGTGGTAACTGCTCCATGCGACGGAAAACTTGGCAGACGCTCATTGGAAGAAGGACAGTATATCAATGCCGGACAGACAATAACCTACATTCTGCCGGAGTCGCAAAAATGGGTCATCGCCAACTACAAGGAGACACAGGTGGAGAACCTTTATGTGGGACAGAAGGTGCGCATGACGGTTGACGCCATCAGCGGTCGCGAATTTGAAGGCAAGGTGACAGCCATCTCAGGTGCCACAGGCTCAAAATACTCTCTCGTCCCAACAGACAACTCTGCGGGCAACTTCGTGAAAATCCAGCAGCGCGTTCCAGTACGCATCGACTTTGTCAACCTCTCCAAGGAGGACAACGCCCGCTTGGCGGCTGGAATGATGGTCATTGTGAAGGCAGAGAGAAAGTAACGTCATGAACAAGAATTTCCCGTTCTACGACTGGGTGCCCAAGCCTCTCGGAATCATCTTCCTGATTGTGCTTTTCATACCTATCATGACCGTCAGTGGAGTCTATTCGGCAAATAGCAGCGAGATGGTAGGGGGGCTTGGCATACAGTCTGAACACATATCCTTTGTAGGCTTCACCACCTCGATAGGCATGGCGGCATTCTCGCCGTTCTTCTATACCGTGGTGTGCCTGCGTCGACAGAAGCTGATGAGCCTCATCGGTTTCCCCATCCTCATCGTGCTCAGCTACGTCTGCGCGCGCACTGAAAGTGTATTCATTCTTGGATTGTGCAGCCTGACGATGGGTTTCGTACGTCAGACTCTGTTGATGACCACTCTGTTCACTCTCATCAAATACGGGTTTCACATCGAGGCCACCAACAACCTTACGGCAGGCAATGAGCCTTTGACAGAAGAAGGTTGGGACAAGCTCGACACCGAAAAGACCACGTCGATGCCCACCATCTATTTCTTCTTCATGGTGTTGGGTCAGATAGGCACTTGGCTGACGGCTTGGTTCGCCTACTACTACGAATGGCAGTATGTCTACTACGCCATGATGGCGTCAATGCTCGTTGCAGTGCTCATCACGCTCATCGCAATGCCGTTCAACCCCTATCCCACGAAGCACCCCCCACTGTCGTTCTCAAAGTTCGGCAATGTCGTGGTCTTCTCGGCAATGTGCTGCTCCTTTATATATATAATGGTATATGGAAAGACGCTCGACTGGTACGACGACCCCACCATACGATGGTCGACGGTCATCTGCATCGTGTCGACATTGCTTTTCATCTATTTGGAGAAAACGCGCCAGTCGCCCTATTTCCTCCTTGAGGCACTGAAGTGGCGCAGCGTTCAAGGAGGCATATTGCTCTTCCTTGGACTGATGATATTCAATTCAAGCCAGATGTTTGTCAACATTTTCGTCGGCGTGGGAATGAAATGCGACAACCTGCAGATTGCCGAGCTGGGCAACTGGACCCTTTTAGGCTATTTCCTCGGGTTGGTGTTCGCCGTCTACGCCAGTGCTAAGCGCATCCATCTGAAATGGCTCTTCTCATTGGGATTCGTGTTCATCGGACTCGCCGCACTGTTCATGTATTTTGAAGTACAGACCGACGGAATGTATGAGCGAATGAAATGGCCCGTAATAATCCGTGCCACAGGCATGATGCTGCTCTATTCGCTCACTGCTGTCTACGCCAATCAGCGAATGCCTTACCGACTTATGTCAACATGGGTGTGCATTATGCTCACGGTGCGCATGATAATAGCTCCGGGCATTGGCTCTGCCCTTTACACCAACGTGTTCCAGCACCGACAGCAACACTACATCACGCGTTATGCACAAGAATACGACCGCATGAACCAGCCTGTGGCTGCCAACTACGACCAGACAGCCCGCGGCATGATGTACCAGGGCAAGAGCGAGACTGAGGCCCAGCAGATGGCTTCCATCTCCACAAAAGGGAAAGTACAGGTACAAGCCACTCTGACCACCATCAAGGAGATGTCTGGTTGGACCATCTACGGCTGCCTGTTCTGTGCCCTCATCGTCATTGCCGTTCCTTGGCCAAAGCGCGACATCAGCCGCGACACAAAGGAATGGCTCACACACAAGGTGCTTGCACCACCTTCTTGGAGAGGAGAATAACGTTTTTATGACGTTCCACTTGTTTTTTCGCATATTTTTATTAACTTTGCCGCCAAAAACAACAAGTAAAGGAAAAAAAATGAAAAAATTTGCATTGACATTAGTACTTTTGTTGGCGGCCTTTAACGTTTGGTCGCAGAACTTCCAACTGCACTACGACTTCGGACGCAAGATATACTCTGACGAAGAAGCCACTCGACAGATGGTGACACTTACATACGAACAGTTCAAGGCCGACAAACTCGGATCATGGTACTGGTTTGTCGACTTCGACATGTACAGCAACGGCATGAAAGGTGCCTACACCGAAATCTCGCGCGAGTTCACATTCGCCAACCCTTCCTCGGCAGTTTCGCTTGCCGCCCACGTTGAATACGACGGTGGATTGACCTCATTCAAGAATGGCGGAGGCACCCGCTTCCAGAACTCTGCACTCGTCGGACCTGCGCTCAATGGCCACAACAGCGACTTCTCCACTACATGGTCTCTCCAGGCAATGTACAAACAGTATTTCAAATACAATGAAAGCTCCGCCTATGCCTCTGTGCAGCTCACTGGAGTGTGGAGCACTACATTCGCCTCGGGCAAGTGCACCTTCTCGGGATTCATCGACCTGTGGCGTGGCGAGAAGGCGAACGGGCACGGACAGCTCGTTCTGCTCACCGAGCCTCAGCTGTGGTACAACTTCGACAAGCACTTCTCATTGGGCACAGAGATTGAACTCAGCGACAACTTCATCTTCCCTGAGAGCGCAACAGACAAGTCGTTCTATGTCAATCCTACCTTGGCAGTGAAATACAACTTCTAATTAAGGAAGTTAAAGAAGTTAAGGTGCAAAAAAAAAACGATTTTCCTTTGGATTGTCGGCATTTTGCTTTACCTTTGCACTCAGAAATACATTATTTATTTATCATTATGGAACAAAAACTATTGATTTACAATACGCTGAGCCGCACAAAACAGCTCTTCGAGCCTATACAGGCCCCCAACGTAGGCATGTATGTCTGCGGTCCTACCGTCTATGGCGACCCACATCTTGGGCATGCCCGTCCCGCCATCACCTTCGACGTGCTCTTCCGCTACTTGAAGCACATCGGCTATAAAGTTCGCTATGTGCGCAACATTACCGACGTAGGCCATTTGGAGCACGATGCCGACGACGGCGACGACAAGATAGCAAAGAAGGCACGCCTCGAACAACTGGAGCCAATGGAGATAGCGCAGTTCTACACCAACCGCTACCACGAAGCCATGAAGGCACTCAACGTGCTGCCTCCAAGCATCGAGCCACACGCCACAGGCCACATCATAGAACAAGAGCAGTTGGTAAAGGAGATTCTCGACAATGGCTATGCCTACGAGAGCAACGGCAGCGTGTATTTCGACATTGAGAAATACAACCGCGACCACAAATACGGCATCCTCTCCGGACGCAACCTCGACGATGTCATCAACAACAGCCGCGAACTTGACGGTGTTGGAGAGAAACGCAATCAGGTCGACTTCGCCCTGTGGAAAAAAGCACAGCCGGAACACATCATGCGCTGGCCAAGTCCATGGAGCGACGGCTTCCCTGGTTGGCACTGCGAGTGTACAGCCATGGGGCGCAAATACCTCGGCAAGCAGTTCGACATACATGGTGGCGGTATGGACCTCGTGTTCCCACACCACGAATGCGAGATAGCACAGGCTGTGGCAAGTCAGGGCGAGCCAATGGTGAAATACTGGATGCACAACAACATGATTACCATCAACGGACAGAAGATGGGAAAATCACTGGGCAACTTCATCACGCTCGAACAGTTCTTCACCGGCAACCACCCATTGCTGAAACAGTCGTTCAGCCCAATGGCAATACGCTTCTTCATTCTCTCTGCACACTATCGTGGCACCGTCGACTTCTCAAACGATGCTCTCGTGGCAAGCGAGAAGGGACTGGAGCGACTGATGAATGGTCTTAACGACCTTGAACGCATTCAGCCACAGGCCGAATGCGATGCCGAAACGAAGAAGGTGGTGAAGGAACTTCGCCAAAAGTGTTACGACGCCATGAACGACGACCTTGCAACACCACTTGTAATAAGCCATCTCTTCGAGGCATGCTCCGTCGTCAACAAACTGCTCGACCACAAAGCTACTATATGTGCCGAGTGTCTCGACGAACTCAAGCAGACCATGCGTCTCTTCGCCTTCGACATTCTCGGTCTCACCGACGACAAGGGCAGCAGCAACGAAGCCCGCGAGGAAGCCTTCGGCAAAGTTGTCGACATGGTTCTCGAACTGCGTTCCAAGGCACGCGCCAACAAGGACTGGGCTACCTGCGACCAAATCCGCGATGCCCTTAAGGCGGCAGGATTCGAGGTAAAGGACACCAAGGACGGTTGCGTTTGGAAACTGAGCAAGTAAATATAATTTGGGAGGCCTCTACTTTTTCTCCTCCGTCGGATAGCTCACTCTTGCGTGATATATCGTCTTGAGCTTCTCCACCAGGACGGTCTTCGCGTATGTAATGTCGCGGAACGTTATAGGACACTCACGGAAGAAGCCGTCGGTCACCATTCCGTCTATCAGACGGTCAACAAGTTCGCGGATTGACTTCTCCGTATAGTCGGGCAGCGACCTCGATGCAGCCTCAACAGCGTCAGCCATCATCAGTATTGCCTGCTCGCGTGTGAATGGATTCGGACCCGGATAGGTGAACAGCAGTTCATCTACTTCCGCGTCCGGATTCTCGTTTTTGTATTTCACGTAGAAGTACTTCGCCTTTCCCTGACCATGGTGAGTGCAGATAAAGTCGCGGATTATCGACGGTAGGTTGTTGCGCTCCGCCATTTTCATGCCCTCGGTGACATGGCTTATTATTATTTGCGCACTCTCTATGTACGACAGTTCCTCGTGCGGATTGACGCCCGACTGGTTCTCTGTGAAATAAATCGGATTCACTATCTTTCCAATGTCGTGATACAAGGCTCCCGTCCTTACCAGCTGTGCCTTTGCACCAATTTTATTGGCTATCTCCGACGCCAGGTTGCTCACTTGAATGGAGTGCTGGAATGTTCCTGGAGCCACCTCGCTCATTCGCCTCAGCAACGGGTTGTTGGTGTTCGACAACTCTATCAGAGTGATGTCAGAAATAAAGCCAAAGGTCTTCTCCATAAGATAGAGCGACGGATAGGCGAAAAGCAGCAGCACACCATTAACCATGAGATAGTTGTAATAACTCATGTCAAACTCCGAGAACTCCGACATGCGTATCAAGTCGAAGGCAAAGTTCATCAACATTCCCACTATGGTGACTATTATCGCCGTCTTGAACAGCTGCGACCGATACTGAAGTTCACGCAACGAATATACCGCCGCCATACCCGCTATCATCTCTACGACGATGAACTCCAATGGGTGCTGGAGCATTACCGAGCAGATGAGGATCATCGACAGATGCGTTACAATGGCAGTGCGCGAGTCCATGAAGACACGGGTGAAAATGGGCACCATGGCGTAGGGCAGAATATATACATGGGCAACGGTATTTCTCACCATAAGGCCTGTCAGCAACACGAAGAACACTATCAGCGAATACAGCATGGCAACATTTCGCGCCTTCTCGAAGTAGTCCTTGCGGAACAAGGAGATGTAGAAAGTGAAAAACACCAATATCACAAAAACGTACAGCGCCTCGCCACATAGCGTCAGCCTTCGCTGGGTGGCGTTGCTGTTTCGCCTTTCGTTCTCCTTCTTGAACGACTCTATGGTGCGATAGGCGTAGTCGTCGACAATTTCTCCCCTGTCGATGATTTTCTGTCCCTTTTGAGCCACGCCGCTGGCAAGCGGCACACTGCCCAACAGGTCCTGAAGGGTTTCCTCGCTTCGCTGCTTGTCGAAGGTTATGTTTGCCGTTATGTAGTTGTTCAGGTTGCACTTCTGCAGCAGGCTCCGGTGAGGTTCAAGAGTGGGGTCGAGAAACAGCTGTTCGTATGCCTTCTTTGTCGACAGGAAGCTCGCCATGGGCAACGAAGTAGCGTTCTTGCCGCTGACAAGGCGTATCGTCTGCGTAGTGTCGGCAGAGTATTTGCTGTAGTCGGCGGAACTCACTATACCCATTTGGTAAAGCCGGTGCAGACGATTGGCAATGATGCTGATGTAGTCGGCGGTAAGACCCGGTATTCCATCGGCAAAGTCTGTCACGAACTTGCGTACCATGCTGCCCTCCACCTCCTTGTTGAAGTTGAAGTAAGGCTCATATTCCCTCATCAAACTGTCCTTCTCCCTCTTTATCGCCTCCTCCGACTTGTAGATGGGGAAATCGAAAGGAGCTGTAAAGTCGGCATACTTCCATGGCTTGCCTTGCTCTGCATAGAAATAGTTGCGGCCATCGCGCGGCATGAGCCAAACGATGACAGCCACGGTGGCCAAGACTATGACGGAACGCAGAAAGATGTCGCGCCAAGTGACGTCTTCTCTAAAGTTAAAACTGCTCATTGTATTGTGGTATATTACTTTTCGAGGGCGAAAATACTAAAAAAACGGCAAAATAACAAAGATATATTAGAAAAAATGTTTAAAAGTGGATTTTATTTATTACTTTTGCAGAAATTATTTTCTTATTACACCGAAATAAGCAAGAAAAATGGCAGAAAGAAGAGTCAGGGTGCGATTTGCACCAAGCCCTACAGGGGCATTGCATATCGGCGGCGTACGCACCGCACTTTACAACTATCTTTTCGCACGTCAGCATGGCGGCGACCTGGTTTTCAGAATCGAAGACACCGACTCCAACCGCTTCGTCCCAGGAGCGGAGGAATACATCATCGAGTCGTTCCGATGGCTCGGCATCAAGTTTGACGAAGGCGTCTCCTTTGGAGGCGAACACGGTCCTTACCGACAGAGCGAACGACGCGCCATCTACAAGGAGTACGTCAACCAACTGCTCGACAACGGCAAGGCATACATAGCATTCGACACTCCCGAAGAGCTGGAGGCGAAGCGTGCCGAAATACAGAATTTCCAGTACGACGCTTCTACACGCCTCTCCATGCGCAACTCGCTGTCATTGCCAAAGGAAGAGGTCGACAGGCTCATTGCCGAAGGAAAGCAATATGTTGTCAGATTCAAGATTGAGCCGGGAATACCCGTGCACGTCGACGACCTAATCCGTGGCGACGTGCGCATAATGAGCGACATCCTCGACGACAAGGTTCTTTACAAGAGTGCCGACGAACTGCCGACATACCATCTCGCCAACATCGTCGACGACCATCTTATGGAGATAACTCACGTCATCCGCGGCGAGGAATGGCTGCCCAGCGCACCACTCCACGTGCTGCTCTACAAGGCTTTCGGTTGGGAGGACACCATGCCGCGCTTTGCCCACCTGCCTCTGCTGCTCAAGCCGGAGGGCAAGGGAAAGCTCAGCAAGCGCGACGGCGACCGTCTCGGATTCCCTGTGTTCCCGCTCGAATGGCACGACCCGAAGTCGGGCGAAGTATCGTCGGGCTATCGCGAGAGCGGCTATTTCCCCGAGGCGGTAATCAACTTCCTCGCCTTCCTTGGTTGGAACCCGGGCACCGAGCGTGAGATGTACAGCCTCGACGAGCTCGTACCACTGTTCGACATCAGCAAGTGCAGCAAGGCAGGCGCACGCTTCGACTATCAGAAGGGCATTTGGTTCAACCACGAATACATACTGCAGAAGTCTGCCGACGAGATAGCTTCCATCTTCGCCCCCATCGTAAAGGAAAACGGCATCGACACCTCTCTTGAGCGAATCACCAAGGTTGTGGCAATGATGAAAGACCGTGTCAGCTTCGTCAAGGAGCTGTGGCCTCTATGCTCGTTCTTCTTCGTCGCACCGACGGAGTACGACGAGAAGACACGCAAGAAGCGCTGGAAGGAAGACTCGGCAACAGCCATGACCGAACTGGCTTCACTGCTCGAAGGTCTCGACGACTTCTCCGTAGAGTCGCAGGAAAAGGCCGTTGAGCAGTGGATAGAGCAGAAGGGCTACAAGCTCGGCAACATCATGAACGCCTGGCGACTCACGCTCGTTGGCGAGGGCAAGGGTCCTGGAATGTTCGACATCTCTGCCTTCCTCGGCAGGGAAGAGACCCTACAGCGAATGAAACGTGCAATAGAAACATTAGGCTGACAGTATGCTATACAACTTGGCGATATACTTCTATCTTCTTGGCGTCGTCATTGCAAGCTTCTTCAGCAAGAAGGTGAAGAAGATGTGGCGCGGCGAGCGCGATGCGTTCGATGTGCTGAAACGCAGTGTCGACCCTAAGGCGAAGTATGTCTGGTTTCATGCCGCTTCGCTTGGCGAGTTTGAGCAGGGACGGCCAATTATCGAGAAGCTAAAGGTTCTGAAGCCCGAATACAAAATCCTGCTCACCTTCTTCTCGCCCTCGGGCTACGAAGTGCGCAAGGACTACAAGGGAGCCGACATCATCTGCTACCTTCCTCTCGACACCCCCATCAACGCCATACGCTTCCTTAGGCTTATTCGACCTGTCATGGCGTTCTTCATCAAGTACGAGTTCTGGTACAACTACCTCCACATCCTGAAGCATCGGAAAGTGCCTACCTACAGTGTTTCGAGCATCTTCCGTCCCGACCAGATCTTCTTCCGCTGGTATGGCAGACACTATGCGGGGGTACTGCGCTGCTTCACCCATTTCTATGTCCAGAACGAACAAAGCCGCCAGCTGCTCGAAAAGATTGGAATAACCGACGTAAGCATCACCGGCGACACGCGTTTCGACCGCGTGCTGCAGATAAAGGAGCAGTCGAAGGAGCTGCCCATCGTCGAAGCCTTCAAACAGGGAGGAAAAGTGTTCGTGGCAGGAAGCAGTTGGGCACCCGACGAAGACATCTTCATACCCTATTTCAACAACAACGACAATTGGCGAATGGTCATCGCTCCACACGTCATCTCTGAAGACCATCTGCAACAGATAGAGCAAAAGCTGCAAATGAAGTCGGTCCGCTACACCCGTACCACCCCCGAGGAAGCTGCCACGGCACGCTGCCTTATCATCGACTGCTTCGGTCTGCTTTCAAGCATCTACCATTATGGAGAGGTGGCATACGTTGGAGGCGGTTTTGGCGTAGGCATCCACAACGTGCTGGAAGCCGCCGTGTGGGGCGTACCGGTCATCTTCGGTCCAAACAACAAGCACTTCCAGGAAGCGCAAGGGCTTATGGCGTGCGGTGGAGGATTTGAAATCAAGGGCGATGCCGATTTCAATGTGCTGATGACCAATTTTGCCGACGACAAGCATTATCTTAGTTTCTGCGGTGGCAAGTCGGCTGAGTTTGTAAGTAAACAGGCGGGAGCCACCAGCGCAATACTACGGTCTATTTAGAAGGTGGATTCTCCCTTTCATTCTTCAATTTTCAATCTTCAATCTTCAAGTTATGGCACTAATCAAATCAGTTAAGGGATTGACTCCAAAATGGGGTCGCGAATGTTATTTCAGCGAGAATGCTACAATCGTAGGCGAAGTAACCATGGGCGACGAGTGTTCTATATGGTTCAACGCAGTGGTTCGGGGCGATGTAGCGCCGATAACCATCGGCGACAGGACCAACGTACAGGACGGAGCCTGCATTCACGTAACAAACACCACAGGACCTACGGTAATCGGCAACGACGTCACCATAGGCCACAATGCCACGGTACACGCATGCACCATCCACGACGGCGCACTCATCGGCATGGGCTCTACCCTGCTCGACCATTGCGACATTGGCGAAGGTGCAGTAGTGGCAGCAGGTGCACTCGTTCTGCAGAACACCAAGATAGGCCCCCACGAACTCTGGGGCGGCGTTCCAGCCAAGTTCATAAAGCACACCCGCCCCGACCAAGCAGAGAATTTCGGCCGCCACTATGTTGAGTATTCCAAGTGGTATCTGGAAGAAGACAAGAGAGGCTGACATCACGTCAGCCTCTCTCTTGATTCAAGTAAAAACAAACCTAAACTAACTAAAAACCCGTGTTCTGTTTCAGTACTCCATTACTCTTGTCTATCTCACTCTGTGGAATAGGCAGCAGATAGTCGCGCGAGTTATCGAAATTGCGTCCCTTCTGTACGTTATATTTCTCGGCATAGGCACGCATCACCTCGCCAAAGCGCTTCTGACGCATGAGATCGTCACGACGCCATCCTTCCATAGCCAACTCCACGCGGCGCTCGTGCCAGATAATGTCACGCAGACGAGTCTTGTCGGTCACGGTAATGGCTGGCAATGTGGCAGACGTCGTTGGTGGCACGTAAGCCTGCATGTCCTTTCGCGGGTCAACGGGATTGGTGTTTCGGGCACGCTGGCGTACCTCGTTGAGGTATTTCAATGCCTGCGATGACTTACCGTTCTCGTTGAGAGCCTCAGCATAGAGCAGCAGCACATCGGCATAGCGTATCATGCGTATGTTATAGCTTATCATCCATACATCCTCACCTTGCTTATCAACTGTTGGCACGGTCATCTTATAGTCATGATAGCCTGTGGCAGACTGGTGGTTGTCTTGACACTGAGTGTCACCGATGTAGCGGTCGCCGGTCTGTGTGAACACATAAGTTTGGCGTGGGTCATCAATGTCGTATGCGTTGTGGAGGTCGATAGTCGGCACATGGAATCCGTAGCCTTGATAGCCAGGCACATCGCGGCTGGTGAAGAAGTGTGGCACGTTAGTTCCTGTGGCGATGGTCTTGTCATATACCTTGTTTGGTATCTCGAATATCGACTCGCTGCTGTTCTCGTATTCCTTGCGCCAGTTCATGCCATAGTCGGGCAGAAGCTGGTAGTCGCGGTCGCTCTCCACAATCTCTGCCATTATTTTCTCGGCATTAGCATAGTCCTGACGGAACATGTATGTCTTCGCCAACATTGTCTTTGCAAAACCACGTGAGGCGCGATATTTGTCAGCTTCGGCATACTGGTTCTTCGAAGGCAGTGCAGAAGCGTCTTTGAGATCGCTGATAATCTGCTCGTATACCTCATCGGCTGTCGCCCTGGCAATGGTCAGGATTTGCTCCGGTTCCAATGGTTCCGTCACGAGTGGCACACCACCGAAGGTAGTTACAAGGCTGTAGTAACCAAAAGCCCTGAGCGCCTTTGCCTCGTTGATGTATCTCTCAAGCACTGTCTTCTCGCCCACTGCCTGTGGAGCATAAGCAATGACATCGTTGCAGCGGTTGATGAGACGGTAGAGAATCTCCCAGCGTCTGCCCACCTCACCGTTGGTGGTGTAGACCATGAAGTTCTGCAACTCCATCACTTCGGCACGGTCGCCGTCGGTAGAGCCTTTGAGGGCATCGTCGGTAGAGCAGTCGCCCACGAAGTAGAAGTTGAGGGCATACTCGTTCCAAGTACTGCGCAGTTGAAGGTAGGCACCTGTCAGTGCCGACTCTATTTCCGACTGAGTCTTATAGAAGTTGTCGGTTGTGGTCTTGGCGTATGTAGGTTCGTCGAGGTCGCAGCTTGTCAGGGAGAGTCCTGCGGCGAAGCATGCCAAACTGAATATTATCTTTTTCATTGCTATAATCGTTTTTTTATTATTAGAACTGGAGATTTACACCAAACATGAATGTCCTTGAAGAAGGATAACGAGTTGAGTCGTAGCCCATGTCGAGAGGGCTATTTGCACCGAGGTCAGGGTCAAGACCACTATAGCCAGTTATGGTAAAGAGGTTCTGTGCCGACATGTAGAAACGGCAGCTGTTGACATACTTCACCTTCTGCATCAGCTTTGCTGGAAGTGTATATCCAATCTGCAGGTTCTGGAGGCGGAGGTAAGAGCCATCCTCAACCATGAACGACGAAACACGGTAGTTGTTGTTGTCGTTGCTGTTGGTAATGCGCGGATATGTGGCATTGTCGCCTTCCTGTCGCCAAGCCTTAGTGTAGGCTTCGGCAAGTGCATTCTGATAGCCGGGAACTGCCAGCGTGCTCTTCGCAGCATTATAGATGTCGTTGCCTATGGTTCCCTGGAACGACATTGTCAGGTCAAGACCCTTGTATTCGCAACCGAGGTTGAATCCGAAGATGAAGTCGGGGTTGGGGTCACCGATGAAGGTGCGGTCATCATCGTCGTTGAGGGGACCCAACTCGCCGAGCTTTGCAAACTTGAAGTCGCCAGGCTTGGCGTTTGGCTGTATCTTCTGTCCGTTCTTGTCAACATAGTTGTCTATCTCGCTCTGATTCTGGAAAATGCCAATCTGCTTGTAGCCATAGAATCGTCCGATAGGTCCACCCTCGTAAGTGCGGCTTACGGCTCCCGTGAGATATTCCGATGTCAGTTTTGTAACCTTGGTCTTGTATGTCGAGACGTTCAGTCCAACGTTGTAGTTGAAGTCGCCGATGTTGTTTCGATAGTTTGCAACGAACTCGAAACCAGTGTTCTTGAGGTCGCCAGCGTTGAAGAAAGGATAGTTGGCAAATCCGCCGAACGAAGGTACGGGCATCTGCAGCAGCATGTCCTTTGTCTTCTTAACATAGAAATCCACGCTCAGGTCGAGGGCGTTATGGAAGAGGGTGACATCGAGACCTATGTTGGTCTGCTGGCTGGTTTCCCATTTGATGTCGGCATTGCCTTTGTATGTAGGCACATATCCCTGTGAGTATCCGTTTCCAAACCACCACTGCATCTCGTTGTTGGTTCCTATGAGGGTGAGTGGGGCGTTGGCGTCGATGCGCTGGTTGCCGTTCTGTCCCCAACCTACACGTAGTTTCACGTTGTCAACCCACTTGTTGAGCTGTGAGTTCTGGAAGAACTTCTCGTTGCTCAGGCGCCAACCAAGAGAGAACGATGGGAAATAGCCCCAACGGTTGTTCTTGGCGAAACGTGACGAACCATCGGCACGGAAGCTGACCGTTGCCAAGTAGCGGTCGTCGTAGGAGTAGTTCACACGACCAAGATAGGAGAGCATTGACGTGGTCACTTTTCCACCTGAAGCCTGATCGCCCACGGTCTGTGCATCGAGCACGTGGTAGATGTCGTCGTTGCCCAGGGCTCCGCGCTTGAAGGCGTTGATGCCTTCCTGCTGGTTCTTCTCGTAGGTCATGGCGGCCATAAGGTCAAGATGATGCTTGCCGAAGTCGTGGTTGTAGTTCAGACGCTGCTCGACGAGGTAGTTTGCCACCACTGAACTGTTGTTCGTGAACTGTGTCTCAGTATTGTACTTGCTCTCGCGGTTGCCGAGCATATCGTCGGAAAATGTAGCCGAGTAGATAGGCTTGAAGTGATAGAAGGTGTCATGGTTACGCTCGAAGCTGAACTGTACGCGATAGGAGAAGTCCTTGGTGAAGTTTATTTTCGCGAAGAGGTTACCGAACACGTTGAACGAGTCGTTGTAACGGTCGTTGAGCTTGAGTATAGACACTGGGTTCGGGTCGAACGACCACTCCGTGGGAGCCCATTTGTTGTACTCATAGTTTTCTGAGTTAGGGTCAACCAGTGGGTTGATGACAGGAGTGAATGGGTCTGCCTTTTGTATGAAGTCGAAGCTTGGCAGACTGTTTGCATCGCGCTGTTTCATTTTTGCGATATTTGCAACGCCACCCACGGTAATGTAGTCGTTGATGTCGTACTCATGCGAGAGGCGTGCCGTGATGCGCTGGAACTCTGTCTCGATGATTGTTCCCTGCTCGTCAACATATCCGAGGCTCATCGAAGTGCGTGACTTTTCGTTGCCTGTACGTATGCTCACATTGTAGTTCTGGTTGAAGGCCTGACGTGTACACTCGTCCCACCAGTCAGTACTGTAACCTTTCTTATATTGGTTCGTGAATTTTGTCTTGTCGAAGGTCTGGTCATTGGCAAAGGCTGTTGTGATGAAGTCATAATACTGGTCGCTGTTCATCATGTCCAGAGCCTTGTAGCTGCTGCGTACGCCTACTGCCGCATCGAGTGTGATCACCGTAGAGCCTTTCTGCCCTCCCTTTGTAGTGACGAGGATAACGCCGTTGGAGCCACGCGATCCGTAGATGGCGCAGGCGGAAGCATCCTTGAGTACTTCAATGCGCTCGATGTCGGATGGATTAATGCTTGAGATATTGTCCATAAACTGTCCGTCAACCACATAAAGAGGGTTACAGTCGTTCACGGTACCCATACCACGCACACGCACCACGGCGTCGGCACCAGGCTGACCTGAACTTGTGCTGACGAACACACCGGCAGCCTTACCAGCCATGAGGTTCGACACGTTTGAAGTAGCATAGTTCTTGAAGTCTTTCTCACTCATCGACGACAGAGATCCTGTAAGGTCGCTCTTTCGCTGTGTACCATATCCCACTACAACGATTTCGTCGAGAGCGTTGTCTGACTTCAGGTTCACATTGTATGTTCCCTCCTTTGGAGTCTTCACCTTTGCGGTGATGTAGCCGACGTAAGATACTGTTATCTCGTCGGCACTGACCTCAAGTTTGTAGTTCCCGTCGAAATCGGTTACCGTACCATTGCTTGTTCCAGTCTCCATGACGGTGGCGCCGATAAGGGGCTCACCAGTATTGCTGTCATAGACAGTTCCCTGTACTGTCTTGCCTTTCTGCGCATAAAGTGCGGCAGAGATAGTGAAGGCAACGACAAATATTAAAAATCTTTTAAACATGATTATTTTCTTTTTTTGTTGTAATAACTTGTCAACTCGTCAACTTGTCAACTTGTTCACTTATATGAAATTATGTTCTCACCATTGGCAATGATCTTGCCGTCTTTCAGTTTTAGTTCAGTGCCTGTCGGCAGTTCTACGATTACTCTTGCAGACTTGGCCGGTATCTGTATCTTCCCGTCCTTCGTCAAGCCTTTTGCCACGTACTGCTTGGCAACGATGTCGAACAGGTCGCACGCTTCGCCAGCTGTGTAGGTTACGTCCTTTGCCTCACCATACGGGTTGTAATATAGATAGGTAGGGTAGGGTCTTGGCGAGTAGAAATCAGTGGCGTTGCAATCGAGGCGCAGTATTCCCTCCACGTCTGTCGTTGTGACGATAGCTCCCAGGATGCCTATTGGAGAAGTGCTGTAGAGGCTCATCATACTTGCCGTAGGGTTGCCCTCAATCCATTTAGGTCCGTCGCCGATGGCTACAGGCGATACGCCTTTCAATTCCGGTTTGCCGTAGTCGTCGAACTTGCGCAGTCCCTCGTAGGCGATGTTGTTGTCTGTCAGGTCGCGCAGCTCAGGAGCCCACTGGTGCTTCTCGTCGATATTGCCTGGGAAGAAAAGTCGGCACGCACTGGCGTTGTTGAGCATCCACTTGCCTATCGCGGCGGCATACTGCGGCTCATATTTCACCATTGGCACGAGAGGCCATGCTGGCTTGATGCTGTTCATTAGGAAGGCATAGCCGCCACCGTCGGTGATGCTGCCCTGAAGGCCGCTGACGTCGTAGTCACCCCATTTGCCCACGATAATGCCCCAACCTGTACGTCCGTTAGGACTTTTGCATCCGTCAAATACCCAGTCTATGAGTTTATGGGTGTCATAGTTCTTGCCTTCCGTGGCGTTGAGATAAGCGGCAGTGTAGATGCCGAGCGGCAGCAGTGCCTCGTAGAAGCGGCTCTCATTCTGTGCGAGCAGTGCCTCGATGGCGCTTTCGCTGTGCTGGAGGTAACGTGCGTCGCCAAATTTCTTGTGGGCACAGAGCAGCACGTAGGCATGACCACCAGCAGCATCCTGCTGATAAGGGATGTTGTTGCGTCCGCCCTGCATTTTGCCATAGTCGAAATACGAATAGTCATAGTTGCCGTTGAGTACCGAGTCTGCCTTAGTGAACTGTTCGGCTATTGAGCGCATGATGTTGTCGGCACCGTCAACGCCGGGGAACACGTCGCTCACGGCATAGAAAAGAGCGTTGGGCAGAACGTCATACCACCAGTCACGGCCATAACCGCCTCCAAGGTTTGCAACGTCTGGATTGGTGTTGTTCATCACTATGTTCCAACCGTTGGCAGAGTTGAAAAAGTTCTGCACGAGTTTTACGTAGTTACGACCGTCCTGATTGGTCTTGTCGATGCCAATGAGACCAGCACCGAGAATGGCGGCAAGTGAGTTGAGCGACTCGTGGAACTCGCCTCCGTTGTGGTTTGATCCCTGTCGGATGTCGCCGAGGGCAGTATAGAGGCCGAATGTCGTCTGGTTAACATTGCGGCGTGCATCGTCCTCCCAAATCAGCGGCCCCAGCTTGCCCTTGTTGTTCCAGTCGAAGGCGTAGGCGTCGAATTTCCTCGCCTTTTCCTTCCAGTCGAGCATCTCATAGGTCGAAGGCATGTCGGGCATGGAGTCTATGCGGCTTATTGACACCTGCTCAACGGCGGCTCCGTAGTCACTACTGTCGGCACACGATGTAGCCGTTAGAGCTGCCAAGGCAGCCATTGCAATCATGGTGTTTTTTGCTTTCATATTATAGTTTTTCTAAAGTTTCTGAATGTTTTGTTATGTTTTTGGCAAGAGGATAGGCAAGCAACTGCAATGCGGCTACTATGACAAGCACGTATTTCAGCGCAAAGTCCTCTGAAATGAAATTGGCAAGGGCAATGAAGATGCTGAGCCCAAGGAAACGGCCGACAAACATTCCCACCTCGTGGGTCATGATGTATGTGTATTCGTTGCGACGCTCTATTCTTGCCACCACATCTATCGTCTTCATCATCACGGGGAAATAGGCGAGGTCGAACAACGGCTGGAAAATTACCTTACACAGCACAAACGCTATCACTCCCATTGCCGAGAACATCATGCCGTTGCAGAGTGTTCCAACGAAGAAGATGAGTACGCTGGAAAGGAAAATCCACAGGCGGTGCTCTGGACGTGCCACACGACCGAGGACATAGACGAGTATTGCCGTCAACGCTCCACTCACTCCCTGTATGGTTCCCAAGGCTCCCTCGTCGCCAACAAACTTCATCACGAGTATGGCGGGTGCCGTGACAAGGAATCCCTGAACCATGCCCTTCAGACTTGCCAGTGCCAGCATCTTACGCCACAATGCATGGAAGCGGAAGTGCATGAACGACGTGTCCTTAGGCATTACAAAGCGTCCTTTTGACAAGACGGAAACAGCGAGAATGGTCACCAATACGACCACTGCCATGACAATCTTGTAGCAAAGGGCGGCATCGAAATCTATGCCGAACATTTCCTTTCCTGCCATTCCGCCTATAAAGGCTCCTATGACAAGTGGCACCGTGATGTTTGCCACCGAGAAGAAGAACGACTCAAGGCCGAAGAAGTAGTTGCGGTTGTCGTCGTGGGTATTGTAGAGTGTCAGCAGGTAGCGGTTGGTCCAGAAGAAGCCCGAAGCGGCTCCAAGCAGGAACCCCGCTATGCCAAGCTCTACAATGCCGAGACCTTCGATGAGCATCATGCCTCCAAGCGAGAGTCCGCTCACCAGGATGCCGGCTGCATATAGGTATTTTATAAGCACTTGCTTGAGAAGGATCCCGTTGACAAGCGACGTGAACACCACTCCGACATACATTGCCAACTGATAGTATGCAACCATTGAGGGGGCGTTGGTGCTTCGCATTACATAGGCTCCGGCAAAAATCTCGACGACAGGCAGCACGAAGGCATAAATCATGTTGGTCAGCAAAAGCACCTTCATGTTGTGCTCTTGACTGCGGAAGAAACTGAATTCCCTTAGTAATCCTTTCATGTTGCTTCTGATTTTGTGCCCTTATACGTTCAATGTTGCAAGAATCTCACTTATCGAAAGGTCTGCCTGACAGATGACCTCATCGCTTGCACCATAATAAATATGTATGATGTCACCATCTACTATCTGACCATTCGAGAACACCACGTTGCCGAAGAAGCCTGTCTGCTCGTACGATGCTATTGGCTCCATTATTGGCTCCTCGCTGCGTGCCAGCACCTTTGTAGGGTCATTGAGGTCGAGAAGCATGGCTCCAAGGCAATAACGGTTCTCACGTGTGGCTCCATGATAAATCTCAAGCCATCCCTTATCAGTCTTTATTGGAGAGCAACCTGCACCAAGTCGACCGCTGTCGAATTTTCCCTCACGCGTGGTTGCTATACACTCATGACGTCCCCAGTGGATGCGGTCGTAGCTCTCGGCTATCCACATATAGTTGCCACCCAGTTCGGGGCTGCTCGGACGATGCAGGGCGAAATACTTGTCACCAATCTTCTCATCGAACAGGGCACAATCCTTGTTGTGTGCAGGGAATATCATGCCCTCGTGTTCGAAAGTAATGAAATCCTTGGTATGCATCATGCCTACGCCTACTGCCACAGGCGAGACCTCTGTAAATGTAAGGAAATATCCATCGTCCATAGTAGCCACACGGCAGTCTTCGATTCCGAACGACTCTGCAGGACGACTGCCAAATATCGGCTTGTAGGCAGAATCTTCCTTGAAGTGTACTCCATCCTCGCTGAATGCGAGACGCAGATAGGATAGGGTTGTCAGATAATCCTGACCCTTATACTTTATCACGCGTGGGTCAGTGGCATCGAGAGCGGGATCGTTCTCGGCAAACTCCAGCACCTTGAATCCCTCGGGAGTGTAGATAGGGAAGCTTATTTTCCCCTCTTGCTGCTTTGGGCGCTCGGCAACGCGAATGACCAAACCTACACGTCCGTTCATCTTAAACACACCTGGGTTTAGCAGGCATGCAATTTCCATACCTTCTATGGCAGGCTGGAAGTCTTTGGGCGACAGAATCGGGTTCTGTTCATTTCTTTTTGCTATGTCCATTTTGATAGATATTAATGTTATTAGATATTGTTATTTAGCTTTCCGGAAGCCGGCTTTTGTCTTTCGACGGTGCAAATTTAGGCAATTTGATTGTCGAAAGCTGTATATATGCGTGCAAACTTGTATACTACGGTTCCGAAAGCTTAAAAGCACATCTGTACACTAAATTGAGACGTATGTATACACTTTTTGTCTAATTTAACTAAGAAAATAAACGTGGTATACAGTTTTTTAGTATATTTGCGCCCAAAATAACCTAACGATGAACAAGAAGCAGCCTTTATTATCCGTAGCAATATCCATCCTCTTGTCGACATTTGTCACTACAGTGTCCGTGGCGAAACAGTGGGAACAGAGAAACATCGACAATACTTTCGGACTGAACAACAGTTCGATAAACGCCATTCTGCAAGACCGGAAAGGAATGGTGTGGATAGGCACATGGGACGGCCTTAACAGATACGACGGCAACTCAATGCAGCATTTCAGCTCGATGCCCAACAACCACTCGTCGTTGTCGAATCCCGTCATAAGAGACATTCTTGAGGAGAACGACTCCATACTTTGGATTGTGACGGAATATGGAATAAACAGATTCTCGAAAAGGCTGAATACATCACGGCAATTCTTCTTGGACAGTCCTGCCAATATCGGTTACATTGAAAAGGCTTTCATCGCCACAATAAGCAAGGGTGGCACTATCGTGGCAAACTATAATGGCGGACGTTTGTTCGTTTATGACAGGGGAAAACAAGCTTTTGTACCCCTGAACACGGCAAATGTCATTGACGAGAGAATATCCGGCATGAGATTTGACGCTGACGACAAGCTCATCGTCTGTGGCAATAGCAATTTATATATGGCTAAGGTGGTAGGTCACGATGTGAAAATTGTCGGGAAAACGTCATTGCCCAGCAACGTTGGCTCAATGACATTCGACAACGTGTCGACACTATGGATTCAAAAAGACGGAAGATTGTCATACCTGAGGGGCAACACGTTAGTAGAGTCGGGAATGTCGGTTGCTGCCAAAGTGACTTGTATTGCGAAAACTCCCAAGGGTTACATCGTAGGTACTGAGAATGGATGCTATGCCTTCTTTGCCAATCAGCAACCGAAACTTCATCTTGCCAATGTCAACATAACGGCGGCAATGTATGGCAAGCAAGGAGTAATTTGGATTGGTACCGACGGCCGGGGACTGTACCAGTTCTTCGAGTGCGAACAAATCATCAACTCATATAAAATAGGTGAGCGCAGTCTGCCTGTCAGGTCCATATTTAAAAAGGGCAACAAGTTATTTGTCGGCACTAAGGGCGAGGGGCTTTTAGTTTATCAGATAAATCAAAACCGGCAAATGGAGATGCTGGAGAACCACAATGTAGGGCCAGGCAGAAGCAACAATGCCGTCTTCGCATTATGCAACAGCAAGGAAGGGAGAATATGGGTAGGCACCGACGGAATAGGCCTGCATTATTATAAGGAAGGCAGACTCCACGAAATGCCTTGTCTAAACGGAAGAGACAGAGAGAAGATTCTCTCAGTCTACTCCATCGTAGAGACAAGCGACACAACACTGTTCCTCGGTTGCAGCGGAAGCGGACTGCTGAAGGTGACACTGAGCGGCAATGCGATAAAGTCGGTAAGACAATATGGAAAGTCGAAGGATGAAAACACGAAGAGCGACATCGTCTATTCGGTAATAACCGACGGTGGCTTCATCTGGGCTGGTACAAGAGGTGGCGGACTGATGCGCCTAAACACAAAGACCGGCAAACTGGACACATACCGCAACGAGCCCGGCAACAACCAGTCGCTATGGAACAACGACATCATCTCGCTCTACAAAGACCGAAAGGGCAGAATATGGATAGGAATGTCGAAAGGACTCGACATGATGACCACAATCAAGGGAGAACCTGTCTTTAAGCACTTCAACAACATAGGTCTGCCCGACCTGAACATCCACAGCATCCAGGAAGACTGCAAGGGCAACCTATGGGTGAGTACGAGCAAAGGCGTGTCGAGGTTGAACAAAGCCGGCGAACCGCTTAACTTCAGCCATTCTGACGGACTGCAGGGGAACGAATTCTCCGACGGTGCCGGACTGACGTGGAACGGAGGCAAAAGCATATTGTTCGGTGGGACGAATGGCATTAGTGCCATTCATCCGCTATTGCTCGAAGAGGACTCTTACATGCCACAACTGCAGCTATGTGACGTGAAGGCAGATCATGTTACAATACCCCTGGTCGACAAATATTTGTTCGACTACGACATGGTGTCGTGCCAATTCTCATTCGCCATAATGGACTTTATCAGTAACGACCGCTGCGACCTTTCCTACAGACTGGAAAGACGCTCGCTTTGGGACGACAATGACAAGGATTGGATAAACATAGGCAACAGAAGGGAAATACTACTCAACCACCTGGTACCGGGCAACTATGTACTCCGTGTCAGACAAAGCAACTCTACCCATGTATGGAGTGATGCTCCGCTTGAAATACCATTCAGCATAAGCTATCCACTATGGGCAAGATGGTGGTCTGTCTGCATCTACATTGCATTGGCGGTGTATATCGTATGGCAGATTTATCAGAACAAAAAGAGGAAACTGCAGATGCGACATGAAAGGGAACTGGAGAAACAGGCAATGAAGAACAAGGAAGACATACACCATGCCAAACTGAGGTTCTTCGCCAGCGTGGCAAGCCGATTCTCAAGCCACATAACGCACGTTTACCATGCCATAGAAGACATCAGAACCTACTCATACGAGCAGGGAATTGGAAAAAACATCGAAAAGATAAGCGACAACGTCAACGACATGGACAGATTGATAAAGCGCCTTTCCGAGATTCAGTCCGCCGAAAACGACAACATTGAAATAACACCTGAACAATTCCACCTCTGCGAGGCGATAAAATATTCACTCGACCCCTACGCCAACCAAATAACGGAACACGGAGTGGCTCTCGACATCGGCATAGAACCCACACTCGTGCTGACAACAGACAAGATGCTGTTCCTAAAGGCCGTACACAACATTCTCAACTATGTGTTCAGAAGCATTGGCGACAACTCACTGCTGGCAATAGGCTGTAAGCCTTCGCCAAATAAACTTGCCGTAGAAATTAGCTACAGCGGACAAGTTCCAAAAAAGGACGACATCGAAAACATCTTCAACTCGTTCAGGGCACTCGACATCTACGAAAACGACATGAAACGAGGCGAGGACGTGAAATTCTTCCGGCTTACCATCAGCAACGAGATTGCTAAAAGACTGGGGGGATATGTAGAGATAAGAGAAACATCGGCAACAATGGCAACCATTGCCATTGTCGTTAGCCAAATGCCTAAAGCCGCAATAGAAAAAGAAAGGAACAACGAAAAGACAAAATCAAAGATTGACACTATCATAAAAAGCAAGAAACAAGCCATTCTCCTTATTGACGACGACGAGAATATGACGGAACTTATCAAGACTTCGCTTGACAATGACTTCAACATTACAACCATTGCCGAAGGCAACTTTGAACCTGACAGAGACATGGGACACTCCTACGACTTGATTATCTATGAACCAACGTCGCCCGAAAACCAAGTGCATATCACTGCCATAAAAACATCGGAGAACACTCGTTTCACTCCCATCATCGCCATTTGCAGCTCAAACGACAAGGACGCTGGTGCCGAGATGCTGAGACAAGGAGCCAACAGCATTCTCGAAAAGCCTTTCCGGCGCGACTATCTCAAAGCGATGGTTGAAAGGGAATTGACGGCAACAGACCAAATGCGCGACTACTTCGAGTCTCCATTGTCATACATGCGAAAGATAGGAAGCGACAACATGACTAATGAGACAACAGAATTCCTGTATAGCGTGGTGGATAAAATAGGGAAGAACTATCAAAACGAGGACTACAACGCCAAAATGCTTGCAGCAGACCTGGCAATGAGCCGCACCCAGCTATACAGGAAATTCAAACTCTTCACCGATGTGTCGCCTACCGACTTCATTCTTGAATTCAGAATGGATCGTGCAGAGAAACTGTTGAAGTCCACCGACAGAAGTATCTCCGAAATTGTCGGTCTATGCGGTTTTCGCAACCGTGCCTTCTTCTATCGCGAGTTTACGACATTACATAATTGTTCACCTAAGGAATATCGCGAAGCAAACAAGTAAAGCAACTGATCTTTCCTACCAAATATCGAACAGAAGTTTTTCAACCGTACAGGTCGAAAAACTTCAGATACTTTAATTCTTAATAACTGAACTTTCCCACCTTTGATAATCACCTTACAATATGTAAGTATCAAGGCTAAATCTATTGAGTTCGGTAACTTGCTCTCCCCCTAAGTTAGGGGGAGTACCCCGAAGGGGGGAGGGAGTATGTACTGCCTCGCAAGGTAATATTACTTATGCCGCGGTTCATACGCCCCCGTCACTGCGTGACACCCCCTCTATCTTAGAGGGGGAGCAAGTTACCGCACTGCATAGGAAAGGGTGGAAAAGTTCAGTTAAAGAATTAAAATTAAAAGTATTAAAGTTCGTTTGCACTGGGACGCACACACCCCCAGCCCTTGCCGCTTCGGTAATCTCACTCCTCTCTCCACACTCCTCTCTCCTCTCTTCACACTCCTCTTTCAATTCTTCGACGCTGCAAAGTTACAACATCCTGAAAGTCCACTGAGGCTATATGATGCCATTT
>JBJEAS010000153.1:0-5408 GCA_051869235.1 Prevotella sp.
CAAAGTACAACCGTTTGTTGCTCAGTTGCTGACGGAACACCCGTCTGTATTCCTCAGCTACACCCATCTTGTCGCCCTTCCTTTCCAACAGCAATGCCTTCTTCAAATGCAGCTGAGCCGAAGCCGTAAACCTGTCTGAACGAAATACCGACAGAACTTTGTCAATCGCCGCAATTGCCTCTTCATCCTTGCCGTCATTTATCAATCTGTTGACCACATAAGCCGATACCGAAGGCATGTAAAGATTATCCTCCACCACCTTCCCAATGCCCTTCTCGTCACCCAAAGACATCAGATAGTCAATCTTTTTCTCCAACAAGTCGTCGAGCGCATTATATCTACCCAAAGCGCAGAACACCTCAAATTGCCCATTCTCCAAGTCCTTTCTGTAGTCCTTAGAGTGCCGTTCAATCTGCCTATCCATCTCCTCGATATACCGGGCAGCATCCGCCAAACGGAATTCCATCGCTTCATGCACGTTATCGAAGAAAGCCAAGCAATAGTCGTCATACGCCTCCATCGCCTCTATTTCCGCTATCTCCTTCCGTGCCATCTCCACACACTCCTTTGGAGTCCTGTCATTTCGAAGAACATTCGCCAGAATCTCTTCCGCCTCACGAGTATAGAAGTCATCGCCATCCCATTCTACATGGTCATACACCTGCTTCCGCTCATACTCCCGTCCCACAAACCGCAAAAAGTCCAAGCCCTTGCGCACAGCAGCAACATTATCGCCCGCCGCAACCAAATCCTTGAACTCCTTGAATCGTGGATATGCGTTTATTATCTTTCGTCGCACCATTTATGATTGTTTGATTAAGGATTAAAGATTAATGATTATTATCCGATATTTTGTTTTTCATTGATTTCACTATGCTCGACAAGAGTTTTAGCAGACGCTGTATGTCATTGTCGATAGACATAAACTGTTGTTCAGACAAATAGCCATTGTCATGCAACAGATTCAACCAATAGCTTGTCTCGTCAGCCTCCTTATAAGCAATAGACATTTTGCTTAGAAAATCCTTATCAGATTGCGCATGTTGCGATTCTCTCACGTTCGCACCCACACTTGTCCCGCTTCTATACAGTTGCTTGCTCATCACATACTCCTTATACTCTGAATCTTCCGTCAAGTATTGATATAACCTGACCATTCTGCACGCAAAGTCGTAAGACAAGTCCTGTATATTCCCTTTCTGTTTCTCGTCCTCCGACATTAGCGAAGCCATCTTTCCCCTCTTGCCCTTATATTGTTTCTGTTCCATCAATCCTTAATCAATAATCATTAATCATTAATCGAAAGTACATCCTTAATCATTAATCTTTAATCCTTAATCGAAAGTACTCCTTAATCGAAAATTAATCCTTAATCGTTAATCCTTAATCCTTAATCGAAAATCGCTCGACTCAATCCGAAATGTCCAATAGTATTCTGATTTCATAGTATTGCGTTCTAATTTGAATATAGGGAATGCAGCAAAGGGCTAAGAGCCGCCGCTCTTAGCCACAAATATATTTTAGAGTTCTACTAAATGACTGACATTAAGAGATATAGTTATTTATAACAAACGTCGAAAAGCTCGTTTTACGGAAGAAATATTGCTGAACATTAATGGAAATTATTCGCAAGCTCATCAGCTTCGCAATGTCTGACTAAAACAAAACAACATTATTGAACGGTGTCTGTCCACTGTTCACCCGATCTTTTGAACTTAACAATGCAATCAATACAAACAGGTTTTCTTGACAGACTCTCAACAAACACATTAGCAGGATGCATATCTTCAAGAGAAAGCCGATTTGAAATATAATTAACCCCGGACGAATCTCCGTTATTCTGAAATCCTTTCTGAGATACCATAAAGTCAATTTCTTCCTTTGTGGCAAGCCTTAGGCACTCAATATAGGGCTGTGTCAAAATAATACGAAACAATCCATCAACATCACGCGTAAAGCCTACTACTCGCATAATTGTCTCAGGGAAAAGGTAATTGTGAAGGCCAATAGCCTCCAACGCACGGCCAAGAGTTGAATAGATAGAAGCACGAAGTTTTACAACATGCGAGTCACCCTTTCGGCAAAACACCTTAGCCTCTGCCCCATGAGCAAGCTCTGGCCCGAAATTATCCTTAAGCCAATCTTCGGCTTCAGGAATCCAAACTCCCCTTTTTTCAGCCCAAGTCTGAACAGCTTGTTCTTGAGCCTCGTCTATTTCCCAGTTTGCTGGAGCCGTTTCGCCGTCTCTAACATTTCTACCTGCCGAAAGGCTTTCTCGGGTGAAATCACATACGAGGATCGCCCCAACGAGGAGCGGACCAGCCGAGCAGACTCCTGCATGCTCTGGCTGATTAAACTGAGGAAGGTCTTCTGTTCCATTTAATATATTATTAATATGTTTATCAATGTTCATAATAAAATCATTATTAATGACTCCAAGAGAAATCATGCCGCAAATTTACAACATCTTTCTCAATCCACCAAACAAATCACCAAAAACCTGCATATTTATCCATCAAATCATCAATCATCAATCATTCATCATTAATCAATAATCAATAATCATTAATCATATATAGTCTGTGTCCATCTGTGTCCATCTGTGGATATATATTATTTTCTTTCAATTAGTTCGCACATTATCTGTTTTTATAGGTGTTCATCAGCTTCGCAGTCACGGATAATTCGTGAAACTTGCGTAGCTTGATGAACTCCTCTTGATATTGATAATGTGTGAATAAATTCGTGTTCTCCTCCACCGTCCGCCTGCGGACAAGCAATTATCATATATTATCTCCCCTATTGTTTGAATTACACTTTTCAAATGTATTTGTTTAACTCTTCCACCAACAGATGTACTGTTGTCGAGGATTCCTCCATTGCAGGATTTCCTTGCGAAACTTCCTTCAACACAGCCTTGGCATTGCGTATTGCAGTCGATTGGAGTCCATAGATTCTATTATACATAATAGTGCCAAAACCCTCCCGCTTGCTATACGTCATACCACACAGCTTTGTCAGCATTGATGCATAATTGTCACGATGCAATGCTCCCGTGTATAAATTAAAATGGAGAAGAAACCAATATTCAAAAGCCTGATTGCTGTATGCCACACGAAACCCATTCTTTTGTGCCATAGTAATGGCGTTATTGAAGTCGTTTGCAGGAAAGTCATCTTTGTCAAAGACCACCCAACACTGGTCATAACATCTCTTCTTGGTCGCCTCCATATCACGGATACTGATAGCCTTGCTCACGAGGCTGGTCGTATTCATTGCCTGACCGACAATCTTTATGGTGGCGGCAGTCATGCGGAAAGCTTTGAAATAGTCAGGCTCAGTACATTTACCCTCACACACGATGAGGAACGACTGCTTCACATCCCTAACACCTTGTCTGCGTGATATGCCTCCGTTGCGGTGTCCATTCCCTTTCCTTCCCATGTCATTTCCTTTCCTTAAACATGTTCTCGATGTCACCAAGGATAGGTGTTGCACCATATCGTCCCTGGAGATAGTCACGCTCAAAAGGCGAAGAACTTCTCACCTTGTATTCTGCCAACGAATAAGCCTCAGTAGCGCCGAAACTATCTTTCTGAGTGAACCAAATCTGGTCGCGTCGGAACAATCCGGCTCCGAGCAAGAAGGTGTCGTGAGCGGTAAACAACAGCTGCGCCCCCTTTCGGTTCGTTTCCGGTGAATTGAACATCGTAACAATCTTCCTTACAAGCAGTGGATGCAGCTTGGAGTCAAGCTCATCGATTATCACACGCTTACCGTTGTCCAAGGCATCGATGATAGGGAATGACAGCGAGAAGTATTTGACAGTTCCCTCCGACTCGTTGCCACGGAATGAAAATGCCACATTGTTCACCTCCCTTCCTTCATCGTCATACTGCCGGTGTCTGCTCACAATTCTGTTGTCCACTTTGCTGATTTCCTCAATTCCAAGGTCAGCGTAACGCGCAAAAGCGGTTATCCTCTCGCGCACCCTTTCGTCATCAAGATGTCGGATTGCCTGTTGCCAAAGCTTTTCGTCTTCAGAACAGAAGATGACCTGAGTGTCACCTATCCAACGAAGAATGGCTACAGCCTTTGGATCATTAAATTGGGCAGCAGTAGATAAAATTAGGGCATTGTCGCGTATCATCTTCTTGGCAACCAGTTCCCTGATGAGGTCGCTCTGCTGATGCACACTTGTTGCCCCGTTTTCCCTATAAAATATCTCTACCTCTTTGGCACGTCTCTTGCAAGCCCTCTGATACAGCCATTCTGCAATTACGGTTTTAGACGTAATCTCAAAACCATAACGGTAAATAAAGCTGCCATCCGTAAATGTAGCTTCCATCATTGTCGGTTCCTGAACCGAAGATGAGTTAAGTCTGAATGGCTCCACATCAATACCCTCACCAGCCTGACTGTTTATAAACGACTCTGTGATGAAGCATTTGAAAAAAGCCAAAGCTTTCAGCACATTCGACTTCCCCGAAGCATTGGCACCGTAAACCACGGCACTGCGCAATAGTGTAAACCCCGTGTCAGTAAGCGGCACAGAATCATTCTGCTCAGGGAGATTCTCTTTGAGCGAAGTTGCCAAAAAGGAGATTTTCATCTCATCCTTTATCGACAGGTAATTATTCAGACAAAACTCTAAAATCATATATTTAAACCCGATATTTGCGATTTTTCTGCAAATTTACGACTTTTCTTTCGAAAAACCAAGAGAAAACTCCATTTTCTTCACTTTTACATATCTTTTTAATGAAATCAATCACTCGTCATCAATCAATCAATCATCATTCATCATCAACCATTAATCCCTCTCCAAACGAGGTGCCACACCCTAAACACCGGCTCCCACAGAGCCTCTTCAGGATAGCTGCAGACGAGTCTCATCACACGCTTCAACTTCCACACCCCATGCTTCACCATACCCCCTCTTTTCAGCGCAGCATCACGAGTGTCATATTGCCCGAAGTTCCCGCCCTGCATAATTTCAGCCAACAATTTCTTTCCTTCCTTTGCGTTCGGCTCACAAATCATCCAAGGCACATAATTATTTTTCTTAAATTCACGTTTAATTCCCGAAAATTCGCGTTCCCTCCTCTCGTCCGCCTGCGGACCAATTTCTTTCAATTCACGGCTAATTCGTGGAAATTCGCGTTCACTCCTATCGTCCGCTTGCGGACCAATTTCTTTTAATTGCTGTCTAATTTCCGGCAATTGCTGTTCCCCCTCAAAGTCTGCCTGCGGACATCCATCTGTGTTCATCTGTGTGATCTGTGGATTAATATTATTTTCCTTCAATTCACGGTCAATTCGTGGAAATTCGCGTTCCCCCTCAAAGTCTGCCTGCGGACACCCATCTGTGTCCATCTGTGTCATCTGTGGATTAATAATATTCTCTT
>JBJEAS010000154.1:0-2693 GCA_051869235.1 Prevotella sp.
ATTGAAAATATGTAATTTTGCACTCATTAATAAATAATACGAGATGTTAGAATCATTATCCATAGAAGCCCTTGCACATTACACCCGAGGTATGGCAACACTGTTTTTTGTCTTGTGGGCTATCAAAATTGCCAAGTATCGCCATCGCGATAATTTGGTTAAGGTGTTGTTCATTGCCATTTGTTTTACCGCCTTCGGTTTTCTCAAGGATGTGGTGTTCATGTTTACGCCATTGATGGAGGACATGTTTGTGATGAATGTGGTCAGTCTTATCGATATTACGTGTACGCCCTTCGTTTGCGCCTTCTTCTTCGAGGCCGCACGTCCAGGCGTTGTCACTGTCAAGAGATTCTCTCCTACTGTTGTCCTTTTTGTTATTCTTATACCTATTTATATTATATTGCGCAACGAAACGGTGGTGACGGTAGCATACATACTGTCGGCATTGGTGTCATTGGTGTCTTTTGTGCTTATCATGATATATGTATCGCGCTACGACCGCTTTATCGAAAACAATTATTCATACACTCTCAACATTAATGTGCGATGGGTAGGTAGTTGCGCCACAGCCTATTTTTCGTGGTTTGTCGTGTATGTCCTTTGTTTTAACGATACTACATGGGCAAGCGAGGTGTTCTTCGATGTGTTCAGTATCTCAATATGGTATGTACTTGTTTATTTCACCGACCGACACCGTATTGTAGTGGGATTGCAGGAACTGAAGGAAAGTGAGGCCAAGACTCAGGAAGAGAAGTCCTGGGAAGAAGATGTCCTTGGCGAGAAAAACGGCGAAGCGGCGCATGGGGAAGAAGGGTATGTCGTATCTGACAGGTTTGCCTTCATATCCGAGAAGCTGCATCAAAAGATGGATCTGGACAAGGTGTATCTCGACCCAAATCTTTCTCTCGTTTCACTTGCCTCTGAGATTGGGAGCAACAGGTCATATCTCTCAGAGTACATCAATCACAGTGGCAAGACCTTCTACGAATATATCAACGACTATCGCATCTCCGAGGCATGCCGGTTGATAGATGAGTCAGCTTCCGAGGGGGGGCGTTTAACATTAGGAGAAATATCCACTCGTAGCGGTTTTAATTCCATTTCCTCATTCAACCGCCATTTCTACAAAATAAAATCAATGACCCCCTCAGCCTATCTACGTCGGCAACTTCTCGATAAACAAGAATGATTAGTTATGATAAAATGATTTTATAGAATTAGAATCTGTACCCGAAGAACGAGTTGACATACCACGAGAGGTTGCGTGTCTTGTTGCCGCCGTAGTTGGAGTTATGCTGTGTGACAGTGCCGTAAGCGGCCACGAAGAACCTGCCGATGTTATACGTCACAGCAAGGCGGACATCAACATTCAGTTTCAGACTACTGTTGCGCGATACGGTGTTCTCTGGCATTATTTTCCATTGGTTATCGTCCAAGAGAAAGCCCAAATAGTCATAATCGTCGGGATTGCCTAAAAACTGGATATAATTCTCTTTCCAGTTGGAACTGTATCTGTAGGCCTTGATATGGTTGACAAACGAGACATTAGGCATTGCCATCATGCTGATGAGCCAATTGCGGTGGGGTACATAGTTGTATGCATATCCCACGCCGAGACTTGCCTGCCACTGCTTCATCTTGCCCACATCATTCATATAGAATATCATGTCGGCATTGCGGTTGTCGGCATAGTTGATGGACGAACTGAAAAAGGTGGCTCCCACGATGAACGATCCTGCGGAGCGCAGTTGGAGCATCGACTGGTCGTAGGCTGCCGAATAGGAGAACCGTTTGCCGTTGAACATATAGTATGCGTCGGCAGTCACGGTATTCACCTTGATGGGAGCTCCAAGGTCAATCTCCTCACTATAGTCCTCCAAGCCTTCGTCGGTGTTGTATCTGAATCTCACCTGAGGATTGTTGGTCTTGAAGTTATGAAACCTTATGTTGGCGCCATATCTGCCTCCCATGGCAGTGAGTACAAGATAGAAGCCCTTGTCGCCAGCCACCTGCTTGGACAAACCAATACCATATCCCCGATAGCCTACCCATGCGCCCACTGCCGCTGACACGTCGGTGCGTATGCGCGGTTCGCAGAGCACGTCACTTGTTATGCCGAGCAATGACATTCCCGAACCGCTGACGATAGATTTCATCTTGACGTCACTCTGGTTGAGCGCAAGCTTTGTCATCACCTGCCACGGCAGCTTGGGGGCTGCGATGTATGTGGTGTCAATCCCGCTCACCGCCATAGTGTCGAGAAAATTCATCACCTTGTGGGCAAACCCAATTACGCCCTTCTGCTTGGGAGGGGCAGACTGCTCATTTTGTGCGCCCACGGCCAATGACGTAGCGGCTAAGAGGACGGTAATGTGGAATCTAATGTTGGAATGTATCATAATTATTCACGTTATTTCTGTAAAATACACTCTATGCAAGCAAATATACTATTAGCATAAGGGCGTCACAGCCTTCTTTCTTGGGGATGGTTTCCAATTATTTAATTGAAAACATTGCAAAGGTAATAAATAAAATTATATTTCCGACAAATTTCCCCGTTAAATATGTATAAATGCGACAATAAATACCCTATTCTTACCTGTCTTGTCTATTTGTTACTGTTTTTTACGAAAGTACAGGGACACTCACGGCGGGCACATATTTTGGTCAATCTATCAAAACTTGGTCAATCT
>JBJEAS010000154.1:2793-5395 GCA_051869235.1 Prevotella sp.
TCTTTACTTCAACATTCCTCTGTCGAGCCGCTTTGCCCTCGGCACAAAGGCTCTCGTGGGACGAAGCGTAATCCAGGACCTTGAGATTAGGGGACACGCGTGGGGAAAGTCAGTTGACCTTGACAATTCGGATGATGACAGCGGCATAATATGGGGAAAGGACTACGACTGCGACTGGGATTATATGACCGTAAGCGGAAATAACACTATGAAAGTGGGCACGGGTATATCACTGACCTATGCCTATAAGTCGAACTTCTCGTTCAAGGTGTTCTGCGACTACGACTACACCAAGAAGAACTACACCATGGACTACTCGCCCGACGAGTTCCTGAAGAAGGCAATCGTGGGTTGTGAGAACGAGACCACCTTCGACCCCAAATCATGCACCATCAAGAAAAAGATGAACAGCTTCGTTCTTGGCGGTGCTTTCTGCGTAAGCTTTTGATAAATTGAATAAATAGAAATTAGTAATGAGGTATTATGAGAGATAAAGTAACAATTATCATTTCACTGGTGCTTGCGATGACGGTGACGGGCGTTGCCGCCCAGACCTTCCGCGGCGAGAGCAACTTTGACGGCAAGCACCACAGCGAGGCAAGCGGCTTCCTGCAAGCCGGCGACAACATCATCACCGGCTTCTTCGCCGCCTTCAACGCCAACTACAAGTATCATTTCGACAAGAGATGGTCGGTGGAGGGTGCAGCTGGCTACCAGACCGGCAAACAACAGGTGAGCGTGTATGCAAAGGGTGCATACCACTTCTCACAGGGCTATTCCGACTTCTACATTTCGCCAAAACTGATGTACAACAGGTATTGCGACTACAGAACCAACGAGTATGCCGCCAACCTGTCCGCCACATGGGAGACACCCTACTTCGACCTCACTGTGGGTGAGTCGCTAATCACCTACAGTATGCTCGGAAGTTCCTATACCGAACCTCTGACACTGACTTTCGGCACGGGTGTGAACATACGCCCGAGATGGAACTCTTGGAACATTGGGGTCTTTTTCCGCAACTATGACGAGTTTTACTATGAGAATTGGAATATCAACTGGGGATTCCGCTTTTATGCAGGTTTGAAGAAAGACTTCAACCTGTTCGGCGAGCTGAACATCCGTCCGGCAGGCAGTATGAGCCAGTTAGCATCAAAATATGAAACAACATTAAGAATAGGAGTTAGAAAAAAATGGTAAAGACATTTAAGAGCATATTGGCGGCTTGCTCCGCCGGAGTCATCACTTGCTGCATGACTGGCTGCGACAAGGTGAGCGCAACGGGAGTACTTGTAGGAGGCACAGGTGTGGACGACCGTGTCGAGATGTCATACAAGTATGTACAGGAAGGTTTGATTGACCTTGTCTATGGAGACGCTTCCGACGACGAGTCCTACTCGTTCATCGTTGGCGCCGACAGCCACATAGCCGACGACACGGGCCGTTTGGCTGAGATGTTCAGCATCGGGTTGGAGAACAACGACTTTTTCTATGCCCATCTCGGCGACTTGGCTGACACCAAGGCCGACTATTACATCAACACCAAGAAATGTGTGGATGAGGCAAAGGTGAAGTTCGTTGAAAGAAACTTCACGCAAAGCGAAGTGGATGAAGACTATTGGATATACGATGAAAGTCCGGAAGACTCCCTGAAATATGAGGACATCGTCTTCCCGTTCTTCCCCGTTGTCGGCAACCACGACATCACACACAATGGCTGGGCTCTCTTCTCCACCATCTTCCAATCATCGTTCTATGATTTCGACGTGTTGGTGTCAGACGACGGCACTGTTGATCACTTTATATTCCTCGATTCCGCCAATGGCACTTTCGGCCGCAAGCAAATCGACCTGATAGAAGAAGGCGTGGTGGATCCGGAAAAGAAGACCCGCAACGTCTTCGTATTCACTCACACCAATTTCTTCCGCCCAAGCACCACACAGTTCTCGTCAACATTCCCTCGCGAGGAGATGTACTATATGATGAACAAGTTCAACGAGTGGAAATGTACTATCGTCTTCATGGGACACGTACACAAGTGGGATGACCGATTTTTCAGCGGTGTACACTACCTCACGCTCGACTCCATGGGTGAGCGCAACAGTCCAAACCCTGGAAAATATCTCGTGCGCGTAACTTGCCACAAGGACGGCAGGGTGGAATATGAACAGGTGAATATGAACTATGTAAAGAAATAACAGTTGGCAACTAAACTGTTTTCAAACTTTCACTGCTCTCGCTTAACGAGATAGTTCCATAAAAATGGTAATAATCCCCGAAAACTGTGTTATAGAGATTTCGGGGATTATTTTATTGTTAATTCAAACTTATTTCGTCTTCTGGCAAGCCAGTGGCTTTAGAAATGTCCGAAATTGGCATACCCATTGACTTGTGGGTTTGAGCGATAGCATACTTTTCTTCCGCACGTCCTTCCCTTCTTGCCGTGTCAATAGAGTTCTTGATGTCGCGGTAGGCCTTGAGGCTGTCCTCATACTCGCGCAGCTCCTCAGGGGTGAACGTGGCAATCTCAGCTATGTATCTTTCTTCTATTGTTGCCATAACTTATTCTCTTATTTACGCTGCAAAAATACATTTTTTGGGG
>JBJEAS010000155.1:0-5388 GCA_051869235.1 Prevotella sp.
AAATGACGTATGTTTAGGCCAGACTTTTACTATTGTCTTTAACTTCCTTAACTTCCTTAACTTCCTTAACTTCCTTAACTTCTGAAAGTTGAGCACATGCGAAACTAAAATAAAAAAATGCTATGAGAAGATATTGTCTGCTAATTGTCTCATTACTATGCCTGTCTAACACATTCGCCTCAGAGCCATGGCAGGACGCCACGACGACACAGATTGGCCGAATGCCTATGAGGGCGCATTTCATTCCATTCACTTCAGAACATGCCGCACTGGCACAACTGAAGAAAACCGATGCGGAACGATTTGCCGTCGATGCCGCCAACGAGAGACGCCTCAGCCTCAACGGCACATGGAAATTCAAGTTGGTGAAGAAGCCTTCACTGGCACTGAAGGACTTCTGGAAACCTTCGTTCGATGCCAATGCTTGGCAAAACATCACTGTTCCAGGCAGTTGGGAACTGCAGGGCTTCGATGCCCCCATCTACACCGACGTCACCTATCCGTTCCCCGTCAATCCGCCTTTCGTGCCTGAGGACTACAATCCTGTGGGACACTACATCCACGACTTCACCATTCCTGAAAGCTGGAAGGGAATGGACATCATACTCGACTTCGAGGGGGTGGAGTCGGCATACTACGTCTGGCTCAACGGAGAGCCGATAGGATATAGCGAGGACAGCCGTCTGCCCGCACATTTCGACATCACACGCCACTTGAAGAAGGGCAACAACCGCCTTGCCGTTCAGGTGTTCCGCTACAGCGACGGTTCGTATCTCGAAGACCAGGACTACTGGAAATACAGTGGCATTGAGCGCAGCGTCTACATACAGGCTCGTCCAAAGAGCCGCATAGCCGACTTCAAGTTGGGACAGGCATTGATAAACGACTATCGCGACGGCGAATTCAATCTCAACGTCAGCCTTGCCTCGCCAAACCGCGGAATGACAATAGAGGCAAAGGTGCTATCCGCCGACGGCAAGACTCTCTTCAAAGCCAGTCGACGCATCAGCTCTTCTGCCGACACGCTGCTGACATTCGCCAAGACCTTTGCCGATGTGCACCAATGGAATGCCGAGTCGCCCTACCTCTATACACTGGTTATGAACACAATCGACAAGGGTGGACGAGTCGTTGAGAGCATTGCACATCCCTTCGGATTCCGAACGGTGGAAATGAAGTTCGGACAGCTGCACGTCAATGGCGTGGCACTGAAGATAAAAGGTGTTAACCGTCATGAACACGACCAGCACAACGGACGCACCATTACGGTAGAAAGCATGGTAGAGGATATAAGGCTGATGAAGCAGTTCAACATCAATGCCGTACGCCTGTCACACTATCCCAACATGCCGGAATGGTATCAGTTGTGCGACAAATACGGTCTGTATCTTGTCGACGAGGCAAACATTGAATGTCACGGAATGCTCGACTCCGAGCTGAAGACTCTTGCCGACAAGCCCGATTGGGCAAAACCCTTCCACGAGCGCATGGAGCGAATGATGCTCCGCGACCGAAACATTACGTCGGTCATCATCTGGTCGATGGGCAACGAGAGCGGCTATGGTCCGCTGTTTGAGGCAAACTACGACTTTGCCAAGGCGTTCGACCCTTCACGCCCCGTACAGTATGAGGGTGGCGGATACGACGCGAAGTCCGACATCTACTGCCCCATGTACGCCCGAGTATGGGCTTTGCGCCGCCATGTAAACCAGCGTGACCGCCGTCCGCTGATTCTCTGCGAATATGCCCATGCCATGGGCAACAGCGTGGGCAACCTCGACGACTACTGGGACCTCATCTACAAATACGACCAGCTTCAGGGAGGGTTCATCTGGGACTGGGTTGACCAGGCGATAGCCAAGAAGGACGAAAAGGGGAACGACATTTGGGCGTTCGGCGGTGACCTCGGCTTTGTGGGTGTCGTCAACGACTCAAACTTCTGCACCAATGGCCTGGTGGCTGCCGACCGTTCGCTCCACCCGCACATCTGGCAAGTGAAGAAGACCTACCAGAACATCTGTTTTGAGCCGGTGGCGTTCTCAAGCAATAAGATTAAGGTGACAAACCGCTTCGACTTCTCAACACTCGACAACTACGAGCTGCTATGGACAGTGGAGGCCGACGGCAAATGCTTGGAGAATGGACGAATGGCACTGCCGCACCTCAAGCCACACACATCGGCTGTTATGGAGATCCCATTCAAGGAACTGCCCCGAACCGACAGCCGCGAATATTTCCTCAACCTGAAGGCAGTAAGCCGCAAGGCTACACCTATGGTACCCGAAGGTCACGAGGTAGCTTTCGAGCAGATGCAGATGCCCGTCAACCTCATGCGCCCCACGGCACTGACTCCGAAGGGAACCATTGCATACAGCGAGACTGCCGATGCCATTATGGTAGAAGGTAAGTCGGATGCAGGAAGCTACAGAATGACGTTTGCGAAACTGTCGGGCGAACTGACGTCAATGGAATACGATGGACGCGAGATGCTTATTGCCGGTCCACAGCCAAACTTCTGGCGTGGTCTGACCGACAACGACGTCGCCAACGGCACCGAGGAGCGTTGCGCCACATGGAAACGTGCGGGAAGCAACATGAAACTCAACAAAATCTCTACACACAAAGAGGCGAACAGCATTGTGGTAACGTCGGAGTTCAATATGGAAGAGCAGGAGAGCCTGCTGACCATGACCTACACCATTGCCGCTGATGGAACAATGCGAGTAGGCATGCACTTCACTCCTGGCAACAAGCCATTGCCCGAGATGCCGCGACTTGGAGTGAGGATGATACTCAAAAAAGAGTTCGACAACATGAAATGGTTTGGACGTGGACCTCACGAGAACTATGCCGATCGCAAGGCGGCATGTCCTGTAGGCATATTCAATGCATCGGTGTGGGAACAATATCACCCTTATGTCCGTGCACAAGAAACGGGCAACAAGAGCGACGTGCGATGGTTTGAGTTGACCGACGCCGAAGGCAAGGGATTGCACTTCGAGGGCGACGAACCACTTTGTGTAAGTGCATGGCAATTTGAACAGGAGGCTATAGAATATGTACCATCCATGAAAATGCATATTCACGGAGGAAGCATAGAGCGCAAGAACCTCGTATGGGTCAACATCGACCAC
This sequence comes from Prevotella sp., assembly GCA_051869235.1. GTDB lineage: Bacteria > Bacteroidota > Bacteroidia > Bacteroidales > Bacteroidaceae > Prevotella. The sequence goes on from JBJEAS010000155.1 coordinate 3,135, forward strand.
AGACAAATGGGTGTGGGAGGCGACAACACTTGGGGAGCGCAGGTGCATCCTGAATACACCATCACACCTCGCGAATGGAACTATTCATTCACCATTAAAAGGCAATAAACAATGAAGAGAACACTTTTAATTGCCCTTTCATCCACTCTCGCCATGCTGCCTGCAACAGACAGCATGGCACAGAGTGACCATAAGGCATACGACAACATTATCGACATCCACCTCACCCCAGGGGCACCACGCCGTCAGAACGGATGCTTCACCGACATGGGTGCATGGATGGGATTCACCCTGCCGCAAAGCGACAAGCCAACGACAGGATTCTGCGGACCTTTCAGCATCTACCATCGCAGCTGGTATGCACGTTCATTGGTGAGCATAGAAGGCGCATCCATCACCGCCGACAATTATCTGCCGGGAGAACTTACAATGAAACTGCGCAAAGGGACAACAGACATGATGCAGTCGCTGCAGTTTGTCGATGCCCAAACGGCACTGCTAACCATTAAAGGCGTTGACGACACTACCGTGCTAAGCGCCGACAGCATCAGCGGCAAGATGGGTGTCAAGGTCACTGAAAATCAAGTGATGATAAGCAATAAGGGCGGCGAAGCCGTTGTGCTGACTTTTCCCGACTATGTGGCTTTGAGCCAAAGGGGACACAACTACAAGGCAACAGTAAAGAAAGGACACAACGAACTGACCCTCGCCATAAGCATGGTGGAGCAAGACACAGAACTGACCGTCTGCACTTCAAGAGTGACAAGTCTGTTGACCTGCCCGCAGCCTTCGCTGAAGGCATCGTCAGACCGATGGCAAGGCTATTTCGACCGTGTCATACGCACCGACCTGCCCAACGAATACAACCGTGTGGCGGCAAAGTCGATAGTGACACTAATATCCAACTGGCGGGCACGGCGTAGAGCCGTCTACCATGACGGCATTGTGCCAAGCCACGCCGTAAACTATTTCATTGGCTGCTGGGCATGGGACTGCTGGCGCTTTTCCGCCGCCATGGCTTCGTTCTTCCCTGAACTGGCAAAGGACAACATACGTGTGATGTTCGACTACCAGCAGCCCGACGGAATGGTGATTGACTGCATCTATCCCGATGCGTCGGAGAACAACTACCGCGACTCCAAACCTCCTTTGGCGGCATGGGCAGTGAACGAAATCTACGAACAGAACGCCGATACCGCATTCCTCGCAGAGATGTATCCGAAACTGCTGAAATACCATAAATGGTGGTATGAGAAGCGAGACCACGACGGCAACGGAATATGCGAGTTCGGCTCCGTCGACGGAACGCTTGAGGCTGCGGCATGGGAAAGCGGAATGGACAATGCCATACGGTTCGACGGCACCGAGATGCTGCGCAACGGCGACGACGCCTACAGCACCAACCAGGAAAGTGTCGACCTCAACGCCTACCTTGCCATGGAGTATACACTGTTGAAGAAGTTTGCCGACATTCTCGGACTGGACTTTGACTTGCCCGACCGTCGACAAGGCATTGCCGACTACTTTTTCGACGAGAAGGAAGGATATTTCTTCGACCGAAGACTCGATTCCGAACGCAGTTTTGTGCGCGAGGCAGGTTGCGAGGGCTACATTCCCTTTTGGGCAAGCATTGCCACGAAGAAACAGTTCGACAAGGCACGCCGCCTGCTTGACGACGAAAAGAAATTCTCCACCTATATTCCTTTCCCAACGATAGCTGCCGACAACCCAAAATACGATGCCAACGGATATTGGCGAGGACCCATTTGGCTCGACCAAACCTACTATGGCATAAAGGCCTATCGCAACTACGGCTACGGCAAAAAGGCGGATGCCTACACGCGCCAAGTGTTCGACCGCCTGCAAGGTCTCACCTCGGGTACACCGATACATGAAAACTACGACACCCACACGGGAGCCCCGCTGCAGGCGTCGCATTTCAGTTGGAGCGCATCCTGTCTGCTGATGCTCTACAACGACTTAGGGAAATAAGAACCTCAACTTTCGCATGTAGTAAAAGGTTCAAGTTTCTGATGTACTCAATGATTGGGGAGTTAAGGAGTTAAAGGAGTTAAAGGAGTTAAGCCATTAGTATTGAGCTTCGGATTTAAGCGCAAAGACTTTTAATCGCATGTACATTTGGCTTAACTACTTAACTCCTTTAACTTCCTTAACTTCTGAAAGTTGAGCATATGCGAAATTTCCTGACTTCGTCACTTTGACTGTTAATAAATATATAACACCTGATTATCAG